>NZ_JADNQN010000007.1:0-383586 GCF_047608695.1 Amycolatopsis sp. cmx-11-32 | reverse complement strand
GGATCAACCGGCAAATACGCCGCACCAGCCTTCACCACCGCCACCACAGCAACAACCAACTCACACCCACGCGGCAACGCCAGCGCGACAACCTTCTCCGGCCCAGCACCACCCACCACCAACCGAGGCGCCAGCCCATTCGCCCTGGCATCCAGTTCGGCATACGTCAAAGACTCGTCCCCGAACACCACCGCAACCGCATCAGGACAACGCCCCACCCAAGCCTCAAACAACTCCGGCAAACACGCACCAACACCCCGCGAACCATCCGCGCTCCCCGGCAACACCAACACACGCTCAACCACAGACAAAATCTCAAACCGGCTAACCCGCACATCCGGCCCAACCACCACCGCACCCAACAACCGCACCAACCGCTCAACCAAAACAACAACAGAACCACGATCAAACAAATCAGTACTGAATTCGACGAAGCCGTGCACGCCGTCGGCCGCCCCATCGACCGAGAACCGCTCGCCAAGGTTGAACAGCAGATCGAACTTGGCCCCGTCCACGGCGACCAGCTCGGCGGCGACGTTCAGTCCGGGCAGCTCCAGCGTCACCTCGGTGTTGTTCTGGAAAGCCAGCATCACCTGGAACAAGGGGTGCCGCGCCAAAGACCGTCGTGGGTTGAGCACCTCGACCAGTCGCTCGAACGGCACATCCTGCCGCGCATAGGCGGCAAGATCAGTCTCCCGCACTCTGCCAAGCAACTCACCGAAACTCGGATCACCCGACACATCAGTCCGCAACACCAACGTATTCACGAAAAACCCGACCAGATCATCCAACGCCTCATCGGCACGTCCTGCCGCGGTCGCGCCGATCGGGATATCGGTGCCCCCGCCGAGCCGGTTGAGCAACACCGCGAGTGCGGCTTGGATCACCATGAACAAACTGGCCTGGTGGTCGCGCGCCAAGTCGATGAGCGCCGCGTGCAGTCCGGCGTCGACCTCGAACGGGACGCTGTCCGCGACGTGGCTCGGTGAGGCCGGGCGTGGCCGGTCCGTCGGCAGGTCGAGTTCCTGCGGGATCCCGGCGAGTTCGCCGCGCCAGTATTCCAGTTGCCGCGCGAGCGGGCTCGCCGGGTCGTCCTCGTCGCCGAGTGTTTCGTGCTGCCAAAGCGCGAAGTCCGCGTACTGCACGCGCAGGGGCGCCCAGTCTGGTTGCTCGTCCCGGCGGCGAGCGGTGTACGCGTGAGCGATATCGCGGGTCAGCGGCACCATCGACCAACCGTCACCCGCGATGTGGTGCAGGACGACGAGTAGAACGTGCTCGTCGGGCCCGACGGTGAACAGGCTGGACCGGATCGGTGGCTCGCTGGTCAGGTCGAACGGCCTGGACGCGGCGGCTTTCAGCTCATCGGCGAGCCGGTCGACCGTTGTGTTCACCACAGACAGTTCGGGCTCGTAGTGGTCGACGACATGCTGATACGGCACGCCATCGGTGTCCGGGTGGATGGTCCGCAGGCTTTCCTGCCTGGCCACCAAGTCACCGACCGCGAGTGCCAAGGCGCGGCGGTCGAGTGGGCCGGACAACCGCACTGCGAGCGGCATGTTGTAGGCGGGATTCGGCCCTTCGAGCTGGTTGATGAACCACAACCGGCGCTGCGCGAAGGACAAGGGGACCTGTTCCGGCCGGGTCATCGGGCCGAGCGGTGCCCTGGCACCGTCCGCGCCGTCGAGGATCTCGGCCAGTGCCGCGACCGTCGGCCGGTCGAACAACGTCCGGACTGGCACCTCGACACCGAAAACCGCGCGGATCCGGCTGGCCAGTTTGGCCGCGAGCAGGGAATGCCCGCCCAGGTCGAAGAACCCGTCCTCGACGCCGACCCCGCGGATGCCGAGGACCTCACCGAACAGCCCGCACAGCACTTCCTCACGGGCATCGCGTGGCGGACGGCCCGATCCGGTCGCGGTGAACTCGGCGGCGGGAAGCGCCGCCCGATCGAGCTTCCCACTCGGGGTCAGCGGCAAGGCTTCCAGCACCACGAAACCCGCGGGCATCAAGTGATCGGGCAGACGGTCGCGCAACCAGGCGCGCACGGAGGCAGCCAGTCCGCCGATGTCCCGCGTTGCCGCGGGGTTGTTGGAGTACGCCCTTGGCTGCTCACCACCGGGCAGGTATGTCCGATCAAACACAACGGAATCCGTGTCCGCGGCATCGACCATGACCACGTCGAACGCACCATCGGTCAAGGTTCCGGAGAACGTCGTCACGACCCGGTATCCATGGTGCGCACCGAGGTCGTGGAACGCTCGCGGCTCCAACCCGGCGGGTTGTTCGTCGCCCGCGCGCAGCCTGCGGCGCACTTCGGCCAACCCACTGCCGCTCTCGAACAGCCGCAACGCCTCCGCCTCATGACGGACCCTGGCGTTGGGAACCGACGCGACACGGAGCGTGGACGGGCGCTGGGCGAAGAGGTGCTCACCCAGGCCGTCGACCGATACCACATCCCGGCCCCATTCGAGAGTGGGGCTGTCCAGCACCGAAAGGGTATTCGCGGCTCCGATGTGCAAAGTCACGTCGTACCGGTACCTGGTGAGTTCGTTGTGCCGGATCCCGTCCTTCAGACACACGGTCACCGCGTCGACACCTTCGATGCCACGCACCTGCTCGTCGAACCAGCTCGGGTGGACCAGAAGTTCTTCTTCCAGCACCACGCTTTGCTCGATCCGGGCCCGGACCGTGTCCGGATCCTCGGCCGGAGCCGCCTTGCGCAACTGGACCGCGGCATTGAGACAACGCAACAAGGCGAGGTTACGGACGTCACCGATGAACACCGCGCCACCGGGAGCGACCAGGGAAACGGCTTTGCGCAGGACATCGAGCAGGTAGTCGGCACTGGGGAAGTACTGCGCCACCGAGTTGATCACGACGGTGTCGAAGTGCCCCTCAGGCAGGCCGGTCATATCGTCGGCTAGCCGGACCCGCAGGCGGACGACGGAAGCAAGCCGATCATCCGCCTCGATCCGCTGCCGGAGGGCATCGATCGCGGCGGCGGAGAAATCAGTACCCCAGTACTCGTCACAGCGCGGCGCGACGCCGTCAAGGATCAACCCGTTACCGACACCGATCTCCAGCACCCGCTTCGGTCGCAAGTCCAGCACGCGCGACACCGTGGCCGACTGCCATTCCCGCATGTGGTCGAGCGCGATCGGAGTGCCGTCGTAACTGGAGTTCCAGCCTGAGAAGTCGGCCTCGGCGCGCCCGGTGTCGTCGTGCAGGGAGTCGTGGATGAGCTGCCACTTGTCGATGTACCGGTCGTCCTCGGCGACATCCCGCTGTGCCGGCGCAGGCACCAGGTATGCCGCCAACCTCCGTTCTCCCGACCGGTCCGCCCTGGCCACCACGGCGGCTTGCGCCACCCCTGGGTGACCGGCGATCACGGCCTCGATCTCACCGGGTTCGACGCGGAATCCCCGAATCTTGACCTGGTCATCAGCGCGGCCGACGAACATCAGCTCACCGTTGGTGACGCGCCGGACCAGGTCACCCGTGCGGTACATCCGCGAACCGGCAGGCCCGAACGGGTCGGCGACAAAGCGGACAGTGGTCAGCGGCGATTGGTTGAGGTAACCGCGTGCCACTCCGGCACCGGCGAGGTACAACTCGCCGACCGCGCCGGACGGCAGCGGCCGCAGTGCCGCGTCCAGCACATAGGCGCGGATGTTCCACAATGGACTTCCGATGGCTGGTGCCGCGCCCGGGACCATCGGTTCGCTCATCGTGGCACACACCGTGGCCTCGGTCGGCCCGTACGCGTTGCGCATGGCTCGACCGACGGCCCAACGCGCGATGACTTCAGGCGCACACGTGTCGCCGCCGACGATCAAGGTCCGCAGCGCGGGTAGCTCACCGGCCGGCATCGTACCGAGAACCGCCGCAGTCACCTGGACATGGCTGATCTCGTTACGGCTCAACGCGTCCAGCAGCTCCGGACCGGCAAGCGGTCCTGACCCGGGCAGGACGAGAGTGGCACCGTTGAGCAGGGCCATGCACAGGTCCCCGACCGCGACGTCGAAGCTGAGCGCGGACATCTGCAGCACGCGATCCCCGACGCTCGCAGCATGGGTGGCGGCGAGGTTACCGATGCCGGCATGCGACACGACGACGCCCTTGGGACGGCCGGTCGAGCCGGACGTGTAGATCACGTAAGCCGCGTTGTGCGCCGCCAGTCCTGAGGCTTCCAGATTCGTAGCTGGCTGGGCCGCCACAGACCGCGCGGTCACCGGCTCATCCACGATCAGCACCGGCACGTTCGGGCTCACAGGGAGTTCCCCGGACGCATGCGTGGTCACTAGCAGCATCGGGTCGGCGTCGGCCAGCATGAACTCCAGCCGGTCGGCCGGGTAGTCCAGGTCGAGTGGCAGATACGCGCTGCCTGCCTTGGAGATTGCCAGCACGGCGACAACCATGTCCACCGACCGGGGTAAGGCCAGCGCGACGATCCGTTCTGGACCGGCACCAAGTCCGGTCAACTGCCGCGCGAGCCTGTTCGCCCGCGCGTTCAGCTCCACATAGGACAGTTCAGTGTCGCCGCATATCAACGCGATCGCGTCGGGCGTACGCTGTACCTGCTGCTCGAAAAGCCGGGGCAAGGGCTCGCTGGAGACCGGGTGCGCGGTGTCGTTCCCTGCGGCGGCGAGTTCGGTCTGCTCGGTGGCGGACAGCAACGCGAGGCGGTCGATCGGGACGTCAGGGCTCTCGACCGCCGCTGTCAGCATCCGGGTCAGCCTGCCGGTGAGCTCGCCGATCGCGTCGTGGTCGAACAGGTCAGTGCTGAACTCGGCGACACCTTCCAGCCCGGCTGGGCGACCGGCGTCGTCGAATTGCTCGGTAAAGCTCAGTGTCAGATCGAACTTGGCGACACCCGCACCCACCGGGTGTATGTCAAGCTCGAGACCAGGGGCCACGGCCGAGCCACGCGGCGCGTTCTGCAGCACCAGCATGACCTGGAACAGCGGTTGCGACGCCAACGACCGCGCCGGGTTGATGATTTCGACCAGGCGGTCGAACGGCAGGTCCTGGTGCGCGTAGGCGGCGAGGTCGGTTTCCCTGACCCGGTCGAGCAACGTACGGAAGGTGGGGTTGCCCGAGGTGTCGGTGCGCAACACCAACGTGTTCACGAAAAAGCCGACCAGGTCGTCGAGTGCTTCGTCGGTACGTCCGGCGATCGGACTGCCCAGCGGGATGTCCGTACCCGCACCCAGCCGGGTCAGCAGGCCCGCCAACGCCGCCTGCAGCACCATGAACAGGCTGGTGCCGCTGTCCCGCGCCAGCGCGAGCAAAGCGTTGTGCAGCTCGGCGTCCGCGGCGAAGCCCTGCACGTCACCGTGGTGGCTGGCCTGCGCCGGACGCGGTCGGCTGAACGGCAGCTCCAGCCGGTCCGGCAGATCCCGCAGCGTCTCCAGCCAGAATGTCAGCTGACTGGCGAACAGGCTCGCCGAGTCCGCCTCAGCACCGAGCAACTCACGTTGCCACAGCGTGTAGTCCACGTACTGGACAGGCAGTGCCTGCCAGCTCGGGACCTGCCCGTCGCAACGGGCGGTGTAGGCCGTGACCAGGTCGTCGACCAGTGGCGCGAGCGACCATCCGTCACCGGCGATGTGGTGCAGGACCACCATGAGCACATGCCGATCGCCGCCGGTGCACAGCAGTGTGGCGTGCACCGGCGGTTCGACCGCCAGGTCGAAGCAGTACCGCGCCGCGACCGCTATGGCCGCGTCCGTCTCCTGAGTGTCCACGACAAACAGCTCGACCTCGGCGTCCGCTGGGGCGAGCACCACCTGACGCGGAGTGCCCGCGGTGTCCGGGAACACCGTACGCAACGTGTCGTGCCGGGCGACCACGTCGTTGAGCGCGGAACGCAGCGCCGAGCGATCCAGCGTCCCGGTCAGCTCAACCACCAACGGGATGTTGTACGTCGGGTTCGGCCCTTCCATCTGGTTGATGAACCACAACCGGCGCTGGGCAAAGGAAAGCGGGATCTCCGCGGGCCGCGGCACCGACCGCAGGGCGGGCCGGACGACACCGTCCATGCTGATCGTGCGGGCCAACGCGCCAGCGGTCGGGTTCTCGAAGACCTCGGCGATCGTCACCTCGACGCCGAGAACGGCCCTGATCCGGCTGATCAACCGGGTCGCCAGCAGCGAATGCCCGCCGAGGGCGAAGAAGCTGTCGTCGACCCCCACCGACCCGGCGCCGAGCACCTCGGCGAACAAACCACACAGGATCGCTTCATGCGGGGTTCGCGGCGGCCTGCTCGCGACACCGGCGAAGTCCGGCGCGGGCAACGCCTTGCGATCGACCTTCCCATTCGGTGTCAACGGCATCGCTTCGAGCACCACGAACCCAGCAGGCACCAGGTAGTCCGGCAACAGCTCGGCCGCAGCGGCGCGCAGGTCCACCGGCCGTGCCTGCGATACAACGTACCCGACAAGGCGCGTCTGGCCCGCCGCGTCCGTATCCACCGCGGCGACGGCGTCGGTGACGTCGGACAGCGCACGCAACACGGTTTCGACCTCGCCGAGCTCGATCCGGTGACCACGGATCTTCACCTGGTGGTCACGGCGTTCGAGGAACTCCAACTGCCCGTCCGGCCGATAGATCACCCGGTCACCCGTGCGATACATCCGCGCGCCAGGTACGGCCGAGAACGGGTCAGCCGGGAACACCTCCGCGGTCCGCGCCGGATCGCCGAGATATCCGCGTCCCACACCGGCTCCGCCGACGTACAGCTCACCGGGCATGCCGATAGGCACTGGGCGCAACTCATCACCGAGTACGTAGAGCCGAGTGTTACGCACTGCGCGGCCGATCGGCATCCGTGGCACTTCGAAGCTATCGCCCGCCGCCAAGACCGCGTGTGTGACGTCGTCGGAGCATTCCGTGGGCCCGTACGCGTTCATCATCGAAATACCGGGGAACCGCGCGAACCAACGGTCACACAGGTCCGGTGGCAATGCCTCACCGGTGACCACGAGCCAGCGCAATTCCGGCAGCGCCGGAGCGAGATCGCGGGCGTCGAACGCGTCCAGCGCCGTGCGCAGCAACGACGGGACGACTTCGAGGATCGTTACGTGTTCCCTGGCCACCCTGTCGAACAGGGCGATCGGGTCGGCGGCGACGTCCCTGCGCACGGCACGCACCCGGCCGCCGACGATCAACGGGGCGAGCATTTGCCACACCGAGATGTCGAACGTCAGCGGCGCGTTCTGCACCAGATTGTCCTGATCGGACATACCGAGGTCGTCGACCTTGGCAAGCAGGTGGTTCACCATGCCACGCCGGTGCACCATGGCGCCCTTGGGCTTGCCGGTCGAGCCAGATGTGAAGATGACATAGGCGAGGTCGTCTTGTACGCCGCGCGCCGCGGCCAGCCGGTGAACAGGGTCTACCGCGTCGTCGGTGACCACTACGCGAACCTCATGCCCGGCTGCGGCCGCGGCCTGCTCGGCATGCGCACGGCAGTCCGGATCCACCAGCACGATGGTGATCCCGTTGTCGGTGAGCAAGCTCGCCGTCCGAGCGACGGGGACGCTCGGATCCAGCGGCACGTAAGCACTGCCCGCACCGAGCACACCGAGCACTGACGCGATGAACGTCGGCCCGTTCACCCCGAAGACACCGATTAGATCGGCCGCGGGCAACCTTCGTGAGATCGCGCTCGCGCGGCCGACCAATTGTTCGTACGTCACCTCACTGTGCTCGTCCACGACAGCCACCGCGGCCGGCCGGTCGTCGGCGATCCGCCGGATCCGTTCGACCACTCCGACGTACTCGTCCGGTCGTTCGGTCCGGTTCCACTTGTCCAGCAACAGTTCGCGTTCGGCCAGGGGCAGGACTTCGAACTGGTTGACCGGCGTCTGCGGAGTCGCTTGGGCAATCTCTTCGAGCAAGGCGATGTACCGCGACCCGTGCACCGCGATGTCTTCCTCGCTGTACAAATCCGGGTTGCCGTAGAGCTCGACCCGCAGGCCTTCGTCGTCGTGGTCGTCGAAGATCGACATGGAGAGGTCGTCGACCGGGCCCATCGCCAGATGTCGTTCGACCGCCTGCAGATCACCGAACCGGAGCTCACCGGCGACCGCGATGATGTTGACGTGCGGACCGGCCAGCTCACGGCCGTCATTCACCGCCCCGAGATCCCTGGCCAGATCCTCATAGCGGTAGCGCTGGTGCCGCAACGCCTCCCGCAGCCGGGTCTGGACCAACTTGAGCAAGTCGGCCAGCGTCATCCCCGGATCCATGGCCAGCCGGACCGGCAGGACGTTGGCCAGCATGCCAGGAACGCCCTGTTCGGCCCTGCCTACACGACCGGTCACAGGTAGACCCACGAGGACGTCCCGCTCGCCAGTCGCCCGCCGAAGCAGGATCGCCTGCGCCGCAATGGGAACACACTGCCACGCGGCCCTGGTCTGCCAGGCGACGTCCCGCAGGCCGGTGGAGGCCGCTGCCGACAGGTAACCGCCCCACCACCGCGATCCCCGCGCGGTGCTCACTGGCCTTCCCGAAGGACTCACCGGTTCGGCGCTGTCCTTGAGCCGGTCCAGCCAGTACTCACGGTCCGCCACACGCTGCTCGGAACCGCGGTAAGCGTGGTCGCGGTCGACCAGGTCGGCGAGCCTGCCGAACGGGCTGTCGCCGATCGGCTTGCCCTCGGCCAAGGCCGTGTAGACCTCCGCGGTACGACGAGACAGCAGGCCGACGGTGATGGAGTCGGCGACAAGGTGGTGGTAACGCTGGAAAGCGAGGTACCGGTCGTCGGAGAGGCGCAGCAGCCCGAAACCGAACAGCGGCGCCTTGCCCGGATCCATCGGAATAGCCAGCTGTGCTCGCATCCACGCGAGCGCGGCGCCGTGGGGGTCAGCCGCCGAACGGAAGTCCTGGTGGACCATGCTCCAGTCCACCGACGGCGACACGATCTGCCAGTGCTCCTCGCCCTCTGCGACGACCCACGTGCGCAGGCTGTCCGCCTCGGCGACGGTCTGTCGCTGCGCCGCTTCGAACAGGCCGACGTCCAGTGCGCCACGGATGTCCATGTACCCGCCGATGGTGAAGATCGGGTTCGCCGGGTCGAGTTGCTGGCCGAACCAGACACCGAGCTGGGCATCGGTGAGACGCAGGCGAATGCCCTGGTGATCGGACATGATTTTGTTCCCCCAGTTGACGCTGAACTACGGCTTATCCCAAGCTCCGGCCCGCTTGGGCCGTCAGCCGTCCATCGCTTCGATCAGGCTCTTCGGACGCATGTCGGTCCAATGCTGGTTCACGTAGTCCAAACAGGACTGACGGTCGGTCGCACCGTGGACCGTCCGCCACCCGGCGGGGACCTCGGCGAACGCGGGCCATAGTGAATGCTGTCCCTCGTCGTTGACCAGGACGAGAAACGAGCCATCTGGATCGTCGAACGGATTGGTCATGATATGTGCTCCTTCGAGTTGACCGGCGGTCAGACGACCCTGATTCCGCCGTCGATGTGGAATACCGACCCGGTGATGTAGCCGGCCCGGTCGGACAACAGGAAGCCGACGAGATCGGCCACCTCCTCGGGGCGGCCCATCCGGCCGAGCGGCACCGAGCTCAGTGTCTGAGCCAGTGCCTTGGGTTTGAGCTGTGCGGTCATATCGGTCTCGATCAGTCCGGGCGCCACGGCGTTGACCCGGATGCCGTACCTGCCGACCTCTTTGGCCAGTGCCTTGGCGAAGCCGAGGATTCCGGCCTTGGACGCCGAGTAGTTCGTCTGCGTCGGCACGCCGTGCACGCCCGCGACCGAGGACACCAGCACCAGGCGGCCACGTTTGCGTTTCATCATACCGAAAACGGCTGAATGGCAGACGTGGAACACCCCGTCGAGATTGGTGTCCAGAACGTCGTGCCAGTCCTCGGGCCGCATCATCACCAGCGGCGTGTCCCGTGCGGTGCCCGCCGAGGTGACCGCGACGTCGAGCTCGCCGAGTTCTCTTTCGGTGCGGTCGATCCAGTCCTTCACCGCGGCGGCGTCGCTGACGTCGACCTTTGCCGCCAGCACGCGCCTGCCGAGGCCGGCGACCTCTTTCTCCACTTCCCGCGCGGCCTGCTCATCCGACCGGTAGCAGAAGCTGACGTCGTACCCGTCTTGCGCCAGTCGGACCACGATGGCCCTGCCGATGCCCCGCGAACCGCCACTGACCAGCGCTACCGGGGCAGGTGGTGTGTTGTCGGCCGTCATCTTCGCTCCTTGAGATGTTGTGGGCGCAGTTGGTCCACCGTCCGGATCGCCGCGACCATCCGCTCGACCGTGAGCACCGTCGCCCCCGCGACCATGCTGGATCCGCTGAACAGCAGTACGTCCTTCAGCATTCGCTCCAGCCGGACGTGGTGTTCGAGCACCGCACCGGGCAGGACCTCTGTCAGGAATCGGACACCGGTCACCGAACCCAGGACCGGCGGATGATCGGTGTCCGGCAACGACATCAGGCCCAGCGCGCCCGCTGCCTGTGCCCACGACTCAAGTACCAGGTTTGGCGGGTACGCCGTACCTGGGGCGTCCGAACCGGTTCGCGCGTACCAAGGTTCGTTGCAGGTCACGGATTTGCGGGCGACCAGCCGCTCACCCGGCACCACGTGGACGACCTCGTCCACTAGCAACATCGGGTAGGTGTGCGGCAGCAGGCTTCCGATGTCCACGTGACCGGTCACCCCGCGCCTCCTCGACGATAGGTCAACCGGATGGTGGCGATCGCGCTTTGGCCACTGTGGGCTTTCGCGGAACACCGCACGCGGTCGGCCTCGGTGTTCCACCGCAGGTCGATGATCAGCTCGTCCCCTGGCACCACCGTCCCGGTGAACCGGGCACTCTCGATCCCGTCCATCCGTGCATCGGCGAGCAGCTCGGGCGCGACGGTGCGGAGGCTGTGGTGGACGCACTCCAGCACGCACACTCCTGGCAGGATCGGAAATCCGGGGAAGTGTCCCGCGAACACCGGCTCCTCGGCGCCGATCAACATGGTGGTCGCCGCCTGCCACTCCCCTTCGACGACAACCGGGTCGCGCAGTACAACCGGTCGGGCCACAACGGAACTCGCGGGTGTGGTCAGCATGCCGGGCCTCGCAGCCGCAACAAGGCGCCCGCTACCGTCCCGTCACGGTCCGAGGACGAGACAATGGCCAGCTTTCCGATCGCGGCCTCGTCTTCGGCCGCGGCGGCGAGTATCGCGGCGATCTGGAAGCCCGCCGAGGCGCATCCGGTGTCACCGACGAGTTCGGTCACCGCGACCCGCTCCGTCGCCTCGGATCCGAACACTTCGACCATCACATCCTGTTCGGCCGTACCGGCGCCGGGCGAGTCGCCGGAGGATGCCGCCGCCCATACGTCGGCAGGCGAGGCGCCGGCCCGGCCGAGAAGGTCGAGCAGGCACGCGCGGACCGACTGACGGAAATCGGAATCCAGACACACCGAGTTGTGCACAGCGAGCAATTCGGCCTGAGCGGACCCTCCGGTGTTTTCCGCTGCCGTGAGCATCAGCACGGCACAGCCTTCGCCTGGCACGGCCGTCGCCCGCTCGCCGCCGCGGCTGCGATGGTCCAGCCACGACCGTGCGGTCGAATACTCCTCGGCCCCACCGCAGACGACATCGGTCACATGGCCGGATCGCAGCAGCCGCCGTGCGTAACCGAGCGCGTGCAGACCCGCCGCTTGCCCACCCGCGACTGTCGCATTCGGGCCTTTCAGCCGGTGCCAGATCGCACTGCGCGCCGCGACACCGTTCATCGCCGCGTTCGGCATCTGTGCCGGATCGACGAAATACGGCACGTCCGCGGTGTACGACGGCCTGATGAAGTCCATTGTGCTCTGTGCGCTGCCGATCGCGGTGCCGAGTACCAGCCCGGTCGCAGCCAGCCGGGCGTCATCGTTGTCGACACCAGTCCGGGCGAGCAGCTCTCCGATCGCGGCGACCGCGAGGCCGGTCAACCGGTCCATGGTGCGGGTTCCCCTGTGGCCGAGCACTTCGCGCACGTCGAATCCGGGAACCAGGCACGCACGGTCCTCAGCGGACTGCCAGTGGTCCAAGTCGAGTCGGGTGACGGTACCGCGAGCTGTGTGTATTCCTTCGGCGAACGCGTCATTGCCGAGTCCGTACGGGGAGACCACGGACCAGTCAGTGATCGCTACCGCGCCAGGCGTCATCAGCGCTCTCCATACCTTCCGAGAAGCACGACGGCGTTGTTGCCGCCGAACGCGAGCCCGTTGTTCTGCGCGATCCGGACGTCCGCGGGCACGGAAACGTTGGGCACGCAGTCGATCTCGCACTCCGGGTCGGTCTCGCGGTGGTTGATCGTCGGCGGGATGAACCCGTGTTTGATCGCCAGCGCGCAGCCGATCAGACCGAGCGCGCTCGCCGCGCCCATGGTGTGGCCGAGCATGGACTTGAGCGACACGGTGCGTGGCGGCGTAGTACCGAAGACCTCTCGGATCGCCCGTGACTCGACCACGTCATTGGCTTTCGTCCCGGTGCCGTGCGCGGAGATGAAATCGACTTCCGCCGGGCTGACGCCCGAGTTGCGCAGTGCTGCCGACATGCATCGCGCGACACCGTCCTGCTGCGGCGCCACCTGGTGGTAGGCGTCGCAACTGAGTCCGTAGCCCAGAACTTCGGCGTGGATGCGCCCACCGCGGGCCAGCGCTGACTCCAGGCTCTCCATCATCACGAATCCCGATCCTTCGCCGGTAAGAATTCCCTTACGGTCCTTGTCGAACGGGCGGCAGACGTCCGGCGCGATCGTGCCCATCCGGTAGAAGCCGACGAAGGTCCGCCTGCTGATCGCGTCCGCGCCGCCGCAGAGCGCGTAGTCGACCTCGCCACTACGGATGGAATCGAAGCCGTGGCCGATCGCGTAGTTGCCGGCCGAACACGCGGTGACGACCGTCATGGTCTCCACTGTGGACAGTCCGAACTCCCTGGCAACCGCGAGCGGCATCCGGTGCGGTGCCACCCGGCGGGCGACGACTGGATCGTGCCCCTGCGGACCGGTGTCGACCTCCGCACGGACAAGCTGGTCGATGTGGTCGCCCTCTCCGTCGGTAGTGCCGATCGCGATCAGGCCACGCCTGGCCCGCAGCGCGTCCAACGGCCACAGTGCGTCCGCAACGGCCATCCGAGCACCGGCGACGGCGAACTGGCTTGCCCTGCCGAGACTTTCCGGCTGCTGCTCGCGAACCCACTCCGCAGGGGAGAAGTCGTGCACCTCACACGCGTTCGTGTGGTCGAATCCCGTGGTTTCGAAGGCTTTGATCGGCGATGCACCGCTTCGGCCCGCACGCAGTCCCTCGGCGTACTGCTCGATCCCGGTACCGATGCTCGACAGCACCCCGAGACCGGTCAGCACGACCCGCCTGGACGCGGCCATCGGCCGCGCTAACTCACCTGACACCTAGCCAACCCCCAGTCTGCCGTAATCGCGCGGCGACAGCCCACTACCAGCGGGCCGCCTCCGCGACCACCTGATACACGCTACGCAGATTCACCATCTCAACTATCTTGTCCTGGCCGATCACCACATTGAACTCCCGCTCGAGTCCAGCGAGGATCTCGATGGCCTGCAACGAGTCCGCGTTGTACTCCTCGACGAACAGGCCGGTGTCCGTGACCTCGTTCTCATCGATCTCCAGCAGCCCGCACACCACTTTCTTGACCTGTGCGAAGCGCTCGTTCGGTTCACTCATCTTGCACCACTCCAATTTCTATTCACCACATGAACTGGCCACCGTCGACAATCAGCTTCTGTCCGGTGATGTAGGCACCCCCAGCACCGATCAGGAACTCCAGCGCGTCGGCCATCTCCTCCGGCGACCCGATGCGTCCCTGCGGGATCTCATCGAGCAGCCCCGCCAGGTACTCCGGCTCGTCCAGCCGGTAGCGGGTGCGCATCTCGGCCGACTCGATCATGCCGGGAATCAGGCTGTTCACCCGTACCTTCGGCGCCAACTCGAGCGCGAGGCATTTGGTCAGGTGCAGCAACCCGGCCTTGCTCGCGCAGTAGTTCGCGCCGTTGACCCGCGGCCGGATCGCGGTCGTCGAGCCCACGTTGACCACCGAACCGCCGCCCGCCTCGATCATCGCCGGGGCCAGTGCCCTGGTCAGATAGAACGGGCCGGACAGGTTGGTGGCCAGCACCTGGTTCCAGTCGTCGTCGGAGATGTCGAGGAACGGCTTGTCGATGTTCAACCCGGCGTTGTTGACCAGTACCGTCACCGGACCGTGCGTGCCGAGGACGTAGTCCGCGAGCGCGCGGACACTCCGCGGGTCCGACACGTCCGATCGCCGCACCTCGAAGTCGTCGCTGGCCAGCTCGTCGACCACCGCTCTTGCCGACTCCTCGTCCGACCGGTAGAGGGCGACCACCCGGTAACCGAGCTTGAGCAGCCGCCTGCTCAGGCCGATGCCGATTCCTTTGGCGCCGCCACTGACCAATGCCGTTGCCTTCGTGCTCACGGCAGCACTCCGGCACACCATTCGAGCACCGACATCGCGCTGGTCATCTTGTGCGCGGTCTGCCGCCATGCCCGGCTCGACGGGCCGTCGAGCACCTCGTCGGTCACTTCCTGGCCGCGGATGGCGGGCAGGTCGTGGAGGAATATCGCGCCGGGCCGCGCCACCTCGGCCATCAGCCCGGTAGTGACGCGGTACGGCTGGAAAGCCCGCAGCCAGTCCGGATCGTCCTTGACCACGCCCATGGTCTGCCAACGGCTGGTGTACACGGCATCCGCGGTCGGCGCGATCGCACCGAAGTCGTGGTGTTGCTGGACACCTGGCTCACCATCGGCCAGCTTCCGTGCGGTGTCGAAGAACTCGGTCGGAACACCGTAGCCGTCAGGGGTGACGAGGGTCAGTCGGAAGCCCGGAGTCAGCGCGGTGGCAAGGACAAGGGCGGACGCGGTGCTGTTGCCTTCCCCGATGTACAGCAGTTCTTTGTCCTCAAGCGTGCCGAACTCCTCCGACAGCGTCGAGAGGTCGGCGAGTGCCTGAGTCGGGTGCTGGCAGCGGGTCAGCGCGTTGACCACACCGAGCCTATGACCGGTCAGCCTGCGCAGCTCGACCATTTCGTCGTTCGTCCGCGCCACCAACAGATCCAGATAGCCGGACAGCACGCGGGCGGTGTCTTCCGGTGACTCGCCGGTGATCAGCTGCAGATCGTCCGGCCCGTACGTGATCACCTGCGCGCCAAGCCCGGTCGCCGCCGCCCAGAACGAGGTTCTCGTCCGTGTCGACGACCTGCGGAAGAAGATGCCGACCGACTTGCCGTCGAGGGTCTGGTGCCGCCGCCGTGGCTCCTTCGCCAGTTCGACCGACCGGAGCGTCAGCTTGCGGACCACATCGGGGGTGAGGTCCGCGAGCGAAATCAAGTTTCTCATGTCGTCCTTCCTTCTCGGACCGGCCGCGGCAGCGGCGGTAGCACAGAGGCGAGCACCGCACCGCGGCGCGCGGCGAACCGGCCGAGCAGACCCAACAGGGGCACGGTCAGTGCCGTGGTCACCAACGCCATCACGATCAGTGCGATGAACAACGGCGCCGACAGGATCCCCGCGGCGTAACCCGCCTGCAGCAACACGATCTCGGTGAGCCCTCTGGTGTTCATCAGCACGCCGAACTGGGCGCTCTGCCAAGGTGAGTACCCCGCACAACGGGCGCCGACGTAGCCACCGCCTACCTTGGCCACGATCGCCAGCAGTGTCGCGAGGGCGATGAACCACATCGGAGTCGCCACCATCGCACCGGTGAACACCTTGATTCCGGTGACCACGAAGAAAATCGGTACGATCAGCTCGCCGAGCCGACCGATCTTCCCGACGACTTCGCTCCACCGCGTGCCGGGTCGATCAGCCGGGAGCGCCAGCCCGACGAGGAACGCACCGAACACAGTGGTCATTCCCCAGTGTTCGGCCAGAAGCGCGGCGCTCAGTGCGACGGCCACGATCACCACGGCGGTCCCTGTCGCCGAACGTGCGGCGATCCGGCCGACACCGTTCACTCCCAATAGCCGGGCGAGCGCGATGGCGACGACCAGTCCACCGATCAGCACGGCGATGGCCCGGGCACTCGACGACATCTCACCGGACGACAGTCCGATCGCCACCGCGAGACCGATCCACGCGACCGCGTCGATGACGGCGGCGGTGCCGAGTGCCAGCTTGCCGAGCGCGGAGATCTTCTGTCCACGCGCGCCGACAATCCTTGCCAGTACCGGTACTGCGGTCACCGCCAACGCGATCGCCAGGAGAACCACCAGTGCCGGGGCCGGGGCGGTGCCGCGCAGGACTGGATCACCGAGCACGACGACGGCGAGCACCCCGCCTGCGACCAGACCAGGCATCAGTCCGCCGGCAATCAGCCACACGTTGCGTAACGCCGAGTGTCCGGCGAATCCGGACTTCAGCTCGTACGCGACCGCCACGAGAAAGAACACCAGACCCGCTTGGCCAAGCACGTGCAACGCGTCGCGCACGTCAAGTGGCGTGACAACGTCGATCGCACCGATGCCGCCGACCGCAACCAGGATCGGGCCGACGAGCAGACCAGCCGCGATCTCACCGATGATCGCGGGCTGCCCGAGCCGTCGGGCCAGTGCACCTGCCAGGAACGCGATCAGCAGCGTGACCGCGACCGCCGCGATCACGTGCAGCACTACGATCACGTGAGTAGCTTCGTCGAGCCTTGCAGTTGCGCGAGGTAGTCGTATTGGCTCGGCAGCCGGTCGACCAGGTCACGTGCCTGGTCCTGGACGGCCTGCAGCTCCTTGACGGCGTTCGTGTCGTCGAGCATGGCCAATGCCGGTGACGCCTGCACTGGCACGCCGCCGAGTCCGAGCAGCATCGAGACGTAGGAGTACGGCTCGAATCCGTGGTATTGCGGCCACACAGAGTCGGTGTCGGGCAGTTTGACACGCCACTGCTCCAGCCGCTCGGCCAGGCCATCGGGCAGCGGACGGGTCTTGGTGTCGCGCCAGTACTGATTGTCGGTTCTGGCGGCCGCGTAGTAGTGCAGGACAAGAAACTCCCGGACGCCGTCCATCACTCCGGCGATCTGACGGTTGTACGCCGTGCGCAAAGCGTCGTCCCAGCCGTTGCCGGGAAAGTGCTTCACCAGCTGCTCGATGGCGTTCTGAATGAAGAAGATTCCAGTCGATTCAAGCGGCTCGACGAAACCACTGGCCAGTCCGACCGCGACACAGTTGTTCACCCAGGAATTGCGGGAGCGGCCAATCCGCATCCGGATATGGTTGGCCTCGAGGTCGTCGGCGACCGGGCCAACGAACGCCCGCAGCTCGGCTTCGGCCTGGTCCGGGGTCAGATAGTCGCCCGCGTAGACGTAGCCGGTGCCGATACGACCGAACAGCGGAATCGTCCAGATCCACCCCGCCTGCCTCGCGGAGGCCGTCGTGCACGGGCGGATGCCGTTGGCAGCCATGTCGGTCGGCACCCTGAGCGCGACCGCGCGGTCGTTGGGCAAAGTGTCCTGATAGGACACGAACTCCTCACCGAGCGCCTTGTTCAAGAGCAGACCACGAAACCCGGTGCAGTCGATGAACAGGTCACCGTGCAGCTCACCGTGGTCCTTGGTGACGACATGGCTGATCCAGCCGCGCTCGTCGAGCGCGACGTCGAGCACGTCGTCCAACACGTGCTGGACACCACGGTCACGACCGAACCCGCTGAGGTACTTCGCCAGCAGCGCCGCGTCGAAGTGGTACGCGTAGGGGAACTGAGTATCCTGTTCGGAGAGTGTGGTCCGGTGTGCGGCATGCGCACCGGTTTCCTTGAACTGCTGCTCGAACAACTGGCCGTCGAGATATCTGGGCGACCGCTTCGCCTCGCACAGCGCGGCGATCAAGAAGCAGTCCCGGTCAAAGGAAGCCGACGGCTTCTGCTGTAACCACCAGTCGGTCAGGGGGAACCCGTCGACGACCCGAAGCCGCTCGAAGGGGTGGTAGAAGTGCTCACCCTGCTGCCGCCAGTTCTCGAACCGGATCCCCAGCTTGTAAGTGGCCTGGCATGCAGGCATCCATTCTTCCTCGGCGAGGCCGAGGTAGTCGAAGAAGTGACGAATCGTAGAGAATGTAGCCTCTCCGACACCAATTGTGCCTACCTTTGAGGATTCAACCAAAGTTACGGAAATCCGGTCGGAAAAAGCCGCGCGCAAGTATGTCGCGGTCATCCATCCAGCCGTGCCGCCACCGACGACAACAACTCTATCGAGCACACAATCCCCCAGGTTTAAGACTGCGTCGTCCTATATATCGCTCTTCCGAAGCTATCGCTTTTACACACGGCAGGCTCAAGCATATGTGATCTACATCACTTGAATGTCACGACTTTAGTATTCAGGCGTTCGGCCCAACACATTGCCCCAGCAAGCCAGATAGTTCGCGTGGCTAACGTGCTGACCTGCGGGTTCGTGTTTGGATTTCTATCAATTGACTCTGGTCGCGAGGGGTGGCCGGGTGCCTCGCTCGGCGGGTGACCGCCGGGGTCCAGGCCAAGGGTTGTCGACCCTTTCGCCTCGCAGGGTGGTCGCAGCCGGCCAGCCAAGGGCAAGCGTAGAGCGGCCCAGACATTCGAGCCCCTTGCGGCGAATGTCGTGGTCACACAGGGCGAGCAACCACATCCAGGCGGTGAGTTCTACTGCCAGGCAGAGCTCAATCAGATCCGGCTGGAGCCGCGCAGGGCAGGCGTAGAGCTGGTCGGCCAGCCGCACCCGTCACGAGCCTTCCCATCAACGTCGCAGGCGGATATCCGTACGGGCGAAAGATGAGACCCACCGTCGGTTCGGCCTATATACCTACAGGATGAGATTGTCAAGTGGAGACATTGCCTCCAGAAGTTCGCCAGTCGCGTTTGCCGCGATCAGAAAACCTGCCGGACTTACGCCCGCAAGCCCTGAAAACAAAGTGCGCGAGGCTACGGTAAGCATGTCTCTCATACCAGTTGAGTTCGACTCATTCGGTTCGCGCGGTGACGGGAAGGAGCGCCTCGATGTCTGGCAACCCTGCTGAAGCTAGGTCACGCCCCAACGAATACTCAAGATTCGACAGAGAAGCGATTACGGCTTCAAGCGGGTCAGGGGTTCGGGAGTGAGGTAGGTGCCGCCGGAAGTATCTGCGAGAAGTGCGTCGTCAAAGTTTCGAACAACGCCGACGTGGGGGCGTCCTCAATCCTCCGCGTCGTGAAGGCTTTCCGGAGCAGGCTGCGCCAAACAATAGGCGCGGCTACGACTGGAGGGCAGCGGCGAGCAGCCAGACGGCGCGGAGGTTCCAGGCCGAAGCGATGAGGCCGCCGGTGAGTGCGCCTAGCGGAGTGTGGACCCCAAGCCAAGGCCCGGTGGCAGTGCCCCGATGGCGATGGGCCAGGGCACTACGACCGCGATGCTTTGAGCGACGCTCATGGAGCTGGAGGCGCCGAAGCGGGTCACAAGGCGGTCGGGGACGAACGATGAGCCGAGCCACCCCGGCTGCTGGGCTGGCTGGCGAGAAGGTAGCGCACGCGCCAGGGTCCTTTCCGGATGAACCACCAGGACGTGATCAGCCCGCTGGCCTCGGCGGCCGGGAGGATGCCGGTCAGATGCTCGGTGGCGTGACGTTCCCGTTCGGCGGAGTCGTCGCCGGGATAGGCGATGTTCAGTTGTTTCCATGCGGTCGTGCCCACAATGGCCTTTGGGGGTCAGCGGAGCAGAAGGCAGGCGTCCCACGATGTCGCCACGGTTGCGATGGTCGCGAGGGTGGCTCGGCCGAGCCGGTGAGGAATCCCGCAGGCTCGTCGGGCGGCGCCGTGGCGTCCCGGTGGCGCTGCAGCGCCGAGGTGAGAGTGATCGGCTCGACGGCGTCGGCGGCGATGCGGCGGGCGGTCGCGAGCAGACCGCCGGTTCCGTGGCACAGGCTCCGGTCGGTGAGAGAGTCCAGCTGAGCTGGGTCGTTGAGGCACGTGGTGAAGGCGGCTTCGGCGCGCTGCTGGCGGAAGCGGTCGTGCAGCGCGCGGCCGGCGAGCTGGAGGGCTCGGGCGATACCCGGCGTCCCGTAGCACCAGGATGGCCGAAGGTGTTCTCGCTCGCGGCGTGGACGGTCTCCGGGGATGTCCAGCGTCCCGCGTACCGCCACGATCTCGCCGATCTGCGGGGCGGCGATGCCCATGCCTTTGCCGAACGTGTGGGCCCGGGCGACCCGCACGCATGCCGCGTTGAGCTCTGTGACCACTCGGCGGGCGTCCTTGGCCTCTGGCCACGGTGATCGATCTGCATACCCGCGAGGTCGTCGGGCACGCCATGGCCGATCACATGCGCGCGGACCTGGCCTGTGACGCGATCACCCTGGCCACCGCACGCGGCCTGATCGGCCACGACGCGGTGTTCCACTCCGACCGCGGCGTCGAGTACACCTTGGCCCAGTTCCGGAGGGCGCTGGCCAAGTCACGGATCCGCTCGTCGATCGGACGGGTCGGATCCTGCTACGACAACGCCGTCGCCGAGTCGTTCTTCGCCACCCTCAAAACCGAAATCGGCACCACGATGTGGCGGACCCGCACCAGGCACGACACGACGTATTCCGCTATCTGCACTACTACAACCACGACCGTCTACATTCGACAGTCGGCCACCACACACCAGCCGAACCCGTATCACTTACGCTCAAACCCACGCAGCCGCGTGAAAGCCCCGTGTCCGCATCCCGGGGGAATCTCGAGCCGTCACGCGCCCGAGGACTACGCACGAGTTCTGGACTGGTTCCCTCTCGCCGAGCTGGAGTTGCTGCGTCATGACCTCACCCGCTGACGATCCCCATGCCGCGCTGCTCGCGCAGCTTCAAATGTCGTCGTCCGTGTCCGGCATGAAGTTCAACGATGATGTGCTGGCCCTGCTCACGGTCGAGCCGGACCCCGATCCGCTCCCCGGCGTCGAGTACACGGGCGACGAAGAGGACGACGCGCTGCACCGCGGCTTCCGCGAACGCACCGCCCGCGAGCTGGAACGGATACAGCTCGCGACCGAGAGCAAGTACTGGTTCTGCGTCTGCTTCACGAGCCAGGACGACAAGGACGCCTTCCTCGCCGCCGCCGGTCTCGTCGTCATCGGGGACAAGTACCTCGACGGCTACGCCACCGCGGAACTGCTCGGCGTCACCATGCCGGAACCCGACGACGCGGAGAGGGGGTGAACTGAATGCCTCCACGCAAGCGACAGACCGCCGCCGCAGCCGAGAAACGCGGCACTGCCCGCAAGAAGGCCACCACCGCCCCCAAAGCGAAAGGACGCGGCAAGGCGTCCAGCGGCTCCAGCTAGTAACGCTGGCTCAGGCGATCACCGACTACGGGCCACGAGGCGGCCACCATGCCATCTTCGAGGTCAACCCATCTCGATGGTGATCATGCGGTGGCCACCTCACGCCTACGACATGTCGTCAAGTCACACGTCGGCTTCCGTAGTCACGGATCCTTCGCTTCTTCACCGTTAGCGGCCGCCTATTGACCTAACAACGAAATTTGGTCGTCCGATTTTGCCCCCAGGTGCGACGAGAACATTGCTCGCCGTGCAATTCCCATTTGCCCAAAGCCGTTGAAACTCGAAGCTTCGATTGTGGACCGAGAGAACCTTGAACGTGAGACCGGCACAGTCTCCAGGCTCAACCGGCCACATATAGCGCATGGTGCCGGTGAAGTTATAGCCCTCGTACATACAAACTTCGCCCGACGGGCAGGGGGTCGCTGCGGCCGCTGGACCAACTGCCGTTCCAGTGACTATCCCTGCCGTCAATAGAACCGTAGCGATAAGGCTGACAGCTCGTGCCATGATCATCTTCTCCCCAGTAGAAACAGATTGTCGACATATGCCTAACGACAAAGTAGAGCTTTTGCAACTCGCCTCGTCGATGTCAACCCACATGGAGCAACACGGGAACAGTCGGACAGGCGAGAATCCTCGGTACGTCGTATCAAAGCAGAACTCGTGTAGGGGGCGTCATGGGAAGCGCGGCCCCGCACGAAAACCGACCTCGCTACGGATCTTGCACGGTGATCGTAAGGACCGGATCAACGATGCTGAGCCCGTGCCGCCTGCGGCGGAGATCGTGTCGCCGGAGTGGCTATCGGAGAAGGGGCGGGCGATCTGGGATCGGCTCTCCCCGAGCATGATCACACGTAGAGTCCTGACCGCATGGGACGTCGACGCCCTTGGGGTGCTGTACGAGGCCCTTGCCCGGTATGCCGTAGCTACCGCCCTGGTGAACGGTTCCGCGTTGCTGGTTCCTGGTGGCGGGGTCTGGTGCCGAATCCGGCGTTGAAGGTGCGGGCCGATTCCGAACGTACGTTCCTGACGTTCGCGGCGCGGTTCGGGCTGACGCCATCGGACCGGCAGGCGATCAAGGCCGAGGTGATGGCGGGACCTCGGGCGACGCGGGCCGTCACCTCTCCTGAACCCCGTTCCCACACCCGGAAACCCAGTTCCAAGACCGGCACGCCGAAGTCCCTGCGGATTCCGGTGTGCGGCTGGTCCTTCGGCGGACGTGCCTGCCGCCAACGCGGCGACCACCTCTGCCAGCAGCGCGCCGATCATGCGCAGGCGGCGGACGCGCTGCACCCGCGCACTGGCTAGCTCGCGGCGGCGGGTTTCCGGCGCGGGCCGCTAGAGCCGGTCGGCTCAGTCCTGCGGGTGGCGAGACTTCCGGGCGAGGTGGAAGATCCAGGCGGCGACCAGAGCAGTGACCAGTCCGATCGCCAGCAGGAACCACCCGATTCCCTGGCCACTGGAGGCGACGATGCTGATGCCCGCTACCACCGACATGAGGGCCATCAACGCCGTTGTCGTTGCCCTCCAGGTGAAGGGCGACCGGTTGTCGAAGTCCTTGGATGTGTCGGCTTTCATAACCCTCTACTACCCGGAAAGGGCTTCCATCAATCCCGGGGTGCGTTCGCTTCACTTCGCCGGACCGCGGCCAATCCATCCGCGCCATCCATCCACCCAGTTTAAGGGGGCGAACTTCAGGCGCAGGACACCAGCAACTAGCACTTTTGTACTAGGACCCGCACTTTTTTGTGCGGGTGAAATGGGTTTTTGCGGTTTTCTGAAAGTGAAGCGGCGACTGCGCCACCCGCGAACGTGACCATGGCGACCAGCATCCAATCGAGCTGTCACGCCGTGATCCCGCTGCTGGTACCGGCGACGACTTGAGCTCCGACCGGGCACGCGCCAAGGACGGCCACAGCGGCCTGCGTTCGTGTCGGCGTGGCGTTCACGCCACGAATTTTCATACGTGCCTCTGATGGCACTCAGTGCATTCCATGAGGACAGGTAGTGACTGATTCCCGCGTACCCGGCGACAACGCCGCCACCTCGCAGACCCCGCCGGAGCCCAATGCGACCGCGACCGGCACGACCCCGCCCGACACCGGGCTGGCCAGCACACCGGCCGAGACCGGACAGGCCGCTGAGGTGGATTACAAGGCCCTGTTCGAGCAGGCTCAGGCCAAGCTGAGCAAGGCCGAGAAGACCGCTTAGAGCGTGTCTTACGTGGTGATCGGTCACTGATCTTTGCTGTGGTTGATCGTTTGTCGTTGCGGTTGGTGCCGGATGAGCTGTGGAACCTGGTCGAGCCGTTGATCCTGGTGTTCGAGCCGCGTCCGCAGGGCGGTGGTACTGCCCCGGTGGATGCTCGTGCGGTGTTCACCGCGATCGTGTATGTGCTGACCAGTGGGTGTGCGTGGCGGGATCTGCCGCCGTCGTTCGGGGTGCCGTTCCAGACCGCGCACCGCCGCTTCAGCCAGTGGACCACAGCCGGACTCTGGCGGCGCCTGCACCACGCACTTTCGGACG
This sequence comes from Amycolatopsis sp. cmx-11-32, assembly GCF_047608695.1. Classification (NCBI taxonomy): domain Bacteria; kingdom Bacillati; phylum Actinomycetota; class Actinomycetes; order Pseudonocardiales; family Pseudonocardiaceae; genus Amycolatopsis; species Amycolatopsis sp. cmx-11-32. The sequence continues at coordinate 359,749 of NZ_JADNQN010000007.1, read as the reverse complement.
AACTCGGCAGCCAGGACCACCTCGACTGGAGCCGCGCGATCGTGGACGGAGCGTGTGTACGGGCCAAAAAAGGGGATCTCTGACCGGTCCCAGCCCGGTCGACAGCGGCAAGCCCGGCTCGAAGATCCACGCCCTGTCCGACCGCGCCGGACTGCCGCTCGCCGTCGCCGTCTCCGCCGCCAATACGAACGACTCCCACGCGCTCAAGCCGCTGGTGATGACGATCCCGGCGATCAAGTCCCGCCGCGGTCCGCGGCGGCGTAAGCCGGCCAAGCTGCACGCCGACAAGGCCTCCGACCAGCCCGACCTGCGACGCTGGGTCCACGACCGCGGCATCAAGGTCCGCGTCGCCCGCAAAGGCATCGAATCCAAAGACAAACTCGGCAAACACCGCTGGGTGATCGAACGAACCATGGCCTGGTTCACCGGATACCGCCGCCTCACGTTGCGCTACGAACGCAAAGCGAACACTTCCTCGCCTTCCTCATCCTCGGAACCAGCCTCACCTGCTATAAGAAACTCCACAAACTCACCACATGAGACGAGCTCTTAGTTGCTGGAGTCTACAGGGCAGCGACGCCGCCCTCGTCCCCGCCAAGCGGGCAGCACGTGCCTACAGTTGCCCGCGATGCCGATCGAGACACTACACGCTGGATGGCAAAGCCTTCCTTATTCCCACTCGCCAGGGAATCAGCAGCGCACCGGGTCAGAGCAGGTCGGAGAGGGTGTTCGAGCAGCACCGCGTCCCGCCCAAGAGCGTTCGGTTAAGGGGAATTTATCATTTCCCCTTAACCGGTGGTGATCTGTCTCGTCACAACCTACGGATGACGATGACCGCGATCGACCCCGCAAGGGAGAAGACTCCTGGTAGCGCAGGCACCACCATGAGCCATGGCTGGTAGGGCAATCGCCCAGCCCAGTCAGGTCAAACCGAGGGCAGCACGGCAATCCATGCTCACGGAGATGACGAAGGGCACGCAGGCCCCTCCCACTCGGTACCCACGGCGAATTCGACTCTATGGCAACGTTGATGGACGATGGATCCCCAAGACCAAGCTCCCCAGCGGGATCCACCTCACCCGATGGCGCGCCATGCGTACTCCGCGACTACACCGGCGAAACCCTGCTCACCTGCTTCGCCGAGATGAACGCAGCTCGAGCCATCACCGTCGTCGCCGACCCAGGCAACAAGCCCTACAGCCCTTTCCCTGTGCCTCTCATCACACCAAGCACATGATCGCATCTTCACGCGTGATCGAGGCCATGCTCGCGTTCCTTTGAACGCATTCGCGAGGAATGCCCTCCGACCACGGTCGACCCGGTACGTCGTCAAGATCAAGACAGACATCGTGCCTGGGATTAGGGCAACTCCTCTTCACTGAGCGCACCGTCAGTCGTCTGCGGCAGGTCGAGGCTGGGCTGAGGAGTAAGCACCGTCGAACCGCGGGGCGAGCACAGAACGCTGCGCGCCGTGCCAGGACCGAAATACAGCGCAGGACTACGGGCAGGAGCCGTCCTGCCTGAAGTCACTACTCCAGCCGCGGTTCGTGATACTGGCAGCGCTCGGTGTTGGTGTCGGCGCCGCCGTTCCGACCAGCCCTGGATATCGATGACGGCGTGCGGTGGTTCGATGACGAGTTGGCCGTGAAGGCTCCTGATCTCGTTGCGTGTCAACGGGAACAGTCCTGTGGCGGATCAACACGGATGTGAGCGCGGCGAGGGGATCCGGCGCGTTACCTTCGCCTTGCCTATCGATGGTATGTCCGATTCAGTACCAATGGGGGTACCGAATACTTTACAGAGCACTACGGTCAGGTGTTGATCGATCTGACACCACTGAATCCCGTCCCATGCTGGACTCCCTCTTTCTGTGCAGGAGGCCGAAAAATCATGTGGATCCGACGTATGTCCATGATCGCCGCCGCCGTCTTTGCCGGGTCGCTCTTTGCCGGGCCCGCGGCAGCGGCCGGGTCACCGGCCGCACCGCCGATCGAACCTTTTATCATCGGCGGCAAGGTCGTCACCACTCCTTACTCGTTCTTCGCGTCGCTTCAACGCAATGGTCGTCATTTCTGCGGGGCGTCGCTGATCGCCCCGCAATGGCTTGTCACGGCGAGGCACTGCGTCCAGGGCTCCACCGGTGGCGGTTTCTCCGCTCGGATCGGCGCGGTCAACACCGGCTTCGGCGGCGAACTCATCGTCGCGGCAAGCGCGACCCTCGGCGCGAACGACATCGCCGTGGTGAAGCTGTCGAGAGCAGCCACTGCCACGCCGATCAAGATCGCGGCCTCCAGCCCGGCCGTCGGCACCGTCAACAAGCTGATCGGTCACGGGCAGACGTGCGGCACCCCTGGTTGCGGTGGTTCGTCGCCACAGCTTCGCGAGGTGGACACCACTACCGTCGCGGACTCCAGGTGTACCGCCAATTTCAAGCGAGGCAAAGAGATCTGCTTCCAGGGCGCACCCGGAACCAGTGCCTGCTACGGCGATTCCGGGGGACCGTCCATTTTGGGTGGTGAGCTGACCGGCGCTACCAGCCGATCCGGTAACAACAGCAGCAACTGCCTCAATGGTCCCGGAATCTACAACAGTGTTCCCGGCTATCGGACCTGGATCGACCAGGTCACCGGTGGTGCGGTGACCGCGTGGGAGGCGACGTTATAGCTCCTCGAGGGTCCTGACCTGAGCGCCCGGACCGACGATCGCTCGTCAACGATCGTCGGCCCGGGCGCCGGACCGAGGATGGGCCGTCGATGCTCCCGACGATGCCGTAGCGGCTCGCCTGCTCGCCGTGGTCGCAGGTCTTGGCGTTCTCGGTGCGCGGTCGCGCCTGGGGCCACCCGAGTTATGCGGCAACCGCATCAACACCGCGGGCCACCGTGCCCACAGGCGATCCTCTCCCGACAATTTCCCGCGAGCCACAAAGCGCAAACGTGCACCCCGCGAGAAAGCCTGAACCAGCAGGATCGCACCTAAAGCGAAAAGTTCTCCCCGCGAACGAGGTCGTGTGGCCGAGCGCCTGCGGTGAGCAGGTCGAGCAACAGCGCCATCAGTGGATACCGGTTACGCGAACTACGAAGCGCCTTCCACAACGGCGATCCGCAGAGCGCGGTCACCGAAGCATCCGTTGTCCAGCACTAGTGTCGCGTGATCCTGCTTGCTTGACGTTTGGTTTCGTTCCTCGGACGGCGATCTCGCGTGATCAGACGGCGGTTACGCGTGATCAGATGGCGATCTCCGGAGATCGCCGTCCAATCACGCATAAGACCTGCAGGATCACGCGACACTAGGCCCGATGGGGTCCATGACGGTCACATAGGGCGCAGATTCCAAGGGGCGGTCGGTGAAGAAGCGGACCGCCAAATCGGCGACGTCGGCCGCACGCTCCAGGACGACCCAGTGGTCGGAATCCTTGATCGTGAGGAACCGGCTGCCGGATATGGTGGCCGCGAACTCGCGCTGCCGTTCGGGAGCGGTGATGGAGTCGTGTTCGCCAGTGAACACCAGTGCCGGTACCCCGGACAGGCCACCGTCGAAGGACGGGCCGCTGATCAGGGAACGACGCAGGTAATCCATCACGTGCGGAACGTGGACGGCGACGTGGAGCATTGACCGCCGCACGTACCGATACACCAGGGAACGTCGCGGGATGCGCCGATTCTCGTCGAGGCACAGCTGCATGTTCGCGGCCACCGTGGCGAACTCCTCGGTCGCCCCGATCGCGAGGTGGGCGGCCGCCTCGCGCAACGATTCCCGCTGCGCCGCGTCGGTGTGCGAGACCACTCCGCCGAGGATCAGCCGTGCGATGCGGTGAGGGCTGCGCTGAGCGCAGCCGAAGGCGAGTTCCGCGCCGTAGGAATAACCGAACAGGTTGACCCGCGGTACGCCGAGATCGTCGATGATCCGGTCGAGCGCGGCGCACATGAAGTCGGTGCCGGCACCGGGAGGCAACGGGTCCGACGTCCCCATTCCGGGGAGGTCCGCCGTCACCAGGCACGCGATCGGGGTGATCCGATCCTCCATATGCGGCCAGCCGTTACTGCCCTGGAGTCCGCCGCCGATCACGATCACCGGCTCGGTCCGCGGATCGGACTGCCGGAGCAACCGGTAACTGAACTGTGTCCGACCGATCGCCAGCGAACGGACAACTTCCTCGTGCATGCTCTACTTTCTGCTCCGAATGCGGTGTCGAGCCCGGGGCTCAGCAGCCTTTCGTGAGGACGAGGGCGGCGTTATGGCCGCCGAAGCCCATCGAGATCTTGACCGCGCACTCGAACTCGGCAGCCCGGGCTTCCTTGGTGACCACGTCGATCGGTATGCGGATGTCCCTGGTCTGGAAGTTCGCCGTGGGCGGCACCAATTGCCGCTCCAGGGCCAGCACGGTCAACGCGGTCTCGATGCCCCCCGCGGCGCCGAGAGTGTGCCCGGTCATCGGCTTCGTCGAGGTCACCAGCGGCTCCTCGCCGAGGACCCGGCGCAGCATGGTGGCCTCGATGAGGTCGTTCATCACGGTGGACGTCCCGTGGGCATTGACATGGCCCACGTCGGCCGGCGTCACGCCCGCGTCGTCCAGCGCGGTCCGCAGCGCACGCTCGATTCCCTTGCCTTCGGGTTCCGGCGCCACCGCCGCGTGGGCGTCGCTGGAGGCGCCGTAGCCCGCGATACCCGCCCGTACACGCGCTCCGCGAGCGACGGCGTGATCGGGTCGCTCCAAGACGACCAGACCGGCACCCTCGCCGACCACGAAACCGTCACGGTCGGCATCGAACGGACGGCACGCCGTCGACGGATCGTCCCGACGCGTGGACACCGCCCTCATCTGGCAGGCACTGGCGATCAGCAAACGGGAGCACACGGATTCGGCGCCACCCGCGATGACGACGTCGCACGCACCCGAGCGCAGCAGCTGCAGGGCGGTGCCGATCGCGACCGTGCCCGAGGAGCACGCGGTGGAGACACTCAAGCTCGGTCCGCGCGCGCCGAGGTCCATGCAGACACTGCTGGCGGCGCTGTTCACCGTGGTCATCGGCGCGAGCTTCGGCGAGACACGGCGTGCGCCTTTTTCGGCGAGGACGGCGCTTTGCTGGTCGTAGAAGGGGAGGCCCCCGTGGGCCGAGCCGATGACCACCGCGATCCGATCCGTCTCCCAAACCGAGGTGTCGAGACCCGCGTCCGCCACAGCTTCCCGCGCCGCGATCACCGCGAGCTGCGAGAAGCGGTCCATCATCCGCAACGCCGGTACGCCCAGCAGGCTCACGGTGTCAAGGTCGTCGACGGTGTACATGAAGTCGCACGACAGACCGCGAAGCTCGTCCTGGTGTCGCACCCCCTTGACGGCGCTGGGTTGTGTCACACCACGCCAAGCGACCTCGGCTCCGACTCCCGCCGCGGTGACCAGCCCCAGACCCGTCACCGCGGCGGTGAGACGCGGTGCCGTCATGCGGCGAGCTTCTCGTCGACGACCGCGGCCAGCTGTTCCACGGTCTCCCGGGAGGTCAACTGGACGTCTTCGAGGTCGATGCTCAGGTTTTCCTCGAGGAGCACACGCAACTCTTCCAAGGCGAGGGAGTCCATGCCCAATTGATGCAGTGAAGCCCCGGAACGAACGTCGGCCGGTTCCACCCCGAATTTTCGGGTCAAGAGGATGGCGATCTCTTCTGCGACGGTCACGCTGGCATTGCCTCCTATTCGATCTTCACACCTACCGTGGTCACGACACAGCAGTAGATGCCCACAGACTCCGTTTATACTCCTGGCAGGCTAAAACTCTCACTTTTTGACTCGATGGAGTGAAAGTGTCGGAACGAATTCCGGACAATTGTCGGAAATAACAAGTTCAGCGATGATAAGAAGGCTACAGTGGAAGTCACGTTCACCCGCGTCGCCGCTCGCTCACGACCGGCGAAGGCAGTGCGGGATCGTCGGCTTCCAGAGCGGAACCCACACGTGACGGGGACGTTCCCGTTAAGGGAGAAGCGTTGGCGCGCCACGATTGCTCGCGTCTTCCTTATCATCCGCGACCGTGCCACGACGAGCATACAAGCCAGAAGACGACCGACAAGCATCGGGTCAGTTCGTTCGGCTTCCCACATCCGTCCCAGCGTTCAACTCCGATTGCTCATCGAGCCTGCCGACGATTGACATCAGCGCGTCGTGCAACGCGACCGACACGCGAACAAACCATAACCTCGTCGTATGGCCACTGCCGCGCGTCCCCTCCCCCAGGAAACTCCGGCCTGCAACGTGGACATCCGGCCATGACGACCGACTGGGGGACTGACCAGCGTTAACTCGGCGTGCATTACTTGGGCGACCCCGTCAATACGCGCAAGCACAATACACTCGAACTGGTGACCACAAGATAGATAGAGCGACGAATACCGTAACACGACCGTGGGAATCGTCGCCCCGCTCTGTTCGAGAGTAGCCCGGCTTGGACACTTCCTTGATCGACAAGCCAGTCGCGCCGACCGGGCGCCGGTCTTGCTTGCTCGCCCAGGACCACGCGCAGCCGGGTCCCGGTTCCGCCGAGGCTCTCTTCCCCGTCTTGCTCAAAAGCAACTCCGCTGCGCACCGAGAAACAGCAGGTCGCGGAAATACCGCGCCGAGCATTCTACGAGCAAGAGAACCAGGTTCCCGGCGTTCTCCGTGCACAAGGCGACCTTCCGGTGGAGAACAAGCTGCCCTCAAGGGGTACGAAACTTGTGGTCAGTAAGGCAAAGGTGCCACGTCTTGTCCCGGGGGGCCGTGCCCGGCGTGGCGGATTTCAGGTTCGTCGCGACGGGTAGGGGGCCACCCTTCTCGCGTCCGACCCGCCTTCGCTGAACCTCATGGTGTTCCACCGGGTCGTCCGTTTGTCGCGAGGTGGGAAACGGCGGCTACGCTCTTGCGGTGCCGAAGGATTCCATCGACCGCATGGTCGACGAGTGGGCCGCCAGCGACGGCGGACGAGACGTCAGCGCCCTCCAGGTGATCGGCCGGTTGTTCCGCAGCGCCGGGCACGGTCAGGCCGTCGTCGTCGACGCGCTCCGCCCGTTCGGCCTGAGCTACGGCGACTTCGACGTCCTGAACACTCTCCGGCGACGCGACGATCCCGGCGGGACGCATCCGCGGGATCTCGCGGAGACCGCGCTGATCACCTCCGGCGCCATGACCGCTCGACTCGACCGGCTGGAGCGGAGCGGCCTGGTGAAGCGCCGCCCCGACCCCGAAGACCGGCGCGCGGTCCGGATCCGGCTCACCACGGCCGGGGCGGACCTCGCCGCCAAGGCGCTCGATGCGGTACTGGTCGCCGACGAGGCGTTGCTGGCCCCGCTCACCCCGGCGCAACGGCGCACCCTGGCCGCGTTGCTGAAGAAGATGCTTCTGCACGCGGAGGCCGGCTGACGTCGGTCAGGCGTCTTCGGCTTCGAACTCCGCCTTGAACGCGGCCGCGCGTTCGATCGAATCGACCGGCCACGCGACCAGGCTCACCGGCACCCGGTCACCGACAGCCGCCGCGACATCGCGAGCCACCCTCAGCGACGTGCCGCCGCAGATCTCGATCACTTCGGCGCCGTCGTCGACCAGTTGCCGGGCGACCGTGACGGCGGTGCGGGAGTCCGGCACCGACACGGCGGTGGTCTTGCCGCCACCGGCGTGTTCGCGAACCACACGGTGCCTGGCCGGGTCGGCGCTGGGATGCCCGACGAAGATCGTGGCGGAGTCGCGGATCGGGTGCGCGGTGGACGTTCCGAAGCCGAACGCCGCCACACCGACCGCCACCCGTCCGTCGACGGCGTCGACGACCTGACCGGCCGAGGCCAGGTCGAACCCGCGATACAACTCGATGAGCTTGACACCGGCGGCTACCGCTTCCGACGCGACTCGCGCGGCGGCGGCCCCGTCCGGAACCCAGGCGAGCAGCGCTTCTGCCTCGCCGAGGTCCTGCACCACGCGATCGTTCTCCGGGTCGGCTCCCGGTTCAAGGAACAGAAACAGCTCCACGCTCTCGCTCATGACGGTCTCCAGTTAGCTTGCCATTGAACTACTTGACAGCAAGCATAACCGGTCTTGGGTTGGTGATATTCCGCTCGCCGGTGTCCCGCCGAAGTCCGGGTACTACGCGACTTCCTCCTGGAGCACTTCCCGCAGAAGGGTGTCCGCGGTACTACGGGCAAAGGTCGTCGCGGTGCGACTCAGCCGGTCACGGCCACCCCTTCCGGCTGCTGACCGACGGGCACCAGGGCGATTTGCTTCGACGTGGCGGTGTCGATCACCGACATCGTGTCCGACGCGGTGTTGGTGATGTAGACGACATCGCGTGGCGTCAACGACAAGCCCATGGGCGCGTCGCCGACCCTGATCAGCGTCAGTGCCCCGGATTTCGATCGCTGAATGCCGCTACGCATTCTCCCAGTCGGGCACGAGGTTCTTACTTTCCGCAGCGGACAGACGGCGATAGAACACGACGAACAGGGCGAGCGCCGCGATCAGGTAGGCGTTGCCGACGACGGCCTGGCCAATGTTCCAGGTGCGTTCGGCGCCGCCTCCGCCGGGGACCACGGCGACCGTCCAGCCGGTGAACACGACGGCGGCCATCGCCACCGCCTGCCGCCGGACCCTGACGCACAGGTAGCCGAGGGCGGGCACCACCCACACCCAGTGGTGCGTCCACGAGATCGGGCAGACCAGCAGCGCGCAGCCAGCCGTCACCAGCAGGGCGGCGGGGTCGTCGCCCACGCGGTGCAGCCGCCGAACGAGCCACATCATGACCGCCGCGCAGAGTACGCCGAAGCATCCGATGAGCACCGTCGCCGCCCGGCCTTCCGGTAGCGTTCGTGCGATGAATCCTTGCCACGACTGGTTTCCTACCCAGCCTTTCATCTCCGCGAAGTGGCCGTTGAAGATCGCGGACGTCCAGTAGCGCAGGGTATCTTTCGGCAGTACGACGAACGCGAGTGTCGTCGCGCAGAGGAAGGCCGCCACCGCGCGGGCCGCGTCGGCGGTTCGCCGGACGAGCAGGAGGTGGACGATGAAGATCAGCGGGATCAGTTTGACCGCCGCCGCGAGTCCGATCCCGATACCGCGGAAGCGCGAATCACGCAGCAGAAGGATATCCGCGACCACGACGGCCATCAGGATGAGGTTGACCTGGCCGAGTCCGATCGTCTGCCACACCGGCTGCAGCGCGAACGCGGCGAGCAGCAGGAGCGGGACGTACGCTCGCTCGGTGAAGGGCCGGAGCGCGACATAGAGCGAAGGTGCCGCCGCGATCGCCAGCAGGCCCCAGCACCCTTGCGCCGGCAGCGCGGTCAGTGGGACGAAGAGCAGCGCGGCGAACGGCGGATAGGTGAACGGCAGCTCCGGCGCCCAGTCGGGTAACACGGTCAGGTGCGCGTACAGCGGCTCCCCTTGTAGCACGGCGAACCCGCCGGCGCGGTAGACGGCCGAGTCGACCCCGAGCGGGGTGTCCGAAAGCCACCAGACGAACGCGATAGCGACGAGCACGGTGACCGCGGTGCCGACGGCGATCAGCGTCGCGTTGGCGCGCAAGGCGTTGATCCGATTCATGGGTGAAACGATCTCCGTTTCGGCACCGCGGCACATCGCCCGGCGGAACCGTCTTGGCCCTGCTACCCCGGTACCACCGGACGGCGAACCCGTACCCCGGTACTACCCGGACCCGATCAGCCCGCCTCGTAGGCGACCACGACCGCCTGGGCCGGTCACGGACCGTCGGCCCGTCGAGGACGACGTACGGCGAATCACGGTAGAACGCGCGTGCCGACGCCGATCTCCCGCGTCCCGGCGGCGTCTCGCGTTCAGCACGCGAGACGCCGCCGGGACGTGCTCAGTCCGGATGGGAAACGTACCGATCTCCCCAGTAACCGCTGAAGTTCACCGGTTTACCGGTCATGTCCCACTCGAGGATGTTGTCCTCGCCGGTGCTCACCAACAGGTCCAGGATGACCTTCGTCATCGGCCCTGGATGTGCTTCGCGCCAGTCGTCCCGGGTGTTGTAGGCGACACCCCACTCGTCCGGATCCGCCGAGCCGGGAATCCACCAGAATGTGCCCCCCGCGCCGTTGGTCCCCCAGGGATAGAGCCCACCCGGTTCCGGGAAAAGCCGGTACGGGACGCCTCGCAGGTATTCGAGATCCTCATCGCCGAAGATCTCCAGCAGTTCGGCGTTCTCCCGCTTGACGTTCGCGCACACCTCGACGTTCTCGCTCGGATTCGAGAAGGCGATGACGTCGCGAAAGCCGCCGGAAGGGAACCGGGTGAGCAACTCCTTGTAGTCACCGGGAAGCGGTGTCCCCAGCTCGCGTTCGACAGTGGTCCAGTCCAGCTCCGGCCGGAAGTCCCCGGCCCGCCACCCGACGAGCTCGCAGATCTCGTCGACGTACGACCGTTTCGGTTTTTCTGACATCTTCTTCTCCTGGTCGCCGTCAGGCCGTCCGGAACGCCGGACAGGTCTCCTTGACGAGGTTACCGGTGGGGATGTTCTCGATCTTGGCGAAACACTTCGCGCCGTTCGAGGCCATCGCCTCGATGAAGATCCACCTCGGCATCGCGGCCGTGTTGGTCGCGTACTGGACGTGGACCTCGTAGATGACCGAGACGTCCTGGCGGGGATACCGGTCCAGCATGTTCGCCACCGCGTTCTCCACCCTCTTGACGTCGGAGAGGTTGACCTTCGACCACTGGGTGACGATGTTGTCCACCAACATGGAACCGTGCAGCCTGGCCGCGACCAAGTGTCCCTTGTGCACCGGCGTGCCGTTCAACGTGGACGGGACACCGTCGGGATGTCCCACCGGGGCCGCCGGATCCCCGGACCGGTCCGTGGTCTTGTTCGCGCACACGATGCCGCCGGTGGCCCGCTTGGCGGCCTTGCCGAGCCAGGTGAAGTTCTCCATGGGGTAGTTGAAGGAGACGTTCGCCGGGATCACGGTCTTGAAACAGCCGTCCACTTCCCGCTGCCGGGCGACGGTGCTGAGCCGCTGCCCCGGTTGCGGACTGACCGCGGGCTGCTTCTTGTGCTCGTCCTCCACTCTCTTGCGCAACGCTTCCCTGTCGACGGTCTCGCAGGCGGGCGGGGCCGCCGCCGATATCGCGGCGCCCGGTTTCTTGCACCCCTTGAGCTGCCTGATCAGGTCGCGCACGTTGTCGGCGATGCGACGGCTGGCCATCTTCACGTCCTTGAAGGTGCGGATGCCCTTCACGATCCGCACGGTGGCGCTGACCGCGTCCGGGATCTTCCGCAGCACCGACGCGATCTTGAGGATCGGCAACGCGTTGATGACGGTCATCACGCAGGAGATGAAGTCGCCCTCCATGAAGCACCGTTTCGCGTCGGTGTAGCCGATCAGGTCGAGGATGACCTGTCCGCCCTCGTCTACGATGAGCCCCATCAGGTCCCTGTTCGCGTCGGCGCGGGCCCGGTTGTACTCATCGACCCCGGCCTGGCCCTTTTCCGCGCGCAGCAGTTCTTCTTCCTCCGGCGTCAGCGCGGGGACCTCGCTGTCGTCGGTGATGGCCTGCTCGGCCTCCGCGCGTTCCCGCGCCTCTTCCTCCTGCCGAAGCAGCTCCTGCATTTCGGCCAGCTGGTCCTGGATCGCCTTGGCGTCCGCTTCGGCGTTCGCCGCCCTGTCCTCCACGTTCTTCGCGTACTTCTCGGCGTTGCCGGCCGCGGAATCGGCGTCACGTGCGTAGTCCGCGGCCCGGTTCGCGGACTCGCGGGCCGCGTCCGCGTCCCGCTGGGCCTGCGCCGCCGCCTGCTGAGCCGCGGTCGCGTCCCGCTGGGCCCGGTCGGCCGCGGCGACGGCTTCGTTCGCCGCCCGGGTGGCGTCGTCCGCCGCCTTCCTCGCCGCGCGTGCGTCCGCCTCGGCCTTGTCGGCCGCCCGTCCGGCCAACGCGGCGTCGGCCGCCGCCTGGTCGGCGGCGGCGCGTGCGGCCTTGGCATCGGCCTGCGCTTCGACGTCGACCGCATCGGCCTCGGCCGATGCCCTCCTTGCCGCCGCGGCGGCCACCGCGGCGTCCGCCGCGGACTGCTGGGCCGCGGCGGCGGACCGTGCCGCGTCGGCCGCCGAAGCGGCGGCGGCAGCAGCGGCCTGGAACGCGGGCTTCACCTCGAGCCCGGCGTTCCTGGCCGCCTCGGCCGCGCGCTCCGCCTGAGCGTTCGCGTCGGCCGCGGCGGCTTGTGCGGCCCGGACCTGGGTGTCGCCGACGTCCTTCGCCCGGTTCGCCACCATCAGCACGAAATCGGCGTCCAGGTCGTTTCCGGTGAACGGGCTGACCAGGGTGATCGCCTGGTCGGCGGGAGCGGCGATCCCGGCCCCCGACAGCCCCGCGGCGACCGCCGCGCGGGTGGCGATCCCGGCCTGGGTCGCGGCGGTCGCGGCCTCCGCCGCCGCCGCGTTGGCCTCGTCCTGGGTCCGATGCGCCGCGGTGAGCGCGTGTTCCGATTCCACCGCCGCCTGCTGAGCCAGGTTCGCCGCGTTACGGGCATTCTCGGCGGCACGCGATTCCGCCGCCGTCGCCTCCTCGGCCGACGCCCGTGCCTTCAACGCCTCCGCGTGGACAGCGGCGGCTTCCCGCTCGGCTCGCGACGCCGCCTCGTTCGCCCGAGCGGCCGCGGCCTGGGCCTCGTTCGCCGCCGCACGCGACTTCTCCGCCGCGACCTCGGCTTCCCGCGCCGCCGCACGCGCCTGGGAAGCGGCAGCCAGCGCACGGTCCGCGTGCGCCCGCGACCTGCCCGCGGCGGCCTGCGACTCGGTCGCCGCCGCACGCGACGACGCAGCGGCTTGACCTGCCTGGGTGGCGAGTCCGTCGGCCCGCTGCGCGGCGTCCCTCGCCGTGTTCGCCTCGGTCCGCGCCTGCGTCGCCGCCTCGCGCACCTTCAGCTTGTCCTCCTGCAGGACCTCCGACGCGGCTTCGGCCCGCGCCGCCAGCTGTTCGAGCGCCTGTGCCTTCTTCGCTGTCGTCTCGGCGGACTGCCGCAGCTGCGCGGCCTCCTCCCGGGCCTGGTGGGCCTTGCTTTCCTCGATACCGGCGTTATGGTCGATGTCGGCCGCGATCTGTTCCTGGCGCCGGGCCTCCTTGGCCGCGTCGGCGGCGATCTGCTCCTGTCCCTGTGCTTCGACCCGCTTCGCGGAAGCTATCCGCTGCTGCGCTTCCGCCTCCTGCCGTTTCTGCTGGGCGATACCCGCCTCGTGCTTGGCCTTGTCCCGCTCGCTCGCGGCTTCCCGCTGTTTGGCTTCGGCCTCCTGCCTCTTGAGAGTGGCCTGATCACGCCACTGCTCGGCTTCACGACGCTTCGCAGCGGCGACATCGCGTTCGCGTTCAGCGTCCGTACGCGCCTGCTTCACCTTCGCCGCGTGCGTCTTCGCGTTCTGCAGCGCGGTTTCCGCCTCGGTCTTCGCCTGCCGGGCCTGCGCCGCCGCCTGAGCGGCCGCCGCGGCCTGCTCACGGGCTGCCTGCGCCAACCGCTCCGCCGCGTCCGCGTGGGACTGCGCGTTGGCCCGCCAGCGCCGGGCGTTCTCTTCCCTGGCCTCGGCCTTCTCGGCGGCGTCGGTGGCCGCGGCGTCGGCGGCGATCGCGTCGATCGCGTGGGCGGCGGTTTCGGCGGCCTGTTTCGCGGCGTTCGCCGCGGCGGCCATGCCCTGGACGACCTTCGCCCACTGAGTGCCGTGCGGCATCTGGTTCTGCACCAGGATGTCCACCTGGGCGCTCGCCAGCGCGGCCGCGGCCTGCGCCTGCTGCGCATCGGTTCGTGCGTCGCGCACGAAGCGGGCCACGTCGTCCTTCGCCCGCTGGTACAGCTCGGGGTGATAGCTGTGCCCGGCCTGGTCGGCGGCGAGCGCCCGCGCGGCCTCCCGGGACGAGTTCGCCGCCAGCGTCATGTCGTTGGCGGTGCGCTCCAGCGACCGGACACCGTCGGCGTGCGCGCCGAGCAGGCTCTGCCGCGCCCGCATCACCCGCGCGATCCGTTGCGCCAGTTCGGAATTCGCTTCGGCGTCCTTGCGCTGACGCTCCAGTTCGGCGAGCTGCGCCTCACGGGCATCGGCGTCCCGTTTGGCCGCGGCCAGGTATCCGGTCTTGAGGTATTCCTCGATCGCGGCGTCTCCCTGGGCCAGCGCCACCTTGGCCGCGGCGGAGACCTCCGGAGTCCCCCGGTCCGCGGCGATCTGGACGTGTGCCCGCCGCCGGTCCCGGATTTCCTTCTCGTAGGCGCCTGTCCGGCGGTCCTGCTCCGCGGCGATGTCCCGCCCGAAGGCCAGGAAGTTCACGCGGTCGTAGGCGTTCCCCTGCAGAGCCCGGTCGACGGCGGCGTTGAAGGCCGGGCCACCGGTGCCTGCCAGCGACTGGATCACCCCGCGGTTGCGGGTGTCCGCCTCCTCCTTCCGCCGCTTCGCCAGCGTTTTGGCTTCCTGATGACCACGTTCGAAGAAGGTCGTGATCGCCGCGTCGTCGCCTGCTTCGGCCTTCTTGAGGGCTTCTCTCGCTGCCGCCCGGACCTCCTCGTCTTCGTCCAGCGCCGCGATGTCGGCGAGCAGATCCAGTTGCAACTGCCGCAGCAGCGCTTCCTCCTCCGGATCACCGGTCTCCACCGCCGGGGCGGACGGCGGCACCGATGCCGCCCCCGCGGCCGGAGCCTGCCACTGGGCCGCGACCGCCGGCACCGCCGGCGCGGCCGAGGCGAGCTCCAATCCGGCACCCGAGATGACCAGTGCCGTGGACACGGTCAGCACGACCGCGCCACGGCACCATCGAGAGGCCGACGGCCTCCGCCCGGCAGGTCTCTTCCTCGTCATGGCACACCACTCCCCAGTAGTCGAAAAGATCGCGAATTCAGCGAAAACGCGGCACGAGACGGATTCGATGGAAACGTCACAGGCACCGGAATGAACGGAACGAGCACAGCTCGTCCCGTCCACCGGTGATTACTGTCGCCGCGGTGAATTGGTCATGCCGAAGACACCTTCCGACACATCGAAAGGAAAGTGTCCGGACTTATTCGAAATGCAGCGGAATCCGATTCAGCCGACCGGTGCCATCTGGTCGTGATGATCTTTGGCATGCTTTTCGACAGCCGACCAGTATCGTGTCTGGTCGTCGGCGAAAGTGCCGTCGGTGGCCCAGTTTCCGCGATTCTTGTCCGCCTTCGCGGCAATCATCGCCCAGACCGGGTCCGCACTGGCGTTGGCCCGCTCGATCACCGTCCGCCAGTACCGCGCCTGCTCGGCACAAGCTGCCGCCTCGCTCTCCCAGACAGCCCGGGCCTCGTCAGCCTTTTCCCTGGTCGTGGCCCATGCACGGGCGGCGACGGCCCGAGCCTGTTCCGCCGCGGCCCCTTCGGCCGCGAGCGCTTCTCGCTCGGCTTCCTCGGCATCGGCGATCAGCCGCGGGATCAGGGCGTAGAAGCGCACCCCGGCCTCCTGGGTGCGGATCCGGAAGATCTCGATGTCCGTCGCGGACGCCGCCATCCACTCGGACGCGAAGAACGCCCGAAGGTGACTGTCCGTGCCTCCGGCCCGCAGTGCGTGCTGGGCGGCCATCCGCACCTGCTCGCCCGGATCGGCCTCCGCCAGCAAGCGCACGAAGGCGCGATCCGCTTCCAGGATCTCTTGTTTGTGCTGTTCATCGGCCTCGCGAGCAGCATCGTCCAGCGCTTTCGCCGCGGCGAAGCCGGTACGGAAGAACTGCTCCTGCTGCGCGGAGTTGCCGTTGTAGGCGGCCTTGGCCTCGGCGTGCACGTTCGGCGAGAACTGCGCGCTGTAGTTGTTCATCACCCGCCGCGCGAACTCCTTGTTGCGCGCGTTGTAGGTCTCGGCCCGCTTCCTGGCCTCGAAGAACCCCGTCCGGACGAACTCCCGCAGCGCAGGCTCACCCTCGCCCGACCGCAACACCTGCCACGCCGCGACCCTGACCAGGTCCTCGGAGTGATACAAGGCGTTCTGCCGCACTATCGGATAGTAAATCGAATTCTCGATACCCGAAACGCTCGGACTATTGGCCGATCCTGTTACTCCATTCGCCGTAGCGACGTTAGCCCCGATGCCGATGATCGACAGCATGAGGGCGCCAACCAGTACACGAAGTCTCATCCCCAGAACCCCAGACCCCAGAATTACGTGCTGCCGCACTTGTCGGAAACTATGACACACGGGCACAACGCCCGTAAAGGACGTGATCCACGTCACAGTAGCAGTCTTTTTTTCGTCATGAACTGGTCTGCTATTCGCACTCGTGGTGGAGACCGAATGCCGGTCCCACGCGATTCATCCAAGGAGAGGATGTCTTGAACAGATACTGGGGTCCCTTCGCCGCGCCATCGGCACGGCGAAGAGGGGTTTTCAAACGATTTGTCGTCGCCACCGCGATCGTCGCGACAACGGCAGGTGTCGCGATGCCCGCCACGGCCGTCGCCGCGCCACAGGCGGCGTCGGCGGCCGCGGCGCTGTCGACGGACATCGAGAAGGGCAGCGCCGCCGCCGTACTGAAGATCGTGGCCGGGCCGGATCTGCTGATCCTCAGCGACCGGGGTTTCGTCGCCGCGATGTACTACGCCGCCGACGATCTCGACAAGCCGCACCCGCTCGAACCGGAACACCAGAAGCTCAAGGCGACGGCCATCGCCGCCCTCGCCGCCGACGGTGAGGCCGCGTCCACGCAGTGGATCAAGACCGGGATCCACGACGCGCACCGGGAAGACGAGCGGATCAACACCGACCGGCGGCAACAGCAGGAGCAGGAACGCACCGCCAAGGCGCTGGCCGCCTCGACCCTGAGCATCCCGGCCGACAACACCGTCCTGGCGAAGTCGATCTTCGACTTCATCGTCCACTTGGACCTGAACGCCGACGGCTACAAGGACATGGCGGTCAAGGAAGCGGCTCGCGCGGCGCTGCGGGGTACCGCGGACGACCAGTGGCGCTTCCTGACCGTCGTGCTCTTCGTCGAGCACAAGAAAGACGTGGATCGGGTGATCCAGGACGACACCACCAAGGACGAAGAGCGCAAGGCCGCCGATCGGGCGAGGGCCGCCAAAGCCAACGCCGTGTCGCACACCCTGGGATCCGTGCCCCAGACGCGACTGGAGTACCTGATCAACCTGAAGGACCGGGATTTCGTCGTCGAAATCTGGAAGGGCGTCCCCCGCGACACCGAGGTGCACGGCGCCGCCGAGGACGCCGTGAGCAGCCTCGACCCCGCGGATTGGACGTTCTTCATCAACCAGGGCGCCGAAGAGGCACACCTGCGGGACATCGTGAACGACCTGGCCAAGCGCGACCAGGAGTACATCCGGCAGATCACCGAACTGCGCACTCGCGCGGCGAACCAGCTGATCCGCCCGGCGCTGGTCGCGGCCGCCGACGTCGCCCTCGCCGGCAGGATGAGCGACCGCGGCACGTTCCTCCGGTCCGGTCAGTACGAGCACCTGGTCCAGACCCTGCGCGTCGACGCCCACAGCGGCCTGGACGTCTACCTGACCGACCGCAACGGCGACGCCGTGCTCGAACAGTGGCAGCCGGGCAACCGCCCGGAGGTGAAGTGGAAGATCGAGCCGGGCCTGAGCAATCCCGAATGCTTCTCCTTCCAGTCCGTCAGCCGCCCCAACCACTATCTGCGCTGGCGTTCCGGAGCTTCCTCGGCGGCCAACACGGCCGTCGTTCCCCCGCAGTCCCAGCGCGTGAAGGCCTATGTCGACCCGACCGACGGTTCGACCGCGTTCAAGGGCGACGCGACCTGGTGCGTGCGCGGTGACGCGTCGAGCGTCTCCATCCGTCCCTCGCGCAGTTCCGGCAAGTACCTGTTCGTCACCGGCGCGATCGACGACGACTACTACGCCGTCGCGACGAAGTGGCACGCCGAGGCGCCGCAGGCACTGCACCCGATCGACCGTCGCTACGCCGCGGAGAAGCCGCTGCGCGACAAGCTCGGCAGCCCCGTCGGCGACTTCGTCCCGGAGGGGACGTCCAACGGGGTCAGCCTCGGTCACCGGGTGTACGAGAAGGGCAGGCTCTACCTGACCGCGGGCAACGACGGGACTTCCCAGCGCATCGCGGTGCAGGTGGTCTACAACGGCCCGATCCTCGACAAGCTTGTCGCCCTGGGCGGCCCGGCCAAGGTCGGCGGCGCGATGACCGACCAGGTTCCGACCAAGGACAACAACGGTCAGGTGCTCCGGATCGTCAAGCCCACGATGGGCGGGCAGAACCTGCACATCGTCTGGAGCGCGTCGACGGGCGCCCACATCGTCTTCGGCCTGATCGGTGAGATCTGGGCGACGTCGGGCGGTGAAACGGGTCCGTATGGCTACCCGGTGAACGACGAGGGCACCGTCAGTGGCACGAACTTCCGCTACAGCCGCTTCGTCGCCGGTACCATTTACTACCTTCCCGGCAGCGCGATCCGGCAGGTCAAGGGCGAGATCCACCGGAAGTTCGCCGCCATGGGCTTCGAGGCGGGCATGGGTACTCCCGCCGCGGACGCCGGTACCTTCGGCCCGGACGGCAGCCCCATGCAGCGCTTCACCGCGGGTTCGGTCTACCTCACGCGGAACGGTACTGTCGCGATCAACGGGGACATCCACCGGAAGTTCGCCGAGTACGGCTACGAGACCGGCTCGCTCGGGCATCCGACGAGTGACATCCGGTCCACTTCGGACGGTGCGGGGAAGGTCGCCGACTTCGCCGTCGGTTCCGGCTCGATCTACTGGCACCCCAGCACCGGTGCCCGGCTGATCTACGGGAACATCAGCCTGAAGTACAAGGCGATGGGCGCGGAACGGTCGTACCTTGGTTACCCGAAGGCCGACGAGACCGGCTTGCCCCTCGGCAAACGCAGCGTGTTCCAGAACGGCCGGATCGACTGGAGCAGTGAGAACAACGTCTCCGTCGCCTACCGCTTAGCCGCCGTCCCGCACAGCACGATCGAGCTCAAGGGCGCCCAGTCCGGGCGGTGCATCCAGACGGCGGGCCTCATCGGCGAGGCCGCGCTGAACGATCTGGCGGGCATGGAACTGTGGGACTGCGTCGGCGGTGTCAAGCAGATCTGGGACGTGACCCATCTCGGCAACAACGTCTACGCGCTGAAGAACCGCCACTCCGGGAAGTGCCTGGACCTGCGCTACGGCGAGTTGCACAACGGCAACTCGATCGTGCAGTACCAGTGCCACAACGGAACCACCCAGCAGTGGGAGTTCACCACCACCGCGGACGCCACGGTCGCCATCCGCAGTGTGCATTCGGCCAAGATCGTCGAAACCGCCGACGCCAAGGACCCCAACGCCACCGCCGTCGTCCAGCAGGCGGACCGAGGCCTGGCGCACCAGCGGTGGACGGTCAACCCGCGATGACCTGATCGATCACCGCGATTCCTGAAAGGACAGACGACGACCGCAATCCGCTGCCGGGTTGCGGTCGTCGTGCGTCACGGGATCTCGTAGAACTTGTCGTGGTGGCCCGGCGTGCAGTAGTACTTGCCGTTCGCGTCCTTGACGATGCGATCCGGCTTCCCGCCGAGCCGACCGTGGTTACCGGGCCCAGCGAGTTGAGCTGGTTGTCGTCCACGCGGTTGTGCCACGCACCGAACTGGCCACTGTCCTTTGTGGTCGCGGATCCCTTGCTTCATCTTGAGCGCGGTGTCTTTCTGCGCCCCGATGTCATGTCCGCTGTGGTGTGGCCGGGCAGACGCCCGCGGCGAGCCATTTCTCCCGCAGGTCGGTCGGGATGGTCAGGACGGTCGACTGGCCATTGGTGAGGGTGCGGACGCTGCCGCCGAGCAGAAGACTGCTCGCCTTGTCGAGCACCGCCGTGGCCGCCCGGCTGCGGTCCTCCGTCCGCTCCAGCAGTCGCATGGCCCGCACGCCTGCGTCGACCGCACGGTCCCAGCCACGTGAGCGCGGTACCTCGAGCAAGTCGGCGACGTCCTCGGTGACGACCTGCCGGACCATCGCGGCGACCACGCCGTCGAACGCCTTGCCGGGCACCATGCCCTCATACAAGCGCAGGAGGTTACGGGTCAGCTCGATACCTTCGGCCGAGGGGGCATAGCTCGCCTCTACGAGTTCCGTGTTCAGTTCCTGAGCCGCTCGCAGCGTTTCAGGCATCGCCTCGGCCGGGATGCCGAGCATCGCCCCGGTCACCCGCCAGACGTAGTAGTAGTCCTCGGCTTCACGCTCGGTCACCGTGATACCCATCCGGCGCATCCCGTCGATGACCTGCACCGAGAAGATCAGCAGCGCTCCCAGCATGTCCTGCTGGCACAGCGGAACGCCGTCCGCCTCGACATCCCATTCACCGGACCGGGTGATGAAATACCGGACGGCCGCGTGGATCAGCCGGGTCTTCTGGATCGTCGGCACGAAACTGCCGCCGGAACCGAACGGTTCGGGACCCATCAGGTTCAGCACGAATTGAGAGGTTTCCGACAACCGGCGGTGTGGCTGGTTGAGCCGGTGGGTCAGTGACAGGACACGAGACGGCCGCGGTTGCGCGTAGCAATTCACCATCGCCCCGAACGACAGCACCGAGGCGACGTACACGCCGTCGTCGACGAAGAACTCGTACGCGCCCGCGACTCGTTCGAGATCCGCCCAGCCCGGTGGGGCATCAGTGTCGATCAGGTACCGGCGCACCGATTCCGGTAAGTTCTCCGGAATGGGTTGGTCGTTGTCCCGGAAGTGGGCCAACACCTCGTTCACCGCGCCCGTTCGCTCGACGGCCACCAGATCGGCGACGACGGCGTCGGCGAGTGGATCACCTTGGTACTTCAGTGCTTCGAGAGCGGAGAGCCCCACGGGCTCCAGGATTTCCGACATCAGACCAGCCTGATCCTCCTCCGAAATGCGGCGCTAGCGCCGTCCGGGGTCAGCCCGCACTCTTTGTGATGGCCGTGGTGATCACTGCCTGTGACACACTCGGTCATACCCTCGATCAAAAAAGCGCTGAAGCTTTCACGATTTCGACGGCGGCATTTCGATACTGACGGGTCGCCCGAAAGCGGTGTGGCGAGGTGCAGCAGTTCACCGGGCGGAAGTGTCCGCAACAAGGAATGGTGGATTATGGGGTTGGGTTCCTGGATCGGACGCGAAGTCGCGATCAAGGTTCGTTCTCCGCGTGACCTTCGCCGCAGGTCTGACCTTCGCCGGGATCGCCTGATGATGGACGGCGGAAAGACGCGACGGTTCCCCTCCAGGAGAGATTCTCTTGTGGGAGCTGATGCTGGTTTCGGCCGGACCGATCAGCGCCTGGATCGGCTGTACACGCATCAGGCGGCGCGCGCTCGCTTCGCCTGAGCGGAAGTCTTCGCGCTCGACCTGAAGGGCCGTTCCGCCTTGGACGACGTCGGTGCGCAGCGAAACACGCGGCCGAGGCATCACCGGCGTGGTCACCGCAGGCAGGTGATCCAGTAGCTTCCCTCGAGATCCCGGCTGACGCCATGGGTCTCACTGGGGAAACCGGGAAATTCTCGGTCGAACGTCTCCAGCGCACGCAGATAACGCAACACGGGACCGTCCGCGTCGCCGGTGCTCTCGCCGGGCATGAGCACCGGGATCCCCGGTGGGGTGGTGACGACC
The DNA here is from genome assembly GCF_047608695.1 of Amycolatopsis sp. cmx-11-32. Taxonomy (NCBI): domain Bacteria; kingdom Bacillati; phylum Actinomycetota; class Actinomycetes; order Pseudonocardiales; family Pseudonocardiaceae; genus Amycolatopsis; species Amycolatopsis sp. cmx-11-32. The sequence goes on along the minus strand of NZ_JADNQN010000007.1, from coordinate 338,181 downwards.
TGCGTCGCGACGGTACGTCCGGCGATGTCGGCGAGGCACACCGGTTCCGTTCCACCGCGAATGAGGCGTTGGTAGGTCTGCGCCGGGGTGAGCACGGCCGGGGTCGGATGGGTGAACGCCTCGTCGAGCAACGCGGTCAGCTCGCTCTTGCTGAGCTGCGTGTGCAACTGCGCGCAGAGCCCGGACAGCGTGAGGTTCCGGTACCGGTCCGGATGGGCTTTCACGAGGTCCGGCAGAACGTCGGTGACGGTCGCCTCCGAGTCGTACAGACTCTTGAAGTCCAGCAGCGCGTCGAGCAGGGTGCCCCACTTGCCCTTGGTGATACCCATCGAGAACAGGATCAGGCAGGTGTACGCGTCGGTCTTCTCCACGACGATCCCGCGTGCCTCCAAGTACATCGTGAGGATACGGGCCGGGATGCCCATATCGGAGACGTTGCCCCGCGCGTCCACACCCGGGCAGGTGATCGACACCTTGATGGGGTCGAGCAGGCAGTAGCCGTCCTCCATGCCTTCAAAGCCATGCCACTGCGCGCCGGGAGCCAGGGTCCAGCAGCCGGGCACGGTGCGCAGCAGCTCGAGCGGGGCGTCGGCGAAGGCGTGCAGCCGCCCGGTGGCGGGGTCGGTGACCTCGGTCGGCTGCCAGGTGCCGAAGAACCAGCCGGGCCGGTCACCGGCTTCGCGGATGCGCGCGCCGAGCCGGGCCACCGCCTGGCGGAACCGGATGGCCTCGGTGATCGCCTCGTCGGTGAGCCACCGGCCGCCCGCGCCGTCCATCATGGCGGCGGCCACGTCGAGCCCGGCGATCATGGGATACATCGGCGAGGTGGTGGCGTGCATCATGAAGGTCTCGTTGAACTGCCGGTGCTCGACCGGTGATCTCGGCGAGTTCTTGACGTGCACCATCGAGCTCTGTGACATGGCGGCGAGCAGTTTGTGTGTCGACTGGGTGGAGAAGATCGTCGGTCGCACGTCGTCGGGCAGTGCGTCGGCGTCGACGGACATGCCGTAGCGGCGGGCGTAAAGCGGGTTGAACCGGGCGTAGGCGAACCAGGCTTCGTCCAAGTGCAGCCGCGGCACGGAAGCGCCGAGCAACTCGGCGACGCGGACGGCGTCGTAGCACAACCCGTCGTAGGTCGAGTTGGTGATCACCGCGTACACGGGTTCCGCGCCGGCGGCCCCCTCGGTGAACGGGCTGCGACGGATCTGGGCCGCCACCGCTTCGGCTGCCATGACCGACGGCGGGATCGGACCCATGAGCCCGTAACCGTTGCGGGTGGGCACGAGGTAGACCGGTCTGCCTCCGGTGAGCGTCAAACCGTGGTAGATGGCTTTGTGGCAGTTGCGGTCGACGAGCACCAGCTCGTCGGTGGCGATGCTGGCGTGGCACGCGATCCGGTCCGCGGTGGAATCACCGTGCAGCACGAAGTACGTCAAGTCCGCGCCGAAGATCCGCGCGGCGTTGCGCTCGGCGTCGCCGATCGGGCCGGTGTGTTCGAACAGCGACCCGAGTTCGGCGACGGAGATCGACAGGTCGGTGCGGAACAACCGTTCGCCGTAGTAGTCGAAGAACGCCCGGCCGACCGGTGATTTCAGGAACGCCACGCCACCCGCGTGCGCCGGGGTGTGCCACGAGTACTCGTGCGTGTCCTCGAACCGGAGCAGCTCGCGGAAGAACGGCGGAAGCACACCGTCGAGGTACCTCTGGGCGGCGACCCCGATCCGGCCGGCGATGAACGCCGGTGTGTCCTCCAGCAGCCAGACGTAGCCGGACACCACCTCCGAAACCCACAACGGAAGATCGTCGACCGAGGCCGCCGTGGTCACCAGGAAGACCGGAAGCTTCGTGAACCTCCCCATGAGCGCCTTCAGCACGGTCTCCGGCGTATCGAGGTCCCACGACACCAACGCCGCCGAGAGATCCGCCCGGCTTTGCGTCAGTGCCAACGCGTCCTCGGCCGTGTCCGCCCACGCGACCGCATGCCCCTCGTCGCTCAGGCAGGCGCAGATCCGGTCCAGCTGATCGCGCGTCACCGCGCCACTCGAAGGGCGATCCAGCGCTACCAACACCGTTGAGCGAGACACATCGACTCATTCCGCCGGGCGACAGGGTTCCTCAAGCAGTCTTGGGCCGAATGGCCCACCTGTCGATGCCGCGAACGCGTGAGGAATTCGCCCCGGATGGATCAATACCCGCGCGGTTGTTCTCTCCTCACCCGTACCTGAGACGCCATCCGAGCGATCCGGCTGTGCGCAAGAGTGACGCGAGCGGCCGTCGACCTTCTCGAGGATCGCCACCGGGTCGCGCCGCTGGGTGGCGTCAGCGTGTAGTTGTCAGGGTGAAGGGGGTCCCGGGGGCCACCGCCGGACTGCTAGGCGGGCGAGGCGGTGTCCGTGTCGGCGCCGTTGTCGGCTTGACGTCTGGTGCGGCTGGCCCCGTGCCAGTCCAGACACAGCACGGTGGCGTCATCCCGCAGCTGATTACGGCAGGCATGTCTCACGGCCCTGGTCATCTCCCGCACCACCTCCCTGGAGTGCAGCCCCTCGGTCTCGCGGAGCAGAGCGGGCAAATCGACGTCGGCCGCGGCGCGTTCGACCATGCCGTCGGTGAGCAACACCAGCCGGTCACCGGGGCGCAGGTCCAGCCGCTGCACCCGGTACGGATACGGCTCGAGGCCGAAGAGCGGGTCGATCTCCAGCTCGATCGGCTCCACCACACCGTCGCGCAGCAGCAGCGGTGCGGGATGTCCGGCGTTCACCAGTTCGACCCGTCCCTGGTGCAGGTCCACGCGTAGGAGCAGCCCGGTCGCCAGCGCCAGCTTTTCGGTTTGGTCGAGCAGCGCCTGGTTGGCCTGCCGCGCCTGTTCCGCCAGGTCGCAACCGGCTCGGCGGGCTCTGCGCAGCGCACCGACCAGCAGGGTCGCGGTCAGTGCCGAGGCCACGTTGTGACCAGTGGCGTCGGTGATCGACAGGTGCAGCGTGTCGCGGTCCAGGGTGAAGTCGTAGGTGTCGCCGCCGATGTCGTCCGCGGGCACCAGGGCGCCGGCGATGGAGAACTGGGCCGCCTCACAGCAGGTCGCCGAGGGCAGCAACTGGTGCTGGATCTCCGCGGCCAGGCTCATCGAGGTGGTGCGGCGGCCGACGTGATAGACGTCGGTGAAGCGACGGTCGGTGACGATGACGTAGGCCAGTGCGTGCGCGGCCTGTCCCAGCTGCGCCAGTACCTCGTCGTCGTCGTCGAGGGAGGGCACGGTCACTTCCAGCACGCCGACGCAGTCGCCGCGATTGGTCACCGGCAATATCACCCGCACCCCGTCGCCGTCCTGATCCCGCCACGGCCGCTGGGTGCGCAGCACCTCCTCGTAGGCGCTGCCCCGCAGATCGACGCGCCCCGGGTCCTGCGCGGTCGAGGTCAGCCGGACCAGCTGTTCGTCGACCAGGTCGACCAGCAGGAACGACACGTCGAAAGCACCCAACCGCTTCGCCAGGTCGCGCGCGACGACCTCGACCGACTCCACGGGCGGTGCGCTCTCGGCCGCCGCCAGCACATCACCCGGGCCCAGCACACCACCGTCCACGACGATCTTCAACTCCTCGAAGTCCGCTTGCCCACATCACCCGCACCGAGCTTTCCCGGTGGCCTGGACATCTTGCCCTAGGTGGCTGATGGTCACCAAGACGGATGTCTGATGCCTGCACCACACCCCCTGGGTTTCGTCAGCGTGCCATCGAGTCGAACCGGCCACGGCGACAACCCTGTCGCCGCGCTGACGAGCACGAGCGCGGTAGTCCGTTTCATCATCGTTTCACCGGGTATCACTCGGCCGACCCGAAAGCCGGTGAGCCGAGGAGATTTCCGCCATGCTTGCTGCATTCCCTGTCCCCGCTGACCTCATCGCCGTAACCGGTGCGCGGCGATGAGCCCCCGGATCTCCGCGCCTTCGTCAGCGTGCGCACCGTCACCGGTCGCGCGACTCGAAGTCCGACATCACCTCCTGGCGATTCAGGGCCGGTCGGCACGGTTGCTGCGGCTCGCCGGTGTCCGGCCGGATTCGGCGTGGCTCGTGGTCGACGACGAATTCCTGTGGCTGCGCTTCTCGCACTGGACAGCACGGATTCCGGTGACGTCGCTGACCGCGGTACAGGTTCGCGATGGCACCCGCTGCCACCCCCGCCTGCGGTGGACACGACGACGGTTGACAATGGTGACCGCGCCAGGACGCCGGGTCCGGATCGTCGTGTCCGGGAGTGTTCCGGACATCCCAGGCTGGGGCGTCGCGACACCACGAGAGATCACGGTGACCCCCGAACGGCCCTATCAGCTCGCGCGCCGACTCCGCCAGCACATCGACGCCGCCACCTTCACCACCGTCGACCGCGTCCCCTCCCCCTCCGCCGTCGACACCGGACCAGTTACGGGATCGCCGACACCACCCGGCCGTCGACGCCCGCCACTGCGGCTTGTCAGGTGAACGCCACCCGACTCACGCTCCCGTTCTACTCCAACGCGCGCAAGACGTGACCGGATCGGTATTCGCTGGGACCACTGACCTTCAGCACCCTGTGCTGTGGGAGTCCACAAGCGTTGTCGTCGCGGGAAAGCAAGTCTGAAGATTTTCGGTCAGGTCTGATAGCTTCGCAGTCGAGCTTGTCCGAAATGTCCGCACTGGCGGAGTGGGCAGGCGTTTTCCCTCAGTGAACCGGAGGTGTGACATGGAGAAGCTGGCCGAGAAGATCGCCCGTGATGACGTGTGGGCGAAGTGGGTCGCGGCAAACTCGCAGCTGTCCGCCAAGGAGGGCTGCATCTCCCGCAAGGAGGGCTGTATCTCCAGGGCGAGCTGATTCCACCGTCGCGGGCGGCAGGGTGGCTCGTCCTCCTGCCGCCCGCGTTGTCCGCCCACCGCTGATTGGATCTCTGGTGCAGCCGACTGCCGAGATGCTCGACCATGTCCGGGATGTCCCGCTCTACCGGGAATCGCTGGCCGCCGGGACGTTCCCCGTGCTGGAGAAGGACGTCATCGCCCAGGGGTTTCCGGACAACTTCATGACCCCGGCACTGGCCGAGGCGCTGGAGACGGGCGCGGCCGAGTTCGTACTGTCCACCGGCACCAACCACGCGCGGATGCAGCTGATCCGCCCGCCCTACTTCCTGCTCAAGTCCTACTACCGCCTCTGGTCGGAACATCCGGCGATCACACACTCCTGGCAGGCCGGCTGCCCGCGGGTTTCGGTGACCACCGTGCTGGCCACCGAGCACGTCGCGCGGGTCAACGCCGACAAGCGCGGTGAGCGGCCCGCCGAGCACCCGCCGTTGTCCGACCGCTGGCTCGATGAACGCACGGTCTACGTCAACCAGCAGCTGGATCCGGCGTTGTGGACCCGCGCCGAGGTCGAGCGAATGCTGGCCGAGATCGAGCAGACCCGCGCCGGCCACCCCGCGGGCGAGTACCACCTCGACTGCTCCGGATACCACCTCGCGCACCTGGTGGACAAGGTGCGGGAGTTCGGATTGGAGCTACCGAGGCCGTCGAGCATCGTGCACGCCTACGAGTACACGCCGGACAACGTGTCCCGGTTCCTGCGCGGCCACTTCGACTGCCCGATCGTCGACCTGTTCGGCAGCACCGAGCTGGGTTACCTGTACTACAGCGATGGCGAGGGCGCCTACCACCCGTACTTGGACAAGATGGCGGTGGAGTTGCTCCCGGTGGAGCCGGGCAGCACGCTCTACGCGGTGATCGTGTCCAGCATCCGCAACGAGTGGATGCCGCTGATCCGCTACCGCTCCGGCGACCTCGCCCGTACCGTGGACGGTTCCCTCGACCCGGCGCGCATCGCTCGCTTCTGTGGCCGGGAGAAGGAGCTGATCCGCGTCGGTTCCACGCTGCTGTGCCACGGCGACCTCGACCGCTGGATCGGCGAGACAGCGCCGGAGATGTTCCTCTACCGGTTGCGCGTCGGCGAGGGCGCGACAGCGGAGCTGGAGTATACGACTTTCGACCGGCGGCCGACGCATACCGCCGCCTTGGTCGCGGCGCTCGCCGAGCATCTGGAGCTGGCGGTGACGCCGGTGCACCGCGAGCACATCCCGATCGGCAAGTCCGGCAAGTATGCCTGGCTGCACCCCGCGTCCCGCACCCGTTGACCCCCGATTCCAGATCTGGAGCCCATCGTGCTTGTCACCCCCGCCGATCTGCGCGTCCTGCTTGGCGAGGACCTGCACACCGAAGTGGTGGTGTACTTCACCACCAAGACCGACCACCCAAGAGACTTCGTGGAGCGCCAAGTCCTGGAGTGCCTGCGCTACCTGTATCTCGTCTCCGCCCATCAGGACCAGCTGGCGGGCACGTTCTTGCCGGTGGAGCAGGAGATCGACGAGGTGTGGCACTACCTGATCCTGCAGACCCGCGAGTACCGGGAGTTCTGCACCCGGTTGCCTGCCGGATTCTTCATCGAGCACCGCAGCATCAGCTACACCGAGTACGCCGAAGAGGCGCCGCGCGAGCGCACCGCGGCGGAGGCGCTGCGGTGGATTCCGCTCTACCGGGCGGCGTTCGGTCCCTACGACGAGGGCGCGCTACCCCATTGGACGATGGTCCGCTTCCTGCACGAACAGCTGGACATGTCGATGGAGCAGATCGCCGAGCTGGACATGGCCGCCATCTGAACCCGGGCCTGCCCGTGCCGGTTCAGTCCCGTGCGGCCACCGCCCGGCGCCCGGCCATCGCCACCGCGATCCCGACCGCGAGCTGCACCGACAGCACGACAGCGAACGCGGTGGCGTGGCCGGCGCCGACGAGTCCGGTGTGGACGGACCCGAGCGCCGCCACCCCGATCGCCATCGAGCCCTGCTGGGTGGTCACCAGCACGCCCCCGCCAACCCCGGCGTACTCGGTCGGTACGGCGGCGAGCACCGAGATCTGCGAAGACCCGATTACCAGCGCCTGCCCCCAGCCGATCAGCACCAACCCGGGCAGGACCCACCACACCGCGCCATCGAGCAGCAGCACGCCGAGCAACCACAGCACACCGGTGGCCTGCACCAGCGCTCCGGCGGCCAGCACGCCGTCACCGAGCTTGGCGCGCAACCCCGGCACGGCGAACGACCCGGCCAGGAACGCCGCCGACATCGGCGCGACGGCCAGCCCGGCCAGTGCCGGGTCGAGGTTGAATCCGTTCTGCAGCGTCAGCGGCAACGCGAACAGGTACCCCGCCCAGGCCGCCAGGAAGGGCGCCACCAGCAGCAATCCGCCGCGCACCCGTGGCTCGGTCAGCACCGACGGCGGCAACAGCGGCATCCGCCCCTGTTTGACGACCCAGTTCTTCGTACGCCACAACGCCACCGCCGCGACCGGCGCTCCGGCCAGCAGCGCGATGGTCCACCACGGCCAGCCCAGCAGCAGCCCCCGGTTGAGCCCGGCCAGCAGCAGCACGATCGTGGCGGCCAGCAGCGCGGTGCCGCGTAGATCGACACCGGCCGGATGCGGCGACCGGGTGTCCGGCACGAGCAGCAGGACCAGCACCACCGCCGTGATCCCGAGCGGCAGGTTCACCAAGAAGATCAGCCGCCACGAGGCGCCCCACAGATCGGCCTGCACCAGTATCCCGCCCAGCACCAGCCCGAGGATCGCGGCGAGCCCGCTGACCGCGGCGTACCGGCTCATCGCCCGCGGTTTGCGCTCCGCGTCCTCGGCGGCCTGGATCGTACCCAGCACCTGCGGCGGGATCAGCGCGGCCGCCGCCCCCTGCAGGATGCGGGCGGCCACCAGCCAGTCACCTGTCCCGGCAAGCGCGCACAGCAGCGAGGCGAGCGTGAACACCACCAGCCCCACGACCAGGACTCGCCTACGCCCGTAGGCGTCGCCGAGCCTGCCACCGAGGACCAGGAAGACGGTGAACGCCAACCCGTATCCGGCCACCACCAGCTCCAGGTCGGACCCGGAGGCACCCAGGTCGGCGGCGATGGTGGGCAGCGCGACGTTGACGATGAAGGAGTCCATCATCGGCAGCAGCGCGGCCAGCAGCACCACCGCCAGCCCGAGCGACCCCAGCTTCCGCTGCTTGACGGTGGTCATGCGGTCCGGAACCCCCGGTAACCCTCGTTCGCGACCCCGTCGCAGATTCGGCGGTAGGCGTCCAACCCTCCGGCGAAGGGCGCGAACACCCGCGCCTTACCCTCGATGTTGGCCCCCAGATAGTAGGAATCGGTGTGCGGGTACAGGGTTTTGCCCGCCAGGTCGGCGACCTTGGCCACCCAGTCGTCCTGGGCGGACTCGATCGCCTCGATCTCGGTGATGTCGTGTTCCCGGGCGTAGACGAGCAGATCGCGCACCCACTCGACATGGTGCTCGATCGCGCGCATCACGTTGGACAACACCATGGTGCTGCCGGGACCGGTGAGCGTGAACAGGTTGGGGAACCCGGCCATCGCCAATCCGAGATAGCTGCGGGGCCCGTCCCGCCAGGTATCGGCGAGCAGCTGCCCGTCGCGGCCGGTGATGCCCATCCTGGTCAGTGCCCCGGTGAAGGCGTCGAACCCGGTGGCCAGCACGAGCACGTCCAGCTCGTGGTCGCTACGCGTGGTCCGGATTCCGGTCTCGGTCACCTCCTGGATCGGGTCGTCCCGCAGGTCCACGAGCCTGACGTGCGGGAGGTTGAACGTCTCGTAGTAGTCGTCATCGACGCACAGCCGCTTGGTGCCGATGGGGTAACCGGTCGGCGTGAGTGCCCGCGCGGTCTCCGGGTCGTGCACTGCCTCACGCACGCGATCGCGGAAGTAGTCCGCCAGCACCGCGTTCGCGGTCAGGTCGCGACCGGTGTCGGTGAAGGTCGCCACGATGTGCGTGCCACCGCGCGCCCACCCCTTGTCGAACTCCGCGGTGCGCCCCGCGGGGTCGGTCTCCAGGGCGGCCCTGCCGGTGCCGGTCACCGGATGCCCGAACCGGGTGGTGCGGGCGTTCTCCACCCTCTGCTCGTATCCGGCGACAGCGGCGTCCCGCTCGGCCTGGGTGAGCGGCCGATTGCGGGCGGGGACACTGAAGTTGGCCGTACGCTGGAAGACCACCAGCTCGGCGGCCGTCTTGGCCAGTTCCGGCACCACCTGGATCCCGGAAGACCCGGTGCCGACCACCCCGACCCTCCGCCCGGCCAGCTCAACCGGTTCGGCCGGCCACCGCGAGGTGCGCAGCACCGTCCCACCGAACCGCGCCAAACCCGGAATAGCCGGAGTGTTGACCGCGGACATGCAGCCCACGGCCGTCACCACGAACCGCGCCCGCACGCGCTCATCGGTGTCGGTGGTCAAGGTCCAGGCACCATCGGCAAAAGCCGCGCCGGTGATCGTGGTGCCGGTGGTGATGTGCGGCCACAACCCCCGCCGGTGGGCGAAGTGCTCGGCGTAGCGCAGGATCTCCGGCTGGGTGGCGAACCGCTCCGACCACTGCCAGGTCGCGTACAGCTCCCGGTCGTGCAGGTAGGAATAGTCCAGGCTCTCCACGTCGCACCGCGCGCCGGGGTAGCGATTCCAGAACCAGGTACCGCCCACTCCGGTGGCCGATTCGTAAGCATGGCAGGAGAACCCGTGCTCGCGGAGTCGGTCGAGCATATGCAACCCCGCGAACCCGGCCCCGATCACCGCGATGTCCAGCACGGCGTCGAGGTTACACAATCCAGTCAATCACTCCATCTACGCCCGAAAGGGACCATAAGGACGTCATCCGGCGTCAACGCGCGCCGCCCGGTGCTCGACCTCGACACGACCGGCATCCGCAGTGCGGCGACTGGGCCACCATGCCCGCTCTGGAGGATCGACGGGAGAGGTCAGCCCCCCGTCGACGGTTGTCGAACCACGCGTTCCGCACGTCGGCCGCGGCACTGGATCGCCGACCTGGCGGCTCACCGGAGTCAAGATCCTTCGTGACGTGGCCCTGCGCGCAATACGCCGACAGCATGCAGCAGCCGGAGAATGCCGCGATCGCGGCACACCACGTGGTCACACTTTCGGTTGCCCCGATCCCCGCGTTCGGCGGCTCACTTGACGCCGAAATGCTCCATCATCTCAGACACGAGAAAGGAGACCCGAGAACGGGTCCGGGAATTCCCGGAACAACAGGTCCCCGTAATGGACAACCGCAGGATAGCCCGTCGTCGATGCCGTGCCGCCGTGACGAGCGCGCACCGGGGTCGTCCTGGAATGGTTTTTCATCGACACGAATGACTTCTGCTTCGTCAAAAGATCAGGGAATCATGGAGAAACTCCGGGAAAGCGGCCATTCGAGTGGATCCACGGTGGCCGATGACGGCATTTATCCCGTGGCGGAATCACTGGACCAGAGCTTCCTCGGAAAATCGGCGAGTTTGCCGGAATAATACTGCGCGAGCATGCAAAGCTTGGACCGAATGCACCAACTTGGGAGCCGTTCGCGGAATTCCGTGGCGGATTGCGGAATTGGCGGTAATGCTTTGGGCATGAGTTCATCGCGTACACGAGTCTTTACTGCTCTCGCCGTCGCCGCGTTGTCGCTGGGTGCCATCGCCCCCGCCCAGGCGGACCCCATCCAGTTGCCGGGCATCAGCGAGCCGAACCCGGAGGACCCCGGGGCAGGCGGCGGTTCCGGCGGCAGCACGACGGCCGCCTACGTCCTGCAGGGCGTAATCCAGAAAGAGGGCCTCCAAAGCGACGGGATCAGCAAACGGGTGAAGATCCGCGGCTACTCGCGCTTCGCCACCCCGGGCAACGACCGCCGCGACGCTGACTACATCAACGTCCGGTGCACAGCCACCGGACCGGGCGGCTCCGAAACGGGCAAATACGACTCGGAGAACGGCGGCGCGCTGGTCGACGTCGACTTCGAAACGCCCTGGATCCCCAACGGCGCCGTGTTGCGCACGGTCCACGTCGCCTGCACCCACTACGCCACCAAGGCGGGTGTGGTCTACGAGAACACCAGCGCCACCGACATCACCGTCCCGTACTGACAAGAATCGATCCGACAGTCGGCTCCGTGCCGCGCGGGCGGGCAACTGACGATCGGGCAGGGCACCGCGACGGCGTAATTCCCGTGGCGGTCGCCCTCCCGGGTTCGACCCCGGTGGACGAATTCCATGGGCGGTTCAGCCCGGCGACCGGCGGCCGGGCTCCGTACAGGCGTCAGCTGTCTGCGAGGTACTGACCGAGGAGTTGTCCCGTGCGCTCGATGCAGCGCATCCGAGCGGGAGAGAAGTCGTACGGCATCTTGGTGAACGCTTCGAAGGCGCTCATCTGCGGTTCGTGCTCCTCGTCCTCGTCGCCGTAGATCTCGAAGCTTCTCCTCGTCCGTGTGTCGTCGAGCCTGATGCCGGCCTCTGCCATCTTGCGGATCCACAGCAGGCGGATCATGTCGTCGTAGCCGTAGCGGCGGTGGCCGTCCCCGCCGCGCTCAGGCTCCCGAAGCAGACCGATCTGATGGTAGTGGCGGATGGCGCGTGGAGTTGTTCCAGCGAAGGCGGCGGCATCGCCGATCTTGACGTGGCGGGGAGACGTGAAGGAAAGGTGCATCGCAAACGGAGTCTTCCGTGCTGTGGTGCCTCCAAGGACAGCACATGCCGCTACGGCATGTGCAACACGCCACCCAGGCCCCACCCTGTGGGTTCTCTCGCGGTTCTGAACTGTTGATCATGGCTGTCGGCGCACGCGTGAAAGTGCCCCAACCGGTATGTTCGGGTCGCGCTTGTTCGTCGGCAGACGCCGGGCTGCTGCGGATCTCGCGTGCGACGACCCGGATGAGCGCCCCGCGAACTCGTCGGCTCGTCCGCGTGGGTCCCGCAGGGTCCGGCCGGACAGCCACCGCCGGAGTCAGGATGGGACACTGTCCGGGTGATCACCCGGCTGCGGTCCTGTTGGTCCGCGATCCGGTACCTGGCGATCGGCGCGGCCTCGTCCATGGTCGCTTGGTTCGCGCTCACGGGCATGATCTTCGTGCTGTTGATGTGCCCGTTCGGTGTCGGGATCCCGGCCTTGCCGATCGCGCTCGAGCTGATCAGGCGGCCGGTCAACTTCGAACGCCGCCGGGCCGCCCGGCTGCTGGGTGAGCCGATCCCCGAGCCGTACCGCTCCGGGAATCCCGTGACGGATCCGGCCTCCCGCCGAGACCTCGGCTGGCTCGCTTTCCACGCTGTCACCGGTTTCGTCATCGGGACGTTCGCCATCGCGCTGCCGCTCGGCGGGCTCCGGCAGATCATCTCGGCGATGGTCTGGCCGTCGGTGGACGGCGGGGTGGAAAGCTCGCTCGGCTTCATGGTGACGTCCTGGCCGCTGGCGGCGCTCAGCGTGGTCACCGGCGCCGGCATGATCGCGGTCACGTTCCTGCTCCCGCGGGTGGCCCGCTGGCAGGCTTCCGTCGCGCGCAAGCTGCTCGCGCCCGCGGCGGGCGTCGTCCTGACCGACCGCGTGGTCGAACTGGCCGCGTCCCGCGCCGCCGCGTTGGAGGCGCACGGCGCCGAACTCCGCAGGCTCGAACGGGATCTGCACGACGGGACGCAGGCGCGGATCGCCGCGGTGGTGCTGCAACTCGGGATCGCCGACTCGATCTTCGACAAGGACCCCCGAAAAGCGCGGGAGTTACTCGGCAAGGCACAGGACACCGCGACCGGCGCACTCGCCGAACTGCGGACCGTGGTGCGCAGTATCTATCCGCCGTTGCTGACCGACCGCGGTCTCGACGGCGCCGTCACGGCCTTGGCCGACCGCTGCCCCGTTCCGTGCACTGTGGACGTTCTCAGCAGCAGCCGTCGTCCCGCCGCGGTGGAGGCGGCCGCCTACTTCGTCGTCGCGGAGATGCTGACCAACATCACCAAACATTCCGGCGCCGAACACGCCTGGGTCACTCTTGACGGCACCGCCGACACCCTCAGCATCGAAATCCGTGACGACGGCCACGGCGGCGCCGACGAATCCCAGGGCAGCGGGCTCGCCGGGATCCGCAAACGCGCCGAAGCGTTCGACGGGACATGGAAGTTGACCAGCCCGGCCGGTGGGCCGACCGTAGTGAAAGTGGAGTTGCCATGCGGGTCGTGATCGTCGAGGACGACGCGCTGCTGCGCGAAGGTCTCGTCCTGCTGTTGAACACCTCGGGCATCGATGTCACCGCGGCCGTGGACAACGTGGACGAGTTCCTCGACGTGGTCACCAAGGAGCGGCCCGACGCGGTGATCACCGACGTGCGCCTGCCGCCCACGCACACCGACGAAGGCCTCAGGGCCGCCGTGAAGGCACGGAAAACGCACCCCGGACTGCCGGTGCTGGTGCTGTCCGCCCATGTGGAGACGGGCTACGCGGCCGAACTCCTCGCCGACGGCAAGGGCGCTGTCGGATACCTGCTCAAGGAACGGGTCGGGAAGGTCGAGAAGTTCCTCGACGCGCTGGACCGGGTCGTCAAGGGCGGGACCGCCATGGACCCCGAGGTGATCACGCAGCTGATGGCCCACCGCCGCGCCACCGACCCGCTCGAGTCGCTGACGGCGCGGGAGCGCGAGGTGCTCGGGCTGATGGCGGAGGGGTACAACAACACGACCATCGCGGAGCTTCTGGTGGTGAGCGACGGTGCCGTGCACAAGCACATCCGGAACATCTTCGCGAAGCTGGGGTTGCCGGAGGACAGTGGACATCGGCGGGTGCTGGCCGTATTGGCTTACTTGAGCCGCAAGGGCTGACGAAGAACCCGAAGTCTTCCCGGGCCTTGGCATCGAGGGCCTTGGGCAGGCGGCTGTGGGCCGGAATCGATCATGCCTCTCACGCCGAGTCCGGCAGCGAGGAGCTGGTGCTTGCCGGTTTCCCGTTTCCAGGTGCCGCTCCAGTCGAGCCGGTAGGCGATTTCGGCGGCCAGTCGCCGCACCATGGCCGGATCGTCGTTCTCGAACTTCGGAGAGAGACGGGGACTTCGGCGGGCCTCAGTCGCTCTGGGCGAAAGGTTCGGGGTCGGCGACCCATGAGCGCAGTGGCCGGGTCAGCCACCGACTCGGCGCCGATCTCAGCCCGCACCCTGCGTCGGATCGCGGCCGTCAGGATCGCGGAAGTCCGCGAAGATCCCCAGTCACCACGGGTAGCGCCAGCACCACCTCACAACCGGGGGTCACTCCCCTGGCCTCCCAACCCTCCGATCCCTAACGTTTTTCCCATGAACGACACCAAAAACGCGAGCAGCGCACTGGTCACCGCCTCCCTCTGGCTCGTCCTCCTCGTCAGTGCCGCGGCCAACTCGATCGGCCAGTTCGCGGGCATGGACTACCCGTACCGGATGATCGCGGGCGCCGTCTCGGTCATCTGCATCGTGCTGCTGGTCATCCGCTACTTGGCGCGGCGCAAAGCGTGAGCCGAAGTGACCGACCGGATGTTCCTTCCACTGGGTATGGACCACAGTTCGGCGCCCGGTGACCGCATCCGTGTTCCCGGCGGACATGCCCGCGGCTACCACCTGGTCGGACGGTCCCGTGCGGCGTGACCGTGATCGGTCACAATGGCGGCGTGCCCGGCTACGGCACCGTCCGCACCCTCATCGACAAGGTCGCCCGATCCTGAAATCCACCTGCGTCCGGCAGTCGCCCGCCGGACGCAGGTGGACATCTAGGACACCTTCGGCGTCGCGCGCACGCCGTAGTGCATGTACGGCTCACCGGTCGGCAACGTGTAGAAGGTGACCGGCATCCACGTCCGCGCCCCTGGCTCTCGGCAGACGTAGAGCGAGTCGGTCACCGGAACCAGGTCGAACTCCATCGTCTTCTCCGGCATGAGATCGGCCAGCGGACCCGTGGCGGTCTGACGGAGCCGGATCCCGTCCCCTCCGGCCAAGACCTCCATCAGCACGCCCGCCCGTTCGTAGACACCGACGTGCCGTGAGCCGTCGACGGTGACCGGGACGGCGGGTGGTTCCAGCGGCCGCGGCATCGCCACATCGGCGAGTTCGGCGAAGATCTCCCGGTACAACTCCTCGTACAGGTCGCGGGTGTTGCCGCCGTTGGTGAGCAACGTGACGGCGAGCCCTTGGTCGGGCAGCAGCCGCAGGAACGCCGACTGCCCGATCGTGTTGCCGTCGTGGCCGATGACCCGCCGCCCGCTCCAGTCGTCGCGGATCCACCCGAGTCCCCAGGAGTCGCCGAGCGAGTGCTTGTCGGGGATGTCGGTCTGCTTCTCGGCCATCGCCGCGGCGGACGCCGTCGTCAGGATGCGCTCCCCGTCCGGGGTGAGGCCGCCGGTCAGGTGCAGCCGGGCGAACCCGAGGACGTCCTTCGTCGTGGCGGTGATCAGGCCCGCCGGGCCCATGTTCCGCGGCAGCCCCCAGATCGGCGCGGGCCGCGGGTCCTCGTCCGCGCCTGCGACGTGACCGACGGCCGCGCGGAACATCAGCGCTTCCTCGGGCAGGGTCACGGTGTGGGTGAGGCCGAGCGGGGCGAACAGCTTCTCCCGCATCGCGGCGTCCCAGCTCAGCCCGGTGAGCTTCTCGATCACCCGGCCCATGAGCACGAAACCCGAGTTGCAGTACGAGAAGGTCTCGCCGAGCGGATGGTTCTGCGCGGCCTGGTCGAGGATCTCGACGTAGCGCTCGAGACAGTCGTCGCCCCGCCCGGTGTCGGTGAAGACGTCACCGTCGATCCCGCTGGTGTGCGTCAGCAGGTGGCGCATGGTCACCTGCTTGGCGACGTCCGGATCGGCCAGCCGCAGTTCGGGGACGACGTCGGAGATCGGCGCGTCCAGATCGAGCAGCCCTTCGTCCACCAGCCGCATCACCACGGTCGCTGTCCACACCTTGGAGACCGAACCGATCTGGAACACCGAATCCTCGGTGACCTCGACCCCGGTCGCCGTGTTCAGCACGCCGTGGGTGACGTGTACCTCGGTAACTTCCTCGCCGTCACCGATCCGCGTGATGCCCAGCACCGCACCGGGGACGCGGTACTTGCGCGCCAGTTCGGCCAGCCGCCGCCGCCAGTGCGCCGCCTCGATCGGCACTCGCGACACCCCGTCCGCCGGCGCCGCGTACTGCTCGACCCAGTCCAGCACACGCCGGTTGAAGTCGAGACGGTGCGAAGGCGGGCCGTCGAGGATGAACAGGTGCGAGCTACCGGGGTACAGCACCAGCCGGGACGGGACGCCACGCGCACGCAGGGCGCCAAACCACTGCTCGGCCTGTCCGACCGGGCACCGCTCGTCTTCCGCGCCCTGGATGACCAGCGTCGGTGTCCGCACCTGTGCGACCTGGGCGAACGGCGAGAACCGCTCATTGGTCTTGTCCCACGACGGGCTGCCCAGCTCACTGACGGCCAGGTAGTACCCGGCGTCGGAGGTGCCCTCCATGCTGGTCAGATCGCTGACCACGCCACCGGCGACAGCGGCGGCGAAGCGATTGTCGCGGCTGGTCAGGTAGCAGGTCATGAACCCGCCGTAGCTGTAGCCCGCGACGGCGAGGCGGTCCGCGTCGGCGATTCCTTCGGCGACCAACTGGTCCAACGGTTCGAGGAAGTCGCGGGAGTCGGCGGCGCCCCACCCGCCGACAGCGCCAGTGAAGAAGTCCTCGCCGTAGCCGTCGCTGCCGCGGGGGTTGAGCAGCAGTACCGCCCAGCCTCGTGCGGCGAGTTGCTGGTGGTAGAGGTGGATCGAGTCGGCAGCACCGTTCCAGGCGTTGTGCGGGCCGCCGTGGATGTCGAGCAGCAGCGGCGCGGCGCCGGTCCGGGCAGGGTCGCGGAGCAGCCAGCCGTGGACGACAGTGCCGTCGCCGACGGTGAATTCCCGTTCCTCGTGGCGGAAGAACTCGATCTCGGCGACCGAGGCGCCATGCTCGGTACGCACGTCAGCAGCGCCGGTCGCCGGGTCGACGACCGCGATCTCGCCGAACGAGGTGCCCGTGGCCAGGACGACCGCCACCTTGCCGCCCGCGATGTCCATTCCGGACACGACGTGGTCGGCGCCCGCGAGGACCGCACGCGGCGTTCCACCGTCGGTGTCCACTTCGTACAGATGGGTGCAGCCGCGGTCGCGGACGCCGAACAGCACCGAACCACCGCCCGCGGTCAGGTGCGGGAGAGCACCGGGATAACCGTCGCCGCCGGACATCACGTTGCGGTCCAAGGAAGCCGTCAGGTCGACCGGGTCACCGCCGTCGAGCGGGACCCGCAGCAGCCCGAGGTGGCCGACTTCGGTGTCCACCCGGCCGGTCACCAGGAGTTCGCGGCCGTCGGCGGTCCAGCCGACCGGGCCCGCCATGCCTTCGCCGGAGCCGATCAACCGCGGCTCCGACGTCTTCGTGGTCACGTCGAGAACGTAGGCACCGGAACGGAAAGTCAGGTCCGCGTCGGCGTCCCGTCCGGCGGAGAACGCCAGGTGTGTGCCGTCGGGCGACCAGGCGGGATCAGCGGCATGCCAATCGCCGAAAGTGACCTGCCGGACTTCCCGCGTGGCGACGTCGAGGACGTGCAGGTGCTTGCGGATGGTCTTGATCAGCCCGGCCCCGTCGGCCTTGAAGTCCAGCCGGTCCGCCACCACCGGGGCGTTCGACGCGGATTCACCACCCGCCAGGTCGACAGCGGCCGAGAACGCGATCTTGCCGCCGTCCGGGCTCCACACCGGAGCACCCGCCCCGAGCGGAAGCTCGGTGATCCGTTCGGCCTCCCCGCCCGACGACGGCAGGAACCACACCTGCGGCGGCCCGTCTTCTGCCCGCAGGAACGCGATCCGCGTACCGTCCGGCGCCCAACTCGGCGCCAGGTCGGCGGTTCCGCGCGTGAGCTGCCGGGCTTCGCCGGTGGTCGCGCCGACCTCCCAGAGGGTGTTCACGTTCCGGTCCTCGTCGCGGTCCGCGGTGCGCAGGACGTAGACGATCCGGCCGCCGTCCGGCGACAGCGCGGGCTGGCTGGGGATGGCGATTTCGTACAGGTCGTCGAGATCGAGACGTCGGGTCATGGTGCGGTGACTCCTCGGGAGATCGCGGGCCGGTGGCTCTCGGTTTCACTGAAATGGCAGGCCGCCGAGTGACGTCGGTGTGCCGAGTCCCCGGTCGGATCCGCCTGGAGGCAGAGTGCGCGGTCGGCGCGCGCGAGCGGGCCGACCGGACAGCGGGTGTGGTAGCGGCATCCGGCCGGCGGGTGGTGCGGGTCGGCGGGTTCGGTGTCGGCGGTCGCCTCGTCCGTGCCGGTGTCCAACAGCGAGGTGTGCGCGGAAGGTGCCGCGGCGAGCAGGTCCTTGGTGTACGGATGCTGAGGATCGGTGAGCACCTGCTCGGCCGGGCCGACCTCGACGATCCGGCCGAGGTACATCACGGCGACGATGTCGCTGAGGTAGCGCACGACGGCGAGGTTGTGCGAGATGAACAGCATCGACAGGCCGAGCCGCCGCTGCACGGACCGGACGAGGTTGAGCACCGCGCCCTGCACCGAGACGTCGAGCGCGGAGGTGATCTCGTCCGCGATCAGCACCTCCGGCCGCCCCGCCAGCGCGCGGGCGAGCGCCACCCGTTGCCGCTGGCCACCGGACAGCTGCCCTGGCAGGTGACCGGCGCGCTCCGGGTCGAGGTTGACCAGTTCCAGGAGCCGGGCGACCTCGTCCCGGCGCGCGCCACGACCGGGAAGGACACCGCGCGGGATCGCTTCGGTGATCGACTCACCGATGCTCATCCGGGGGTCCAAAGAGGAATACGGATCCTGGAACACCATCTGCAACGGGCGGCGCCGGGGCAGCTTCCGGACGTCCACCCCGCCGAGCAGGACCCGCCCGGCGCTGACCGGTGAGAGTCCGACGGCGGCGCGGGCCAGCGTCGATTTCCCCGAGCCCGACTCACCGACGAGCCCGACGACCTGTCCGGAAGGAACGGTCAGCCCGACGTGGTCGACCGCGGTGAGACCACGTCTCCCGCCGTACCGCACACTCACCGCGTCGAAGACGAGATCGCTCATTCCGCACCTCCGGCGGTCACGGTCTCTTTGACCGGACGGGAAAACGACGTCTCGTGCGGATACCAGCACGCGACGCGGTGCCCGGTTTCCACGCGCTCCAGCACCGGGTCTTCGAGACGGCACTTGTCGGTCACGGCGGGACACCGGTCGGCGAAGGCACAGCCGGAAGGCACGCGATCCGGTTCCGGCGGACGGCCGGGGATCACCGCGAGCGGCGCGTCGCGATCGGTGTCGAGGTCGAGCGTCGCGGCCAGCAGCGCCCGCGTGTAGGGATGCCGTGGCGTCCCCGCCGACGGCAGGTCCTCCACCACCCGGCCCGCGTACATGACCAGCATCCGCTCGCAGGTCTGCGAAACGACCGCGATGTCATGGCTGATCAGGATGATCGCCGTGTTCCGCTCGGTCCGCGTCCGAGCCAGTAGACGGAGCAACTGCCGCTGCACGGTGACGTCCAGAGCCGTGGTCGGTTCGTCGGCGATGATCAGCCGAGGGTCGCCCATCAGGCCCATGCCGATCATCGCCCGTTGCCGCATCCCGCCGGAGAACTCGTGCGGGTACTGCTTCGCCCGCCGTTCGGCGGCGGGGATGCGCACGGCGCGCAACCGGTCCACGGCCCGCTCGAACGCCTTGGCGCGCGGAAGACCCTGGTGCTGTTCGGCGACCTCGGCCAGCTGACGACCGATCCGCCTGGTCGGGTTGAACGAGGTCATCGGATCCTGGAACACCATGGCCAGCGACGTGCCCAGCAAGCCACGCAAGTCCCGTTCCGGAGTCGTCAGCAAGGGTGTTCCGGCGAAATCCAGCCGGTCCGCGGTGACCACGGCCGGCGCTTCGACCAGCCGTGACACCGCCAGCCCGGTCAGGCTCTTCCCCGAGCCCGACTCACCGACGACGCCGATCGCCTCGCCCGCGTGGACGGTGAAGCTCACCCCGCGCACCGGGACGGTCCAACCCGCCGGACGCGGGAACGCCACTTGGAGGTTCTCCACCACCAGAACGGCGTCGTCACGTTCCTCGACGACGTCCTCTCGCACTGGAGTCACCGGACGCGGTTCGAGTTTCCGCGACCCGGTGCGGACCCCGATCACCCCGGCCACGGTCTCCCCCACCAGGTTGAAGGCGAGCCCCGCGAGGACCACCGCGACACCGGGTGCCAGAGCGGCCGCCGGGTTGACGTAGATCCCGTTGAGCCCTTCGCCGAGCAGCCGTCCCCAGTCGTATTCCGGTGCCTGCACACCGATCCCGAGGAACGACAACCCGGAGAACGCCAACAGGCAGGCGCCCGCGCCGATGGTCGCGTTCACCACCAGCGGCTCGCCGATGTTCGGCAGGATGTGCCGGACCAGCAACCGGATCCGGCCGACGCCGGAGATCCGCGCGGCGGACACGAAGTCCTGGCCCGCCACGGAGGCCGACAGCGTCTGGGCCAGCCGCGCGAACGCCGGTGCCAGCGCGAAGCCGACCGCCAGTACCGCGCCGTGGGTACCGACGCCGAAGATGACCGAGAAGAACAACACCAGCAGCAGCCCGGGGAACGCGACCGCGATGTTCACCGCCGACGTGACCAGCCGGGCGGCGGGCCGCGGCAGCAGTGAGGGCAGCGTGCCGAGGACGAGTCCCGTCACCACCCCGATCACCGTCGCGAGCAACGCCAGCAGCACCGAAAGCCGGGTCGCCACCAGGACACGGAAGAGAATGTCGCGGCCGAGCTCGTCGGTCCCCAGCCAATGCGCCGCGGACGGGCCTTGGCCGATCGCGTCGGTTTCGATCGCGAAGGCGTTGTCGTGCCACAGGATCGGGGCCAGCACCGCGAGCCCGAGCACCACGACCAGCAGGGTCGCCGAGAAGGCGCCCACCGGGGTACGCAGGGCCGCGACCCATTTCGCGCGCCGATTCACCACCATTTCAGGTCTCCCGGATCGTCGAACGCGGATCGAGGACGGCCAGCAGCACGTCCACCGTCAGATTCACCAGCAGCACTCCGATGCCGTAGATGAGCACGATCCCCTGCACCAGCGGATAGTCCTTCTGCAGGATCGACTGCGCGATGGTCGAACCGAGACCCGGCCAGGCGAACACGTTCTCCACCAGCACCGTCCCGGCGACCATCCCGGTCAGCATCAGCCCGCCCATGGTCAGCGTCGCGGTCAGCGCGTTCGGCAGCGCGTGCCGGAGGTAGACCAGCCGTGCGGGCAACCGTTTCGCCCGCGCGGTGCGGATGAAGTCGTTGCTCAGCACCGAAAGCGTCTCCACCCGCACGATACGGGCCAGCACGGAGGCCGGGCCGAGCGCCAGCGCGATCATCGGGAGCACGAACGAACTCGCGCCGTCGCTTCCGGCGACCGGGAACCAGCCGAGCTGGACCGCGAAGAACGCGACCAGCGCGACAGCCACCAGGAACTCGGGAATGGCCGCGAGCAGCACACTCGTCGAGGTGAACGCCAGTTCACTGCCCCGCCGCCTGCCGCCGCGGGTCAGCACGGCGAACAGGACGCCCAGGGGGATCGCGACCACGATGACCACCGCGAAGGCAGGCAACGCCAGTTGCAGGGTGGCGGGCAGCCGGTCGCCGATCACCTCGGAGACCGGCTGCCCACTCGTCATCGACGTCCCGAAGTCACCGGTGAACAGCCCGCCGAGGTAGTGGACGTACTGCAGCCACAGCGGATCGTTGAGGCCGAGGGCCTCCCGCCGCGCGTTCACCAGGTCCACCGGCGCGGTCAGGCCGAGCGCCGCCCGGACCGGGTCGCCGGGGATCAGCTGGATCATCAGGAACGCCGTGGTGACCAAGACCCACAGCGAAACCGCGAACCGGCCGAGACGGCGGACGGCGAACGAGAGCCAGGGACTGCCCCGCAACCCGGCCGGGGCGAGTGCGACCGTCATCAGCTGTACATCCGGACACTCGACGGCTCGATCGAACCGAAGTTGACCTTGAATCGCGCGTTGCTGCCGAAGGTCGGGATGACCGAGTTGACAAAGGGCACGACGTCGAGCCGCTCGATGAGCGCCGTTTCCGCCGCGAGCCAGGTCGCGCAGCCCGAATTACCCGGCAACTTCGCCGCCTCGACGGCCTGCGTCGTGTACCGCTCGTTCTCGATGTGCGCGAAGTTCGTGCCGGCGGGTGGTTTCGGCCCCGAGACGAACGGCACGACCTGACTCGGCAGCAGCAAGGTGACTGGTGCCAGCGAGATGTCCCACTCGCCGGTGGTGAAGAGCACCTGATTGGTTCCCGGGCTGTCGACACCTTTGAGTGTGACCTCCGCGCCGACGGCCTTCCAGGACTGCTGCATCAGTTCGGCGGACGGCGCCATCGTCGGCCCGAGTTGAGTGCCGTAGATGGCGTTGAGGGCGAGGCGCTTGCCGTCCTTGACGCGCACGCCGTCCGGTCCCGGTGCCCAGCCGGCCGCGTCGAGAGCGGACTTGGCAGCGGCGACGTCGAACGCGGGCAGCTTGCCGTTCACCGAATCGCCGGCACAGGCCCTGGGTTCGGTGGTGACCATGCCCTGGCTCGGCGCTCCGGCACCACTGGTGAGCACCTTGCCGATCTGCGCCAGATCGAGTGCCTGCATCAGCGCGCGGCGGACGGCCTGGTCACCGCCCGCCCGGCCGGGCGCCTGGTTGAACCAGATCTCGCCCATCGGCACGACCTGGTCTCCGTGGTACAGCTTCTGGGCACGCAGCCGTTGCTGATCCTGACCGGTGATCCGGCCGGCGTTGAGTTCACCGGACAGCAGCAGGTTCGCCGCGGTCGTCATGTTCTGGATGACCCGGAAGGTCACCTTCTCCGGCAGGCCCGGCTGGTCCTTCTTCCAGTCACCCGGTCCCCACGCGTAGTCCTTGCGCCGGGTGAGGGTGTAGTGATCGTTCGGCACGGCCTCGGTCATGGTGAACATGCCGGTGCCGTAACGGCCTTTGGCCAGCGTCACCCGGTCGGTCACGCCCTTGCCGCAGACGATCGGCAGGTTGCCCACGTTCCGGAGCAGGAAGGCGTCCGGCGCCCCGCTGGCGAGGGTGATCGTCCGCGCCGCGTCGTCGGCGGTCGCCTTGGTTCCCGGCGCGACCGTGAGCCCCGACATGGGGGACTTGTTGGCGGGATCGCCGACGAAGTCGATGTTCGCCACCACGTCACTCGCGGTCAGCGGAGTGCCGTCGTCGCAGGTGATCCCGTTCCGCAGGGTAAAGGTGGCCGTGGTCGTGGTGGCCTCCCACTTCTCGGCGAGACCCGCGATCGGCTTGCCCGTCTCGTCGAGGTTGATCAGGCTGTCGTACAGGAAGCGGCCGATCTCGAGGGCGGTCGACAGCACGGTCATCGCCGGGTCGAGCGCTCCCGGATCCGTGCCGATCGCCATGGTGAAGGTCTTGCCTTCGGTCAGTTTCTGGTTCGCGGTCCGGTCCTCCCCGGATTGCGACGTCCCCCCGCACGCGCTCACGGTCAAGGCCACCACGCTCGCGATAGCGGCGGTGAGCCGGGCTTTCTTCATGGGGTTCTCCTACGGGGTCGCGGTCTGCGCACGAAGGTGTTCGACGGCGAGGCGGGCGGCCTCACCGATGGCGGAATCGACCGCGGGCAGGCGGTCGGCGAGGGAGTCGGCGCGGGTGAACACCGCGACGGCGTACCGGCGGCCGTCCACCTGGGTCACCACCCCCGCTTCGTTACGGACGGCGGGCAGGGTCCCGGTCTTGGCCGCGATCGCCACGCCTGCCGGGAAACCGGACGAGATCCGGTGCGGCCAGATCTGCTGGGCCATGATCGTCCGCACCCGTTCGCAGGCGGCCGGGTCGCCCGCGCGGTCGGTCCAGATCGCGTCGAGCAGTGTGGTGATCTCACGCGGGGTCGACGACGTGGTGCGTTCCGGGTCGACCACCGAGAGCTTCCACAGCTGTTCCTCGCTGGCGCCGGCGAAGACCGCTTCCAGATCGTCGCCGGGTTTCGCGCCGAGGTCGGCGAGGACGGACGCGAACAGGTCCTCACAGCAGCCGATCAGCCGTGTCCTGGTGAGTCCGAGATCGGCCGGCACCTGGTCGACGGCCTCCTGTCCGACCCGGTGGTAGATCAGGTCGGTCGCGGCGTTGTCGCTCATCGTCAGCATGAAATGCGCGAGGTCCCGCCAGCTCATCTCGACGTCGTCGGCGCAACCGGCGGTGCCGACCCCGCCGATCCGGTAGCGCGCGGTGACGCGGGTCCGCTCGGTCTCGTCGAGCCTGCCCGCGGCCACCTCACGGGCGAAGGCGACCGCCACCGGGATCTTGAACACCGACGCCAGCACGACCAGGTCGTCCGCGCCGACACCGACCTCGGGACCGTCGGGTACGCCGACCTCGCGGGCGTGTACGAAACCGCGTGCGCCTGCCTTTGCGAAGACCGCTTCGATCTCCTCGGCGATCGCCGTCACCGGCTCACCCGCCGGTCGGCGCGTCCGGTATGGACGTACAGCGCGCGCCCGTCGCCGTCGTCACCGACGAACGCGTGCGGCATGTGCAAGCCCAGTCCATCGTGCTCGACGACCAGGGTGTCGCCTTTGTAGCCGAGCAGCCTGCTTTTCTCCGGTCCAGTGCCGAGATCGGCGAAGATCCCCTTCGGCGTGCGCTCCAGCCACAGAGCGCCTTCGTCGTCCTGGCTGACGACGATGTCCGCCACCTGCGACGAGTACTCACCCACGAACCGGGACGCGTCGGCCGGAGCCTCGGCGGCGTCGGGTTCGGGCAGCGGCGGGACTTCGACACCAGCCAGGTCGCCCAGCACCTTCCGGAAGATGTCCAGGTAGAGGTGCAGCGGCTTGCCGCCGTTGGTCAGCAGCGCCACCGCGACGTTGCTGCCCGGCACCACCCGCAGGAACGCCGACTGGCCGATGGTGCCGCCGTCGTGGCCGATCACCGGGCCGCCGTCCCAGTCGAAGATCATCCAGCCGAGTCCCCACGCCCCGCCCATCAGGCCGAGGTAGGGCAGTTCCACCTGGCGCTCCCACATGGCGCGCGCGGTTTCGGGCTCGATCACCTGGGTGCCGTCGTCCGCGCGGCCTTCGTTCAGGTGCATGCGCGCGAAGGTGAGCAGGTCACGCGGGCGCATCGCGAGATGCGAACCGGCGGGGACGTTCGAGCGGGTCAGCGCCCAGACGGGTGCGGCGACCGGTTCGTCGTCCGGCGTCGGCTGGACGTGGCCGATCGCGGCGCGGTACCGGATGGCGTCATACGGTCCGGCGGCGGCGTGAGTCAGCCCGAGCGGCGCGAAGAGGTGCTCGCGAAGGCAGTCGTCGTAGGACTTCCCGCGCAGGACCTCGACGATCCTGCCGAGCACGCAGTAACCGGCGTTGTTGTAGGAGAACATCTCCCCCGGCTGGAACAACTGGGGGACGTCGGACAGCGTCGCCACGAGCTTCGCCACGCAGTCGTCCCCCTGTCCGGTGTCGGTGAAGATGTCACCTTCGAACCCGGACGTGTGACAGGTCAGCTGCCGGACGGTGATCCGCGACGCCGCGTCGTCGTCGGAGAGGACGAACTCCGGAAGGTAGTCGCGGACCGGCTTGTCGAGATCCAGCCTGCCCTCGTCGACCAGCTGCATCGCGAGGGTGGTCGTCCACACCTTGGTGATCGAGCCGATCTGGAAGACGGAATCCACTGTGGACTCGACGCCGGTCCCCTTGTTCAGCACCCCGGCCGCGTGGTCGATCACCTCGCCGTTCGCGAAGACGGCGACGGCCGCGCCGGGCACCTGGTGTTCGGCCAGCAGGGCGGGAAGGTTCTGTTCGAGCCAGGCATCGATTTCGGAAAGTTTCGACATGGGCATCCTCGTCCGTGGAAAGGGTGGACCGGCAGTTCCCGGAATGCTAGGACGGTGACGGGCGTCACCGGTTCGTGCGGAACGACGAGAGCGACGGGAAAATTCATCCGGGCGGACGAATCATTCGCTCCCGGCCTCGGGAAGCCTGAGCCATTCCACCGCCCGTGCGGCGGCGAAGCCGATGAACGCGTCCCGTTCCGGCACTCGCGACCGCGCGTCGACGGCGTCGGTGAAGATCCCTACCGCGTAACGGCCCCCATCCGGGTACTCGACCACGCCGACCTCGTTGCGCACCGACGGCAGGGTCCCGGTCTTGCCGCTGACGCGGATCCCGTCGTCCGGGAACCCCGACCGCAGTCGGTGCGGCCACACCTGGAGTTCCAGCCAGCGCCGGACGTCCGCGCACGCGGTGGGCGAAGCCGCCTCGTCACGCCAGATCAGCCCGAGCAGCCGGGTGATCTCCTCGGCGGTCGTGGCGCAGGTAAGCGCCGGTTGCAGCGCGCGCAACCCGGCGATCCGCTCCATCGGGAGCTCCGTCAGCAGTCTTTCGTCGTCTTCGTACGACATTCCGAGGTCTTCGCCGATGCTGTCGAGCACCTCTCCGCAGTCCTGTGGGACGGTGGTGTGCTCGAAACCAAGGCGCCGCAACGTTTTCTCCGTCGCTTCCTTGCCGACACGGGTGAGGACCAGGTCGGTCGCGACGTTGTCGCTGATCCCGATCATCAGGATCGCGAGGTCGTACCAGGACATTGTGATCTCGTGCCGGAAGGTGGCCAGACCGTACGGGCTCGGCGTGGGATGCCCCGGCGGGACGGTGATCCGCTCGCCGAGGTCGAGCCCGTCGTCCGCGGCCTGCCGCGCCAGTTCCAGCGCGATCGGGACCTTGAAGACCGACGCCGTGACCACGGGTGTGTGTTCGTCGACGCCGATCCGCCGGGTGCCGTCGATCTCTGCCGCGTGCAGCCGGACGCGGACGCCTACCTCTTCGGCGCGGTCGTTAATCGTTTCGATGACTTCGGACGCGGTGGGCATGAGACTCCTGTCTGAGTGGGAGCGGCAAAGCAAAGGTCTCGTGTTCGGGCGCGGTGGGTCGTGAGGGGCGATTCGCGTTCTGACGAGGGGTAAGGCGAGGTGGCGTCTCAGGTGCTCGCCCGGGTGCTGATCTGGGTGTCGCGAAAGCCCGAATCGCCACTCACGACCCACGGCGAGCACCACGCCACCGTCGCGCTTCTGTCTACTTAGGACTCGCTTCGGGGAAGGTGAACTGCGCGGGGGTCTGCGGCACCCAGAACGCCATCACCGCGGCGAGGAAGGTGGTGCCGATGAGGAAACCGAACGCGGCGGTGTAGGAGAAGGCGTCGGCGAGCCAGCCCATCGCCACCGGGGCGACCGCGCCCGCCACCTGGCCGCCGAAGTTCATCACGCCCATGCCGATCCCGGTGACCTCCGTGGGCAGCACGCGCAACGGCAGGCCGAAGACGGCCATCGTCGCCATGCCGAAGACCGCGAGGGCGAGCGTCTCGTAGAGAGTGAACTCCGCCGTGCTGTCCGCCATCACCATCAGGATCAGCAGCACCACGGTCGCCATCGCGATCGAACTCAGGTACCAGCGGCCGTGATCGTGGAAGTAGCGATCGAACAGCCAGCCGCCGAGGATGGTCGTGACGATGCTGACCAGCATCGGGATCGCCGCGAGTACGCCGGTCTGGTTCAGCGTCAGTCCCCGCGCCTCGAGCAGGTAGCTCGGCACCCAGGTGATCAGGCCGTAGTTCAGCATGTTGGTGACGCAGAACAGCAGGGTGAACTTCCAGACCACGAAGGACTTCAGCACCTGTTTGCGCGAGACCGCGGGCCCCGCCGCCTCGTCACGCGGAAGACTGCTCAGCTCCACGGGAAGCGCTTTCGGCAAGAGCGTCCAGACGATCACGCCGATGATCGCGCCGATCCCCGCCATCCAGAAGAACGTGTGCCGCCAGCCGATCGCCATCAGCAGCGGTCCGACGATCAACGGCGCCAGCCCCGCGCCGATCCCGCCGGCGGACAGCATCACACCGGTCACCGTCGCACGGTTGCCGGGGGTGGTCCGTTCGGCGATCGCCTTGAACGAGGCTGCCGGGAAAAGTCCCTGGCACACGCCGAAAAGGCCGCGGACGACCAGCAACATGCCGAAGGTGCCCGCCATCCCGGTCATCGCGGTGAACGCCGACCAGAGCAGCAGTGTCACCAGCATCGGCCCGCGAGAGCCGTACCTGTCGGCGAGGAAACCCGCCGGGATCTGGCAGACCATGTAGACCAGCGCGAACACGGTCACGAGCCAGCCCTGTTCGGTCTTGCTGAGCTCGAATTCGGCGCCGATCATCGGCAGCGCCATCCCGATCGAGAACCGGTCGATGTAGTCGACCGCCCAGGCGAAGACCATCACCACCATGGTGATGAGCGCCGTCCGGTTGATCCGCCGCGCTGTCCAGGTGTCTTCTTTGACCACTGCCGTCATGGCACCT
This sequence comes from Amycolatopsis sp. cmx-11-32, assembly GCF_047608695.1. Lineage (NCBI taxonomy): Bacteria > Bacillati > Actinomycetota > Actinomycetes > Pseudonocardiales > Pseudonocardiaceae > Amycolatopsis > Amycolatopsis sp. cmx-11-32. The sequence continues at coordinate 309,982 of NZ_JADNQN010000007.1, read as the reverse complement.
CCGCGGAAACGTTGGGAGAGAAGGAGAACGGCGCTGCAGTGGCGCCGATCACTCATTCTGAACAGCGATTGGCGAGCAGAGTTCGTGCGATCACACGAACATCCGAGGCTCTTTCGGGGCGGAGCGACCAAACCAGCCGCTGGTCAGGACTCCTCGGCGGACGCCCCGGTCCGCGTGTCACGGGGCAGCAGCCGTAGTTGCAGCATGGCGGCGAACCGCTCCCCCGCGTCGTCGAGGTCGATTTCGCCGACTTCGGCGAGGCGCCGCAACCGGTAGCGGAAGGTGTTCGGGTGGACGTAAGCCGCGGCGGACGCGGCACCGATGTCACCGAAGGCGTCCAGCCAGCACCGGAGGGTGTGCACCAGTTGTGATTGATGCTGCGCGTCGTAGGCGAGAAGCCGCGCGACAGGTCCTGTCGCGACGTCCCCTCTGGCCGCGGCGAGATCGGCCAGTTCCAGCATGAGCGCGTCGACGTGGACGTCTTCCACGGTAGCGACGCGTTTCGCGCGGGCGTTGGTGAGCAGTACGCGCAACGCCCGGTCGGCGCCGTCACGCGAAGCGCGCAGGCCGGAGCCGTCGAGTGCGAGCGGTCCGATGCCGATCGCGGCCGCCGCCCGGCGCCCGGTGCGCTCCAGGAAGGTCGACGCGACCCGCACCGAGCGCTCCTGGCAGTCGGTGTGACTGCCAGGCATCGGGACGATGCCGTAGGCGACGTCGCCCACCAGAGCGACGGCCGAACGCGGCTGGACGGCACTGAGGTGCATGGCCAGCGCGTCGGCGACCCGCTGGCGTTCCGCGACCAGGCGGAGATCGTCGTCCGGGGCGGGCGCGCCGAGCAGGCCCATGGCGAGCACGATCGACGGCTGGCCGAGCAGGCCGAGCCGGGCGATGGCCTCCGGTGCCCCGGTACCGCCTTCGAGCGCCGTGCTCACCAGGTCCGCCCGCAGCCGCCGTTCGACGTCGGCGCCCGCGCGCAGCCGGAGCATATGCAACGCGACCAGCTTGGCGGCGTCGATGAACGCCTGGGTCCGCTCCTCGCTGAGCGGTTCACGGACCACCGCCCAGATCGAACCGAGCACTTCGTCGCCGGCGCGGACGGCGAGCGCCACGCGCGGGATCGCGATCTCGTTGTCGTCGTAGCGCTGCGGATCGACATAGACAGGCGTGTGGTCGCGGTACAGCCTCTCGAAGACGCCGTCCCGTTCCAGGCCGCGGGCGAACCGCTCCGGCACCTGACGGCCGAGGATGGTCTCGACCCGGGAAGGATCCGCTTCGTCCTGGCGCCCGGAGAACGCGAGAATCCGGTTGCTGCGGTCCTCAATGGTCACCGGCGCGTCCAGCAGCGCCGCCACCGCGTTGGCCAGTGCGAAGAGGTCACCGGACGGCATTCCCCCGAGGGTCTGCGGTGAGACCTCTCCGACGTCTCCCTCGGCGAGCACCGTCCTGAGCATGGCGGCGAGCTGGGCCCAGGAGGCGCCGCGTGCGAGCCCGAGCAGGGCGACCCCGGACGAGTCCACGGCGCGCCTGAGTTCCGGCGTCGAGGTGACGGGAGACCGGACGACGAGCGCCGCCGCGCCGCTCGCACCCACGTCGTGCAAGAGGCGGACGATCTCGTCGGGCTCCCGTACCCCGACGCCGAGCACGACGGCGGAGGCGGGAAATTCCGACTCGTCGTGCCGATCGTGGATGACCACCCCGCCGAGCTGCTTGCGGGTGGTCCGGCCGACCGCGACCGGCTCCAGGAGCACGCCCCCGAGGTCCTCGAGGACGCGCCCCAAACTCATCTGTGGCTTGCTGGGCACCGGTGTCAGCACCCCCCGAAGTTAAACCCGGCCTCACCGAACCGAATGGTCCGATCCGACCAAATCTAACCCCGGAATTCGTAGCGCGCTACGAAGCGATCCACGCTTTCGCCGTAGTGACCTCGTCCAGCAGATGCGGGATCGGCGTGACGCCCAGACCGGGCCCGGTCGGCACCGGGAGATGTCCGGACTCCAGCACGAACGGTTCGGTGATGTCCGTGCGGTAGAACCGGCCGGACGCCGACGTGTCACCCGGGAGCGTGAACCCGGGCAGCGACGCGAGCGCGACGTTCGCCGCCCGGCCGAGACCGGTCTCGATCATCCCGCCGCACCACACCGCGACCCCGTGCGCCGCGCAGACGTCGTGCACGCGGCGGGCTTCGAGGTAGCCGCCCACCCTGCCCGGTTTGATGTTGACGATCTGGCAGGCACCGAGCTTGATCGCGTCGGCGGCGGCCCTGGCGGACACGATCGACTCGTCGAGGCAGATCGGCGTCCGGATCCGCTTGGCCAGTTCGGCGTGGCCGAGGACGTCCTCCTCTTCGAGCGGCTGCTCGATCAGCAGGAGTTCGAACGGGTCGAGCCTGGCCAGCAGCGGCGCGTCACCGAGGGTGTACGCGGTGTTCGCGTCGACCTGCAGCAGCACGTCGCCACCGAAGCGTTCCCGCACCCGACGCACGGGTTCGACGTCCCAGCCTGGTTCGATCTTCAGCTTGATGCGGACGTAGCCCTCGTCGAGGTAGCCACCGACGACGTCGAGCAACTGCGGGATCGAGTCCATGATCCCGACCGAGACCCCGCAGGCGACGGAGTCACGAGTGGACCCGAGTTCCGCCGCGAAGGACCGTTCGTGCGCGCGGAGTTCGGCGTCGAGGACCGCCATCTCCAGCGCGGCCTTCGCCATCCGGTGGCCCTTGAACTTCGCCAGCAGCGGCGTCACCTTGTACGCGGTCACGTCGCCGGCGGCCAGCAGCGCCGGGATCAGATGGTTCCGCAATACGTGCTCGGCTGCGTCGTTGTACTCCGACGAGTAGAGCGGCGCCTCCATCGCGACGCATTCGCCCCAGCCCTCGCCCGCCGGGGTCACCGCGCGGACGAGCAGCAGCTCCCGTTCCGCCTGCGTCCCGAACGACGTCCGGAACGGGGCCACGAGCGGCATCCGGACCCGGCGCAGTTCCACACCGCTGAGTTTCACGACTGCTCCTTCGAGATCACGTACCAGCCGGCACGATCGAAACCGGCGACCTTGGCGTTGTCCGCCATCAGTCCGCCGAGGACTTCGCGCAGGGCGACACGCCACGCGTTGCCGCGACCGGGATCGGTGCGGCGTAACCGTTCGACGTCCGGAGGGACGGCGACGAGCACGGTAGGTGTGTCGGCGGACCCGATGACCGGACCGCCGTCGGAGTCGACCGAAAGTGCCTTCGCCGCGTTCAGCGCTCCCGCGTCGATCAGGACCGGTTCACCAGCGGCGGCGGCGCGGACGTCCGGGCTCGTCAGGTCCCAGCCGATCATCAGCCGGTCGGTGTCGCCAGAGCCGTTGATGCCGTCCTCCATCGGACCGTAGAAGTCGGGCAGGTAACCGATGGGCCGCGCGCCGAGCTTCCCCAGGTTGAAGTAGGCGTTGCGCCGCACCAGCGGGTCGAAGGTCCAGGTGATCAGCGAGACGTCCTGGAGCAGCGCCCAGCCGCGCTGGTGCAGTTTGAGCGCGGCACCGATCCCCCGGCCCGCGCCGGCGTCGGCGACCCCGGCGATGTGGCTGTGCAGGCTCGCCTTTCCCGGGTTGCCGAAGAAACCGAAGCAGGCACCCAGGAGTTCGCCGTGATCGAACGCCCCCGCGACGTAGTTCCCGGCCGTGGACATCGCCCGGAGCAGTTCCGTGCTCACCGGCCGGGCGCCGGGCGCGAACTTCCAGATCGACTCGAACAGGCCGACCACCGCTGCCAGATCGGCGATTTCGGTGAGTTCGCGGATTTCGACGCCCGAAGCCACGGCCGCGGCCCGCGCGGCGGCGACGGCTTCGTCACGCACCTCCTGGGAAGCCAGGCTCTCCGTGTTCGTCGCGAGATTCGTCACGGGACAATCCTTTCCCGGCTCGGCGGCCGAGTCACTGTCGTGCCGTACCAGATTCGCCGGCGGGATTCGTCGCGCCGGACGGACCCCGCTTCGCGAGGACGTTTTCCACGAGCGCGGCCAGCAACGCGGTGCGACGCGGCAATTCCGCGACGACGACGTGTTCGTGATCCGCGTGTGCCCCGCCGCCGACGGCACCGAGGCCGTCGAGGGTGGGAATACCCATTCCCGCGGTGTAGTTGCCGTCCGAGGCACCGCCGACCGACGCGGAGATCAGTTCACCGAGGCCGAGTTCGCCCGCCAATTCCCGAGCCAGCGCGAACAAGTCCGCCGAGGAGCCTTCTTCCAGTGGCGGCCGGTTGATCCCACCGGTGACGCGGACCTCCGCACCGTCCAGTACCGGCCGGAGATCCCGCATGGCCCGGTCGACCCGCAGTTGCTCGGCCTCGTTCCACACGCGGACGTCGACAGCCACGCTCGCGGCCGCCGGGACGGTGTTCACCGTCGTTCCCGCCGAGACGACCGTCGGTGTCACGCTCGTACCGGCTTCCGGATCGGCGATCGCGGCGGCCGCGATGACCTGGTGCGCGATCTCGATCCCCGCGTTGATCCCCTTCTCCGGTTCGAGCCCGGCGTGCGAGGCGCGGCCGATGACCTCGATCCGATACTGGGAGACACCTTTGCGGCGGCATTTCAGCGCGCCGCCGTCTGCCGAGGCCTCCAGCACGAACGCCGCGTCGCAGCCCGCCGCCGTCTCTTCGATCAGGGCGCGGGAAGACGGCGAGCCGATCTCTTCGTCGCCAGTGACCAAAATGGACAGTCCGGCACGGTCGGGAACCGTTGCGGCGGCGTGAAGCGCCATCACGACCCCTGCCTTCATGTCGAAGCAGCCAGGGCCGCGCAACACACCTTCCCGCACGGTGAACGGGTGAGTCTCCAGTGAACCGTGGGGCCACACCGTGTCGTGGTGACCCAGGAGCAGCACACGAGAGGGTCCGTCGCCGAACCGCCAGCGCAGATGGGTGACGCCGGCTACGACGATCCGCTCCGGTTCCACGCCGAGCAGTCTCCGGCCGACGCTCGCGACCACCTCGGCGCTGCGAGCGACGGCGTCGTGATCCGAAGACGGGGACTCACACCGGATCAGGGTCTCGATGTCTTCGAGCAGTTCGCTCATCGCGGCTCACCCCGCAGCGGCTCGCCGGGGAAGGCGTCGGTGCGCAGGTTTCCGTCGGTGACCACCGCAACGCCCGAAACGAACAGGTGCCGGACGCCGACGGATGGCCTGATCGGGTCGAAGTAGGTCGCCGCGTCGGTGATGACGTTGGGGTCGATCACGACGATGTCGGCGTCGGCTCCGACCTCGAGCCTGCCCTTGGCCCGCGCGGCAGGGGCGACCTCGTCGAGGACGCGCGCGGGCAAGTAGGAGCAGCGCCGGAACGCCTCCAGCCAGGTCCACGCCTTGCTTTCCCGCACCATGAGGCGCAATGTCTTGGCGTACGTCCCGGCCGTACGCGGATGCGTCGCACCACCGGGCGGCAGCGGCCATTCGGTGCTCTCGCTGGTGCCGTCCTTCCAGTACACGGGCAGGGCGTCGCTGGCGACGATGGCGTCGGGGAACACGAGCGCCTGACGCAGCAGTTCGAGATCGCGGGGGTTGCCCTCGTCGAGGAACTCCAGAATGCACGGCGCACCCGGTTCCTCGGCACGCACCTGTAGCAGGCGTCCCTCGTCGGCGATCCGCTCACCCGACTCCAGCATGATCACGCTGGACGGCGAGAGTCCCTTCATCTTCAGTCGCTCGGGCGACAGGAAGGCAGCGCCGATTCCCGTGCTGCCCGCGCCGTACGGATAGGCCTCCACGGTCACCCTCGACCCGGCCGAACGGCTCGTCTCCAGCGCGGCGAGCACCCGATCGATCTGGTGCCCGGACGTGCTGTTCACATGGCAGTGGTGCATCGCGGCGCCGGTCTCGGCCGCGACGATCGCGATCTCCTCAGAGCCGTCGACGGGCGTCGCGGGGTCCACTTCGACCAGTTCCCGGACGTGCGTGTAGGTCGGTGCCCCGGCTTCCTTGGCGAGCCGGGCGAGAGCCACGAACTCACCGGGGTCCGTCAGAGGCGCGTAACCGAGCAGCACACCGACGCCGAGCGCGCCCGCGGCCAGCTCACCCTCCACAAGGGACAGCCACGCCTTCAGTTCGACGGGCGACGAAGACCTTTGCCAGGCAGGGTTCCCGAGCACCGCGAGACCGCTGTCGATGTTGGCGTCGGGCTCGATCCCGGCGAGCACCTGTGCCCTGGCGGAACCCCACGATGCGGAAAATCCGTAGTGCAGCGGACGTCCGGCCGCGGCGGCCTCGGCGTACGCACGCTCGATCGGCATCAGCCCGGCTTCGAGATCGAGCGCGGTGGTGACGCCGTCCATCGCCTGCAGCCGCTGGCCCGCGATGGTGTGCACGTGACTGTGCAGATCGATGAAACCCGGTCCGACGACGAGCCCGGAGACGTCGATCTCCGTGTCGCCGGGCCGCGCGGGCAGCCCCTCCCCCACCGCGGTCACCTTCCCACCGGATACCAGCACGTCGGCCGTGCCGTCGAACCCTGTCGCCGGATCGATGACACGGCCGCCACGCAAGAGTGTCCGCATGCTTCGCCTCCTAGATCGCCTCGTTCATGGCGACCCTAGGAGGTTTCACGGGACGTCCGTTCGTAGCGGGCGACGAATCCGCGCCGTCGGATCCATCCGCCCGCACGAACGGCTTGGGGCGGTCAGGACCAAGAGTGCCTGCTGTGTCGCGAAAGCCACTTTCGGGACATCAGACGTCGCGAAAGTGGCTTTCGCGACACCTGGCCCGCCCCGACGTATCTGAGCGTGGCTCGAAGCCGGCGGGCAGGCAGACGCCCGTCCTTACCACTCACGAGCCCCTGCGGCCGTGGTGCTCCGCGATGATCTCGGCGTACCGGTGGCCACTCGCCTTGACCGTGCGGAGCTAGGTGTCGTAGTCGACCCGGACGAGCCCGAACCGCTTGCTCAGCCCGCTGTCCCACTCGAAGTTGTCGAGCAGCGACCAGGCGAAGTATCCCTTCACCGGAGCGCCGGCTTCGGCGGCCCCGGCCACCGCGCTCAGGTGTTCTTCCAGGTAGGCGATGCGGTCGGTGTCATCGATCGAGCCGTCCTGCGCGACCTTGTCGTCGAAGGCGGCGCCGCTTTCGGTGACGTAGATGGCCCGGGCGCCGTACTCGTTGGCGAGCCGGTGGATCAGGTCCGCCAGCCCCTCCCCGTGGATCTCCAGCCCATCGCGGTGGTGGCGGCCCCCTCGACCGGCACCTGCCGGGCGCGCGGCACGGGACCGTTCGGGGCGTCCTCGACGACGGGCGGAAGTAGTAGTTCAGCCCGTGGTAGCCGACCGGAGCCGAGATCACCCCGAGGTCGTCCCCGACCACGGGCGGCTCGACGCCGTAGACCCCCGATCATGTCCGCCGGATAGCCGCGGCCGTTCGACGGGTCGAGCCACCAGCAGTTGACGTGCCCGTCCATCCGGGCCGCCGCCTCGACGTCCTCGATGGAGTCCGACGCGGGCTCGATGCCGCTGAGGTTGACCACCAGGCCGATGTCGGCGGGCTCGGCGGCGTTCGCGCTGATCGCCTGCACGCCGAGGCCGTGTGCCAGCAGGAGGTAGTGGGAGGCGTGGACTCTTATTTCAGAGCTTGAGTTAAGCCTTGGTCCACCTTGCCGTCAAGCCCCGAGCGGCCAAATCGTGCCGAGTGATCTCACGTGAGCGAGTACCGGGTCAGCCCGCTTCTCGCGGGCGATCATCGCAGACGCGGGCCACCCCGCGCCATGACTTCATTTCCCGGTGAGCACGTCCAGTGCCTGCCCGCGATGCGCGGCGAACAGTTCCAGGGCCTTTTCCCCGTCTCGGGCACGAAGAGCCGACGCCAGCCGCCGGTGCTCCGCCGGGACGCTCGCGAGGTAGCCCTCGGAGTTCACGCCGATCCGGGTCAACAGGAACAAGTGCACCTGCGACCGGATGGCCTGCCAAGCCTCGACGAGCCGCCGGTGCCCGGAAGCCGCGTAGACCGCGTCGTGGAAGTCGATGTCACAGCGCACCATCTCGTGCTCGTCGCGCGCCCGGTCCATCCTCTCGACGACCGCGTCGATCGAGGCCAGGTCCGCGTCCGAAGCGGAAGCGACCACCAAGCGGACGGCGAGTTGTTCCAGCGCCGAACGGAGACTGTCCAGCTCGGCGACGTCCACATCGGACAGCGTCGTGACGATCGCGCCGCGGTGCCATTCGCTGCGGACCAGGCCCTCGCGCTCCAGCTTGAGCAACGCTTCGCGCACCGGGCCGCGGCTGACGCCCAGCGCCTCCGAAAGCTCCACCTCACGCAGCTGGGCGCCCGGCCGGTACGCGCCACCGAAAATGGCGTCCCTGACCCGGTCGGCGACCTCGTCGGCCAGTCCTCGACGACGGGCGGGCACCACCCGGCCGGGTTCGCTCATCGTCATCCTCCCTCGGAAAGGCTCGATCGTAGCGACCCACCACTTTGTCTTAATGTTAACATTCGGACATGACTGTCCTCGACTCCCCCATCCCGCGTTTCCACCTGGCCATGCCCGTCGACGATCTGGCCGCCGCGCGCACCTTCTACGGCGAAGTCCTCGGCCTCGAACAGGGCCGCAGCTCCAGCTCCTGGATCGACTGGAACCTCCACGGCCACCAGTTCGTCACGCATCTCGCCCCGGAACGGCCGCAGCGGAGCCACAACCCCGTCGACGGCCATGACGTGCCCGTCCCCCACTTCGGCCTGATCCTCACCGTGCCGGAGTTCCGGAAGCTGGCGGACCAGCTGCGCGCCGCGGGCACCCAGTTCGTCATCGAACCCTATGTCCGGTTCGAGGGCCGGACCGGCGAACAGTGGACGATGTTCCTGCTGGATCCGGCGGGCAACGCGCTGGAGTTCAAGGCCTTCGCCGACGACTCACAGGTCTTCGCCGCTTAGGTGTGCCGCACCGGCCCCGCGAACAACTCCGCCAGATCGTCGAACCGCACGACCGCCACCGCGCCCACCGCACCCACGGCGGCGGCGAGGCCAACGGCCGCCGGATCCGCGCCGTCCGCCCCGGACACCGCGACGGCACCGGCCAGCGCGACCAGCAGCAGGAGCGCGTTGCGCACCACGTGCCGGTGTGCGAGCACCGTGCGCGCCGGACCGAAACAGCGGCACACCGCACCGGTCCGGCGCGCCACCGCCCGCCACACCGCCACGGTCAGCACCCCGAACAGCCCGGCCGCGAGCACCAGCCCCGCCAGTGCGAGCCAGCGGCCCGCGCCGGTCGCCGGCAGAGCGGCGGCAGGCAGCAGCGAAGCCGCGATCACGAACTCCGCCGCCAGGGTCATCCCGGCGAACGGCCGCGTCCAGCGCGCCGGGATCCCGAACGCGGGCACCGACGCCACGAACTCCGCGTAGGCGGCTCTACCCCGCACCTTGCTGACCGCGGACACCAGCAGAACGAGTCCACAAAGGACCATCGCGGACACGGCGACGTACGTCATGACTCACCTCTGACCGATCGGGCGGAGCACGACGCCGATCAGCGCGTCCTCCGGGATGTAGCCGAGCCGCCGGGAATCGTTGCTGCGCGCGGGGTTGTCCCCGAGCACCAGCAGACTTCCCGCCGGGACGACCGTGCCGGGAACCGGGATCCGCGACGGCACCGGGTCGCCCGGCACCGCGACCGCGCGTTTCACCAGTCGTCCGGCGGTGGGATCACCGGGTTTGCCGGGCCCGCCCTGCACGACGACGACCTGCCCGGTCCGCACCCGCTCCAGCCGGGACCGCCGCACCAGCAGCCGGTCACCGGAAAAATAGGTGGGCTCCATGCTCACCCCGCGTACGGTCACCACGATCAGCCGTCGGCGCAGCGTCACCAGCCATCCGACGACGGCGACGACCACCACAGCCGCCGCGAGCACCACATACGTCACTGGGACACCACCTCGTCGTAGCCCGAAGCCTGCAGGCGGAACAACCGCGCGTATTCCCCGCCCGAAGCGATCAGTTCGTCGTGCGAGCCGAGTTCCGCGACCCGGCCCTCGGCGAGGACCGCGATCACGGCCGCGTCCCGGACCGCGCCGAGGCGGTGCGAGATCAGCACACTGGTCGCGCCTTCGCGATGCCGCCGAAGACTGCTGTGCACTTCGTGCTCGGCCTCCGCGTCGAGACCCGAACTCGGTTCGTCCAGGATCATGAGATCCCGCCGGTCCCGCAGGAACGCCCGCGCCAGCGCGAGCCGCTGCCACTGTCCGCCCGAGAGCAGGACTCCGGTCTCCGGGTCCTCGCGATCCGCTTCGTCGAAGAACATCCTGGACAGCAAGGTGTCGTAACCGCGCGGCAACCCGGCGACGATGTCGTGGGCTCCCGCGCGTTCCGCCGCCGCGGCGACGCGCTCGCGATCCTCCAGATAGGACACGTCACCGAGACCGATGTTCTCCGCGGCGGTGAGGTCGTAACACATGTAGTCCTGGAAGACCGCGCCGATCCGCGCGCGCAGGTCCTCGACCGGGACGTCCCGCAGATCCACGCCGTCCCAGAGGATCGCGCCGCGCTCCGGGTCGTAGAACCGGCACAGCAGCTTGACCATCGTCGACTTCCCGGCGCCGTTCAGCCCGACCAGCGCCAGCGACCGCCCGTGCGGGATGGTCAGGTTCACCCCGCGCAGCACCCACGGCTGGTCTTCGGCGTAGCGGAACCAGACGTCGCGCAACTCGATACCCGCACGCAGCCCCGGTAGCCGCCGGGGTTCGGCCGGGACCGCGAGGTCCGGGCCCTGCGACTCGATCTCCTCGTAGTGGTCGAACAGCAGTGTCGAGTGATGCGCCGAAGCCAGCCGGGAAACCAGGCTCTGCAACGCGGACTGCACCCCGCCGACCGACGCCACGAAGATGGCGATGTCACCGAGCGAGAGCTTGCCGGTGGCGGCCAGCCACACCGCCCAGATCAGGCCACCGGCCGAGACCGCCGCGGTCAGCCCGGCCAGCAGGCCCTGCATCCGCGCGTCGCGGCGGTCCTGCCCTTCGACGACGGCGTGCGCGGCGGTGAGCTCGACGAGCATCCGCCGCCGGAAGAGGTCGCCGAGTCCCAGCAGTCGCAGTTCCTTCGCGGCGTCCAGGCTCGCCAGCAGGTCGGCGTAGAACACTTCACGTCGTTCGGTGGGCGCGATCGACCACATCACCCGCGCCCGCGCCCGGCTCAGCCGCAGATGCGCGAGCAGCGCGGGCACGGCCGCGGCCACTACGATCACCGCCATCCCCGGATTGATCACGAGCAGGGTCCCGAGGAATCCGGCCAGCGTGATCACCGACTGGAGCGAGCCGAGACCGTCGTCGACGAGCTGACCGGGCCCGCTGCGGCCGGTCTGCTGGGCTAGACGGAGTTTGTCGCGGAAGCGCGGGTCCTCCATCCTCGCGATCCCGGCGAGCCTCCCCATGGCGCGGTAGAGCCGGTCCATCGTCACGACGGCGACCAAGCGGTCCAGCCGCTGCTTCAGGTACTCGGTCGCGACCGGGAGGAGTCCCGCCAGCAACCCGGCGACCGCCAGCGCGACCGCCCACGGGAGCAGCGCCTGCCAGACCTCGCCCGCCGCCAGCCCGTCGAGCAGGACCTTGGTGCTCCACGCGGTCGCGATCGGCACGACACCGCCGAGCAGCGACAGCCCCACATACAGCGGTGTGCCCACCGGGGCGGCCCGCCGGGTGAGACGGATCGCCGCCGTCAGCAGGCTCAGGACCCGGCGGGCGCCGAGGGAGGTGTTCACCGTGCGGCCGGCACCGGCAGTGCCGACATCTCCCACCCGCTGGCCAATACGGTCCGGTCGCCGTCGACCAGGCACAGCGCGGGATACCCGGAGGCACCGAAGGCCTGGTGCACGACACCGCCGTCGGCCTCGCGGATCACCTCGGCGACCTCGCCGAGACGGACGACCATGTCCGCCGTCTCCGCTTCGCTCCCGGAGGCGATCGCCAGCACCTTGCCTTCGAAACGGGTGGCGTACTCGATGAACTGGGGCATCCGCTCCTTGCAGGGCTCACACGCCGGTGCGAAGAAGCCGACGAGGGCGCGGGTGCCGTCGATGTCCGCATTGGACAGATCGGCCCCGCTCACCGTGGCGGCGGTGAAGGTGCCGATGGTGGCACCCGCGGGCAGCGCGATTTCCGGGTCGAGGGGGGCCCGCTGCTGTTGCACGTTCTTCAAGGTCTCGTTCTGCTCGCGCAGCCTCCTGATGATGCCGAAGCTGAGTAGCAGGTCCAGCACACAAAGGAGTCCGACGAGCACGACGGCGGCGGTCAGGATGGCCATGGTGTTCTCCAGTGGAGGAAGAGGGACGGACAGGGCGCCGTGGACGGCGGCCGGCGTTCGCACGCCCGCCGCCGCCACGGGTGTCGATCAGCCTCCGCAGATCCGGAAGGCGTAACAGGGCCCGCAGTATTCCTTGCAGGCACCGTTCGTCGAGCAATTGCGACGGAAGTCGCTGCGCTCGCGGCAGTAGCAGTGCTTGTAGTACGGGTCCGGCGGGCAGCCCGCGCCCACGTCGGCCTTGGCCACGAACACGCTCAGCAGCTTGTCGCTGAAGGTTCCCAATGTTTTGCGCATGTTCCGCGCTCCTCACTTCCTCCGAGCCGGACGGCGTCGGCAGCGCCCAACGTAGGAAAGGCCGGTACACGAACGTGGATAGCGCCGATACACGCCCGCGTGTATCGGTTGTGCACCCGACGCGAAGTGAACGTCCGGCAAAGTCGAGGGTGATAGAACTGCCTTGAGGGGTCTCACGTTTCTGTCTCCAACTCTCGGGAGAGGTGTGAGTGTCATCGATCGAGTTCAGGGTTCTGGGGAGGCTCGAGGTACACACCGAAGGCGGGACGATCGCGCTGGGTTCGGCCAAACAGCGCAATCTTCTGGCCGTATTGCTGCTGCATCCGGGCCGAACAGTCCCGATTCGCAGGCTGATCCGGACGTTGTGGGGAGACGAGCCGCCGCTTTCGGCGGTCGCCAACCTGCGCACCTACGCGAACCGGCTCCGAGGGGTCTTACCGGGGGAACGCATCTCCGGTCGCGCGTCGGGTTACGAAATCCTGTTGCGCCAAGGAGAATTGGATCTTCACGTGTTCGCCGAACGGGCCGGGGCCGGCCGGGCGGCGCTCGCGCGTGGTGACCACGCCGCCGCCGTCCGTCATCTCGGTGAAGCACTTTCCGCCTGCCGTGGCGCGGTGTTGGAAGATCTCTCAGACAACGACGCGCTCGCCGGTTCGATCGCACCGGTGGAGGAACTGCGGCTATCGGTCGCGGAGGACCATCTCGACGCCCGGCTGCGTCTCGGCGAACACCGGGAGGTGATCGCGCCGCTGCGCGAGTTCGTCGCCGAACATCCGTTGCGAGAGCGGCCTTGGGCGCATCTGATGACCGCCCTGTATCGATCCGGTGATCCCGCCGGGGCGCTCGCCGTCTACACGGACTGCCGTCGCGTGCTCGCCGACCGGCTCGGCCTGGAGCCGTCACCGGAGCTGGCGAAACTGCACCGGGCGATGCTGGACCGGGATCCGGGGCTGGCCACGGTCTCCCCCGCACCGGTCACCGCTGTCGGCGATCCGGCACCGAAATTTCTTGTGCCACAGGAGCTTCCGGTGCGATGTCAAACTTTCGGCGGCCGGGCGGGCGACGCCGCAAACCTGGCCTCGTTGCTCATCGGGCCGGAGCGGTCCTGGCCGAAGGTCGCCGTGGTCCACGGTCCCTGCGGGATCGGCAAGAGCGCGCTGGTGCTGGAGGTGGCACACCGGGTCGGTGCCCGGTTCCCGGGTGGACAGTTGTACGTCGACCTCAGCGTCGACGGTCCGGCTTCCCGGGTACCTCCCCGGTTGCTGCGGCATCTCGGCGTCCCGGCGTCCGACATCCCGTGGACACCGGACGAGGCCGCCGCCGTGCTGCGTTCGCGTCTCTCCCATCGGGCGGTGCTCCTGGTGCTCGACGGTGCGACCGAGTCCGCGGCGCTGCGCGCGCTCATCCCGGCGACGGGATCGTGCGCGGTACTGATCACCAGCCGCTCACCGCTGATGCTGGACGGCGCGGAGCACGTCGCACTCGGCCGTCTGTCCGATGAGGATGGCCTCGACATCCTCGCCAGGGTCGCGGGCAGGTCCAGAGTGGACGCGGACCCCCGCGCGGCAGCCGAGATCGTCCGGCACTGCCACGGGATCCCGGCCGCGTTGAGGATCGCGGGCACGATACTGGCCAACCGGCCGACACGGCCGTTGTCCTGGTTGGGGCACCGGCTCGCACCGGAGGAGAGCCGGCTGGACGAACTGGGGTTCGGCGGGGAATCGTTGCGTGCGCTGTACCTGTCGGCGTTCCAGCCGATCGCAGCGGGCAAGGATCCGCTGGCGGCGTCCGCGTTCCGGCTGCTGGGCAGGCCGGGTTTCGAAGTGTGCCGCACGGACCGGGCCGCCGCAGCCCTCGGCGTCTGCCCCTTGAAAGCCGAAGCCGCGCTGGATCGCCTGGTCGACCTGGGCCTCGCCGAATGGGGCGAAGAGGACACCTACCGGTTGCCACCGCTGATGCGGTTGTTCTCGGCCGACCTGGCGGCGGCCGTCCCGGCACACCAGTCCGCGCTGGCCTGGTGAGTTCCGCACCGATCGATAATCCACAGGTTATCGATCGGTGCCGTTTCCCGTGTTGATCAAGGCGGGTTCCCCGGGAGAAGCTGGGTCCTGTCAGCGAGCCCGCTGAACACGGAAAACCAAGGAGACGCCACCATGTTCGACCCCATCCTCCTCCGGGCCGCCGACGCCGAGATCGTCAGCGACGCGCCGGGCAGCGACATCACCCTGCTGGCCGACTCGGACACCACCGACGGGGGCTTCACCGCGAACCGCGCGACCCTGAAGGACGGTGTCTTCGGTACCCCGGCCCACTTCCACACCCGCGCGACCGAGTTCTTCTTCGTGCTCGAGGGGAAGCTCCAGGTGCTCGTCGACGAAACCCTGCACACGCTGGAGAAGGGCGACTTCCTCGCCGTGCCGCCCCAGGTGCCGCACGCCTTCGGGCCCGCCGCCGGCTCGGACGCCGACGTCCTGGTGACCTTCACGCCCGGCATGGCCCGCTTCGACTACTACCGGCTCCTCGGCCGGGTCGCCCGCGGCGAAGCCGACCCCTCGGAGATCGCCGCGTCCTCGAAGCAGTACGACAACCACTACGTCGACAGCCCCCTCTGGCGCGCCGCCCGCGGTCAGTGAGCTTCAGTCGATGACCGCGGTCGCTTCGACCTCGACCAGGTGCTCGGGCACGTCGAGCGCCGCGACGCCGATCAGCGTGCCCGGCGGGACCGGGGTGCCGCCCAGCCTGGTGGCGGCACCCCGGTCCACGCCTTCGAGGAACGGCGCTAGTTTGTCCGGGGTCCAGTCGACGACGTAGACGGTCAGCTTCGCGACGTCGTCGAAAGTGGCACCGGCCTCGGCGAGCGCGGTGCCGATGTTCAGGTAGCACTATTCGACCTGAGCAGCGAGGTCGCCTTCGCCGACAGTGGCACCTGTGGCGCCCTAGGCGACCTGTCCCGCGATGAAGACCAGCTTCAACCCGGTCGCGATCGAAACCTGCCGGTAGGCGGGGATCTCCGGCAGCCCCGCGGGATTCACCAGAGTGATGACCATGCTGTCGTACTCCTTGCATCGGTCACTTGTGGTTACCCAGAAACTGTAGGAGAGTGTGCGGCGACCTGGAAGAACGCACTTTCTCGTGACTGGGGAACCTGATGGTGACCAAGCAGCTCGACGGTACGGCGGACGACGCGGATCTGACGCGGGCGGACTCGCTGGCGCGGGAGATCTTCTCCGACGTCGCCAACAAGTGGGCGCTCCTGATCATCGAGATGATCGGCGATCGCACACGGCGGTTCACCGAACTGCGGAACGACATCGAGGGCATCAGCCACAAGATGCTCACCCAGAACCTGCGCATGCTGGAGCGCAACGGCCTGCTCGAACGGACCGTGCATCCGACCGTGCCGCCGCGTGTGGACTACACCCTCACCGAGGCGGGGCACGGCTTGCGGGCGACGGTCGACGGGATGTGCGACTGGACCCACCGTTTCCTCGGCCACATCGAAAGCTCACGTCGCCGGTTCGACGCGCCTGTCAACGGTTAACGACCTGGCCAGGCGGTTGTTCGTCGCTGCGTGAGGCTGACGATGGTGGAATGGGGACGTTGAGTGTCCCCACTCCTCCATCATCGTGGGGTCACACCGGCTCAACGTCCCGAATCCTCCCTACTCGACCCTGGCAGGCACCAGAAACGTCAAGCCCGGACTACCATCAGCCGCGCCGACCAGCAGCCCTGCGACTTTGCCGAACCCTGCGCCCAGGCACAGGAAGGGCCTTTGCGTACTGGGCGCTGTGGACCACTTCCTCAAGGTAACCGGACAACGCGCAGGAACGCGGGCAGCACCCAAGGCCTGCGCCCACTCACCACGATCTTGCGTGTCAGCGCGGAACGCGCCCTGCCGACCCGGTGGAAGAGCATCAGGTTCAGCGACGGCGGATCGAACGAGATCCGCGCGTCGACCGGGCCGCCGGGCTCCTCGACCGTGACCCGTCCCCGGTGCAGCACCAGCACGACCGGAGTCGTGTACGCCGACCGGAAGGCCACGGCGATACGCCTTTCCCTCGGCGGTTCGTCGGTGTCGAGCAGGTGTCCGATGTCGTGGGTCAGCACGCCCACCAGGAAGAGATCGAAGAACAGCGCCGCGTCACCCGGCGGGATCGTCCACGGCAGTTTCACCGCCTTGGCGATGTCCCAGCCGTGAATCTGCAGTTCGTTGACCAGGTGCGCGAGGACGCCGGCCAGCGGCACCTTCGAGTCGCCGAGCCAGTCCAGCGGGGTCGCCGGATCCGCGTCCTCGGTCACTCGCAGTACCTCGTCGATGGCAGCGAGCAATTCCGCCGTCAGCACGCCGAGGTCGCGTTCGGGAAAGTCCTTCAACACCAAGGTGTTCAGCACGGAAACCGTATCCACAGTGGTCTTTTGGACCTGACCCTGCGCGCGGGCGTCCAACAGCGGGGCCGCGTCCGGCCGCACCATCGAGCTGTACATCTTCGCGATCAAGACGACGTGCGCGACGGTGTCGGCCACCGTCCAGTCCGCGGTGACCATCGCGTCCGCATCCGGAACGCGGGACACCATTTCGGCGAATCGCGCACCCGTCACTCGAAAGGCTCGCCTCGCCGATCGCCATTGATCCGCCGTGATCTCTCTGGCCACAGCGCGATTTTACCGTGCTACGGCCGAAAATCCGTTCGCTTCCGTGCTGTTCCGATATCCGCTCACAGCGAAGTGACCGTACTCACTACGGAAATCGACGTGACACGCACCGACCGACCCAGGCAGACTGAACGACAGATCAGCTCGCCTTCGCTGTCACCGTTGCCGGCGCCGGAGGCGGCCCACGCGGACAGCGCCCTTCCAGGAGCCCCACACAGATGACCGAGACCATGCCCGAAACCACCCATGACCAGGAAAGAGCACCGGCGCGCGCCGGGCTCCTGATCGGGGTCCTGGTTCTTTCCGCGTTCGTGATGATCCTCAACGAGACGATCCTGAGCGTCGCGCTGCGTGACCTGACCGTCGACCTCCAGGTCCCGACCACCACCGTGCAGTGGCTGACCAGTGGCTTCCTGCTCACCATGGCGGTCGTCATCCCGATCACCGGGTTCCTGCTCGAACGGTTCACCCCGCGTCAGGTCTTCATCGCTTCGCTGACCTTGTTCAGCCTCGGCACCCTGGTGAGCGCGGTCGCGCCCGGCTTCGCCCTCCTGCTGACCGGCCGGGTCATCCAGGCGTGCGGTACCGCGGTCATGCTGCCGCTGCTGATGACGACGGTGATGCGCCTCGTCCCGGTGGAGAAGCGCGGCGCCACGATGGGCACGATCACCATCGTCATCGCGGTCGCCCCCGCCATCGGCCCGACCATCGGCGGCGCGGTGCTCGCCTCGCTGGGCTGGCGCTGGATGTTCTGGATCGTGCTGCCGCTCTCGCTCGCCGCGCTGGTGGTCGGCATGCTGCGGCTGCGGCTGGACAGCGAAACCCGCAAGGTGCCGCTGGACGTGCCGTCGGTGATCCTGTCCGCCGTCGGTTTCGGCGGCGTGCTGTACGGCCTGTCGACGTCCGGTGAATCGGCGGGCGGACACCAGCCGGTGCCGCCGTGGGTGCCGATCGTCGTCGGGGTCGTGGCGCTCGTGGTGTTCACCTGGCGCCAATTGCGCCTGCAGAAGGAAGACCGCGCGCTGCTGGACCTGCGCCCGTTCACCCACCGCAGTTTCGTCGTCTCGCTGGTGCTGACGGCGCTGCTGTTCATGTGCCTGCTCGGCGCCGCGGCGATCCTGCTTCCGCTGTACCTGCAGACCGTCCTGCACACCAGCACGTTCGTCAGCGGGCTCGCGGTGCTTCCCGGCGGCCTGGTCCTCGGACTGCTCGGCCGCCCGGTCGGCGCGCTTTACGACCGCTTCGGCCCCCGGCCCCTCGTCATCCCCGGCGCGGCCGCGATGGCGGTCTCGCTGTGGCTGTTCGCCCTGCTCGGTGCGGAATCACCACTGGTCGCGGTCATCGCCATCCACGTCCTCCTGATGGGTGGCCTCGGCCTGATGATGACACCGCTGATGACCGAGTCCCTCGGTTCACTGCCCGAAAATCTCTATTCCCACGGCAGCGCGATCCTCGCCACCCTGCAGCAGCTCGCCGGTGCGCTCGGCACCGCCTTGTTCATCGCGGTGGCGACGGCGAGCACGGTGACGGCCGGGGCCGCCAGCCCCGACTCGACGGGTATCCGCACCACCTTCATGGTCGCCGGCTGTGTCGGACTGGCCGCGTTCGTCGGTTCCCTGTTCGTCAAGAAGAGCAGCGGTGCCGGAGCGGTGACCGCGCACCACTGACAACGGACACGCTCACCGCGCGCCCGCCGTGGCCTCCGCCGGAGGCTCGGCGGGCGCGCGGCGTTCGATGACCTTCCGGCCGTAGGCGATGGCGGGCTGCTCGACCCACCGGCGCAGCGCGCAGGCGAACAGCAGGGCGACACCCGTGGTCGCGGCGGCCTTGGCGAGCCCGCTGGGCAGCAGCCAGCCCGTCACCCCGGCCGCGCCGGTCTGGGCGAGGTAGAGCGCGTAGGACCGATCGCCGACGAAGGCCATCGGCCTGCTCGAGAGCAGTTTCCGGACCGGCCCCGGCGAAACGACCGCCACGAGCAGCAACGCCGAGCCTGCCGCGTACACCGGGACCACGAACTGCCAGTGCCCGCCGAGCGCCTTCGCCAGCGGTCCGACGGAGAACTGCAACACGACGAACCCGCAGCCGATCACCGTGGCGACGATGGGACTGGTCAGCGGCCGGACCAGGGCGAACCCGCGCGGATGGTGCAGCGTCATCGCCAGCAGGCAGCCGATGACCAGCGAGCAGTAGTGCACCGAGAGGCTCGCCCAGGTGTGCGACGGCGCCAGCGGCAAGGCGAACAGCACCACCCCGAGGACGGCCGAAACCCCGAACAGCAGGCGTAGCGCCGTCTTCCCGCTTCGCGCGAACGAGGTGAGCACCAGCAGCGCGGGCCAGACCAGGTAGAACTTCTCCTCCACCCCGAGCGACCACGACGTCGGATAGGGCGTGTTGAAGTCGACGAGTTCGTTGCCGAAGACGAGGTAGTACGGCATGGCGTCGGCGAGCCTGCTGCTCTGGTAAGTCCCGCCGAGTAGCACCGCGAGCGTGGTCAGCGCCAGGAGCAGGAAGTACACCGGCATGATCCGGAAGACCCGGCGAACGTAGAACGCCCGAAGCGAGATCCGGCCGGTGCGGCCCTCTTCGCGAAGGGCCAGCGTGGTGATCAGGAATCCGGACAGCACGAAGAACAACTGCACGGCGATCCAGCCCTGTAGGCGGCCCGTGACGGGACCGCCGTAGTGGAAGAACACGACGGCCACGGCGGCGAGCGCGCGCACCCCGGTGAGACCGGGAAACCAGGACGAGGCCAGGTAGTCGGTGTGGCTGAGCGGCTGCCACCAGGAGCGGCGCGAAAGGTCGGACATGGCCCGTAGGTTCGGGCCCGGACGCTGAACCGAAGCTTAAGGAAGCTGAAGACGTCTTCAGCTTCGCGTTTCCGCCGACGGCAGCCGGACGACGAGGCGGGCGCCACCGTCGTGGTCGGCGACCGCCGCGGTGCCGCCGTGGGCGTGCGCGATGTCGGCGACGATCGCCAGGCCGAGACCGGCGCCACCCTCGTCACGAGCGCGCCCGTCGTCCAGCCGCACGAACCGGTCGAACACCCGCTCACGATCCTCGGCGGGGATCCCCGGCCCGTCGTCGGTGACGGTCAGCACGCACATTTCGTCTACTGTGGACAGCGAGATGACGACGCCGGTACCGGTGTGTCGTTGCGCGTTGTCCACGAGGTTGCGGAGCAGCCGTTCCAGCCGTCCCCGGTTCCCGAGGACCATCGGCTTCCCCTCGATGTCCGCCCGCACGCCCTGTCGTCCGGAGAGGCACGATTCGACCACTTCGGACAGTCGTACCGGCGTGAGCCGTTCCGGGCCGGAGTTGTCCAGTTTGCCGAGCAGGACCAGGTCGGCGACGAGATCCTGCAGCCGGGTGATGTCGAGCAGCGCGTTCCCGCAGGCGTCGCGCCAGTCCATTCGGTCCGGATGCGCGAGCAGTACTTCGAGTTGCGTCCGCAGAGACGCCAGCGGTGTCCGCAGTTCGTGCGACGCGTCGGAGGTGAACCGGCTCTGGCGCGTGACGGCGGTGTCGAGACGGGTGAGCATCGTGTTCATGGTCTCCGCGAGCTTCGCGATCTCGTCACCGCTGTCCGGCGCGGGGACCCGGCGGGAGAGGTCGTGCGCGCCGATTTCCGCGACCTCGGACCGGATCGCCTCGACCGGACGCAGCGACCGGCGGACCGCGAGCCACGCGATCACGCCGATCAGCAGCGCGATCACCGGAACGCCTGCCAGCAACGTCATGCGGACCGAGTCGAGCGCCGCCTGGCCGGATTCGTCGACCATGGCGGCGGCGTAGATCGAATACTTGCTGTCCCCGCTCGTCTCCGCCGCGACGTGCAGCCGGGTCTCGGTGATTTCGACGTCGCGTCCGAGAAGCCACTGACAGCCGACAGACTCCTTCATCGCCAGGTCGACATCGCCGGGCCGGAGGACCGACACGGAGTCACCTTGGTGGAATCCGTCAACCGGGGCGATCGAGCCGTGCCGCAGGCCGGGGCAGGTGACCATCCGCTTGCCGTCGCGGCTGATCACCTCGTAGGCCGAGTCCCGGACGAGCGTCAGCAGCTCGGCAGGCTTGGCGCCGGTGTTGAGCAACTGGACGATCGCGGCCGCACGCTCCCGCGCCACCTGCGCGGCGCCGTTCTCCAGCCGGTTCTGGGCGTCGACGACGAGCCACGCCGAAACAACCCCGAGCGCCAGGATCGACGTCACGAACGACGTCAGCGCGACCCGGAAGCGGGTCGACCGCAGCACCTCAGGCACTGGTGGCCACCACGTGATACCCGGCGCCGCGTACCGTCCGGATCGTCTCCACCCCGAACGGCAGGTCGATCTTGCGGCGCAGCGCGCTCATGTGGACCTCCACCAGGTTCGCGGTCGCCGACGCCGCGAAATCCCACAGGTTCTCCAGCAGTTCCGCCTTGGTGACGACCTCGCCCGGCCGCCGCATCAGATACGCGAGCAAGGCGAACTCCTTGGTGGTCAAAGAAATCTTGGCGGCACCGCGGCGGCAGAGGTGGCTCGCCTGGTCGAGTTCGAGGTCGCCGAGCCGCAGCGTGCCCGGCCGGGTCGCTCCCCCGCGCCGGATCAGCGCCCGGAGCCGGGAAAGCAGCACGCCGTAGGAAAACGGCTTCGGCAGGAAATCGTCGGCACCGGTGTCCAGCGCTTCGATTTCGTCGTCCTCGCCGTCTTTCGCGGTCAGCATGAGGATCGGGGTGGCGTCGCCGCGCTCGCGCAGCCTCCGGCAGACGCGGTAGCCGTTGAGCCCGGGCAGCATGATGTCGAGGATCATCGCGGAGTACGGATTCTCTTCGGCGTACCAGAGCGCGTCGCGGCCGTTGTGCGCGACGTCCACGGCGTAGCCCTCGGCACTCAGCCCCGCCCGCAGTGATTCGGCCAGCCGCCGCTCGTCCTCCACGAGCAAGATCCTCATCCGCTCACGATCCCATACGGCCGGGCAGGAATACCCTCCTGGCACGGTGAACCCGCTGCCACCGTCCGATCATGCCCGCCGACCGCCGCCGCGGATCGCTTCTCATGGCATTCGCCGCCGCCTACCGCCTCAACGGGGGCAGGACGGATCAAAGGTGGCGTCGGGTGAGAGGTGTACGGAATAGAGACGTCGAGTGTCCCTACTTCCACACAGTGCGGGACGCGGTCCGGCAGCGGGACCGGTCACCGGCACCGCGCTCGAACACGACACCTCTGCCTTACTTCTCACGAGCCGCCGGCTTCTCCTTGCGCCGCGCCGGTGATGTTGCGGACCATACCGCCGAAGACGACGCCGTGGAACGGCGCGATCCCCTTCCAATACGCGTGCCCGGCGAGTCCGCGCGGCTCGAACACCGCCCGCTGCCGGTAGATCGTCCCACCGTCCCCATCGGACTCGACGCTGAGTTCGAGCCAGGCGCGCCCCGGCAGTTTCATCTCCGCCCGCAACCGCAACATATGCGGCCGGTCCAGGTACTCGACGCGCCACCAGTCCAGGGCCTCGCCGAGATGCAGTCGCCGCGGATCCCGGCGTCCGCGCCTCAACCCGACACCGCCGGCAAGCCGATCGGCCCAGCCGCGGATCGACCACGCCAGCGGGAACGAATACCAGCCGTGTTCCCCGCCGATGGATTCGATGACGTCCCACAGTGCCTCCGGCGTGGCGTCCGTCCTTTGCTCGCGCTTGTCCTCGTAAACGGTCCCGCCCGCCCAGTCCGGATCGCTCGGCAGCGGATCCGACGGCGCGGATCCGGTCGAGGCGTCGGACCAGCGGGTCGGCACGTCGGCGTTACGGATCCTGGTCAGCGCCAGTTCGACGGCCTGTTCGTAGTGGGTCAGGCCCGCTTCCGGATCGGGGATGTGCTCGGCGATCGCCTGGTCATGGCAGACCACCTCGTGCACCAGCGACTCGATCAACGGTACCGCGATCGACTTCGGCACGGGCGTGACCAGGTTGACCCACTGAGCGGACACCCACGGCGTCAGCACCGGCACGGGGACGACGGCTCGCCTCGGCAAACCGGCGACCACGGCGTAGCGGCGCATCATGTCCAAATAGGTCAGTACGTCGGGGCCGCCGATGTCGAAGGCGCCGTTCACTTCCGGCGGCAGTTCGGCGGCGTGCACGAGGTAGTGCAGCACGTCCCGGATCGCGATCGGCTGGATGCGGTTGTGCACCCACCGCGGGGTGATCATCGCCGGGAGCCGCTCGGTCAGGTAGCGCAGCATCTCGAAGCTCGCCGAGCCCGAGCCGATGATCACCGCGGCCTGCAGGACGATGGCGGGAACCCCGGAATCCAGCAGGACCCGGCCCACTTCGGCCCGAGACGCCAGATGCGGCGACAGCTCCTCGTCGTCCGGCACGATGCCGCCCAGGTAGACCAGCCGCCGCACGCCCGCCGTCTTCGCGGCCTCGGCGACCGTCCGCGCCGCCTCCCGGTCGATCTCCACGAAATCCTTGCGCGTCAAGGAATGCACGAGGTAGTAGACCACCTCGCCATCGGTCAGCGCGGCTTCGATCGAGGCCGGATCGGTGACGTCGCCGCGTTCGACCCCGACGCGGTCACGCCAGGGCTCTTCGGCGACCTTCTCCGGGGAACGCGCCACCACGCGGACCTCGTGGCCCGCCTCCAGCAGATGCGGCACCAGCCGTCCACCGACATAACCCGTCGCACCGAGCACCACACATCGCATTCGCCCGAGTGTTCACCGCGAAGAGGAGGCGCGCAGTCCGAGTGAGCCTTTCAGGGGACCAGGCGCCCGCGGACCTCCACGGTCGCGGCGATGCTGCTCCGAAGGAAGCGTGCGACCGTCCGCCGTTCGTCCTCCCCCAGGTCCCGCCATGCGGCGGAGAAGCTCGCGCCGAGCGGCAGGAAGAACTCGGCGCCGATCCGGCGGGCCTGGTCGTGCATCCGCAACTCGACTTTGCGGCGGTCGGTCGCGCTCCGGTCACGGTAGAGGTGCCCGGCTCGCTCCAGCCGGTCCAGCACCGACGTCGTGGCCGACGCGCTCAGGTGCAGGGCGCTCGCGAGCCTGCTCGGGCTCATCGGGGCCCCCATCCTGGCCGCGTCCATGATCACCGCGAGCGCGTTGAGGTCGGTCCGGTGCAGGCCGTGCGCCTCACCGAACATTTCGGCGAACCGGTCCGATTCGACGGTCAGCTGCCGCAGCAGGAGGACGAGCAAGTCGTCCGTGACCTGTTCGACGTCCTCAGGCATGGCCGAAACCTCCCCTCAAGTTGCCCCGTCCGGGTGACCATTCTACTATTTCGATGATCGAACTATCCACTCGTCGAAGTAGCGCTGTCACGGGAGCCATCCGTCCATGATCTCGGAAGTCGAACGCCCAGCCCGCACGCGGTCACGTCTACGGTGGCTGCTCCCCGCCCTCGTCGTGGTGGCCTGGCTGATCTTCGGCGGGTTCAGCGGCCCGTACGCCGGGAAATTGAGCCAGGTCACGGAGAACGACAGCAGCAGTTTCCTGCCCGCCTCGGCCGAAGCGACCGAAGTCGGCGAACTCCAGAAGCAGTTCTCCAGCGCCGCCGTCATCCCGGCGATCGTCGTCGCCGAGCGGCCCTCAGGGCTGACCGAAGACGACAAGCGATTCCTCGCCGACAGGACGTCGAACGCGCGACTCGTCCCCGCACCGGGCAGTGCCGCCGGCGCGCAGGTCGTCGTCCTGCTCGACGCCACGAGCGACCCCGGTGACGGCGTCGAGGCCCTGCGAGACGCGCTCGCCCGCGACACCCCCGACGGGTTGAAGGTGCTTGTGACCGGCCCCGCCGCGCAGGTCGCCGACCTCAAGGAGGCGTTCGGCGGGATCGACGGACTGCTGCTCCTGGTCGCGGGCGCGGTGGTGGCGCTCATCCTGATCATCGTCTACCGGAGCCCGCTGCTCCCCCTGCTGGTCCTGTTGTCGGCCGTGTTCGCGCTGGGAACGGCGAGTCTCGCGGTGTACCTGCTCGCGGACAACGACGTGCTGGCATTGAACGGGCAGAGTCAGGGGATCCTGTTCATCCTCGTCTTCGGTGCCGCCACCGACTACGCGCTCCTGATGATCTCGCGCTATCGCGAAGAACTTCAAACGACCGACGACGCCCGCACCGCGCTCCGCACCGCCTGGCGTTCGACCATCGAACCGATCGCGGCCTCCGCCGGGACCGTGGTCCTCGGTGTCCTCTGCCTGCTGTTCAGTGACCTGAACTCCAACAAGGGACTCGGTCCGGTCGCCGCCATCGGCATCGGCGCCGCCTTCCTGACGACCATCACGTTCCTGCCCGCCGTCCTGGCCTTGTGCGGCCGCAACGCCTTCTGGCCGTTCCGGCCGGCGGTGGCCCCGCGGAAGGAAGAGACCGGCGGACTCTGGGGCCGCGTCGCGGGCTGGATCGCACGGGCACCTCGCACGATCTGGATCGTCACGACCGTCGTCCTGCTCGCGGGCGGCGCGTTCCTCCCCCAGCTCAAGGCTTCCGGCACCGCACAGTCCGACGTCTTCCTCACCCCGGTCGATTCCGTGGCGGGTCAGGAAGTTCTCTCCCGTTACTTCCCCGGCGGCTCCGGCTCGCCCACCGTGATCATCGCGCCCGCCGGTCAGGCTCAGGCCGTGACCGCGCTGGCGCGCGTGCCCGGCGTATCCGACGTGCGCCAGAGCCCGGGCCCGGACGCCGGTGGGCTCGTGAAGATCGACGCGGTGCTGGCCGATCCCCCGGACTCCGACGCGGCCGTCACCACGGTCGAGCGGATCCGCGAAGCCGTGCACACCGTCGACGGCACCAAGGTCGGCGGTCCGACGGCGACGCTGCTCGACACCAGGAAGACGTCGGAGCACGACCGCCTGCTGATCATCCCGATCGTCCTGGTCGTGATCTTCCTCGTCCTCGCCCTGCTGCTGCGGTCACTGCTCGCGCCGCTGCTGCTCATCGGCACGGTGGTGCTGTCCTTCGCCGCGACCATGGGCGTCTCGGCGCTGGTGTTCAACCACGTCTTCGACTTCCCCGGCGCCGACCCGGTCGTCCCGCTGTTCGGCTTCGTCTTCCTTGTCGCGCTGGGGATCGACTACAACATCTTCCTGATGACGCGGGTCCGCGAAGAGGCGGGCAGGATCGGCACCAGAGACGGAACCCTGCGCGGCCTGCGCGTCACCGGCGGTGTGATCACGTCGGCGGGTGTCGTACTGGCCGCGACCTTCGCCGCCTTGGCCGTCCTGCCCATCCTCTTCCTGGCTCAGCTGGCGTTCATCGTCGCGTTCGGCGTGCTGCTGGACACGCTTCTGGTGCGGTCCCTGCTGGTACCGGCTCTGGCAGTGGACGTCGGCCGGAAGATCTGGTGGCCGTCGAAACTGGCGAAAGCCGGCCGGGCATGACCACGGCCCGTAGCCTGGCGACCATGAGCGAGCTGGACGACTTGCGAGAACGTGCCGCGGCCGGGGATCGGGACGCCGTCGACGAACTGATCGAGCTCGCCGGTGAGCGCGGCGACCTGGACGAACTCCGGCGGCTGGCCGACGGCGGCAGCGGTGACGCGGCGGACCAGCTGATCGAAACGGCGACCGAACTGGGTGCGCTGGACGAGCTGCGACGGCTGGCCGAGCAAGGGAACAGGACGGCGGCGGAGCAGTTGGCCGAGCTCACCGAGGAGTAGCACCTCGTATCGCCGGGATCAGCACAGGTAGCGCGGCCAGTAGCGCGATGTCGCGCATACAGTTTCGGGTGGTCGTGAGTGAAGATTCGGTTTAGGGCCATCCGTGCCTCAGTGTCGCGTGATCCTGCTTGCTTGACGTTGGGTTTCGTTCCTCGGACGGCGATCTCGCGTGATCAGACGGCGGTTACGCGTGATTGGACGGCGATCTCCGGAGATCGCCGTCTGATCACGGGTAAGACCTGCAGGATCACACGGCATTAGGTACCTACTGTCCGGCGGTTTCGCGTGACTGGCGGGACAGCACGTGTGATTGGACGGATGGCACACGTGTCCAGACGGACGACTCGCGACGGGGCCCGGCCACACGCGTGTCCTCCGTCCAATCACGCGTGTCCTCCGTCCAATCACGCGTGTCCTCCGTCCAATCACGCGTGTCCTCCGTCCAATCACGCGTGTCCTCCGTCCAATCACGCGTGTCCTCCGTCCAATCACGCGTGTCCTCCGTCGGATCACCTGTGGATCGACAACACCCGCTTGGCCGCGGCCGAGACGGCGGCCCTAATCCAGCGATGGATGCCGCAGTGAGCGGGTCGTGGTCGTGCCGAGCACGCGCGAGGCCATCCACGCCAGCGCGTCGGCCGTGCGGGCCGGGGTGTCCGACGGCTGCATGATGTGGCTGAGCACCGTCCGGACCACGACATCGATGGCGACACCGAGCTGCGCGGGGTCCAGCGGCGGGTCGTAGGCACGCACACGGCCGCGCAGCATGATCGTCGCTTCGCTCAGCAGGCTGCCGGCGCGAACCGTCAGCAGTGGCAGCAGCTCGGTGTCCGCGCCGTGCGTGGCCGAGACGATGGCGCGCAGCAGCAGGTTGTCGTCGGCGAGTTCGAGGACGCCACGGACGGCGTCGTGGATCGCTTCGACGAGGTCGTCGGGGTGTCGCCCGAAGGCGTCCCGGACGACCGAGAGGAACCGGGCGAGTTCGTGCGAGATCATCGCCTCGGCCAGCTGACTCTTCGAGCCGAGTTCGTTGTAGACGGTCTGACGGCTGACGCCGACGATGTCCGCGAGTTTGCTCATCGTCACCGAGGACCAGCCGGAACCCACGGTCAGCTCGATCGCCGACGCGACGATCGGTTCATGGTACGGGCCACCCGTGACCGCGGCTGACGGTACCTCGCTCATGATCGTCATTCTAGGCTGTGCCTCTCAAAGCGCGCTTTCGGGATTTCCGCAGCCGGGCCGCGGCGCCGACTGGGCACTCGCTCGGAGATCCGTTCCGTTCGCGCTTCGGCGCGGTCACGAAAGGGCTGGATCGTGGACATCTACGACCTGCGCGTCGTAAGCGGTAAAGACGTCAGAACTTGTCCTTGCCACTCACGAGGCTCTGGGTGGAGTGTGGAAATAGGGGCGTTGAGTGTCCCTGTTTCCACACCCCCTCCGGGTCGGACCGGTCACGCCAGGACCGTGTGGATTTTGGGACGTCGGATGTCCCAAATCCACACGCGCGCGCGGGGTACCGACGAACTGGATGCGGTGGTCGTACCAGTCCGACCAGAAGTACGGCAGTCGGGCGCCATCGCCTCGCACATGCCCAGTCCGTCGCATTTCGCACGGTCAGCCTCGATCTTCATCATGCTCCGACCCTTCCCGGTGCCACGAAATCGACCTTTTCCCGCACCCCGCAGTCCGGACAGCACCACGAATCCGGGATCGCCGACCACGACGTTCCGGCGGGGAAACCCTCACGCGGGTCCCCGAGTTCCTCGTCGTAGACGTACCCGCAGCCCGGGCACATCCCGCCCTCGGTCGCGTCCCCGTGCGTGTCGGCCACGACTCGCGACGGCGCGGTCACTCGGGTTCCGTAACGCGCCAGGATCTTGCCGCGTTTCGACGGCCGGATGTTGGCGCGGGAGATGTCGCCGTCGAAATGCGCGAGCACCCGCGGGTCCATCACCCGGCGCCAGACCGGCGGGACCAGTGCCGCCACGATCATCCCGGCGTAGCCCGTCGGCAGGACCGGTGATTCCGTGAAATCGCGCAGGGTCTGGTAGCGACGGGTCGGGTTGGCGTGGTGGTCGCTGTGCCGCTGCAGGTGATACAGCAGAACGTTCGTGGCGATGTTGTTGGAGTTCCAGCTGTGGCTGGGATTCACGCGTTCGTAGCGCCGCCGGTTCGGCGGGCCGATCTTCTGCCGCCGCATACCGTAGTGCTCCATGTAGTTCACCACTTCCAGCAGCGAGAACCCGATCACCGCCTGGATCACCAGGTACGGCAGGATCCCGACACCCAGCCAGGCGATCATCGCGACCCACAGCACCGCCGACATCAGCCAGGCGTTGAGCACGTCGTTGCCGATCCGGAACGGATGCCGGTCTCGCCGGGCGTACCGCTTGCGTTCCAGCCCCCACGCGGATTTCAGCGAGCCGAACACCGTGCGCGGCCAGAACCGGTAGAAGCTCTCCCCCACCCGGCTGCTCGCCGGATCCTCGGGGGTCGCCACCCGGACGTGGTGGCCGCGGTTGTGTTCGATGTAGAAGTGGCCGTAGAAGCTCTGCGCCAGCGCGATCTTCGACAGCCAGCGCTCGTGACTCTCCTTCTTGTGCCCCAGTTCGTGCGCGGTGTTGATGCCGATACCACCGACGCAGCCGATCGAGATGGCGAGGCCGAACTTGTCCACAACGGACAGCTCACCGCGGGAGATCAGCCAGAACGCGGCCACGAAACCCGCGTACTGGATGGGCAGGAACGCGAAGGTGATCCACCGGTAGTAGCGGTCCTGCTCCAGCCGTTCGATGACGTCGTCCGGCGGATTGTCGCGGTCCAGCCCGGCGATCAGGTCGATCAGCGGCACGACCACCAGGATCACGATCGGCCCGATCCAGAACCACACACCCCAGCCGGTGGCCGCGTGCAGCCCGATGGCGAGGAACGCGAGTGAGGGGACCACCAGTCCGATCAGCCACAGATATCGCTTGCGGTCGGTCCACTGGTCGGTCGAGCCTGCCGGGATCGTGCCCGTCATCTCGCTCATCGCACCCTCCTCCGTTGGCTGGGTTTACAAAACCTTAAGCGATGTACACCTAGTTTGACAAGACGTCACATTTTGTAAATCCAACGTTGCTTCCCTTGATGGAAAGCCAGCGATATCTTGTCTTTGTTAGGAAACTTACTTAACTTGTGATGACACGCCGCGATTCACTTCGTCCGCCCGAAGGAGCGCGAATGCCCCGATCATCCCGCCGGATCCGACCCGTCGCCGCGGCCACCGTCGCCGCGGCCCTGCTTGTCCTGCCCGCCACGACGGCCACCGCGAGCACCATGGCGAACAGCTCGTGGCCAGGCGGCTCCTCCGTCACGAACGCCGACGGCTCGAACGTCTTCGGCGGCAACCTGAGCGGCCTGTCGTTCGAAAGCCAGAACGTCCTGTGGGCGGTGAAGAACGGACCCGGCACGCTGTACCGCCTCGTGCGCAACGGCTCGAAGTGGCAGCCGGACACCGCCAACGGCTGGTCGTCCGGCAAGCAGCTGCGCTACCGCGGCGGCAAGGGAGACCCCGACGCCGAAGCCGTCGTCGCCACCCCGGACGGCGTGGTCGCGGCCACCGAACGCGACGGTGACAAGGACAAGACGAGCGCGCTCAAGGTGCTCCGGTACGACGTGTCCGGCTCGGCCAAGAGCCTCACCGCCAAGGCCGAATGGGATCTGACGGCGGACCTGCCGAAGGCTTCGGCCAACGACGGCCTCGAAGCCGTCTCGTGGATCCCGGACAGCGCCCTCACCACGAAGGGCTTCGTGGACGAACGCACGAAGGCGCCGTACAACCCTGGCAGCTACCCCGGCCACGGCACCGGCCTCTACTTCGTCGGCCTCGAGAGCAACGGGATGATCTACGCCTACGCGCTCGACCAGGCAGGCGGGAAGTACACCCGCGTGGCCAGTTTCGCGAGCGGGCTCGACTCGATCATGGAACTCGAGTTCGAAGCTTCGACCGGGCGACTGTGGGCGGTCTGCGACGACAACTGCGGCGGTGACTCGACGACGCTCGCCGTCTCCGCACAGGGCAAGTTCGCCGTGACGGCCGCCTACGACCGGCCGAGCGGGATGCCGGACTACAACAACGAAGGTTTCGCCATCGCGGGCACCTGCGCCTCCGGGAAGAAGCAGGTGGTCTGGGCCGACGACGGGGCCGAAGGCGGCCACGCGCTCCGGGCGGGCACCCTGACCTGCGGCTGAACCGGCAGCCGGATTCGGCTGGGACACGACCCCGAACGGGGCCGACACCTGTCAGCAGACGGCGATCCTCTGCAACGCCTCCGAAGGCCCTCGGGACTTCAAGACGATCTGGCAGCGGCGGCTCGACCGCGTCCGCGCGTACCCGGCCGTCGCCTCACCTGGGTTCTGGAACGGCCGGTGCGCGGGCTGGCCGTTGCCGGTCCAGCCGTAGAACTTCGCGAAGGGCACCAGTCCGCTGCAACTGGCCGGGCACGTCTACGAACCCGTGACACCGATCGGCTGGGCACTGGCCATGCGACAGCGGATCGGCGGCGCCCTGCTCACCATCGAGGACGATCACCACGGCTCGCTGTCCTCGCTCCCCTGCGCGAGCAAGGCTGTCGCGTTCTTCTCGACCGGAGAGGCCGGTGACGGGTCCTGCGCCGGAGCGCCGATCCCATCACCGTCCAGTCGTTGATCAGGGAGTCACTTGACTTCAGCCAGTGGTGGGACGACGCAGCAAGCTCCGGTGAAGCACCTGAAGGCGTCCACCCGTGCCTTGTTGGTCCAGTTGTCGAAGCGGTCGATCACCAGGTCGATCTCGCTGCCCGCTTTCGCGGTGTCGATTCCGAGACCGGTGAAGAGCAGACGTACGTTTTCGGGGGTTTCGTGCTTCATGCGACTCGCTCCCAGGCGTTCGGTGTTTCGTCGGCAGCGAAATCCTCCGTCACCAGGGCCTTCGCATCCAGTGCTATCCATCATTTCGACTTCATGCTTTTCGACTACGCCGAATGCGTGAGGTGATACCCCCGAAAGCAGGCCGGACCGGCCGCAAGTAGTCCTCTAGTTGCGGTAGATGCGCGTGCAACTACCGCAACCAGTCCTCTACTCGTCGCGCGCCAGCAGCTCCCGCACCCGCTCCTGCAGCGCCTCCCTCGGGTACGCGTTCACCTGGGCGCCCGCCATCCGCACCGGGTCGCCGAAGAAGAAGTACTCGTACAGCGACTCCCGTCCGGCGAAGCTCGAGACCGACGCGTCGAAAGCGAGCTTGAACAACCGCGCGCGGTCCTTGGCGGGCAGGGTGGCCGACTGAAGGTAGGTGTCGATGTCGGGACGGCCCTCCGCCTCGAAGTCCGATTCACCCGGTAGCGCCATGAGACCGGACGCCGAGAATTTGCGGATGATCTCGGTCAGCCGCGGCGAGACCTTGGTGGGGTACCAGTTCCTGGCGGCGTTGAGAACCTCCCACTTGGGCAGGAAGACGCCGTCCTCGCTCACCGCGCCGTCGGCCTCCGCCGCGCGAAGCACGGCCTTCTCGATCTCGACGTAGGAGATCAGCTCCGACAGGTCCTGCTGGATGTGCTGGAACCCGCCGATACCGATCGCGGCGGCGATCTCACTGGCGAGCCCGAGATAGAACTCGGTCTTGGCCAGTGTGCGCGTGACGACCTGGTGGGTCATGAGCGCGCCGGCGCCGGTCTCGGAGTACCAGGCGTTGCACAGTTCCGGATGCCCCAGCAGGAAGACCCGCTCGTTCGGGACGAACACGTCGTCGAACACCACGACCGCGTCCATCTCCTCGAAACGCGAGGCGAGCGGCTCGTCGAAACGCGAGCGGCCGTGGTCGAGTCCGGCGCGGCAGAAGTACTTGAGCCCTGGCGCGTCGTTCGGGACGGCGAAGGCGTAGGAGTACGGGGCGTCCTCGGGAGTGCCGCGCAGAACGGTCGACGGGAACACCAGGAGTTCGTCGGCGATCGGCGCGATCGTGGCGAGCATCCGGGCACCTCGGACGACGATGCCGTCCTCCCGTTCCTCGATCACCTTCGCCGACAGGTTCCCGCCGCCCTGCTGGCTGCCGGACACCGAACGGTTGACCTGCGGCGGGATCAGCGTGTGCGTCGCGAGAAGGTCGTTCTCCCGCGCCATTTCGTAGTACTTTTCGATGCGCTCACCGAAGACCGGATCGGCCTTGGCGAAGAACTTCTTCGCGGTCGAAAGCGCGGTGAGCGACGAGTTCATGTAGTCGCCGGTGCGACCGAGGAAACCGTTGGAGTACTGCGCCCACACGGAAAACGCGGCGCGACGGCGTTTGAGGTCGTCCTCGGTGCGTGGCACCAGGAACGAGGTCCCGACCCGCTCCCCCGTGGTCGGCGACTCGTAGGTGAGGACGTCGCGGTGCGCCGGGTCGTGCTGGAGGTCGAACAATTTCGCGTAGGTCAGCGCGTTGTTCCGGAAGGCCGCGTGCTCGGCGACCTTCGAGGTCACCTTCTCGCCGTCGACGTACAGCTCCGGCGTCATCGCGTTGAGCTTGTCGAGGAACTGCTGTCCGGTGCGGGCTCCCATGTCGTGCTCCTTCTCGGGGGAACGTCGTTGTCAGAAGAGGGATTCGTGGCCTTGCGCTGATTCGTGGATGGTCGAGAACTGCCCGTTGACGAAGCCGAGCGCGTCGCCGGAGCGGTAGTCGAACTCCTTCACCTCGCCGAGGAACAGGGTGTGGTCGCCGCCGTCGTAGGCGGCCCACGGCGTGCAGTCGAACCAGCTGAGGACGCCGCCGAGCCGCGGCGCGTGCCCGCCCTCGACCCACACCGGCGCACCTTCGGGAGACGGACGGCCGGCGAAGTTCATCGCGAGCGCCTCTTGTTCCGCGCCGAGGACGTTGACCGCGAACGGGCGGCCTTCGAGCAGGTCGTGACTCTTCACGGTGCGCTGGATCGAAACGAGTACGAGCGGCGGATCCATCGAGACCGCGGTGAAGGAGTTCACCGTCAGGCCATGCCGTTTCGTCGCGGCATCGAAGGTCACCACCGCGACACCCGTCGCGAAACGGCTGAGACAGCCCCGGAAGAACTGCGCGGACGGGCGATACAACTTCGAACCAGGCGAAAAACCACTTTCGCGTGACGTCATCGTCAGATCCTGTTCTATAATCGAACAGCCAGTTCAACTATCGAAATGGATCGTATATGATGACTTCGGGCTCCCGCAAGGTTTCCAGCGCGTCCCAGACGCTCAGCCGGGGTATCCGCGTGCTCGAAGTCCTTGCTGACGCACAGGAAGCGCTCACCGTCGACCAGATCGCCGAACGGCTCGGCGTGCACCGGTCGATCGCGTACCGGCTCATCCGCACGCTCGAAGACCACGGGCTTCTCACCAGAGAGTCCGGCGGAAAGTTCGAACTCGGCACGCGACTGGCCGCGCTCGCGGCGGGGATCAAGCACGACCTGCAGGCCGCCGCGCTGCCCGAACTGACCGCGGTCGCGAACGAACTCGGCATGACGTGTTTCGTGGCGGTGATGGACCGCGAAGAGTGCGTGACCTTGGTCAGCGTGGAACCCCGGCACGCCGTCGCGTCCGTCGCGCAGCGCCCGGGGTCCAGGCATCCGTTCACCGCGGGCGCGCCCGGCCGCGCGATCCTTTCGCAGCTGCCGCCGGAGGACTGGCCGGAGGAAGTACGGGAAGTGGCCGCCCGCGGCTACGCGGACAGCCATGGCGAGGTGATCGAGAACCTCAGCGCGGTCGCGGTGCCGCTCCCCCTGCGCGGCCACAACCCCGCGGCGCTCGCGGTCGTCTACCTGTCCAGCACGCGAACCGCCGCCGAACTCGCGGAGCGGCTCAAGACGGCGGCGAAGGCCGTCCGTGACGCCCTCGGCGGATAAGCGTCACGGACGGGGTCACTTCGAGAATCGGAGCGGGCTCACCGCCTGCTCGGCTTCGTGGTCCGGGCCGAGTGGAATCCCCGACCTGTCACGCAGGAGCAAGGTGGCGATGAGGCCGATGACCGTCATCCCCGCCAGGTAGACGGCCACGGACAACGACGTGCCGGTCGCGCCGACCAGCGCGGTGGCGATCGTCGGCGCGAACGCGCCACCGAGGATCGCGCCGAGCGCGTAGGAGATCGAGACGCCGGAGAACCGGATCGACGCGGGGAACAGTTCCGCGTAGAACGCCGCCTGCTGGCCGTAGGTGAAGCCGAGCCCCACGCTGAGAATGATCAAACCCAGCGCCAGCAACATGACGTTCCCGGTGTCCACCAAGGGGAAGAGGACCGCGACGCCGGCGAGCTGGGCGATCCAGCCCACCACGTAGGTGCGCCGCCTGCCGATCCGGTCGGACACCGCGCCCGCTGCCCACGTCGAGATCAGCCAGGTCGCCGCCGACGCGGTGACCGCCCACAGCACCGGGCCGCGGTCGAGCCCGATCGGGCCCTTCGGGTTGGTCGCGTAGTTCTGGATGTAGCCGCCGGTGGTCATGTAGCCGACGGCGTTGTTGCCCGCGAACACCAGCGCGGCCACCAGGACGAGCACGGCGTGCTTGCGGAACAGCTGGACGATCGGGGTCCGGGTCTGCTCACGCCGCTGGGCGATCTCGCGGAAGACCGGGCTCTCCTCGACGCGGCGCCGGACGTAGTGGCCGACCAGGATCAGCCCGACGCTGAGCAGGAACGGGATCCGCCAGCCCCAGTCGAGGAACGCCTGGCCGGGCACGAGCAGGCTGGTCAGCGCCAAGACGCCGGACGCCAGCAGCAGACCGAGCGGGACGCCGATCTGCGGTGCGGCGCCGAAAAGTCCTCGGCGCCGGGCCGGCGCGTGCTCGACGGCCATCAGGACGGCGCCGCCCCATTCGCCACCCGCCGAGACACCCTGCAGGACCCGCAACAGGATCAGCAGCACCGGCGCGAGGACGCCGATCTGGTCGAACGTCGGGAGCACGCCGATCAGCGTGGTCGCGGCGCCCATCAGGATCAGCGTGAGCACCAGGACCACGCGACGGCCGTACTTGTCGCCGAAGTGCCCGGCGAGGAAGGCGCCGAGCGGACGGAACAGGAAACTCACGCCAACGGTGGCGAACGAGACGAGTGTGCTGTTCGCCCCGAGGCCGGAGAAGAACAACTTGCCGAACACCAGACCGGCGGCGGACGCGTAAACGAAGAAGTCGTACCACTCGACGGTGGTGCCGACGACGGTCGCGAACGCGACCCGGCGCCGGTCCGCGGACGGTCGCGCGGTTCGACTGGGCATGCGCTCGTCCTGCGCTGGGTTCGACACGTGGACTCCTTTGTCGTCGGCCGCCTTGCCACTGTGGCACAGAATCATATACGTTATTAGATACGAAGCAAGGGTCGAGGAGTTCAGGAAACATGGACACTTACGAGGCAACGGCGCCATCAGGACGCGGTTCCGGTCCGCTGGGCACCCGGCCGGGCAAGATCATCGCCGTCCATCTCAGCTACGCGTCACGGGCCGAGCAGCGCGGGCGGCGCCCGGCGAACCCGTCGTACTTCTTCAAGCCGTCGAGCTCGGTCGGCACGTCCGGGGGCACGGTCGAACGCCCGGCCGGGACCGAACTGCTGGCCTTCGAGGGCGAGATCGCGCTGGTCATCGGCACCACGGCCCGGTGGGTCAAACCGGACAAGGCGTGGGAGCACGTCGCCGCGGTCACCGCCGCGAACGACTTCGGCCTCTACGACCTGCGCACCGCGGACAAGGGCTCCAACGTCCGGTCCAAGGGCGGTGACGGCTACACCCCACTCGGCCCCGGCCTCATCGACGCACGCGACGTCGACCCGTCAGCCCTGCGCGTGCGCACTTGGGTGAACGGCGACCTGGTACAGGAGGACACCACGGCCGGACTGCTGTTTCCGTTGCGGCAGTTCGTTTCCGACCTCTCCCAGCACTTCACGCTCGAACCCGGCGACGTCATCCTCACCGGCACCCCCGCCGGGTCCACGGTGGTCTCCCCCGGCGACGTCGTGGTGGTCGAAGTGGACGTTCCCGCCACGTCCGCCAGCAGCGGACGCCTCCACACCACCGTCACCCAGGGAATCCGGTCGTTCTCCGACATCGGCAGTCTCCCCGAGGTCGACGACAAGCAGCGCGCCGAAGCCTGGGGCACTCCCTCGGATGAGCCGCTGGAAGAAAGCCCCCTCGCTCTCAGCGACGAACTTCGCGCCAAACTGCTGCGCGCCCCGGTGGCGGGCCTCTCCGCCCAGCTGCGTAAACGCGGATTGAACAACGTCGCGATCGACGGTGTGCGCCCCAACCTGCCCGGCTCGAAGATCGTCGGCACGGCGAGGACTTTGCGCTTCGTCCCCAACCGCGAGGACCTCTTCAAGTCCCACGGCGGCGGCTTTAACGCGCAGAAGCGCCTGTTCGACTCGGTCGGCGCCGGTGAGGTGATCGTCATCGAGGCCAGGGGGGACAAGGGTTCCGGAACGCTCGGGGACATCCTGGCGTTGCGGGCACGGTATCTCGGCGCGGCCGGAGTGGTCACCGACGGCGGGGTCCGCGACTTCGACGCCGTCGCGGCGACCGGCCTCCCGGTGTTCTCCCAAGGCGCGCATCCGGCGGTCCTCGGCCGCAAACACGTGCCGTGGGACATCGATGTCGCGGTCGCGTGCGGCGGCGCGACCGTGCTGCCCGGCGACATCATCGTCGGCGACGACGACGGCGTGGTCGTCATCCCGCCGCACCTCGCCGAAGAGATCGCCGACGCGACGCTCGTCCAGGAGGACGAGGACGCCTGGATCGCCGAGCAGGTCGGCCAGGGCCGCGCGATCGAGGGGCTCTTCCCGCTGAACCCGTTGTGGCGGGAAAGGTATGAGGCATGGCAGAAGAAGCAGTGAAGACGAGCAGCAAATCCGAACTCGCCTACGAGTGGCTGCGTGAGCGGATCGCCCGGCACGAGTACGGACCCGGCTACCGGCTCGTCCTGGCCGAGATCGCCGGCGCGCTCGACATGAGCGTCGTCCCGGTGCGCGAGGCGATCCGGCGACTGGAGGCCGAACGGCTGGTGACCTTCGAGCGCAACGTCGGCGCCCGTGTGGCGATGGTGGACCAGAACGAATACGTCCACGCCATGCAGACCCTCGGCGTCGTCGAAGGCGTCGCCACCGCGCTGTCCGCGCCGCGACTGTCCGAACAGGACATCGCGAAGGCACGCCGGGTGAACGAGCGGATGATCGCCCTGCTAGACCACTTCGACGCGCACGAGTTCACCGCGCTGAACCAGCGGTTCCACTCGCTGCTGTTCGCCTGCTGCCCCAACCCGCAGATCCTCGACCTGGTGCATCAGGGCTGGACGCGGCTGTCCGGGCTGCGCGACTCCACGTTCGCGTTCGTCCCCGACCGGGCGCACCGGTCGGTCGAAGAGCACGAACAGATCCTCCGGCTGATCTCCGAGAAGGCCGCCCCGCTCGACATCGAATTCGCCGCGCGCAATCACCGCTGGGCCACCATGCAGGCCTTTTTGGACGCTCGAGAGCGCGCGAACCGCTGACTGAGGAGGAATCTTGACCACCACGACTCCCCGGCCCATCCCGGACGGTGTCCCGGAGCGGATCCGGCACTACATCGGCGGCGAGCACGTCGATTCGGCCGACGGCGCCGTCTTCGACGTGATCGACCCGGTGACCAACGAGGTCTACGTGCGGGCGGCCGCCGGCAAGAAGGCCGACATCGACCGCGCCGTCGCCGCCGCGCGGAAGGCGTTCACCGAGGGACCGTGGCCGACGCTGCTGCCGCGCGAGCGGTCCCGAGTGCTGAACCGCGTCGCCGATCTCGTCGAGTCGAGGGACAAGCGCCTGGCGGCGCTGGAGAGTTTCGACTCTGGCCTGCCGATCTCGCAGGCGCTGGGCCAGGCCCGCCGGGCCGCGGAGAATTTCCGGTTCTTCGCCGATCTGATCGTCGCGCAGGCCGACGACACCTACAAGGTGCCCGGCCGCCAGGTCAACTACGTCAACCGCAAGCCGATCGGCGTCGCCGGGCTGATCACGCCGTGGAACACGCCGTTCATGCTGGAGTCGTGGAAACTCGCCCCGGCACTGGCGACCGGAAACACCGTCGTGCTCAAGCCCGCCGAGTTCACCCCGCTTTCGGCGTCGCTGTGGCCGGAGATCTTCGAAGAGGCCGGGCTGCCGCCGGGTGTGTTCAACCTCGTCAACGGCTTCGGTGAGGACGCGGGTGACGCGCTGGTGAAGCACCCCGACGTCCCGCTGATCTCGTTCACCGGCGAGAGCGGCACCGGCAGCCTGATCTTCGGGAACGCGGCGCCGTTCCTCAAAGGGCTGTCGATGGAACTGGGCGGCAAATCACCCGCCATCGTCTTCGCCGATGCCGACCTGGAAACCGCGATCGACGCGACGATCTTCGGCGTGTTCTCGCTCAACGGCGAACGCTGCACCGCGGGCAGCCGGATCCTGGTCGAACGCGCGATCTACGACGAGTTCGTCGAGCGCTACGCCGCGCAGGCCAAGCGCGTGGTCGTGGGCGACCCGAGCGACCCGGCGACCGAGGTCGGCGCGCTCGTGCACCCCGAGCACTACGAAAAGGTCATGAAGTACATCGAGATCGGCAAGACCGAAGGCAGGCTCGTCGCCGGCGGCGGCCGCCCGGACGGCTTCCCGACCGGGAACTACGTGGCGCCGACGGTGCTCGCCGACGTCAAACCGGACGCCCGGATCTTCCAGGAGGAGATCTTCGGCCCGGTCGTCGCGATCACGCCGTTCGACAGTGAACAAGAAGCGCTCGCGCTGGCGAACAACACGAAGTACGGGCTCGCCGCGTACGTCTGGACCAACGACCTCAAGCGGGCGCACAACTTCGCACAGGCCGTCGAGGCCGGGATGGTGTGGCTCAACTCGAACAACGTCCGGGATCTGCGCACGCCCTTCGGCGGGGTGAAGGCGTCCGGGCTGGGGCACGAGGGTGGCTACCGCTCGATCGACTTCTACACCGACCAGCAGGCGGTGCACATCAATCTCGGCGAGGTGCACAACCCCGCCTTCGGCAAGCGCTGACCCGTTCCCCCGTCCACGAAGGATGCCGCAATGACCTCCATCCCCACGCCAACCGCGCCACCGCCGGACGTCCTGCGCTGTGCGTACATGGAACTCGTCGTCACCGATCTGGCACGGTCGCGCGCGTTCTACGCCGACGTCCTCGGCCTGACGGTGACCGAAGAGGACGAGACCACGGTCAGCCTCCGCACGATCGACGAGTTCATCCACCACAACCTCGTGCTGCGCCAGGGCCCGGTCGCCGCGGTCGCGGCGTTCTCCTACCGGGTCCGGTCACCGGAGGATCTGGACAAGGCCGTCGCGTTCTACACGGAGCTGGGCTGCCGGGTCGAACGCCGCGAGGACGGCTACACCAAGGGCATCGGCGACTCGGTGCGCGTACAGGATCCACTCGGCTTCCCGATCGAGTTCTTCCACGACGTCCAGCACGTCGAGCGCCTCGGCTGGCGCTACGACCTGCACATCCCGGGCGCGCTGGTCCGCCTCGACCACTTCAACCAGGTCACCCCGGACGTGCCGCGTGCGGTGAAGCACATGGAAGACCTCAACTTCCGTGTCACCGAGGACATCCAGGACGACCAGGGCATCACCTACGCGGCGTGGATGCGCCGCAAGCCGACCGTGCACGACACCGCGATGACCGGCGGCGACGGGCCGCGCATGCACCACGTCGCGTTCGCCACACACGAGAAGCACAACATCCTGTCCATCTGCGACAAACTCGGCTCGCTGCGGATGTCGGACCACATCGAACGCGGCCCCGGCAGGCATGGCGTCTCGAACGCGTTCTACCTCTACCTGCGTGACCCGGACGGGCACCGTGTCGAGATCTACACGCAGGACTACTACACCGGTGACCCGGACAACCCGGTCGTCACCTGGGACGTGCACGACAACCAGCGCCGCGACTGGTGGGGCACGCCGGTGGTCCCGTCCTGGTACACCGACGCGTCGCTGGTGCTCGACCTCGACGGCAAGCCGCAGCCGGTGGTCGCGAGGACCGACGAAAGCGAACTGGAAGTCACGATCGGCGCCGACGGCTTCTCCTACACCCGCAAGGGCGAGGACGAAGGCGAACTGCCGGCGTGGAAACAGGGCGAGTACAAACTCGGCAACCAGCTCTGAGGCGGGAACATGCTCGAACAGGAAACAATCAGCGCGATCGCCGACGAACTGGCGGCCGCGGAGGAAGCCCGTGAGACGATCCCGTTGCTGACGGCGCGCTACCCGGGCATGACCGTCGAGGACTCCTACGCCGTGCAGAACGAATGGCGGCGCCGGGGCATCGCGGCGGGGCGTCGTCCGGTCGGCCGTAAGATCGGGCTCACCTCGAAGGTCATGCAAGCCGCCACCGGGATCACCGAACCCGACTACGGCGCCATCTTCGCGGACATGGTGTTCGAGAACGGCTCCGTGATCGAGCACAGCCAATTCTCGAACGTGCGCATCGAGGTCGAGCTGGCCTTCGTGCTCCGCGACTCGCTCACCGGCCCGGACGCCACTGTGTTCGACGTGCTGCGGGCGACCGAGTACGTCGTGCCCGCGCTGGAGATCCTGTCCTCGCGCATCGAGATGGCGGGTCGGACCATCGTGGACACGATCAGCGACAACGCGGCCATGGGTGGGATGGTCTACGGCGGCAACCCGGTCGCCGTGGACGCCGTCGACCTCCGCTGGGTCTCGGCGCTGTTGTACCGCAACGAGACCATCGAGGAATCCGGCGTCGCCGCCGCGGTGTTGAACCATCCCGCGAACGGTGTCGCCTGGCTCGCGAACAAACTCGCGCAGCACGGCGACAGACTCGATCCGGGCGACATCGTGCTGGCCGGATCGTTCACCCGGCCGATGTGGGTGCACCCCGGCGACACCGTGACCGCCGACTACCGGGACCTGGGGGCGATCACATGCCGCTTCGTCTAGAGCCCACGTTCCGGGAGCGGCTGGCCGAAGCCACGCGGCCGCAGATCGGCATGTGGGTCACGTCGGGAAGCCCTGTCGTCACGGAGATCTGCGCGGGCTCCGGGCTCGACTGGCTACTCGTCGACACCGAGCACTCCCCCGCCGGGCTGGAGACGGTGCAATCGTTGCTGCAGACGATCGCCGCGTATCCGATCACGCCGGTGGTCCGTGCCCCGTCCGGCGATGCGGTCGCGCTGAAGCGTCTGCTCGACCTCGGGGCGCAGAACCTGCTGGTGCCGATGGTCGACAGCGCTGAGGAGGCAGCGGATGTCGTGCGCGCCGTCCGCTATCCGCCGCGAGGCGTGCGCGGTGTCGGCAGCGCCCTCTCCCGGTCCGCGCGCTGGAACCGGGTCGAGGGCTACCTCACGAAGGCCGACGAGTACACATCGCTGTTCGTCCAGATCGAGTCGACAGCGGGTGTCGCGGCCGCCGGCGAGATCGCCGCTGTCGACGGCGTCGACGGTGTGTTCGTCGGGCCATCCGATCTGGCCGCCTCGATGGGCCTGCTCGGACAGCAAACGCACGCCGACGTCACCGCGGCCGTCCTCGGCACGTTCGAGGCCGTCCGGGCACAGGGGAAACCGGTGGGGGTCAACGCTTTCGATCCCGCGCAGGCGCAGCGTTATCTCGACGCAGGTGCTTCGTTCGTGCTGGTCGGCGCGGATGTCACCTTGCTGGCCCAGGGTTCGGAGGCGCTGGCGCGGCGGCATTCGGTTTGAGGTCGGCGGAATCCACCGGCTCAACCACCCTCGAACTCCCCGGAAGCCGAAAAGCGGCGACGACACCACCGACGGCGACAAGACCGATGAACCCGAAAACCACGCCGAAAGCCAACGTAGGACTGAAGCCGAAACCCGCCAGAACCGCGCCGGTCACCGCCACGCCCGCCACCGCGCCCACCTGCCTCACCGTGGTGAACAAGCCCGAGGCACCACCCGCTGCGCCCGGGTCCACGGACGCCATCGCGATGGCGGACAGCGGTGACCAGGCCATCGCGTTGGCTGCCCCCAGAAGCACCGCCCCTGCCGTGATCCACCAAGGATTCAGTTCCAGCACGACCACGAGACCTATCTGCAGCAAGCTCACCGCGAGCAGGCTCATGCCGAGGATCGCCGGCCGGCGCCCTCCCACCCTGTCGACCCACCGGCCGCACGGCGGCGACAACAGGATCGCCACGACGGCGTCCGGTGCCAGGACCATCGCCGCTTCGATCGGTCCGAAGCCGCGCACTTCTTGGATGTAGAGCATGGTGGGCAGTGCCATCGCGAGGACCGTCGCGCCGAGGGACGCCATCGCGAGGCTCGCCGACAAGTATCCGGATGAGCGATAGAGATGCAGTGGCGCGAGCGCGTCCGGTCCTTCGCCGCGTTCTCGTAAATAGAAACAAACGAGCAGTGCGACGGCGATGGCGGTCGCCGGCAGCGAAAGAGTGTTCCAGGACAGCAAGGCCCACACCAGAAGGCTCAGCCCCACCGTGCTCAACGCGGCACCGAGGAGGTCGAACCGCGCGACGCCTCCCTTACTGCCCGGGATCAGGCGGATCCCCATCACGGCGGCGACCAGGCAGAGCGGCACGTTGACCCAGAAGATCCAGCGCCAATCCAGGCTCGCGGTCAGCAGGCCGCCCAGGATGGGCCCGAGCAACGTGGCGGCGGCCGCGACCGAACCCCAGATGCCGAAGGCACGGCCACGTTCGTCGTCGGCGAACAGCCGTCGGATCAACGTGAGCGGTTGTGGGGACATCGCGGCGGCCACCAAGCCTTGCAGGACTCTGAAGGCGATGAGCCATCCGATCGAAGGCGCGAGCCCGCACAGCGCGGAGGTGACGGCGAAGCCTCCCATGCCGAAGAGGTAGACGCGCTTCGGATCGAAAAGGTCGCCGAGCCGGCCCGCGACCAGCAAGGGAACCGAGAACGCCAGCAGATAGCCCGCTGTCACCCAGAACAGACCGGCGACGTCCCCGCCCAGATCGGCTTGGATGCTGGGGCTCGCGACGGCGACGATGGTCGTATCCAGCAGGAGTACGAAAAATCCCGCGAGCAGGGCCGCCAGCCCGCCCCACCGCGACGGAAGAAGCACACCGATCACGATAGGGCCACGGAACCCGGTCGTCGTAAAGGGGTCGGCGCGATATACGTTCACCGGGCGAAATAGCGATCGCGATCGGAACGGACGCGGTTTAGGGTCCAGCTCATGACCGCTCTTCCACGCGGTGGCCGCCCCGCCGAGGCCCTGGCGGCCATCGAAG
This sequence comes from Amycolatopsis sp. cmx-11-32, assembly GCF_047608695.1. NCBI lineage: Bacteria > Bacillati > Actinomycetota > Actinomycetes > Pseudonocardiales > Pseudonocardiaceae > Amycolatopsis > Amycolatopsis sp. cmx-11-32. The sequence goes on along the minus strand of NZ_JADNQN010000007.1, from coordinate 265,956 downwards.
TGAGCATCGAGGATCGCTGGCGGCAGTTCCTCGCGGAATACGGTGCCACCTCCGGTACGAAGGAGGAGATCGACCTCGCCGAAATGGTCGTCGCCGACACGTCCGCGTTCGCCTGGCGGGTGGTCGACGCCGCACTGAGCCGGTTGCGGTGCGCCGTATGCGGCGACGAACTCGGTGCGGGTCCCACCGGCTGCGGGAAATGCGACCACGCGAACGGTTTCCGGTTCGCGGCCAGCGAGATCGACAGGCACGCGACACCGCCGGGCACCGAGCACGGGCTTCGGGTCGCCACCGCTGTCGCCCGCACCCGGCACCGCTACGGAACGCGGGCCCGCTGCGGCTTCGAACTCGGACTTCCCGACCTGCTCGAAGGCAAGCTGCCCAGCACTGCACAGGCGCAGGCATACCGGGCGGCGATCGACAAGCTCACCGAAGAGGATTGCGAACGCGTGACCTCCTTCGAGGAGGTCCTCGCTAGACGCTCCTGAACACGATAGCCGCGCCAAGTGCCTCGGCCGACGGAACGAACGGTGCGCCGTCAGCGGTCCTGCCAAGTGAGAACCCCTTCCCTCGTAAGAACTCCTCAGTGGCGAAGACGTCACGGACGCCGACGGCGCAGGCGACCATGGCCGGCAGCAACTCTTCCAACCGGGAGGCCGGAACCAGGGTCAGCCGCCCGGCCTCGAGGTCGAAGGCCCACGCGGGCCCATCCGAACGGACCAGCAGGCCGAAATAGCGCTCGTAGCGCGCCACGACCGTCGTGAGTTCGTCGTCGGCAACGCACAGCACAGCCTCTACCAGGGCGATCGCCCCGTTGGGATGTTCCGAAGACCGGGCACCCTGTATCTCGCCGTCGAGGTCCGCGACCACGCCGACCCGGCCTTCCTCCACCGAACCATGGCGCATCCCGACGCCATCGATCTCCAGGTACCGGACCGTTTCGGCCACGGTGCCCGCCTCGGTCTCGACCGGGCGCCGTACCGTGTTCACACCTCCGTGCCCGACTTCGGACGCGGTCAGCCGCGTCGCGACGGCGTCGATGTCGGGGGACGAGAACATCAGGATGTGGAGGCCCTCGAAGCGATCCAGGCAGGCCGCCAGGTTCGCGCTCGTCGTGGCGATCCGCTCGACGAGGAGTGGCAGCACTTCGGGCGGAGCCGTCAGCGCGAAGACGTTCGCGTCAGGCGGCAGGGCATCGCCCTCGCGTACCGGCGTCGCGAGTTCGAGAAACCCGTCCGCGAAGTCGGCGTGCGTGTTCGCCGCGCCGAACGGTTCCGGTTCGCCGTCTTCCCCGCGGGCCATGGCCGGATAACTGGGTGGCGCCACCACGAATCCCAGTCGCCGGTAGCGCTCCAGCGCGGACGGCAGGTCGCCGACGACGTGGCCGACATGGTGCAGACGTGCGATGTCGCTTCCCATGCCGGCCAGCCTAAAGGCGTCGAGGCTCAGTAGTCGTCGCGTCCGGTGAACTGCTGCTCCAGAAGCTCCGCCGAGCCCGCGACGAGTTCGAGCGGATCGGTGAACTCGTTGATGTCGAGGTTCACCAGCGGCAGGGAATGGCGCAGCACCAGGTGTTCGCCCATCACCACCAGTCCTCCGACGACGATCGTGTTGCCGATCTCGGTCAGCACGGTCGCCAGGTCGACCTCGTCGATGCGCGCGAACGGCGTCGCGATCTGCACCCAGTCCTCGCGGCGGTCGAAGATCTCCCGCGCGATGACCACGGTCTGGGCCCGCTCTTCGTAATCATCGTCGCCATAGGACAACCGAATGCGAATTTCGTCCGGTTCGTCCTTTATTACCCGATATCCTTGTCGTACGAACGCGACCAGATCGGCCCATTCCGCCATGAATTCAGTCTCCCTCGCAGTCGAAGATCAAGACTAGCGACTACGAAAGCGAAGAGACCGGGCTCAGCCCGACATCACCCGGACAGCGGCCGAGTACCGGATCGAATTCAGCTCGAAGCGCGCCGGGTGAGGGAGACCGGCAAGATCCGTTGGCGTGGCTTGAGTTCTTGATCGTCCATCAAGGCGAGCAGGGTCTCCACCATCGCGTGGACCTGCTCCCGCGGGTCCTGATGCACCGAGGTCAGCGGCGGATCCATCTCCGGCGCGAGGGTCGCGTTGTCGTCGAAGCTGACGACCGCGACGTCGGCGGGGATCCGGCGTCCGGCGGCGTGCAGGGTCCGGAGTGCGCCAAGGGCCATCATGTCGCTGGCCACGAAGACGGCGTCGAGGTCGGGGCGCCGCGCGAGCAGGTTCGACATCGCCTTCGCCCCGCCGGTGAGCGTGAAGTCACCTTCCTCAACCAGGTCCGCCGGGTCGAGTCCGGCGTCGAGCAGGGTCTTGCGCCACCCGGAAAGCCGGTCGATGGCCGCGCTCTGATCCTGCGGTCCGGCGATCGTGGCGATCCGGCGGTGCCCCGCCTCGATCAGATGCGCGACAGCCAGCTTCGCGCCGCCCTCGTTGTCGAAGTCGACGACATGGACGCCGCGTTTGAGCCCGGCAGCCTGCCCGCCGTACACCACCGGCATCCGGAGTTGCCGCAACGCCTTCGGTAGCGGGTCGGTCCGGTGCGGGGCGAACACCAGCACGCCGTCGACGTGCCCGCCGTCCAGGAACCGCACCGTGCGGTCGAGGTCCTCGCGGGTGTCGCTGAAGATCAAGACCATCTGGCAGCCGATGTCGGCCAGTTCGCGATAGCCCGCTCGCATGACGGCGGTGCGGTACGGGTCGTCGAGCAGTCGAGCCTCCGGCTCCGACAGGACGACCGCGACCGCGCCGGTCCGCCTGGTCACCAGCGACCGGGCCGCCTGATTCGGGGAGTAACCTAGCTCGCGAGCCGCGGCCTGTACCTTCTCGCGGGAACGCGCGCTGACGTAGCCATCGTCGTTCAGCGCCCTGGACGCCGTCGACCGGCTCACCCCGGCGGAAGCGGCGACGTCTTCCAGTGTCGGCCGGCCGTCATCCCCTGGTCGAGGCCCCACCCGCGTCACCTTCACCCTTCAGCACCGTCCGGACGCCACCAGCTTAGTGTCCGGCTGCCGGGCACACTGAGAGCGCTCCCCTGATGGAAACGCTCTCAGTACGAGCCCTTGACACAGCCGTACCTTGGCGACAAACTCGGCGCATCCTGGGAGCGCTCCCATTTTCTTCCCATCGGCAAGGGACTAGACACGTGAAAAGCATCCGGAACGGCCTGGTGCTGGCACTGGGTATCACGATGACGGCGTTCGGCGTGGCAGCGTGCGGAGGTGACGGCGGCGGGACGCCTGCGGCGCCGGACCCGAACGCGAAGGTCGACCTGACACTCGCGACGTTCACCGAGTTCGGCTACGAGGAGCTGATTCCCGAGTACGAGCGGCTGCACCCGAACATCAAGATCACCCACCGCAAGACCGGCCAGGGCGGGCCTTACCACCAGGACCTGATCACGAAGCTGGCGGCTGGGTCGGGCCTCGCCGACGTCACCGCGGTCGAAGAGGGGCACCTGTCGAACGTCCTCGACAAGGGCTCGAAGTTCAACGACCTGCCCAAGATCGGCCCCGCGGACGCCTCCCCCGGCCGGTGGCTCGGCTGGAAGTACGACGCGGCGAAGACCAAGGACGGCAAGGTCATCGGCTACGGAACGGACATCGGGCCGCTGGCCATGTGCTACCGCAAGGACCTGCTGGAGGCGGCGGGCCTGCCGACGGATCCCGAAGGGGTCAAACCGCTGTTCGCGACCTGGGACAGCTACTTCGCGGCGGGCGACCAGTACGTCTCCAAGAGCGGCGGCAAGGCCTGGTTCGACTCCGCGGCGCAGAACTTCAACGCCATGGTCAACCAGCTCCCCGCCGGCTACATCGGCGGTGACGACAAGCTGGCCCTGGAATCCAACCAGGGCATCAAGGACGCCTGGACCAAGGTCACCGGCGCTGTCGCGAAAGGACAGTCGGCCAAACTCACCGCGTTCAGCAACGAGTGGAACTCTGGGTTCAAGCAGGGCGCGTTCGCCACGAAGGTGTGCCCCGCGTGGATGCTCGGCGTGATCGAGGAGCACTCCGGCCGGGAGAACGCAGGCAAGTGGGCGGTCACCGCCGCGTTCCCCGGCGGTGGCGGCAACTGGGGTGGTTCGTACCTGACCGTGCCCACGCAGTCGAAGCACCCGAAGGAGGCCGCCGAACTGGCCGCCTGGCTGACCGCGCCCGAACAGCAGATCAAGGCGTTCCAGGCGAAGGGCACCTTCCCCAGCCAGGTCAAGGCGCTGGAGGACCCGGCGCTGCTGGGCGAGACCGACGCCTACTTCGGCGGCGCCGAAATCGGCCGGTTGTTCGCCGAACAGGCGAAGAAGGTCGCCAAACCGCAGTACAAGGGCCCGGGTGACGGCCAGATCCAGGAGAACGCGTCGAGCCCGGCGCTGCAGGCCGTCGAGCAGGGCAAGTCGGCGGACGAGGGCTGGACGCAACTGCTGGACACCGCGAAGAAGATCACGCGCTGACCCATGACCGTCGTCGACAAGATCGCGCCGGAAGGGAGCGAGGCCGGGGTGCGCACGTCGCCCCGGCCCACCCTCCGGCATCGGCTGAGCCGGTGGGACGTCAAGGTCTCGCCGTACCTCTACATCGCCCCGTTCTTCCTCGTGTTCGGGATCGTCGGGTTGTTCCCGCTGCTCTACACGGCGTACGTGTCGCTGTTCAGCTGGGAGGCCGGTGACGACGCTCCGGACTTCATCGGGCTCGACAACTTCGAGGAGCTGTTCGCCGACACGCAGTTCTGGAACGCGCTCGAGAACACCGTCAGCATCTTCCTGCTCTCCAGCGTTCCCCAGCTGATCATCGCGGTACTCCTGGCGGCGCTGCTCAGCGCCCGGCTGCGCGGGGCTACCGGATGGCGCGTCGGCGTGCTGCTCCCCTACGCCGCCAGCCTGGTGGCGCTGGGGATCATCTTCGCGAACCTGTTCGGACCGAAGTACGGCCTGGTCAACGGCCTGTTGCAGACCATCGGGCTGGATCCGGTTGACTGGCAGGCGAGCCGGTTCAGCAGCCATGTCGCGATCGCGATCATGGTGAACTGGCGCTGGACCGGGTACAACGCGCTGATCGTGCTGGCGGCCATGCAGGCCATCCCGAAGGAACTGCACGAGGCAGCCCTCATCGACGGCGCGGGCGCGGCACGCCGGTTCTTCAGCATCACGCTGCCGCTGCTGAAGCCGACGCTGATCTTCGTCACGATCACCTCGACGATCGGCGGGCTGCAGATCTTCACCGAACCCAAGCTGTTCGACGCCATGCCCGGGTCGAACAACGGCGGCTCGTCCAACCAGTTCCAGACCGTGACGCTGTACCTGTACCAAACGGCCTTCGAGAACTACGAACTCGGCTACGCGTCGGCCATCGCGTGGGTGCTGTTCCTGATCATCGTGCTGATCGCGCTGGTGAACTTCTTCCTCACCGGCAGGCTCGCGCGGACCCCGGCGGTGGAGAAATGACCAAGCCACGCCGGTCCACCTACCTCGTGCTCACGATCTTCGTACTGGGCTCGCTCTTCCCGTTTTATTGGTCGTTCCTGGTGGCGAGCCGGGACAGCGGGATGCTCACCGAGCGGGTTCCGCCCTTCCTGCCCGGCGGGAACTTCTTCGCCAACGCGGCCAGGGTGTTCGACACGGTGCCGTTCTGGAAGGCGCTCGCGAACAGCCTGATCGTGTCGGGCACGGTCACCCTCACCACCGTGCTGTTCTCGGCGCTGGCCGGGTTCGCGTTCGCCAAACTGCGGTTCCGCGGCCGGAACGGGCTGTTCGTGTTCATCGTCATCACCCTCGCCGTTCCGACCCAGCTCGGCATCATCCCGTTGTTCATGGCGATGTCGGAGTTCGGCTGGGCGGGCGGGCTGCAGTCGGTGATCGTGCCCAACCTGGTGACCGCGTTCGGCGTGTTCTGGATGCGTCAGTACACGGTGGACGCGGTGCCGTACGAACTGATCGAGGCGGCGAGGGTCGACGGCTGCAGCATGATCCGGATCTTCTGGAACGTCTGCCTGCCCGCGGTCCGCCCGGCGGCGGCGATCCTCGCGATGTTCACGTTCATGACGTCGTGGAACGACTTCCTCTGGCCGCTCGTCGTGCTGGATGCCGGTAATCCCACCGTCCAGCTGGCACTGGAGAAGCTGCAAAGCGGCTACTACGTCGACTACTCGCTGGTGCTGGCCGGAACGACACTGGCCACCATCCCGATCCTCATCGTCTTCCTCCTCCTCGGCCGCCAGATCGTGGCCGGGATCATGCAAGGTGCCGTGAAAGGGTGACCATGTCCGCTCAACCCGACAGTGTCCGGGCGAAGACCGCGCTGCTGTTCCCGCCCGGATTCGTGTGGGGCGCCGCCACCGCGGCCTTCCAGGTCGAAGGGGCCACCGCGGCCGACGGCCGGACCGACTCGATCTGGGACGTCTTCGCCCGCCGTCCCGGCGCCGTCGTCGGCGGCGACACCGGCGAACCGGGCGCCGATCACTACCGGCGCTATGCCGAAGACGTCGACCTGATGCGACGGCTGGGGCTCGGCGCGTACCGGTTCTCCCTGTCGTGGCCGCGGATCCGGCCCGGCGGCGGCGCGCCGAATCCGCGAGGACTCGCGTTCTACGACCGGCTCGTCGACAAGCTCCTCGAAGCCGGAATCCAGCCCTGGGCGACGCTGTATCACTGGGATCTCCCCCAGTCGCTGGAAGACGAAGGCGGCTGGGCTTCGCGCGACACGGCGTTCCGGTTCGCCGAATACGCCGAAACTATCGTGGCGCGACTGGGCGACCGGGTGATGAACTGGTCGACCCTGAACGAGCCGTGGTGTGCCGCGATGCTGGGATACGCGGGCGGGATCCACGCTCCCGGCCGCCGGGAACCCCGCGCCGCCACCGCGGCCGCGCACCATCTCCTGCTGGGGCACGGGCTCGCGATGGACGTCCTGCGGCGGCACGCCCCGGCGGCGTCCTCCGGCGTGACCCTGAACCTGTACCCGGTCACCGCCGCCGATCCTTCGTCCACTGTGGACGCCGAGGCGACGCGCCGGATCGACGGGCTGCAGAACCGGCTCTTCCTCGACCCGGTACTGCGCGGCTCCTACCCCGCCGATCTCGTGGCCGACCTGGCTCCGCTCGGTTTCGAAGAACTCGTCCGGGACGGCGACCTCGCCACGATCGCCGCCCCGGTCGACTGGCTTGGCATCAACTACTACCGCGGTTACCACATCGCCGGTACCCCGCGGCCCGGCAGCGAACCGGCGGGGCCCGACTGGCTCGGCGTCCCCGACGTCCACTTCGTACCCGACGAGACGGCCCCGCGCACCGACTCCGGCTGGGAGGTGCAGCCGTCGCGGCTCACCGAGTGCCTGGTGCGAGTCCATCGCGAGTATCGGCCGATCCCGCTGTACATCACGGAAAACGGCGCGTCCTATCCGGACGCCATGATCGGCGGGGATATCGCGGACACCGACCGGATCGCCTTCCTCGACTCGCATCTACGTGCCGCGTACGAGGCGATCGAGGCGGGTGTCGACCTGCGCGGGTACTTCTACTGGTCACTCTTCGACAACTTCGAGTGGGCCGAGGGGTACGCCAAGCGGTTCGGTCTCGTGCACGTCGACTACGCGACCCAGCGACGGACGCCGAAGCGGAGTGCGCTCTGGTACGCCCGGGCGATCAGCCTGAACGGGCTGAGCTGACGACGATCTTACGGCGTGGAAGTCGTTGACGCAGCCGGGTACGTCGGCGACGGAGGATCAGTTGTCGGGGCGTTACCACTCACCACGGACCCGTTCGCCAGCGTGACGTGTCACTGAGCGTGTAGATGTCGCGGCCACCGGCGCAGGTGGCGTTGCCGGTGATCGAGCTGCCGGCGATCATCAGCCCCACCCGCCCGGAACTGGAGGAGGCGAGACCACCGCCGAAACCTCCGCCACCGCCGCGACCGGCACCGGTGGTGGCGGTCGCGGCGCTACCACCGGTGCCGTCGAGCCGGTGGTGTTGCCGACGATGACGCTGTCGATGATGCCCAACGGGCCCCAGTTCCTCTCGCCATCGGCGTTGGTACCGGCACCGTCACGAGTGTGACCGCCGGTGATCGTGACTTCGTCGAGTGTCAAATTGCCCCAAGTGGAGATAATCCGGAACCGGGGCGCACCCTCCGCGCGGGTGATGGTGGCGAGATTTCCTCTGACAGTGAGCTGTCCCTCGGTGGAGGGCAGCGCGGCCGGATCACAAGAAGACGGTGATTTCAGCGGCGCGCGCCGGTGGTGCGACCACGGTGAATGTCCCCAGTGCGGCTACCACGGTCACGACTCGTCTTCGGGATCCAGCGCCCGGCACCATGAAGAAACATCAGAAGTCACCCCCGCGCCCTCAAATGATATGCGCTCATCGGAAACCATTGCGGTTCAACGAAGAGGAGTTAAACCGTTCGCAGTACGTTCCGATGCGAACTCGGGCGACTCGCACCTGAGTACGGCAAACTTCGGCGGGTCTTGTTATGGTGGAAGGCAGCTGATCAACGAGCATGGAGACCAGACGTGGCAGGTGACGACGACATCTCCGGGTGAGCCGGAGTTGCCAGGCCACCGGCGCTGACGCCGATGTGGCCGTTTCGTCGTTCCCTCACAGCCACGTCCACCGCGGTGCTGCTGCAACGCGCCCGCTGTCTTTCACGAGGTCATTTCCATGTCAGACGCCTTCGTCGTCGTGTCCGCCCTGTCCTTCACCTGGCCGGACGACACCTCGGTTTTCGACGCCCTGTCCTTCACCTTGCCCGGTGGCCGCACTGGCCTCGTCGCGCCCAACGGGGCGGGCAAAAGCACGCTGCTCAAACTGATCGCCGGTGAGCTGAAGCCGCTCTCCGGGACCGTCTCCACTCAGGGAGTCCTCGGTTACCTGCCGCAGTCGCTGCCGCTCACCGCCGATCTGGACGTGGCCGAGGTGCTGGGCATCGCGCCACAGCTCGCGGCTCTGAGGGCCATCGAGTCCGGCGACGCGAGCGACGAGCACTTCACCACCATCGGCACCGACTGGGACATCGAAGAACGCACCCGCGCCCAGCTCGACAGGCTCGGCCTGGACGGCATATCGCTGGACCGAAGCCTGCGCACGTTGAGTGGCGGGCAGATCGTCTCCCTCGGCCTGGCCGCGCAATTGCTGAAGCGGCCCGACATCCTGCTGCTGGACGAACCGACCAACAACCTCGACCTCGACGCCCGCCGCAAGCTCTACGGCGTGTTGGCAGACTGGCCCGGTTGCCTGTTGCTGGTAAGTCACGACCGGGAACTGCTCGACCGGATGGACCGGATCGCCGAACTCGACCGCGGCGATCTCCGGCATCACGGTGGGAACTTCACCCAGTACGAAGCGGCCGTCAAGGCCGGGCAAGAAGTCGCCGAGCGCAACGTCCGCAGTGCCGAGCAGGAGGTCAAACGCGAGAAGCGGGAGATGCAGCAGGCGCGCGAGCGGGCCGCGCGGCGGGCGGGCAACGCTGCCCGCACCCTCGGCAACGCCGGCCTGCCCAAGATCTTCGCCGGAACCATGAAACGCAACGCCCAGGAATCCGCGGGCAAGGCGAACGAGACGCACGCCGCGCGCGTCAACGATGCGAAGAACCGCCTCGACGAAGCCGAACGCACCCTTCGCGACGACCAGAAGATCGCGCTGATCCTGCCGGGCACCACCGTCCCGGCCGGACGCACGGTGTTCCACGGCGAGCACATCCAAGTTCGCTACGGCGAGCGGAACGTCTTCGCTGGCGACGGGGTCGACTTGACGATCCGAGGCCCCGAGCGGATCGCGCTGACCGGCGGCAACGGCACCGGCAAGTCGACGCTCCTGCGCGTGCTCAACGGAGATCTGTCACCTTCCAGCGGCGTGCTCAACCGGGTCGAGGGCCGGATCGCGTACCTCTCGCAACGGCTCGATCTGCTGGACCTGGACCGGACCATCGCCGAGAACTTCGCGGCGTTCGCCCCAAGCCTTCCCGAGTCACAACGGATGACCCTGCTCGCCCGATTCCTGTTCCGCGGCGTGCGCAGCCAGCTTCCCGTCGGCGTTCTCTCCGGAGGCGAACGGCTGCGGGCCACCCTGGCCTGCGTCCTGTTCGCCGAGCCCGCACCTCAGTTGCTCCTGCTGGACGAGCCGACCAACAATCTCGACCTGGTCAGCGTCGGACAGTTGGAGAGTGCGCTCGGGGCGTATCGGGGGGCTTTCGTGGTCGTGAGCCACGATGAGCGGTTCCTGACGGAGATCAAGGTGGACCGGCGAGTGCGGCTGGCCGATGGGGTGCTCGTGGAGTCTTGACCCGGCGGCCTCCGCCGGCCCGCGCTCAGTGCGGGGTGGCGATTCGTGTTTCCGTTCCTCCTGTGCAAACTCGCGACGATGAAGGAATCGGGACGTTCAGTGTCTCGATTCCTTCATCGTCACCGCCGAATCGCCACTTACGACCACGCCGATAACCGGTTCAGTGGTATTGCCGACACATGGCCGATGATTGTCGGTACGTGTCCGACGCCCCCTCCCATCCGTAGTCACCACCCTCGCACACGTCGCCCTTCAGTGGTGAATGTTCCGTTTCGCGGTAACGCAAAACTACGAACATCTGTTCGATAGAATTGCGGTATCATGGAGGAGTGTCCGAGACAATCCTTCCCGAGTTGCCGCAGGAGTTGTGGCGCGCCGGCAAGCTGGAGCTTGCCCACGGCGTGCGGCAGTTCCTGCAGGTCATGAGGGTGGTGTCCGCCGAGTTGGGGCAGTATCTGGCGGAGATCGAGTCTCGTGGCGCGAAAGACTTGTACGGGTATGGAACCACTGTTTCGTGGTTCGCCGATATCGCCGGGTTATCTGCCGGCGAGGCACGGCCGTATGTGCATCGCGCGATCGACGGCTACCACTCCGCTGATCTAAGGTTTTTACGCTGGTTGGCAGTAAAGCGCGCTTTCTTCTGACGATTCCCGCACGTGTTCATGTCACACCATTTGCGGGTGCGACTTTGGCTGGTGTCGAAGAAGGCGGCTTGGCAGGTCGACGATGCGCACAAGGCCAATTTTCCGTCTCGTTCGCCCGCGATGATGCTGATCGCGTCGGCGGCGATCACGCTGAGGGCATCTTCCACACAGGAAGCCGAGCTGAGCCGCCATCGCCGCTTGCCGTCGGGCATCAGGATAGCCGCGGCCCGACCCTGAGAGCTGCGGGCATTGATGACTCGAACAGCGGACGCGGGGAGAGCGTCTTGGATCGCGGCCGCTGTCGCGGCGGTGTGAATCGACTCCCTCAGTTCCCGAGCGAGGTCGAGCTGGGCACTGGTACAGGAGTCCACGGCGAGGCCGTTCACCACCAGCCAGTCGACGAGTCGGTGCGGCACGGGAATGCGCTCCACAGCATCGCCCTGACGCTCCGTCAAAGTCGCCGTGAAGCTGGTCGCCAGCACGTTGCCGAGGCGGAAGTCAGGGAACTCAGCGGGCATGGAACCACCTTAGCCGGTTGCCCGTTGACAGGGGAACCTGATAGAACCGTCTTAGCCGGTTCCGCGATGACCTGGAGGTCTCATGCCCCGCCCAGCCAGCGACGTACAAGCATTCGAAGCCCACGCGACTGACGCTGACCTCGACGATCTGCGCGCGCGACTGGCCGCGGCGCGGCTACCGGAGGCCGAGACGGTCTATCGCGCCGCGCCCGACCCTCGCCGGTGGGAACAAGGCGTTCCTCTCGCCGACCTCGTCGACGTCGTGAACTACTGGCGCACCGGGTACGACTGGCGGTCGTTCGAAACCCGCCTTGACCGGATCGGCCAGTTCCGTACGACCATCGACGGTCTGGGAATCCACTTCCTGCACCGCCGATCCGCGCGCGCGGACGCCACTCCTCTGGTCTTGACGCACGGGTGGCCGGGCAGCATCGCCGAGTTCATCGACGTAGTGGACCAGCTGGCGGATCCGAAAGACGCGGGCGCGCCGGCGTTCCACGTCGTGGTCCCGTCGTTACCGGGCTTCGGTTACAGCGACAAGCCGACCACCACCGGGTGGGGAACCGAAAAGATCGCGGCCGCATGGGTGGAACTGATGGGAAGGCTCGGCTACGGCAAGTTCGCAGCCCACGGCGGCGACTGGGGAGGCAACATCACCACGGTTCTCGGCGGTAGGTTCCCGGAGCACGTCCTCGGCATCCACACCACGTTCGCGGAGGCACCACCCGGATTGACGACGGACGGGCTGACAACGGCCGAGCGCGAGTGGACCGAGGAAACCCGCGACTTCTGGCGCCACCGCGCGGCGTACGCGAAGCAGCAGGCGACCCGGCCGCAGACCATCGGCTACTCGCTCGTCGACTCACCGGTCGGGCTGCTCGCCTGGATCCTCGACAAATTCGCCGAGTGGTCGGACACCGCAGACAGCCCGTTCGAGACGATTTCCAGAGACCGCGTTCTCGACGACGTCACCCTGTATTGGCTGACGCGGACCGGCGCGTCGTCGGCCCGCATTTACCACGAAAGCCACAACTCGCTCGATCCCGAACTTCGGGTCGACGTCCCGTCGGCGATCACTATGTATCCTCGCGACATCGAGAAATGTCCGCGCGCCTTGGCAAAGGAGCGGTACCGACAGATCGTCCGATGGAGGTCGCCCGAAAAAGGGGGACATTTCCCGTCGCTCGAGGTTCCCGAGTATTTCGTCAAAGATCTGCAAGAGGGCCTCGCGGCAGTACTGGCCACTAATCGGTGAATGCGCTGTCGACCCGAGTAAGGTCCCGCTTCCGCTCAGCGAAGGCTGGGGGTTCCTGCGAGCGGAAGCGGGAGTTTGGTGGCCGGTACGGTGGGCCGCCTCTCGGCGAGTGGCACGACATGGCTCCGGCCGAACCGGTATTCCATGAAGGCGGAGGTTGAGGCCCGGGGGCACCATCCGTACCGACACTCTCTACAACGCACACGCCCGCCAAATGTTCCCGAACACCAAGCGGACAACCAAGTGACCTACATCGCCCTATTAGCCATTCACCATCGACAACGAAAGACCCGCCCCCGCTCAGCGAAGGCCTGGGGGTTACCTGCGAGCGGAAGCGGGAGATAAAGCCGGTACGGTGGGCCGCCTCTCGGCGAGTGGCACGACATGGCTCCGGCGAACCGGTATTCCATGAAGGCGGAGGTTGAGGCCCGGGGGCACCATCCGTACCGACACTCTCTACAACGCACACATCCGCCGCATGTTCCCGAACACCAAGTGACGCACGTCAACACACGATCGCAGTAACGCTCAGCAGGGGGGCGGAACCTGCGCGACGAGTTCGTCCGGAGCCGACAGCCGCCACGCCTCGTAGACCAGTTCGGTCAGCTCGTCGGGCTCGATACCATCGAGGTGAACGACCACCCAGCCGAAGCCACCGGCGGTGAACTGCACTTCGAAGACCTCGGGCCGTTCGGCCACGAGCGCCTCCTGCTCGGACAGCGTCTGCTTCAGGCCGACGGTCTGGGTCCGGGGCCAGTAGTACCCGAACCGCTTGCCTCGGACGCTGTACGACTCCCACTCTTTCGCGTCGGAACGCTCGACGTCCGCGAGCGCCCCCAGCATTCGGTGGAACTCGTCGTTCGGCACACTCATTTGAAACCCCCAGGCTCGGCGGCCACAGTGTAGGCGAACCGGCCGACAAGAACCGAAGCCCGCCACCTGTCCTGAGTGGACGAAAAGCCGACGGGGCCGAGGCGGTAAATTTTCCCTGAGTCCACTCGACCCGGGGAGCTGCGAAATGGACCGACCGGCCACAGCGGCGGAGTTGTTCGACACCATCGGTTCCGCCTACGAGGACGTCTTCGGCCGGGCACCGGTAGTCGACAAGGCGGTGCGGCACCTGCTGGAATCACTGCCGCCGTCGTCGAGGGTGCTCGACATCGGCAGCGGAACCGGCAAGCCGGTCGCCAGGGATCTGGCGGCCGCCGGACATCGGGTGACCGGGCTCGACGTGTCACCGGTGATGATCGACCTCGCGCGTGAGCAGGTCCCCGCCGCGACCTTCGTTCACGTCGATGTGCGTGAATGGGCCTCGCCGCCGGAGTCCTGGGAGGCGGTCTGCGCGTTCTTCCCGTTCCTGCAGATGCCGCGCGAGGACACCGAAGCCGTACTCGCCGACATCACGCGCTGGCTGGTGCCTGGCGGTCTTCTCGCGCTGGTCACCGTTCCTCGGGACGTCGAGGACGTGCCGGTGGAGTTCTTCGGCCACACCTTCCACGAAACCAGTTTCGCGCCGGACGACCTCATCCGGCGGGTCGAAGCGGCCGGGCTCGAAGTCACCGGGACACACTCCGAGATCTTCACCGCGGAGGAGCCTGGGACGCCACCGGAGGAACACCTGCTGATCATGGCTCACCGCCCTAACTGACATGGCGTGGCGTCAATACCGGTCATCAGCGCGCAGGAACGCCCCGACCCCGAGGAAGGACCAATCGAACGCGCCGAGATCATGTTGGCACGTCGACGAGGTCGAGCAGCGCCTTCGCGCACAGATCGCGGGTCTGGTCCCGGGTCAGCCCGCGGTACTTGAGCCAGTCGAGGCAGACCGCGACGACGAACGCCAGCCAGCCCCGGACGATCACTCGCACCGTCTCCGGCGGCTCGCCGTCCGGGCACAGGACCTCCAGGATCCGGCGGCCCTGTTCGGCGAAGTTGTGGTCAAGGACCTCCCGGACGTCGTCGACCGCGATGGCGGTACCCGCGTGCAGTGCCCGGTAGCCGTCCTCGTTGGCTTCGACATAGCGGAGATATGCGTCGAGCCCCGCCATCAACTGCTCCGCGACCGGCAGCGTGGGATCGGTCCTGGTCATGTCGAGCAGGCGTTCACCCTCGGCCTTGATGACCTCGGTGACGAAATCCCGTTTCGTCGGGAAATAGTGGTAGAGCAGCCCTCGGGACACCTCGGCGATGTCCGCGACCTGCTCGATCCACACGTCGTCGTACGGCCGTTCCGCGAACAGGCTGGCACCGATCCGCAGCAGCTGTTCCCGCCGCTCGGCGGTGCTCAGCCTGCTGCGGGGCCTTCCGGAGGTACTCGGCGCCATTCGAGCATCGTACTTACTTGACACGGGTTCAGTAACACGCCACGCTCGCTATTGGATGCCAGTTCAACAGTGCTCACCTGGAGGGGCTCGATGGCCACCGCTCTCCCCCATCCCCCGCGCCGGATCCCGCTGATCGGCGACGTGCTCGGCGTTTCGCCGAAGACCCCCGTCCAGGACTCGATGCGGCACGCCGCCGAACTGGGCCCCGTCTTCGAACGCAAGGTGTTCGGCCGCGAGATCGTGTTCGTCCACGGCGCCGAGATGGTCGCCGACCTCTCCGACGAGAAGCGGTTCGCCAAGCACATCACGCCCGCGATCTCGAACCTGCGCCCGCTCGGCGGCGACGGGCTGTTCACCGCGCACAGCGAGGAGCCGAACTGGCGGCGCGCGCACGAGATCCTCGCGCCCGCCTTCAGTCGCAACGCGATGCAGGGCTACCACCCGACGATGCTGGCGATCACCCGCGAACTGCTGGACGCGTGGGACCGGGGCGGCGAGGTCGACGTCGCGGACGACATGACCAAACTGACGCTGGAGACCATCGGGCGGACGGGCTTCGGCTACAGCTTCTCGTCGTTCGAACGCGCCGAACCGCATCCGTTCGTCGCCGCGATGGTCCGGACGCTGCGGCACGCGCAGCGGATGGTGCTCCAGCCACCGGTCATCGGCCCGTTCCTCAACCGGAAGGCGAACCGGCGCAACGAAGCCGACCTCGCCTTCCTCCATTCCGTCGTCGACGAGGTCGTCGAAGCACGGCGGAACGACACGAGCACCGACGATCTGCTCGGGCTCATGCTCAACACCACGCAGCCGAGCACCGGCGAGGCGCTGGACGAGGTCAACATCCGGAACCAGATCATCACCTTCCTCGTGGCCGGGCACGAGACGACGTCGGGCGCGCTGTCGTTCGCCTTGTACTACCTCGCACGGAATCCGGACGTGCTCGCCCGCGCGCAGTCCGAAGTGGACAAGGTCTGGGGCGAGAACCCGGATCCGTCCTACGCGGAGGTCGTCAAGCTCCGCTACGTCCGGCGAGTGCTCGACGAGGCACTGCGGCTCTGGCCGACGGCGCCCGCGTTCGCGCGCCAGGCCCAGGTGGACACCGTCGTCGGCGGGAAGTACCCGATGAGGAAGGGGCAGTGGGCGCTCGTCCTCATCCCGGCACTGCACCGTGATCCCGTCTGGGGCGACGATCCCGAGTCCTTCGACCCCGATCGTTTCGCCCCGGATCGCAACCGTGCTCGCCCCGCGCACGTCTACAAGCCGTTCGGCACCGGCGAGCGGGCCTGCATCGGGCGGCAGTTCGCCCTGCACGAGGCGACGCTGGTCCTCGGCATGCTGTTGAGCCGATACGACCTACGCGGCGACTCGTCGTACCGGCTGAAGGTGCAGGAACTGCTGACGCTGAAACCAGAGGGCTTCAAGCTCGACGTCTCACTTCGCGAGCGCGCGACGGTGGCCGTCTAGCCGTCGCCGGGCTCGGATCTCGACCCCCGAGGGCCACCAGCGGTGGATCGTACCCGGTCACATCTCCCCTCCGGCATCCGTCAGTGCGGTGAAAGCAAGCCGGAAACCTTGGAGGAGACCATCATGGAAGCACGGATTTCGAACCCCGCACTGGCGAACCCCGCCACCTTGAAGGCCCTGATCTCGTTGGCCGAGTCGACCGGGGACACCGGTGTGACACCACGCACTACCTCATGCACGTCCGCGCCAGTCAGATCAACGGCTGCAGCGGCTGCCTGGAGAGGCACACCAAGGAACTGCGCAAGGCGGGCGAGTCCGACGAGCGGATCTTCACCGTGGCGGCGTGGCGTGACACGGCCTACTTCACCGACGCCGAACGAGCGGCGCTCGCGCTGGCCGAGGCTCTCACCCGGATCGCGGACCGGGCCGACCCGGTCGACGACGAAGTCTGGGACGAGGCCGCTCGCCACTACGACGAAAAAGCTCTCGGGCCTGGTCTTCGCCATCGCCGCCATCAACACCTGGAACCGGCTCAACGTCGCCACCCGGCAGATCGCCGGCGCGGCCTGATCGGCTACCGCGCCTGCCGTAGCTCTACACAGCACTCGGCCGCGCCGGGAGCGAGGACCGCTTCCACGTTCCCGGCGCGCACACCGGTCAGGAAGCCCGACAGGAAGGCCTGGTTGATCCCGCAGACCAGCTCTGGAGCCTCGGCGGACAGCGGGTGAAACGGGCAGTTCCGCAGCCGGACGCAGGTCTTGGTGTCGCGGCTCGGGTCGAAGCCGTAGCGGCGAAGCGCCCCTTCGGCCACGGTGAGCGCGCGTTCCACGCCGAGCCTGCCCGGCCGGGTCCGCGTGCGTTCCTCGTCGCCCGTTGCGAGGCCGCGCTCCCCCGCGACCCGCAGGACGGCGGCCCGCGCCGTTTCACCAGTCCCCTCGGCGAGCACGGCCTCGGCGAGGATTCCGGCGAGGATCTCGTGCCGTCGCGCGGGAAGCTGCACCTGAACGGCTTCGTCTACGGGTTCGTAGACCTTGGGCTTACGCCCCACTTTCACCGCCGGGCCCGCCGCGAAGCCGGATCTGAGCAGGCCTGCCGCCACGAGCTTGTCGAGGTGGAAGGCGGCGAGTTTGCGGGAGACCCCCACCGCGGCCGCGGTCTCGTCCCGCGTCACCGGACGCCGCGTGCGCCGGGCATAGGCGTACATGCCGCGGCGGAGGTCGTCGTCGAGTGCCGCCACCGCGGCGATGGAAGGGGCGTCGAGGCCGTCCGGATCGGGCACTGTCACGTACACCACGGTATCGCCCATCTCATTCGGCGGAACGTCCTGAACTGCGGATCTACCATGTAGGCTGAGCCGACAGGCGGTAAAACGCCCAAAAGTCTTAGTCAAATAGCTCGGTCGAACAGCTCTGGGGATCGCGGTCAGCCTAGGAGGCCTTATGTCCACTCCAGCCTTGCGTGTCGTGCACGAACCCGGGCCGGGGCCGGACCTGGAGGCCGCCGAGGCCGCGGCCGCCGATTTCCTCACCGCACTGGGCATTTCGCTGGACTCCGAGAGCCTTCGCGGTACCCCGCGCCGGATGGCGCGCGCGTACGCCGAGCTGTTCACCCCGCGGTCGTTCGACCTCACGACCTTCCCCAACGACGAGGGCTACGACGAACTCGTCCTCGCCAGGGGTATTCCGGTCCGCTCGGTCTGCGAACACCACCTGCTGCCGTTCATCGGGGTCGCGCACGTCGGTTACCTGCCCGGCGAACGGATCCTCGGACTGTCCAAGCTGGCCAGGATCGTCGAGCACTTCGCCTGCCGCCCGCAGGTTCAGGAGCGGCTGACGAAACAGGTCGCCGACTGGCTGGACGAGCAGCTCGAGCCAGTCGGTGTCGGCGTGGTGATCGAGGCCGAGCACTCCTGCATGACCCTGCGCGGCGTGCAGGCCACCGGTTCGAGCACCGTCACCTCCACCCTGCTCGGCACGCTGCGCGAAGACGCGCGCTCGCGCCAGGAGTTCTTCGCCCTCACCGGCATCAACGGCTGACCTCGGGTTCTTCCGCGTAGGCCGCGGAAACGACCGAGCGGTCGAACACCCGCCAGGTGAACGCGGTGACGATGATCGCGACCACGAACCCGCCGCCGTCGCGAGAGCACTGCCCAACGCGGACGACGCGCTCGCGGAACGTCGCAAGGCCGAGAAGACCCTCCTCGGCAGGCTCAGCGCCGACCGGCCGAGAATTACCTCGAGAAGATCTTCCAGGTGCCGTTCACGTTGTCCCCCATGGACGATCCAGGGTTCGCGGGGCTCGTGCGCGGGCTCGCCGCCACCGAGGGTCAGGACGCCACACCGGCGCCTCCCTCCGCCGAAGCGGATCACGCCGCCGGCGCCCGTTCTCCGGCCGCGGCCGGGCCTGCTCCTCTCCACGAGGAAGCACCGGAACCGTCGTCCGAACAGTCCACAATAGACCTTCGACCTCCTCGTCTGGTGATCTCACTGGCGGAACTGGACTTCCTGGCGACACTGGCTCCACTCGTCCGGTCCCCTCGTGCCGCGAAACGACTCCTGAACCTGTACCGGCTGCTGCGGGCGCGCCTCTCCGGCGAAAACCCGGCCGTATTCCTCGCCGATGGCAGCCTCGAAGCACCGTTTCGCGCGGTGATGGTGCTGCTCTCCGTCCTCGTCGGATATCCCGAGGCGGCCTCCTGGTTCTTCGCCACCCTCGGCGGAATGGATCCCGACGACAGCGCCCTCGAAATCGTGTCGTCGTCGAACGACCACGAGCTGTGGCCGAAGCTCGGACGCGGCCTGTCCGGCGAGTCGTGGCCGGAACTGACCGCGTCCTATCAACGCTGGTTGCCGTTGGTGAACCGGTTCTCGTTCGCCGCCGACGACTGATTCCGCGACCGCTCGATGTCGGGCCCCCGGTAGAGCCGCTCCGGGATCTTCGCCAGTGTCGACGGATGGACTTGCGGACCGAGGCCGTAGAGCTGCTGGAAGCTCATGATCAGCGGCCGCCACCGGTCCGGGTCGATCCGGTCGTCGGTGCCCGGCATCCGCACGTCGTCGTGGACGTGCACGCGCTGCACCCGGACCTCGAACACGAGGACGCCGCCACGTTGTGCGGCATCGTCCTCGGCGAGGGGGTGGACGGCCTCGACGACGGCCTCCATCGTCACCGGGCATTCCGCAACGCGCGGCGGCCGCACCGTCTCGGATGCGACCGGTGTGAGTCCGGCGCGGGCGAATTTGTCGGCTTCGTACCGGTATCCGCGTTCGTACTTGCGCTCCGGGACGGGATCCGATCCGGTGGTCAGTGCCAGCCTGTCGACGGCGGCCGCCAGATCGTCGGAAGGGAGATTCAGAACACATTCACGGTTACGCATGAGATTCTGCGCCGTCTTGGATTTCGCGCCGAGTCCGAGCATGCCCCGCCAGCCGAGCCAGAACGCGGACGACATCGGAGCCAAGTTCTCCGAACCTGCCTGGTCCACCGTCGAAAGGAGCACCACCGGAGTACCGAAGTAGAGGATGCCGGGCTCAATACGGGTGTGCGCGGTCTCGGCCGCTGACGTAGTAACTGTCACGTTCGTCAGCTTCGCCGCGTCTCGCGACGGAGGCTGGCGTGAATCGGACGTCGCGATCAACTCCGCTTCCCGCCGACGGAACGCTTACCCTTTCCGTGGTAGTTCACTTGGGCGGGCACGAACCCAGGGTCGTTCGGAGTATTGCGTTCGGCCGATTGCTGGTAGGTTCGCCGGACTTGAACGACGGAAGGAGACACCGGCAGCTGCCCGGTCAGCACCCGAACGCGCGTGGTGAGGCGAATCGCATGCGAGACGATGTGGTCCAGGCGAGCTCGATCATCGGGCATTCTCCCGGCCAGGTTTGGGAAGTCATCGGCGATCCCGAGTCCTATTCGAGGTTCGTCGCGGAGGTCAGCTGGTGCGAGGTCCGGCAGCCCGCCGAACGCGGCCGCGGTCCGAAATGCTTCGTCCGGCTGGAGCCGCGGTCGGGCACGCTCGTCGTCGGTGACGTCGAAGCCCGGGTCTGGCGGCCCGGTGAGCATGTCGTCTGGTGTGGTGTCGAGGACGACGGCAACTGGGTCTCGATCGAGCTGAGGCAGGCTCCCGACAACGGCACGGAACTCGTCGCGCAGTTGATGCTTCCGACGCGGCACGAGCAACTGGTGTCCGCCGCGTCGTTCAAACGCACCGTCCGCGCGGTGGCCCGGCGGATCGATCTGCACCTTTCGGGCCGGGCGGCGGCGCCGCGGGAAGAACCCGTGCACACCAAGGCCACCACGCTGCACACGGCGAGCATCCTGATCAAGGCAGGCGTGTTCGCGGCCGCGCGGCCGGACAAGATCGCCAAGCAGCTCACTTCGCTGTCGCAGTGGGGCGCCACCGTCGCCGGCGGCTACACGGCCAACGCGGCCCGCGTGCCCGAAGACGTCGCACTGCACGACGAACGCAACATCCGGACGTTCAAGCAGGCGGCGGATCGCAGCAACCAGCTCGCGAACGCGCTGGCACTGCGCGGAGTCCGCTCTCGTGACCGGATCGCCTTGTTGTGCCGCAACCACGCCACGATGGTCGAAGCACTGATCGCGTGCAGCAAACTCGGCGTGGACACGATCCTGCTCAACACCGGGCTTTCCGCCGGCTCGGTCGCGGACGTCATCGGCTTGCACAAACCGGTCGCGGTGCTCGCCGACGACGAGTTCTCGCGGGTCATCGCCGACATCCCCGGCGATTTCCTGCGGCTGTCCACCTGGCCGGAGACCGAGAACGGCTATCCGACGATCGATCAGCTGATCGCGGGGGTGCCCGCCACCAAACTCAAACCGGCGGACCGGATCGGCAGGCTCGTCGTCCTCACCTCGGGCACCAGCGGAATTCCCAAAGGCGCGCGCCGTCCGACTCCCAAAGGACTCGCGACGTCGGCCGCCATGCTGGACCGCATCCCGCTCCGCACCGGCGATCGCTTCGTGGTGGCCGCGCCGCTGTTCCACAGCTGGGGGCTCGCCGGGATGCAGATCGGGATGGCCGTGCGCGCGTCCTTGTCGCTGATCCGCCGGTTCGACGCCGAAGAGATCTTGAGAACCATCGCCGAGCATCGCTGCGGCGTGCTGTTCGCCGTTCCGATCATGTTGCAGCGCATCCTCGACCTGCCCGAACGGGTCCGCAGCCGCTACGACCTCTCATCGCTGCGTATCGTCGCCAGCAGCGGATCAGCGCTGCCGGGGACGATCGTCACCGAGTTCATGGACACCTTCGGTGACGTGCTCTACAACTTCTACGGCTCCACCGAGGTTTCGTGGGCCAGCATCGCCACGCCCGAAGACCTCCGCGCGGCGCCCACGACCGCGGGCCGCTGCCCGCCCGGCACCCGCGTCGCCATCCTCGACGACGACAAAAACCGTGTCCCACCAGGGTGGGAGGGACAGATTTTCGTCGGCAACGACATGCTTTTCGACGGCTACACCGACGGCGCCAGCGTGGCACGCGCGGAAGAGTTGATGGCGACCGGCGACGTCGGCTACCAGGACGCGTCCGGACGCCTGTTCGTCACCGGCCGGGCGGACGAGATGATCGTGTCCGGTGGCGAGAACGTGTCCCCTCGTCCGGTCGAGGAGGCCATCGTCGCGTTGCCCGGTGTCCACGAAGCGGCCGTGATCGGTGTACCCGACCGCGAGTTCGGGCAACGGTTCGCGGCGTACATCGTCCCGAAGCGCGGTGCGCGGATGAGTGCGGAGGACGTCCGCGCCTATATCCACCGGCGGTTGGCGCGCTTCGCGGTGCCGCGGGATGTCTACTTCGTCGAGGAACTGCCCCGGAACGCGACCGGGAAGGTGCTCAAACGGTTACTGAAGGACGAAACCTGGCCGATCGGCCAATAGTGTCCTTTGTGGACTTGGCCGGGTTGTGTGATGGCAGGGCACGACCTTCGCGGTGAAGGTGGCTGGTGCCCCGGGAGCTGCGGCCCCGTCGAGGCCTCTGCGGATACGACACCGGATGCTTCCTTCCCCCGGACAACTCGTTACGAAGGGAACGAATCTGCCGTCCTCCTCGGACTCTAGACTCGGGTGCATGAAACGACTGGCCGTCGTGGTCTTCAACGGGGCTTCACTCGGCGCGATGTCCTTCGCGTTCGGTGTCTTCGACATGGCCTCGCAGTTCGGGGAGCTGCCCGACCTCGAGCTCGAGATCGTCGGTGGCGAACCGGGTACCGCGCTGCGGGGTGGCGGCCTGACCGTCCCGGTCCCCGAAGACCTCGACGCCGTCCGGGCCGCGGACCTGGTGCTGGTCCCGAACTGGCGGTCGCCGATGGAAGATCCGCCGGAACCGGCGCTGGAGGCACTCCGGACAGCGCACGACCGTGGTGCCCGCGTGGCCGGATTGTGCAGTGGCGTCTTCGTGCTGGCCGCCGCCGGATTGCTCGACGGCCGCCCCGCGACCACGCACTGGGCGATGGCGCCGCTGCTCGCGGCCCGGTTCCCCGCCGTCCGCCTCGACGAATCGGTGCTCTACATCGACGACGGCGACGTCCTGACCGCGGGTGGCGGCGCCGCGGGGATGGACCTCGGCCTGCACCTCATCCGCTCGTGGTGCGGCGCGGAGGTGGCGAACCGGCTGGCGAAGGGCATGGTCGTGCCACCGCACCGGCCCGGCGGGCAGGCACAGTACATCGAATCGCCGATGCCGGAACTCGACGAGGGCGACCCGGTCTCGGAGACGATGGCCTGGGCGCTCACCCGGCTGGACACCGCGCTGCCGGTCGACGAGCTCGCCAGGCGGGCGCATATGAGCAGGCGCAACTACGACCGCCGGTTCCGTGAGATCACCGGCGCCGCCCCTGGCACGTGGCTCACTCATCAGCGGATCATCCGCGCCCAGCAGTTGCTCGAATCCACCGACCTGCCGGTCGACGAGATCGCCAGGTACTGCGGGTTTTCGTCCTCCGCCGCGCTCCGGCCGCACTTCCGGCGGCAGGTCGGGGTCACCCCGGTGGCCTATCGGGAGACGTTCGGGCCCAGGCTGGGCGTCCTCGAGCCCATGCTGGCCTGACCGGGTTGTCTCAAAACTGACGCCGGTTGGCGAAAACACCGCTCACGATCGGCGCCTCGGCGGGCCACGATCAACGGCATGACCGAAGACAGCCGTTCCTTCCTCAACCGCCGGTCCATGCTCACCCTCGGCGCGGGTGCCGCCGCCGCGCTGGTGGCCTCGGGTGGTGTCGCCGAAGCCGGCCAGTCCGGCGGCCCCGGCGACGCGGAACTCGCCCGCTCCCTGCCCGGTGATTTCCGCAGCGCCCACGCCCAGGTCAACGGCGTCCGGCTGCACTACGTCGCGGGTGGCCGGGGCGAGCCGCTGATCCTGCTGCCGGGCTGGCCGGAGACGTGGTGGCAGTACCGCAAGATCATGCCGACGCTGGCCAGGCGGTACCGCGTGATCGCCGTCGATCTGCGGGGTATGGGCGGCTCGGGCAAACCGCGGGACGGCTACGACAAGAAGACGATGGCCCGCGACGTTCTCGAACTCGTCCGCGCGCTGGGCTACCGGCAGGCGCACATCGCCGGGCACGACATCGGCGCCATGGTCGCGTTCAGCTTCGCCGCCAACCACCCGGAGACGACGAAGACCGTCACGCTCATGGACGTCTCCCACCCCGACGAAAGCCTTTACCAAATCCCGATGCTGGCCCCGCCCGGACAACCCGTGCACGTCTGGTGGTTCGCCTTCAACCAGGTCGCCACGCTGCCCGAACAGCTGCTGACGGGCCGGGCGCGTTTCCTCGTCGACTGGATGTTCGACCGCCTCGTCGCCGATCCGGCCTCGATCGGCGACCGTGACCGGGCGATCTACGCGGCCGCCTACGACCGCCCGGACGCGATCCGCGCCGGGAACGGCTGGTACCAGGCGTTCGGCAAGGACATCGAGGATCAGAAGACCTACGGGAAGATCACCGTGCCGATGTTGGGCCTGGGTTCGGAGTTCAACTACGACTACCTCGCCGCGGTCCTGCCGTCGAAGGCGGTGGACGTGCGGGTGCGGAAGATCGCCGGTTCCGGCCACTTCGTCGCCGAGGAACAGCCACGAACGGTGATCGACGAACTCCAGGCCTTCCTCGGGTGAGGCGTATACCCCGAGCGGGTTAAAGGTGCCCGCCAAACGGTCTGGTTCACTCGGTCAGGTGAAAGACTCCGTCAGCCGTCATTGTCGCGGCGGCATCCCCTCTTCTCTGGTGTGTCGGTACCGGCCGGGTAGCCCCCCGAACGGCCGGTACCGACACGGAAGTACAGCTCAACCGATCCACCAGCGGGCCTTGTAGATCCACGCGCCGTGCAGCGCCGGCTCGGCGCGTGGAAAGGCCGGCCGGACGGTAGACGCCCGCTTCCGTGGTCACCCGCAGCATCGCCGCGAAAGCGGTCACCGCAAGGGTGCGGACCACTCGACGAGGGTGCCGCCCTCTTCACGGGTCTCCACCAGGAACGTCCCGCCCGCCTTTTCCGCGCGATCACGTAGATTCCGAAGCCCGCCGAAGGCGTCCAGCCCCCCGCCGATCCCGGCGCCGTCGTTTGTGACCACGATCCGCAGGACGTCGTCCTTCACCGCGACGCTCACCGAAACGCCACTCGCTCGCGCCTGCCGGACGACGTTGCCGACCGTCTCCCGCACCACGGCCTCCGCGTGTTCGGCGAACGAGAAGGGAATCGAATCGAGCGGTCCGGACAAGCTGACCGTCGGATGGATCGCGGTGTCGTCGGTGAGTTCGGCGATCGAGTCGTAGAGGCGGTGCCGCAGCCGCACCCCTTGGCGGCCCGCCTCACCGCCGTGGAGATCGAAGATCGCCGTGCGGATCTCGTGCACGATCTCGTGCATCTGGTCGATGCTGTCGCCGATCCGCCGCTGCAGTTCCGGTGACCGCGCCCGGCGATGCGTGCTCTGCATGGCGAGACCGACCGCGAACAGCCGCTGGATCACGTGGTCGTGCAGCTCCCTGGCGATCCGGTCCCGGTCGGCGAGCACGTCGATCTCCCTTGCCGTGCGCTGCTGCGCGGCGAGCTGGAGGGCCAGCGCGGCCTGGTCCGCGAACGAGGCCACCACCGGCAGCTGGGCGAGCTCGAACGGGACCGACCCCGGATTCCGCACCGCCATCAGCACCCCGGACGTGCGTTCCCGCGCCCGCAGCGGCACCACGAGTGTCGGGCCGAACCGGAATTCCCCGTCGTCGCCCAGTACGAGTTCCGGCACGCTACGCGGAGTCCGGTCACGATAGACCGCCCCAGGCAACGAAGCGGCGACGCTGATCCGCGCCCCCGTCAGTTCCCCCGCCCGCGTACCGGCGCAGACGGCGATGGTCAGCTCGCCCGCCTCTTCTTCACCGACCCGACCGACGTCGAGCCTGCCGGGTCCGGGCAGCGCCAGCAGAGTGAGGTCGGATCCGGTCAGTTCCAGCGCCCGGCTGGCGATCAGGTTGAGCGCGTCGACCGGGTCGGTACCGCCCAGCAGTTCCGTGGTCACCTCGCTGGTGGCCGCCTGCCATTGCTGGCGGAGGCGGGCCTGTTCGTAGAGATGGGCGTTCTCGATCGCGATCCCGGCCGCGGCGGCGAGCGCCTGGACGACCACCTCGTCGTCGTCGGTGAACCCGTCCCCCCGTTTCTCGGTGAGGTAGAGATTCCCGAACACCTCGTCGCGGACCCGGATCGGCACGCCGAGGAACGAACGCATCGGCGGATGGCGCGGCGGGAAACCGGCCGACGCGGGATGCCGCGAGATATCTGCCAGCCGCACCGGTTTCGCCTCGTCGATGACGAAACCCAGCAGCCCGTGGCCTTTCGGCAGATGCCCGATCTGTTGTCTGGTCTCGCCGTCGATCCCGAGGTGGACGAATTCGGCGAGCGACCCGTCGTCCGCGATCACGCCGACCGCGCCATAGGTGGCTTCGGCGAGATCGATCGCCGCCTGCACGATCCGGCGCAGCGTGGTGTCCAGCTCCAGTCCCGACGCGACGGCGAGCACCGCTTCGAGCAGTCCGTCCATCTTGTCGCGAGTGCCGATGAGCCGTTCGATGCGGTACTGGAGATCGCGCAGCACCTCACGGACCCGCAACTGCTGTGCCGACATCGTGCTCCGCCTCCGAAGATCGGGACGACTCGCGGCCGTGGTGACTTTGTCCTCTTTCGGCCCCGCACCGCGGGCGGGGACCGTCTCACCGAGACATCAGTATCGCCCGTGGCGCGGCGGCGGGGAGAAACCATGACCTTACAAGTCACCAGGGTCGGGAGTTTGAACTCCGATCAGGTGAATTTCGTGCTTCGGTCCGCCATGCTGGCGCC
This sequence comes from Amycolatopsis sp. cmx-11-32, assembly GCF_047608695.1. Taxonomy (NCBI): domain Bacteria; kingdom Bacillati; phylum Actinomycetota; class Actinomycetes; order Pseudonocardiales; family Pseudonocardiaceae; genus Amycolatopsis; species Amycolatopsis sp. cmx-11-32. Next base: position 239,115 of record NZ_JADNQN010000007.1, on the reverse strand, counting down.
GTCGACGCACAACACCCAGCCGTGGCTGTTCCGGTGCACCGGCACCGGGATCGAACTCCACGCCGATCCGCGCCGTATCCTACCGGTCACGGATCCGGACCGGCGCGAACTCGTCCTCTCGTGCGGCGCCGCCCTCTTCACCCTCCGGACGGCGATTCACGCGCTGGGGTTCCATCCGGCGACGTCGTTGATGCCGAGCCGCGTTGATCCCGATCTACTGGCCATCGTCCGCCCGCTGGCCGAACGCACCCCTGAGCCGCGAGCGGTCGGGCTGGCCCGTGCGATCCCCCGCCGCCGCACCAACCGGCGGCCGTTCCTGTCCACCGCCGTCCCGCGGCCCATCCTCCCCCTCCTGCGCCACGCCACCGAACTCGAGCACGCGTGGATGTCGATTCTCGACGCCGAACAGTGCCGACTGCTGCGCGACATCACCGACCGGGCGCATCTGGGTCAGCTCGCCGATCCCGCTTTCCTCGCGGAACTGCACCGCTGGACCGAATTGCGCGCCGGCACTCGCGACGGGGTGCCGTCCTACGCCACCGCGGGGTCGCCCGCCGACGAAAGCTGGCTCCTCGACGAATTCGGCGCCGCCGGCGCGGGCCCGCGGGCGGATCCGCTGGTGGTGCTGATCGGGTCGCTGACCGACGGGCGGCTCGACCGGCTGCAGGCGGGCCAAGCGCTGCAACGGGTTCTGCTCACCGCGACCGCGGCCGGGCTCGACGCGTCGTTCATCTCGCCGCCGATCCTGGTCCCCTCGGCACGCGCGGAACTCCGGCGCCTCGTCGGCTCCGGTGTCTGGCCGCAGGTACTGCTTCGGTTCGGCTACGGCTCACCCCTGCCGTGGACACCGCGCCGTCCGCTGGAAGACGTCCTGCTCGGAAAGCCGGTTTCCGCCTGAGCGCTCAGGGCCGCCGCAGTTCGGTGGCCAGCACGGCCGCCTGGGTACGCCGCTGCATCCCGAGTTTCGTCAGCAACCGCGACACGTAGTTCTTGACCGTCTTCTCCGCGAGGAACATCCGTTCGGCGATCTGCCGGTTGGTCAGCCCCTCGCCGATCAGTTCCAGCAGCGTGCGCTCCTGCTCGGAAAGCCCCGCGAGCGGCCCCTTCTTCACCGCGTCGTCGCGGAACTTCGCCATCAGCGTCGCGGCGGCGCGGGCGTCCAGCAATGACCGGCCGAGGCCGACCTCCTTGACCGCGGCCACCAGATCCATCCCCCGGATGTCCTTGATGACGTAACCGCTCGCGCCGGCCATGATCGCGTCCAGCATCGCCTGCTCGTCGGTGTAGGACGTGAGCATGAGGCATTTCAGCTCGGGGACCTTGGACCGCAGTTCCCGCGCGAGTTCGACACCGTTTCCGTCGGGGAGCCGCACGTCGAGTACCGCCACGTCCGGCCGCAGCGCCGGGATCCTCGCCAGTGCCTGGGAAAAAGTGGCCGCTTGACCGATGACGCGCAGCGCCGGGTCCTCCTCCAGCATGTCCGCGACTCCTCGACGGACCACCTCGTGGTCGTCGACCAGAAACACCCGGAGCATTCCGACCTCCACGGTTTCCCCTCCTCCGCTCAGAGCGTACGGTGCACGGCCGGTCACTGCGACCGGCCAAAGGACCCTGTTCGGCACCCGTTCGAGTGGCTGCCGCCAAGCTGACCAGGTTCATTTGCATCATTCGACACAGGACGTTCTCTTCTTTCCGGCATCCGTGCGCGCTGCGACGATCACCCCATGTCCGAGACCACAGTTTCGCCGGGCCCCTCGTCCGGCGCCCCAGACCCGGCAGACGACCTCGTGGCCATGCGCGACCGCGTCCGGTTCTACCGTGCCCGCGCCGAACAACTCCAGTACGCGCTGGATCACCGGCTGCCCATCGAGCAGGCGAAGGGCGTTCTCGCCGAGCGCTACCAGGTCGACATCGACTCGGCGTTCGAACTGCTCCGCTCGTTTTGCCGCGACAACAACATGAAGGTCCACGACGTCGCCAGGACCCTCGTCGAGCAGCCGAGCGAGGGCGCCCGACGAGTCTCTTGCTGAGGCACGTCAAGTTCGGCGGAGGGCCCGCGACCACCACCGGCGCCGCAGAGACCGCGGGCACGGACTGGGTCATGAACCGAACGCCGTCCCCCAGACTCCGGGTGCTCGTCGCGGACGACAACCCGGCCATCGGTGATGCCCTGCGCGCACTCCTGGAATCCGAACCGGACATCGAGGTGGTCGCCGTCGCGATGGACGCCGGTGAAGCGGTCGCGCTCGCCGAACTGCTGTCCCCCGAGGTCGCCGTCCTGGACGTCCGGATTCCCGGCGGGGGCGGCGCGTGGATGGCGAGGGAGATCCGGCGGCGGGTGCCCCGGACGCGGCTGATGGCGTTCTCCGCGCACAGCGATACCCAGTCCATCGCCCGGATGGCGTCCGCCGGTGTCACCGAGTACCTCGTCAAAGGCAGCCCCAACACCGAGATCGTCGCGGCCATCCGCCGCCTCTGCGCGAACAGCGCCAACGGGGCGGAATAGCGCGGCGTCAGTCCGTGATCCGGCGTTCCAGGCAGGCCAGCAGTTCCGCCGCGTCCACGGGTTTGGCGACGTAGCCGCTCGCCCCGGCGGCGAGGCTCTTCTCACGGTCCCCTTCCATCGCCTTCGAGCTCGCTGGCCGAGATGTGCAGCATGATGCGTTCCCGCAACATGTCCAGCGACGGCAGCAGTTCAACGGGATGCACTCGCGCGTGGCCCCGCAGCAACCGGTCCTGCGCGGCGCTGAGCTTGCGGCTCGCGTGCGCCAGCACCGGGACCTCGACGGGATCCGGGCCTTCGACGAGACGTTTGAGGAACGACAGCGCGCTCGTTCCCGGGATGCTGGTGTCGAGCACGACGCAGCGGTAGCTGTCGCGCTTCAGTTCCTCGAACGCCTCGGCCGGATTGGCCACCGCCCGCACCTGCACCGAGCCGTTGCTGTCCGCGATATCGGCCGCGACACCGCGGGCGAGCAGGGTCAGCAGGCTGTTCCGCTCGCTCTCCACGACCAGTACCCGCCGCTCCGCCCCGACGTTGTCCACAGTGGACTCTTCAGGGCCCGGGAGCGCGGTGAACCGGGCCACCGGCAGGTAGAGGGTGAACGTGCTACCCGTCCCCAGCACGCTGTCCGCCCGGATCTCGCCGCCGAGCAGGTACGCGACCTCGCGGCTGATCGACAGGCCGAGACCGGTGCCGCCGTACTTGCGGCTGGTGGTCCCGTCGGCCTGCTGGAAGGCGCCGAAGATCGAATCGAGGTTCTCTTCGGCGATCCCGATCCCGGTGTCGATCACGCTGAACGCCACCAGGGACTCGTGCCCGGTCACACTCGACGGCGAAACGATGGTGTCGACCAGTTTCACCCGTAGCGCGACGCCGCCGTCTTCGGTGAACTTGACCGCGTTCGACAGCAGGTTCCGCAGCACCTGCCGCAGCCGCGGTTCGTCGGTGAACAGCAGTTCCGGCACGTTGGGCTCCACCGTGACCTGGAAGTCGAGCCCCTTCTCCGCGGTCAGCGGGCGGAACGTCGTGCCGACATGGTCCAGCAGCCGGCGCAGCGGGAACGGCTCGTGGTAGATGTCCATCTTGCCCGCCTCGACCTTCGACAGGTCGAGGATGTCATTGATCAGCTGCAGCAGGTCGGTGCCCGCGGACTGGATCACCTTGGCGAACTGGACCTGCTTGGGCGTCAGGTTCCGGGTCGAGTTCTGCGACAGCACCCCGGCGAGGATCAGCAGGCTGGTCAACGGGGTCCGGAGTTCGTGTGACATGTTCGCCAGGAACTCGGACTTGTACTTCGACGCCAGCGCGAGCTGCTGCGGGCGTTCCTCGATCTCCTGGCGTGCCTGCTCGATTTCGAAGTTCTTCACCTCGATGTCGCGGTTCTGCTGCGCGAGCAGTTCGGCCTTCTCCTCCAGTTCCGCGTTGGACACCTGGAGTTTCGCTTGCTGCGCTTGGAGCTTGTCCGTGCGCGCCTGCAGTTCCTCGGCCAGTCGCTGGGATTCCTCCAGCAGGGAGTCGGTCCGCGCGTTGGCGATGATCGTGTTGACGTCGACCCCGATGGTCTCCATCAACTGTTCGAGGAAATCCTTGCGGACGGCGGTGAATTCGCCGCACGACGCCAGCTCGATGACGCCGAGCACCTGGTCCTCGAAGACGATCGGCAGCACGATCAGGGTGACCGGCGGGGCGGGGCCGAGGCTCGACGAGATCTTCACGAAGCCGGGCGGTGCCCGGTCGACCACGATCGGTTTCTTGGTGTGTGCGGCCTGACCGATCAGCGACTGCCCCATAACGAACTCCGAAGGCGCTTTCGGGTCCTCGCCGTGCCCGTAGCTGGTGATCAGCCGCAACCGTGTGCCGTCCTCGCCGGACTCGGTGAGGAAGAACGTCCCGTGCTGCGCGCCGACCAGCGGGATCAGCTCGTTCATGATGAGCGTGGCGACCACCCGCAGGTCCCGGTGGCCCCGCATCAGGCCCGAGATCCGCGCCAGGTTGGTGTTGAGCCAGTCCTGCTCCTCGTTGGCCCGTGTCGTCTCGCGCAGCGACTGGACCATCGCGTTGATGTTGTCCTTCAGGTCCGCGACCTCGCCCTGAGCCTCGACGGAGATCGACCGGGTGAGGTCACCGGTGGCCACCGCGCTGGTGACCTCGGCGATCGCCTGGACCTGGCGCGTCAGGTTCCCGGCCAGTTCGTTGACGTTCTCCGTGAGGCGTTTCCAGGTGCCCGAAACGCCTTCGACTTCGGCCTGCCCACCAAGCCGTCCCTCACTGCCGACTTCGCGCGCGACGCGGGTGACTTCGGCGGCGAACGCGGACAGCTGGTCGACCATCGTGTTGATGGTGGTCTTGAGTTCCAGGATCTCGCCGCGCGCGTCGACGCGAATCTTCTGCGAAAGGTCGCCCTTCCCCACCGCGGTCGCGACCTCGGCGATGTCGCGGACCTGGCCGGTGAGGTTGTCCGCCATCGCGTTCACCGAATCGGTGAGGTTCTTCCAGTTCCCCGAAACCGAGGGCACCGCGGCCTGGCCACCGAGCTTGCCGTCGGTGCCCACCTCACGTGCGACCCGGGTGACCTCGGAGGTGAACAACGTCAGCTGGTCGACCATGCCGTTGAAGACGACCGCCATCTCGTCCATCAGGACGTCGTCCACCTGGGGCAGCCGCGTGCTGAAATCGCCGTCGCGAACGGCTTTCAAGCCGTCCAGCAGCCGCTGCAGGTTTCCCGGTTCAGGCATCGAAGCGCCTCCTCATTTCCACGAGGTCCCGGGAGCGGCGAGCGGAATCCAAAAGACCACTGTCGTGCCTTCACCCGGTCTGCTGGACACCCGGAACCATCCCTGCGCGGCTTCCGCGCGTTCACGCATCGATGCCATTCCGATGTGCTCGCCCGGCGACGCCTCGTGAGAGGTCTCGCCGCGCGCCTTCATCCCGTCGCCGTTGTCGGCGACCTTCGCCAGCAGACCGCCGTCCTGGCCCGTCAGGGAGACCACGACAGCCGTGGCGTTCGCGTGCTTCCGCACGTTCACCAACGCCTCCTGAAGGATCCGGAAGACGGTGACGACGAGCTCGGATGGCGGTTTGGCGGAGAAATCGTGCCGTAGCGTGCACTCCAGCCCCCAGCCACCGACGACTTCGTCGAGGTAGTCACGCACGGAGGCGACCAGATCATCGTCGTTCAGCGCGGGCGGGCGCAATTGGGCGACCAGGATCCGCAGCCGCCGGATCGCCCCTTGGATGGCTTCGTCGAGTCGCATCAACGCGGAATCACGCCGTTGGGCGGCGAGCATCTGCAAGCGCATGCTCACCGCGATCATCGACTGAATCGAATCGTCGTGAACATCCCACGCGATACGACGCCGTTCGGTTTCCTGTGCCCGGACCAAATGCGCGAACGCCTGCCGCCGACCGGTCCTTTCCTCCTGTGTTTTCCGGCGTTCGGTGAGATCACGGGTGACCTTGCCGAAACCGACGAGCTCGCCCTGGTCGTCCCTCAAGGCGGTGAGCACGGTGTTCGCCCAGAACCGTTCGCCGCCATTTCGGACCCGCCAGCCCTCGTCCTCGTGGCTCCCCACCTCCGCGGCGATCAGCAGTTCCGCGGTGGGTTTCCCGTCGGAGACGTCGTGCTCGGGGTAGAAAACGGAGAAATGACGGCCGAGGATCTCCTCCTCGGAATACCCCTTGATCCGTTCCGCCCCCGGATTCCAGCTGATCACCAGACCGTCGACGTCCAGCATGTAAATGGCGTAGTCGACGACGCTGTGCACGAACAACTCGAAGAGCACAGCACTGCGATGATCGGGTGCCTGTTCCGATGGCAGCTTGGCCATAGTGCAGCTTGGCACTCGGATACGTCTCGCCGCTACGGCCGTTCGAGGAGGCCATTCCTGCGCGCGTGCGCCACGGCTTCGAGTTTGGAATGGGTTCCGGTCTTCACCAGTATCCGCTGCACATGATTCCGGACGGTGTTCCGCGCGAGCCGCAACTCGTCGGCGATCCGGTCCGTTCCCGCGCCCTCGGCGATCAGGCCGAGCACCTGCCGCTCCCGAAGTGTCAGCACCGGCCCTGGCGCACCGGCACTCCCGGACAACATGGCCAGCGCGCCGCTGAGCAGTTCCGGGTCGATGATCACGTCGCCCGCCGCGACGGTGCGGATCGCCGTGACCAGCTCGTCGAGGAGACCCGATTTCAGCAACAGCCCCGCTCCCCCGACTTCGAGGATCCTGGCGGCGATGGCGCTGTTCGCGTCACCGGTCAGCACGAGTACCCGGATCGACGGCGAGATCGCGCGGAACCTCGCGATCGCCTCGATCCCGTCACCGTCCGGCAGCCGACGGTCGAGCAGGACGAGGTCGGGCAGGTGCTCTTCCGCCGCGATCATCCCGTGCGCGAGGGACTCCTCGGACGCCACCAGGTGAATCTCCGGGAATTCCTCGAAGGCCGCGCCGAGCGCCTCGGCCACCATCTTGTGGTCTTCGACGAGCAACACCCGGATCGGGGTCGCGGCCGGGGGCTCGGGCTGCGGGAACGTCGGGTTCGGCATGCACCTTCTCCGTCGATCGTGGTCTCGCCGGGACTCATTGTCCGGCAGAATTCAGGAAGTCAATCCTGCCCACGGACGCATTCACCCTCGTGCCGATTCCCGACCAGCGCGATCGGACAGCGCGCGGCTCGGCAACGCCCGCGCCATGCCGCCGGGCATTATCCCACCGGCTCCGGCCGTCCCGTCGCTTCGACGCCAACCCGTGACACGGAGTACCCGCTCGGCGACTTGGTGGGGTCTTTATGCCCTCGATGGCACTACCTTCGGCGGTGACCGGGGCGGCCCGCGATACCGCATCGTCGAAGGTGGCAAACCGCCGGACCATCGCACGGGAAGGGTGACCGGGACGTGACCACGAGGATCTGCGAGACCCGCCGCCGTTCCGGCACGCACGCCGGCGCCTTCCGGACACTGGTCTCCGCCGAACTCGAGAGGCTGCCGCGAGTCGCGGCGAAACCCGAGACGCGCACCTCCCTGCTCGATGACGTCTTGACCGCCATCCGGCGCCTCGACGGCGCGGTCCCCGCCACGAACGACGCAGCGCGGCCCCTGCGCCGGTACCACTTCCCGCGATGGAACCCGCGGGACCGGCGTGTCCAGCGGCTGCGCGGCTGGCTCAGCGGCGCGCCCGGCTAGTGTCGCGTGCCGTCCGTCCAATCACGCGTGTTCGCCGCTCAATCACGCGTGTTCGCCGCTCAATCACGCGTGATGTCTGCGACGGCACCATCGGACACGCCCTGGGCCGGGCGAGGCCCCGTCACACCGGGTGCCACCGCCCGATGTCGGCCTCCATCGGCACGATCCGCGTCAGCGACGAGCGGATCTTCAGTTCCGTCGCCCGGTCTCGGCCGCGGGTCCCGCGCGGGGCGTAGGGGTAGAAGGTGCCGCGCTCCCGGCGGTAGACCATCGTCAGCTTCGGGTGACGCACATCCCGCAACTCGGCGAAGTCGACTGTCGAGTACAGCAGCCAGGACGCGAAGCCCGCCTGCGCCAGCCTGTCGTTGACGTCGACGAGGTCGTCGAGCAGCCAGCCCAGATCCCCGTTCTCCCGCCAGCAGCGCACGATCGTCCGCCCGTGCGCGTCGTGGGTGACCACGTTGCGGCGCACGGAATCCCCGGCGATACCGGCGATGATCTCCGCCTCCGTCCCCGCTCCCGGACGGCCGATGGCGACGAAGCACACCGTCCCCGATCCGGTCGGCGCGAGCCCGTAACCGGACCGCAGCGTCGACGCCGCCGATCTCAACTCCAGCAACGGAAGCAGACTCGACCGTACCGATCGGCTCCTCCCCAAAAGGCTTCCCAGTATCGCCATGACCTCACGCATCCCTTCTTCTACGTGAAGCCTTTCCCATCACGCCCTCGCACCCTAGGGCCGCACGGTCGCGCGTTCACCGGGACAAGTCCCCTGTTCAGGTGACCAATGGCCCTAACAGCGACTCCCGGTCACTTCTCGGCGATTGTCACCGAATACCCGGCCGAAGGAGTATCTCACTGTCCAGCGAGCCGTTGACGACGCCGTGTGCGACGTCCGACAGCCTCCGGTTCGAGCTGCGCGCGAAGGTTCGCAGGCGCTGAAAGGCCGTGCTGACGCCAATTCCGGCTCGCTCTGCGAGCACGCCCTTCGCTTGTTCGATGACGATCCGGCTGTCGAGCGCGGTCTGCAACTGCTCCGAAAGCGTCCGGTAGTGGCGCGATTCCCGGTCTTGGAGGAGGCAATGGGCCGCGACGTCGGCCAGCGACTGCCCCAGCCTTCGGTCGTCAGCGCCCAAAACCACGTTTTCGGCGCTCAGGAAGGTGACCGCACCAACGGTTTCCTCCATCGCGCGTAACGGAAGCGCGGAAACCGCGACATAGCCCAGACCGGTCATCCTGGCGACGTAGCCGGGCCAGCGGGACGCCTCGGCGGGAAGGTCATCGACGACGACCTCGCTCCCGGTTTCGAAAGCCTCGATCGCGGGACCTTCCTCGTCCGCCGTGGGATATCGTTCGAAGTTCAGTCCCGGTAGGAAGATCTCCAGGGAATCGATCGGCAGCAGCCGTACACATTCGCTGGACAACGTGTCCACGACCCGATCCGGCCCGAGGTCTTCCGTGACACTCGCGGTCAAACTCGCGAACGCCGCACAGACCGCGGATTCCCTGTTCATCCCGGTCGTGATCCCCACGCGCCAGATATTCACCCGTGCGATTCTGGCCCGCCCCCGCGACACCCGGCAACGACCAGATGGAGGATCCTTTACCGGCCGACCACCTGTTCCGACGACCGACGATCTCGGCCAGGTAGCGATCGCAAGGTTGTTGTCACCGCCGCAGCGAAAGCGGCGGCACGGTGTTCGCCCGCAGCGCGGCTTCGTCCACCGTGGACTCCCCGAACCCCGCCTCGCCGATCTTCTCCGCCACGAGGGCACCCGGGTCGTCGAGTACGTCGGCACGGCCGCTCAGGAAAGCCCATTCGTGCTCGTCCGAACCGTAGTAGAGAGCGGTTCCGAACGATTCGGTGAACCGGCGCCACGACGAGATCAGGGTCTGGTTGCGCCACAGCGTCGGGCAGCCACCCTGGCAGCCGACCACTCCCCCTTCGGTGAGCAATGTCGCACACCGGGCCAGGAAATCGTTGCCGTACAACCGGTTGTGCTGCGCCTCCGGATCTTCGTTCTCGTCCGGCAGGTCGATCACGACAACGTCGTACGAGTCGCCGCGCTCCCGCGCTTCGGCGAGGAACTCCCAGCCGTCGCGATAGTAAACGCGGACCTTTCCTTCCCCGCGCTCCGCACGGGCCAGATCGTCGAGCGTGTAGCCGTAGGGAAGGTGTTCGGCGCAGGCTCGCACCGCCTCGGCGTCGATGTCGACGTGGTCGACCACCTCGGCCCCCGCGGCGACCGCGAGTTCCGACGCGACCCCTTCACTGGAGCCGATGATCAGCACCCGCTCGACACGATCGGCGAGCAGCAGCGAGGGAATCATCAGCGCCTCGTGGTACACGAGCTGGCTCAGCTCAGTGCTCTGCCGTTCGTCGTCGCAGAACAGGGAGATCCCCTGCGCCGTCCGTCCGATGAGCACGTTCTGGAACGCGGTGCGGCCCTCGAACAGGACCTCCTCGACGTCCCAGTTCCGGGTGAGCCCCGCGCCCATCGGCTCGACGATCACTCGTCGGGTCATCAGCCTTCTCCTCGTTCCACAGTGGACATCCGGACGGTGCCGGCGCCGAGCAACTTCGCCAGCAGTTCGACCGCGCGCTCCGGATCCGCCCGGTCCCCGCAGGTGAACACGTCCACGAACATCGAGCCGATCTCCGGATAGGTGTGCACGGACGCGTGGGATTCGGCCAGCAATGCGAGCACGGTGACCCCTTGCGGGGCGAAGGAATGCGATACGACTTCGCAGACCGTCGCCCCCGCCTCGGTCACCGCGTTCGCGAGGGTCCTCTTCAGGAATTCGGCGTCGTCGAGCAGCGACGGCTCGATCCCCTCGAACTCCGCGAGTACGTGGCGACCGGCGAACCGGCCGACGAGTGGTTCTTCAGCCGTCATCGGCGAACCTCCCCACACAATAGGTACGCAACGGTTCGAATCCGTTGAAGGCGATGGACGAATAGCTGGCGGTGTAGGCACCGGTGCCCGGAATGTCCAGCCGGTCGCCCGCCTTGAGCGACATCGGCAGCACGCACGGCGTCCGCTGGTAGAGCACGTCGTCACCATCGCAGGTCGGCCCCGCGAGGACCACCGGCCCTTCCGGACCCTTGACGCCGACGGGCTCGAGCCGATACGCGACGGCCTCGTTCTCGCACTCCGCCATTCCGTTGTACCTGCCGACGTCGAGGTAGACCCAGCGGCGTTCGTCGGCGGCGGCACGGGTTGTCACCAGGACGACTTCGGTCCGGATGAGTCCGGCGTCGGCGACGATCACGCGGCCCGGCTCGAGCATCAGCTCCGGCCCGGGCCCCGGCAGGTGCTGTTCGAGGGCGGCGTTGATCACCGCCGCGTAGGCGGCCAAGGAGGGCACGGCTTCCCGGTGCTCGGTGGCGAACCCGCCGCCGATGTTGAGCCGTGTCAAGCCGACACCGGCTTCGGCGGCGACCTTGGCCGCGGTCGCGATCCCGATCTCCCAGGCGGCCGGGTCCGGTTGCTGCGAGCCGACGTGGAACGCGATTCCCGGCCGCAGCCCGGCCTCCGCGGCCTGACAGAGCAGGGTGGCGGCCATCGCCGGTTCACAGCCGAACTTGTGGCCGAACGGCGTGACCGAATCCGGGCCGCCGGTCAGCAACCGGACGGAAACCAGCGAACCGGGCGCGTGCTCGGTCAGATTCGCCAGATCCCCGGCGGAGTCCGTGGTGAATTCACGGACTCCGCATGCATACGCGAACGCGATGTCCGCCTGCTTCTTGATCGTGTTGCCGTAGGCCAGTTCCGCTGCCCGGGCGCCACGTGAAAGGCACAGTTCGATCTCGCCCGTGCCCGCGACGTCGAATCCCGCCCCCGTCGACAGCACCGCGTCGAGCACCTCGGGTGTGGGATTCGCCTTGACCGCGTACCGGATCAGCGCGTCCGGGAACGCCGCCGAGACCGCGGCCGCGCGCTCCGCGACCAGGTCGGTGTCCACGACCAGGCACGGTGTCGGCGGCTCGCGATCCGCCAGGAAGGCGCGGATCCGGTTCAGGCTTTCGGTCACGCGCCCCAGGGTGTCAAAGGCCGATCACCGGCGCGGAACCCGGGGTCACGCCCGGGCGTCGCCCGAGGTCTGCTCAGGCAGTTCCACCCCGTGCTCGGCGGCCAACCGCTCCAGGTTGGCCAGATCGGCGCCGACGGCCGAAGCACGATCCTCGTCCGAGTCCCGCCTGGCGATCCGGACGTCTTCCCTCGCCTGCCGTACCCGGTCCCGCAGATTCACCGCGAACTCGCTCATCGTGCACCCCCGATCTCCCGCGTCTTGTCTGCTTTCACCCTAGGACCCTCCGATTCGGTGACCGACGTGATCTGCGTCATCACGGGCTCGTCCGTGGTCGAAGTGAAGCATTATGACGCATCGCCGGAGTTTCGCAGCTCAGCGGAGCCCGGCTTTTTCACCGGGAGCCGAAGCGCCGGTCCGGCGGCCGATCACCGCGAGCGGGACGAGCGCGCACAGGCCGCCCGCGATGGCGACCAGAACGTATCCACCCAGGCCGAACAACTGCCCGGCGAGCAGGCTCGCCGCCGCGGAGGTCCCCCAGACGAAGGCGTCGACCGTGCCCTGCGCCCTCGTCCGTTGCTCCGCCGGGAGATCGCGGCTGAGCATGCTGCTGCCGCCGACGAACACCAGATTCCAGCCGTAGCCCAGCAGGAACATCGCGACCGGGATTCCCACGTGATGCGAATCGGGCGCGCCGATGGCGGTGACGGCCGCGACAATCAGCGTGCCGATCCCGCCGAAGATCGCCGCGCGGCCGCCCCAGCGGTCGGTGATCCAGCCGGACAACGGTGCCAACGCGAACATTCCGATCAAATGCGCGCTCAGTATCCAGCCGACGACATCGAGACCCTGACCGTGCTGGTGCAGCTGGACCGGTGTCATCGTCATCACCGCCACCATGGCCAGTTGCGCGCCGACCATCGCCACGAGCGGCCCGAGGATCAGCGGGTTCCGCACGGACATCCGCTCCCGCCTCGGCACTCGCTCCGCCGGGGCGGCGAGACCGCGCGGAAGGGCGGCGACGGCGACCACGGCGATGGCCACGACGATCGCCCCCGCCGCGATCGGACCGGACAGCGCGGGCAGTTCGGCGGCTTCCGCCCGCGCCGCGGCCGGCGCGATGAGAGCGGGACCCGCGATCGCGCCGACGGTGCCCGCCCAGACCATTGTGGACAGTGCGAAACCTTTGCGGTGCTCCGGTGAAAGGTCTGCCGCCGTGTACCGCGAGAGCTGTGCCCCGCTGTTGCCGAAGCCGATCAAGGGCATCCCCGCCACCAGCGCGAGCACAGACCCGCCGAGCACACCCGCGAACGAGATCAGCGCGCCCGCCACCGCGGCGCCGTACATCAGCACCAGGACGAGCCGCCTGCCGAGTCGCGCCGCCAGCGCCCCCGACGACAGCGAGCCGGCGGCGGAGCCGAGTACCAGCACGGCGTTCGGCAGCCCGCTCCACGCGGCACCGGCGTGCTCGACCACGATCAGCGCCGCCGTGGTGGACAGGCCGACGACAGCGGTGCTGACGCAGGCGACGCCCATGAAGAGCGCGATCATCGGTTTCATGATTCAAACCTAGGGATTCCGGACGCACCGGCGAATAGTCTTGCGAAGGCCTCGCGGGGGTGCGAGGCGCATCATGAAAGGAATCCGGGCGCGATGACCTTACGATCGGAAAGGCCGCTGGACGACCTCGACTGGCGGCTCGTCGAGACGCTCCAGGGCGACGGACGGCTCTCGTTCAAGGAACTGGGCCGCCGCGTCAACCTCTCCGCGCCGGCGGTCGCCGAACGGGTCCGGCGGCTGGAAGAGGCGGGCGTCATCACCGGATACCGCGCACAGGTCGACGCGCGCCGCGCCGGGTACGACCTGCAGGCCTTCGTCGAAATGCGGTGCTCGCTCGGCAGCTGCCTGCTGCGCACGAGCAAGTCGGAGGACTACCCCGAGGTCGTCGAGCTGCACCGGCTCAGCGGCGACCGCTGCACCATGTTGAAGGTGCGGGCTGTGTCGCTCGAACATCTCGAGGGCCTCTTCGAACGGCTGGGCAAACACGGTGAAATCAGGTCGTCGGTGGTGCTGTCGACGCAGTTCGAAGGCAGGCCGGTCGGCCCGCCGGTCGAGGACTACCTGAAGGCGACCAAGAGCGAGGGCTGGAGCATGTGAAGCCGGTCAGAAATCGAGAAGCGACGGCGACCGCGGCCCACCTAGCGTGATCACCGCACGTTCGAAGAGGACGAACCGCTCGAAACTGGTTAGATCGAGCCCGGTGAGGCTGACGGACCGTACACGCGGCCCACATCAGGATGGAGACACGATGCGCAAGACCACCAGGCCGCAGCCGCCCGAGGAACACCCCGCCGACAGCCACGACCTGATCCGCGTGCTGGGTGCCCGCGAGAACAACCTCAAGGACGTGGCCGTCGAGCTGCCGAAGCGACGGCTGACAGTGTTCACCGGCGTCTCCGGTTCGGGCAAGAGCTCCCTGGTCTTCGACACGATCGCGGCCGAGTCGCAGCGGCTGATCAACGAGACCTACAGCACCTTCGTGCAGGGCTTCATGCCGACGCTGGCCCGGCCCGAGGTCGACGTGCTCGATGGCCTGACCACCGCGATCATCGTCGACCAGCAGCGGATGGGCGCCGACCCGCGGTCCACCGTCGGCACCGCCACCGACGCCAGCGCGATGCTGCGCATCCTCTTCAGCCGGATCGGGAAGCCGCACATCGGCTCGCCGCAGGCTTTCTCCTTCAACGTCGCCTCGATCTCCGGCGCCGGAGCCGTGACCACCGAGAAGGCCGGACGGACTACGAAGGAACGCCGCGAGTTCAGCATCACCGGTGGTATGTGCTCGCGCTGTGAGGGTCGGGGCAAGGTCAACGACATCGACCTCACCGCGCTGTACGACGACACCAAATCCCTCAACGAGGGCGCGCTGTCGGTCCCCGGGTTCTCCATGGAGGGCTGGTTCGGCCGCATCCTCCGCGGCTGTGGCTTCTTCGACCCGGACAAGCCGATCAAAAAGTACACCAAGAAGCAGCTGGACGACCTGCTCTACAAGGAGCCCGTCAAGCTCAAGATCGACGGCATCAACCTGACCTACTCGGGCCTGATCCCCACGATCCAGAAGTCGTTCCTGTCCAAAGACCGCGAGGCGATGCAGCCGCATATCCGCGCGTTCGTGGACCGGGCGGTCACCTTCACCACTTGCCCCGAATGCGACGGCACCCGGCTGAGCGAACTCGCCCGGTCGTCGAAGATCAAGCGGATCAACATCGCCGACGCCTGCTCGATGCAGATCAGCGACCTCGCCGACTGGGTCCGCGGGCTCAAGGAGCCGTCGGTGGCGCCGCTGCTGGAAAAGCTCCAGCACACACTCGACTCGTTCGTGGACATCGGACTCGGCTACCTCTCGCTCGACCGCCCCTCCGGCACGCTCTCGGGCGGTGAGGCACAGCGGACGAAGATGATCCGGCACCTCGGCTCTTCGCTCACCGACGTCACGTACGTCTTCGACGAGCCCACCATCGGCCTGCACCCGCACGACATCCAGCGGATGAACAACCTGCTCCAGCAGCTGCGCGACAAGGGCAACACGGTGCTGGTCGTCGAGCACAAGCCGGAGGCGATCGCCATCGCCGACCACGTCGTCGACCTCGGCCCCGGCGCGGGCACGGAGGGCGGGACGATCTGCTTCGAGGGCACCGTCGAAGGTCTGCGCGCCAGCGACACCAGCACCGGCAGGCACCTCGACGACCGGGCGTCGCTCAAGGACAGCGTCCGCAAGCCCACCGGCAAGCTGGAGATCCGCGGCGCGGACCGGCACAACCTCCGGAAGGTCGACGTCGACGTCCCGCTCGGCGTCCTCTGCGTCGTCACCGGTGTCGCCGGTTCCGGCAAGAGTTCGCTGATCCACGGATCGATCCCCGCCGCCGAGGGCGTCGTTTCGGTCGATCAGACACCCATCCGCGGTTCGCGCCGGAGCAACCCGGCCACCTACACCGGCCTGCTCGAACCGATCCGCAAGGCCTTCGCCAAGGCCAACGGCGTGAAGCCGGCACTGTTCAGCGCCAACTCCGAGGGCGCCTGCCCGAACTGCAACGGCGCGGGCGTCATCTACACCGACCTCGGCATCATGGCGGGGACCGCGACCACGTGCGAGGAGTGCGAGGGCAGGCGGTTCCAGGCTTCGGTGCTGGAGTACACCTTCGGTGGCAAGAACATCAGCGAGGCACTCGCGATGCCGGTGTCCGAAGCCGAGGAGTTCTTCGGCGAGGGCGAAGGGCGCATTCCGGCCGCGCACGCCATCCTCGGCAGGCTCAAGGACGTCGGGCTCGGCTACCTCAGCCTCGGCCAGCCGCTCACCACGCTCTCCGGCGGTGAACGGCAGCGGCTGAAGCTCGCGACGCATATGGGCGACAAGGGCGGCGTCTACGTCCTCGACGAGCCGACCACCGGTCTGCACCTCGCCGACGTCGAAAACCTGCTCGGCCTGCTGGACCGGCTCGTCGACGCCGGCAAGTCCGTAATCGTGATCGAGCACCACCAGGCGGTCATGGCGCACGCCGACTGGATCATCGACCTCGGCCCCGGCGCCGGCCACGACGGCGGCAAGGTCGTCTTCGAGGGCACGCCGTCCGACCTCGTCGCGACCGCTTCGACGCTCACCGGCGAACACCTGAAGGCCTACATCGGCAAGTGACGATTCGCAATTAGTCCTCTAGTTGCGAACCGGCGCTAGCCGTCGGTTTCGAGGCCGTCGCGGTCCGCCCATTCGAGCAGGGTGTCGAGCGAATACGCCGTGTCGTCGATGCCCGCGTGCAGGTCGCCGAGTTCGGCGAAGCGCGCGGGCACGGTGGCGATGGTGCACTCGCGCGGCTCGACGTCGTCGATCTCGTCCCAGGTGATCGGGGTCGAGACGACGGCTTCGGGCACACCGCGGACCGAGTAAGCACTCGCGATGGTGTGGTCTCGGGCGTTCTGGTTGTAGTCGACGAACAGCTTCGAGGGATCACGGTCCTTGCGCCACCAGGTGGTGGTGACCTCGTCGGGCATCCGGCGTTCGACCTCGCGCGCGAAGGCGAGTGCCGCCCGGCGTACCTCCTGGAAACCCCACCGGGGTTCGATCCGGACGTAGACGTGCAGGCCTGCCCCGCCGGACGTCTTCGGCCAGCCGGTGATGCCGAGTTCGTCGAGGATCTCGCGGACGGTGTGGGCGACCTCCCGGACGGTGGAGAACGGGCAGTCGGGCATCGGGTCGAGGTCGATTCGCCACTCGTCGGGGCGTTCGGTGTCGGCGCGGCGGGAGTTCCAGGGGTGGAACTCGACGGTCGACATCTGCACCGCCCAGATCACGTCGGCCGGATGGGTGACGCACAGTTCGTAGGCGTGCCTGCCGGACGGGAAGTCGACGCGGACGGTTTGCAGCCAGTCCGGGGCGCCGTTCGGGACGCGTTTCTGGTGGACCTTCTCCCCCGAGACACCGGACGGGAACCGGTGCAGCATGCACGGCCGCTCCCGCAGCGCGCGCACGATCCCGTCGCCGACCGCGAGGTAGTACCGCACCAGATCGAGCTTGGTCTCACCACGCGCCGGGAAGTAGACGCGATCCGGGTTCGAGACGCGCACCGTCCGGTCGCCGACCTCGATCTCCACCGCCGTGCTTTTCGCCATGCAGGCAAACTAACCCGAACCTGCCAGGATGGCGGCATGGCAGCACGGACCCGTGCGGAGGCACTGTCCCGCGAACGCATCGTCGAGGCGGCCATCGCGCTGCTCGACGCGGACGGCGAAAGCGGGCTGACCTTCAAGACGCTGACCGAACGCCTCACCACCGGCTCCGGGGCGATCTATTGACATGTGCCGAACAAGGGCGCGCTGCTCGCCGCCGCGACCGTCATCGGCGGGGCTCTAACCGTCGAGGACGGGCTCACCCCATGACGAGATTGCGCCATCGCGGCGGCTCGGCCACGCCGCGGATCTTCGAGAGCATCGGCCGTCGGGTCAGCGCACTCGCGGCGAACGCGTGGGAAGAACTCGATCCCGACCAGTTTCCGTTCACGAAGTCCATCGCCGGCCAGGTCCGCGAGCACGACGACCGGGAGCAGTTCCTCACCGGCGTCACCGCCCGACCGCGAGCCTGAGCGTCAGCCCTTCCGTCGCCTGGCCTTGTGGATCGACGCGACCATGATGGCGAACACCGCGCCGAGGAAGGTCACGTCCACCGCGGGTACCCAGCGCACGTCGCCGCCCTTGAGCACGTACGCGCCGACAGGGCGTGCGGCGAGCAGGAATCCGCCGCCCTCGCCTTCCTTGCCCTGTTCGGTGCCGTGCCCGCCGCCTCCGCCGCCGATGACGCTCGCGGCCGGGATCACCACGACACCGTCCTTGTCGACAGGCTCGCCGTAGACGCGCCGGACGGTGAGGTTGTCGCGCATGACGCCGACGATCTTCTCGAGTCCCATTCAGGCCCCCACCCCGTCCAATTTTTGCGTGATCGCGCCGCGCAGGAGCTTCCGCGCCCTGTCCAGGTCCATCGAACCAGAAAGCCACCGCTGACGGCGGGATCCACCCTTCGACGCACGACCAGCCGGGTCAGCCTTCCTGAGGCAGCAACGACATCACTTCGGACACCGGGCGCAAATGCTGCTCCAGCAACCGTGACGTCTCCTTCGCGTCATGGTCGTTCAAGGCGGCGACCAGCTCCCGATGTTCGTCGTTGATCACTGTCAGCCGCTCGGGCCGCGCCTCCAGCGCGCGGACCGCGACGCGTTGCTGCCGCGAACGGAGCGTGTCGTACAGCTCGGTCAGGACGGTGTTGCCCGCGGCGTTCACGATGGCGCGATGGAACCGTCGATCGAACCCCGAAACGGCGAACCAGTCGCGTCCGGCACCCGAACGCTCCATCCCTTCGATGAGTTCCGGCAGTTCGGCGGGAGCACCGGCCCGGTTCGCGCAGAGCGTCGCGATGGCGTGGCCTTCGATCAGCCGCCTGCTCTGGTAGACCTCTTCCAATTCCCTGGAGGTGACCGTGCGTACTTGCGCACCCTTGCGCGGCAAGAGGCTGATGAACCGTTCGGCGGCGAGGCGGTGGAAGGCCTCCCGGACCGGCGTCCTCGACACGCCGACGACGCCGGAAACCCACATTTCGTCGAGGAAGCGGCCGCCTTCCAGCTCACCCGAGATGATTCCGTCGCGCAGCCACGTGTAGACCCGTTCGCGCGCCGGGCCGCCCCCTTCGACGGTCACAGTCATCTCGTTCCCCTTCGTGCCGTTACTTTCCGCGACTGAGCCTACACCTGGACCAACCAAGTATCCATCATGTATACAAGAGCTCCACTTGATGGAAAGGGGCCCCATGGTGCACGTCGCGGTGGCGCAGTTCGCGCCAGGCAACGACAAACAGGCCAACCTCGCCCGCGTCGCCTCCCTCGTCGGTGAAGCGGCCGACCGCGAGGCGCGGGTGGTCGTGCTGCCCGAGTACTCGCTGTTCACCGTACCGACGATGAGCCGGGAATTCGTGACCTCGGCCGAAGAACTCGACGGCCCGTTCGTCACCGAACTGCGCGGACTCGCCAAGGAACGGCGGATCACCGTCGTCGCGGGCATCAACGAAGCGCTCCCCGGCGGCGAGCGGATCTCCAACACGCTCGTCGCGGCCGGTCCCGACGGGGCGATCGCCGCGCTCTACCGCAAGCTGCACCTGTACGACGCCTTCGGCTTCCGCGAATCGGAACTGGTCCGGCCCGGCGACATCGAAGCCCCGGAGACGTTCGAGGTCGACGGGATCGTGTTCGGTCTGCAGACCTGCTACGACCTGCGGTTCCCGGAGGTCACCCGGCGCCTGGTCGACGCGGGCGCGGACGCGGTGCTGCTGCCCGCCGAGTGGATGCCCGGCCCGCTCAAGGAGGACCACTGGACCACACTGGTCCGGGCGCGGGCGATCGAAAACACGATCTATCTCGTGGCGGCCGGACAGGCCGCTCCGACCGGGTCGGGGCACAGCATGATCGTCGACCCGATGGGTGTCGTGCTCGCCTCGGTCGGCGAGCGCACGGGGACCGCCGCCGCCGACCTTTCGGCCGAGCGCCTGTCCGAGGTCCGCGCCAAGAACCCGGCGCTGGAACTGCGCCGGTTCGCCGTCACCCCGAAGTCCTGAGTATCTTCTGACCAGGAGGTCCGTTCGTGAAGACACGCCCTCGGGCGTGGTGACGCGGCTTCCGTTCGCCTGGGTGCCGGGTGGCCGCCCGGCACCCAGGCTCTTACGTCACGGCACGAGCAGTCCCCAGTGGACGGCCCACGGAACGAACAGCACGGCTCCGCCCAGCGACAACCCGACCCGGACTGCCCCGCCGTCCTCGCGCCGCCACCACGAGACCGCGGTCACCGCACCGGCGATGACGACGCCGACCGCGATCAGCTGCAACGCGAGCCACGGCAATGTCCGTCCGAAAGGGACAGGCCCCGGTGCCATCACGCCTCCCGCCGTCAAGGTGATGTAGTAGGCGAGGAATCCCACCGTGGCGAGCAAGCCCGTCGACGCCAACCACCGTGCGGGCCGGGCGAGCGGCACATCTTCGCGACGGCGGAACAACGCCGTCACCGGATAGGCCGCGAACGCCAGCAACGCCAACGCCCACACGCCGATCTGCAACCACGGCGCCTCAAACCAGGCCAGCGGAGCCAACGCGACGCTTTCGCTCTCCTGCCTCGGCGGCGGATCCGCGGACGGCTGAACAGGACCGTCCTTCAGGCCGTTCACCCAGGTCCCGACCAGGTCGAGGTAGCCGGGGGCGAAACCGTCGAGCACGTCGAAACCGTCCGTGGTCCGCCGGAGTCCGTGCTGAGCCTGTGGGAAAACCTTCAGCGTGTACTGCCGGTTCCCCGTTCGTTCCAGCGTTTCCCGGAAGATCCGGACGGCCTCGCCGGGTGGGGTCAGCCGGTCCAGTTCACCCCACAGCCCGAGCACCGGTTGCCGCACCTTCTCCAGCACCGGCACCGGGTCGTACCCGGCCTCGGGGAATACACCGGCGCCCACGAGGGTCCGCATGTTCGTCGACGCCACCATGTCCGCCATCGAGCCGGTGACCCCGCCGTGCCGCAGGTAGGTCTCGAAGGCCCACGACTGCTGACGG
This sequence comes from Amycolatopsis sp. cmx-11-32, assembly GCF_047608695.1. Lineage (NCBI taxonomy): Bacteria > Bacillati > Actinomycetota > Actinomycetes > Pseudonocardiales > Pseudonocardiaceae > Amycolatopsis > Amycolatopsis sp. cmx-11-32. The sequence goes on along the minus strand of NZ_JADNQN010000007.1, from coordinate 218,279 downwards.
TCGGGAGAGACGCCGTTGGCCCCGACGGCGACCGCGAAAGCGACGTCCTTCGACTTCGACGCCGCCAACGGCGCGACCCAGCCCCCTTCGCTCAAGCCCCAGACCCCGACTCGGGCCGGATCCACGCCGGAATGCGAGCGCAGCGCCTGGACGGCGGCGAGAGCGTCGTCGGCCAGGACCGAGTAGTCCCGCTCGAACAACGAGTAGCCTTCGGTCCGCTTGTCGTAGATCAGCGTCGCGATCCCCGCCTTGGCGAAAGCCTCGGCCTCGGCGCGGTAGTCGTTCCGGTCGTGTTCGCCGGAGCCGTGCACCATGACGATCCCGGGCGCGCGGCCGTCTCCTTCGGGCGCGACCACCGTTCCGCGCAAGGTCACGCCGTGGCTGGTGAACGACACGTCGCCGGCCGGAGCCGCGGCCGGCAGCGGTGCCGACACCGCCATCACGGCCGTGAGCAGCGCGGCGATCATCGGCTGCTCACCTGGACCACCTCGATCGACGGCGACGCGAGGATGTCCTTCTCGCAGTACCGTTCGGTGAACACCTTGCGGAAGGCCGCGTGCCCGGTGTCGAGGGTGTTCGATGTGTGGACGGGATCCTTGACGTCGAACGGAACCTTCCACACATCCGATCCCATCTGGTCCATTGTGGACCGGAAGCGATCGAAGCGCAGCGCGCCCCGGCTTCCGAGCCGGCGCGAACGCTCGGCCCGCGTGGTGACCGCGACGTCGGCGATGGCGCAGACGTTGTCCTTGGCCGGGCGAATGGTGGCACCCGCGTCCGCAGACGCCGATGCCAGTGCCGGTCGAGCCGCCGCGGGCAGGCTCATCGCGGCACCGATGGCCGCGGTTCTCTTCCAGAGCAGCATGCTGCTCCCCCTTTTTGTGGAGTTGTTCGTGAAGACACGCCGTCCGGCGTGCTGACGCGATCCCGGGTGGTCGAGTGGCCGCTCTCCCACCTGGTAGTGCTCAGTCCCCCCTTTCCTCGTCCCCTTCCGGATCCGGGAACGCCACCCAGCGCACGATCACTTTCCGCGCGCCGGGAGCGGGTTCCGGCCGCCAGTAGCGGCGCAGCAGGTTCAGGTACTCCTCCCAGAACTGCTTGAGTTCGGGGAGGTCCACGTGCATCGTGCCGCGCGAGAACACGAACGCGTCGCCCCACTCGCCCAGTTCGCCACGCTTTTCGAGGAACCTCGCCAGCTGCTCGAGGTCTTCGGTGAACGCGGCACGGTGCGCTTCGTCGAACACCGCGCGCATCTCGTCGTTCTGCTCGCTGTGCCGGGGCCAGCGGATGTCGCGCGGCCGGGCCCGCCACCAGCGTTCCTTGCCGTGCGCGAGTTCCGGCGCCTCGTCGATGAAGTCGTACTTCGCCAGTTCTCGCAGGTGATAGCTGGTGGCCCCCGAACTCTCCCCCAGTTCCTTGGCCAGCTTCGTCGCCGTCGCGGGCCCCCGGCCCAACGACTCCATGATCCGCCTGCGCAGCGGATGCATCACCGCCTTCAGCACGGCGGCGTCGGTGATCTCTTCGGGCGGCGGCGGGCCGGTCATGGCAGCAGCGTACCGTGTGCAAAGAAAATTGTGCAAAGTCGTCTTTGCACGCGGTACGGACTGGTTCCGCGAAGAGGCGGACGATTCTGCTGGCGTTTTGGTGAACTCAGCGTGAAATTGACAACTTCACTACGAAGGTCTTGTGCCGGGAGGACGAAATCCCAGCGGGTTCGCAGGTTTTTCGTTTCGCCTTCCCCGAAAATCGGTTGTATCGGATAGTTTTGCCCGCAGTCGACCTTGCGGGAGAGAAACATGCCGAAGCACCGCCCTCGACAGACGGACAGGTTGTCCGCCCGGCACCGGACGGCCTTCGCGCTCGCCGGTGGCGCGCTCGCCGTCCTGCCCGCGGTCACCGCCTCGGCGGGTCCTGATACTCCGATCGCCGCGGCGAAGGACACCGCCACGCCGCAGAATCAGGCCGCGCCCTGGCAGCCGCCTGTCGGCAGCGTCCCGGAGATCGCCGTCGACGGCAGCCTCCCCGAGCCGCCCAACCCGGACCCGCTGATGGTCCCCGGTGGCACGGGCAACGTCGGCGGATCGTTCGCGCCGTCGGGCGCGCTCGGCATCCCCGCCAGCATGATGAAGGCCTACCGCAACGCGGCGGACATCCTCGCGAAGGAACTGCCTGGTTGTCACATCGACTGGGCGCTGATCGCCAGCATCGGGCGGATCGAATCGAATCACGCGCGCGGCGGTTACGTCGACGCCAAGGGCAACACCCTCGAACCCATTCGTGGCCCGCAGCTCAACGGCGCCGGTCCGTTCGCGGCCATCCCGGACACCGACGGCGGCAAGTACGACGGCGACACCGTCTGGGATCGCGCCGTCGGCCCGACCCAGTTCATCCCGTCCACTTGGAAGGGCTACGCCTCGGACGGCAACGGCGACGGCGAGTCCAACCCGAACAACATCTACGACGCGACACTGGGTTCTGGCCGCTACCTCTGCTCCGGCGGTGTCGACCTGACCTCCGAGCAGACCCAGCGTGTGGCCGTGTACCGCTACAACCACTCACTGTCCTATGTGGACACCGTGATCCGGTGGGCGGTCTCGTACCGCGGCGGTGTCGCGACGTTCCCGGACAGCCAGGTCCCAGTCGGCGCCCCCGAGTCCTCGGCCGTCGCCGCCGGCATGCCCGGTGGCCAGGTCCCAGTGCCGACCCTGCCCGGCACTCCCCCGCCCGGCACGACCACGCCGCCGCCGAACCCGTTGCCCGGCACGTCGTTCCCGCCGAGCAGCAGCACGCCGCCTTCGAAGCCGACCAGCACGCCGCCGCCTTCTTCGACGCCGCCCTCGTCGACACCTCCTTCGAGCACGCCGCCGTCGTCGACACCTCCGCCGTCCAGCACCACGACCACTCCGCCGCCTTCGTCCACCCCGGCGGGGAACACCGGTGAGGCGACCCCGACCAGCTCCGCCTCCCCGACACCCTGATCCTGCCCGGAATGACCTGAAGCTGAGCCGCGTTACCGCTTCTCGTAGATCACCAACCGAGAGAAGCGAGACACGGATGTCGTCTTTCGTCATGACCGCCGAGGAACGGGAAGCCTTCCTGAGCGAGGTCCACATCGGGGTCCTGGCCGTGGAACGGGAGGGACGGGCCCCGCTGGCCGTACCGGTCTGGTACGACTACGAGCCCGGCGGGGAACTCCTGATCTGGATGGACGGCGGATCGGTCAAGGACAAGGCGATCAAGAAGGCGGGCAGGCTCAGCCTGGTCGCGCAGACGGAGGACTTTCCGTACAAGTACGTGACGGCCGAGGGTCCGGTCATCGCCAACGACCAGCCGCCGACCCGTGAGCAGGCGCTGAAGATCGCGCACCGCTATCTTCCCGAGGAGGAGGGCACGAAGTACGTCGACGGCTCGCTCAGCGACAACTCCGTGCTGGTCCGGGTCCGGCCGGAGAAGTGGCTCAGCAACGACCAGAGCAAGGCCTAGCCCCGGATGAGATGAACGGGGCTTTCATCTCATTTTTTGCGATGAAAGCCCCGTTCACCTCACTTCCTCAGCCCGCGATCGGCTCGAACTCGACAACGCTGTCGAGCGCCTTGCCCATCGCGGCGTTCCCTTCGCGTTCGATCATGATCTCCACCAGCACCGGCCGCGACGTCCGCTCCGCCTCCTTGCGCGCCCACTTCAGCGACGCCCGGATCTCACCCGGCTCGGTCACGCGGGTCCCGGCACAGCCGTAGGCCTCCATGACCTTCACGTTGTCCGTGCCGTTCTTGTCGTAGCGGATGTCGACCTCGAAGTTCATCTCGTAGCTGGTCTCGGCCTGCCGGATGAGCCCGAGGTACTCGTTGTTGAGCATGATCAGCACGAACCCGACGTCGTACTGCGCGGCCACCGCCAGTTCCTCCACCAGGAACTGGAACGAGTAGTCGCCGACGACGCCGACTACTTCGGCCTCCGGCTTGGCCTTCTTGACGCCGATCGCCGCCGGGATCTCCCAGCCGAGCGGGCCCGCCTGCCCGCACACCTGGTAATGGCGTGGCTTGTGCGCGCGCTGGAACTGCCCGGACCAGATCTGGTACAAGCCGATCGCGGTGACGAAATAGGCGTCTTCGCCGTAGAACTCGTTGATCTCCTTGAACACCCGCGGTGCCTTGATCGGCGTGTCCTCGAAGTCCTCCCGGCGCGGCAGGCTCTCCTTCAACTCACCGATCCGGCGGGCCCACCCGAGGTCCGGCGTCACCGAACGCCGGGAAGCGGCTTCGATCAGCGCGTCCAGGAACGCGCCCGTGTCCGACACGATTCCGAGGTCCGGCCCGAACACCTTGCCCAGCTGCGTCGGCTCGATGTCGACGTGGATGAACTTCCGGTCGCCGCGGTAGACCGCCAGGTCACCGGTGTGCCGGTCGCCGAACCGCGCGCCGAGCGCCAGCACCAGATCCGCTTCGAGGAAGGCCGCGTTCGCCCACCGCTGCGACGTCTGGACGCCCGCCATCCCGGCGAAAAGCTCGTGGTCCTCGGGGAAGGTCCCCTTGCCCATCAGCGTCACGCCGACCGGGACGCCGAGCAGTTCGGCCGCGGTCCGCAGCCGTTCGCTCGCGTCGCCGAGCACCACTCCGCCACCCGCGAGGATCAGCGGCCGTTCGGCGGCCAGCAGCAGATCGAGCGCCCGCTCGACCCTGGCCGGCGACGGGGTCGCGACGATGACCGGCAGCGGCGAGTCGATGCTGGAGTCCCACTCGATCTCCTGCCGCTGGACGTCGATGGGCAGATCGATCAGCACCGGGCCGGGACGGCCGGACCGCGCGATCCGGAACGCCTCCCGGAACACCCATGGCAGCTGCGCGGCTTCCTTGACCTGCACCGCCCACTTCGTCACCGGCTTGGCGATCTCGACGATGTCGACGGCCTGGAACGCCTCGGTGTGCAGCTTCCGCGAGTCGGCCTGCCCGGTGATGCAGATGATCGGGATCGAATCGGCCTGCGCGGTGTAGAGCCCGGTGATCATGTTGGTCCCGGCAGGCCCCGAAGTGCCGATCGCGACGCCGACATTGCCGGTGGTCCGCGCCCAGCCATCGGCCATATGGGTCGCGCCCTCTTCGTGACGCACGATCAGATGCTCGATGCCGCTGTCCTGCATCGCGTGATACAGCGGGAGAATCGCGGCGCCTGGACAGCCGAACGCGGTGTCGACGCCTTCACTGACCAGGACGTCGACGACGGCCCGCATGGCGGGGATTCTTGGCATTCCTCACTCCTTGCTTTCCGCGCCGGACAGCGTTTCGACGACCTTCAGCAGGGCGGAGTGATCGAGCGAGCCGTGGCCCATCGCCCGTCCGGCGGCGACGAGCTGGGCGACCAGCCCGGTGATCGGCAGCGCGATGTCGGCCTGCCTGGCGGCGGCCAGCGCGATGCCCATGTCCTTGTGGTGCAGATCGATCCGGAAGCCCGGCGCGAATTCCCGCGCCACCATGGACTTCCGCTTGAGTTCGAGGATCCGGCTGCCCGCCAGTCCGCCCGCGAGGACGTCCAGCCCGACCCCGGCGTCCACACCGGACGCTTCGAGCAGCACGATCGCCTCGGCGATCAGCCCGTACGTCCCGCCGACCACCAGCTGGTTCGCGGCCTTGACGACCTGACCGGCGCCGTGTGGTCCCACGTGCACGATGGTCTTGCCGACAGCCTCCAGAATCGGGAGCGCGGCAGCGAAATCCTCGTCCTCGCCACCGACCATAATGGACAGGGACGCCTGTTCCGCACCGGCCTGACCACCCGAAACGGGCGCGTCCAGTACGCGGATCTCCCGCTCACCGGCCCGCTCGGCCACCTCGATGGAGGTCTCCGGCCGGATCGTGCTCATGTCGATCAGCAGGGTTCCGGGCTTCGCCGACTCCAGCACCCCGCCCACCGCCAGCACGACGGCCTCGACCTGCGGATGGTTCGGCAGCATGGTGATGACGACTTCCGCGCCGGCGACGGCGTCCGTCACCCCGTTCGCCGCCCGGCCGCCCGCGGCTTCCAGCCTCGCGAGCGCGTCCGCTTTCGTGTCGAATCCGCTCACCTCGTGGCCGGCGGCGGCGAGATGTCCCGCCATCGGCCCGCCCATGATCCCCAGGCCGATGAATCCCAGCTTGGTCATGCCCGTCCCCTTCGTTCGAAAGGCAGCCACGACAGCGAATCCGCACTCGGCCCGTCGGGTTTGTACTCCACACCGACCTGCCCTCGGTAGCCCGCCGTCCACAGCTTTTCCAGGTATCCCTCGATGTCCAGCGTTCCGGTCCCCGGCTGGTGCCGCCCTGGGGCATCGGCGATCTGCACATGGCCGATCCGTCCGGTGTGGACGGTCGTGACCGTGTCGAGGTCGTCACCGTTGACCGCCAGGTGATACAGGTCGGCCAGCAGCTTCACGTTGTCCCGCCCGAGTTCGTCGAGCACCTTCAGTACGTCACCCGCGGTCTTGAGCGGGTATTTCTCCGCCCCCGACAACGGTTCCAGGACGATCTCCGCGTCGATCCGCGCGGCCGCGTCCGAGGCGAGCGCCAGGTTCTCCAGCCCGAGCTTGTCCTGTCCGGCCGGGTCGGCGCCGTCGATCCGGTTGCCGTAGAGCGCGTTGAACCGGCGACAGCCGAGCCGTTCGCCAAGCTCGATGGCGGAGGCGATACCGGCGGCGAACTCGTCCTCGCGCCCGAGCCAGGTGACGATGCCGCGATCGCCGCCCGCCATGTCGCCAGGGAAGAAGTTCAGGCCGGTCACCGCGATGCCCGCCTTCTCGACCGACGCCACGAACGCGTCGACGTCGGCCGCGTCCGGCACCGCCGTCTCGAACGGCCACCAGTACTCGACCGCGGTGAAGCCCGCCGCCCGCGCCGCCTCCGCCCGGTCGAGCAACGGCAACTCGGTGAAGACCATCGACAGGTTCAGCACATACGGCAGCGCATGACGCGAACCGGCAAGATCAACCATCGAAACCTCAGTAATTTCGCTATGCGGAACTTTTCTTTCGTATATCGAGAATAGACCGCCGACCTGCTCACGGTCAACGGGCGGTATACCGGAGATCAGGAAATGTCAGGGGTCTTCGCTAGCGTCGGAAGGCATGAACGCGACGCCCTTCCGAGTCCAGGTCCCGGAGGCCGATCTCGAAGACCTCCGCGCCCGGCTCCGCCGCACCCGCTGGCCCGAAGACGAGACCGTCGACGACTGGTCGCAGGGTGTACCCGCCGCCTACCTGCGAAAACTGTGCTCATACTGGGCGGATACCTACGACTGGCGTGCCGCGGAGTCGCGGCTCAACGCGATCCCCCAGTTCCGGACCGAGATCGACGGGCTCGGCATCCACTACCTGCACGCCCGCTCACCGCATCCCGGCGCGCTGCCGCTGATCCTCACGCACGGCTGGCCGGGTTCGGTCTTCGAGTTCCTCGACGTGCTCGGCCCACTCACCGATCCGGTCGCGCACGGAGGCGCCGCGGCGGACGCCTTCCACGTCGTGGTCCCATCCCTGCCCGGCTACGGCTTCAGTGACAAACCCGCCCGAACGGGCTGGTCGATCCAGCGCGTCGCAGACGCGTGGATCCGCCTCATGGACGGCCTGGGCTACGAGCGGTACGGCGCTCAGGGCGGCGATTGGGGCACCAGCATCACCACGCTCATGGGGCGGACGGCTCCCGGGCGCCTCGCCGGGATCCACCTCAATCCGCCGCTGGCGGCGCCGGACCCGGCGACGTTCGACGACCTCACCGAATCCGAACGAAGGTCGCTCGACGACCTCGAACACGCGAAAGCCGATGGCTCGGGCTACGCGATCCAGCAGGCGACGAGGCCGCAAACGATCGGCTACGCGCTGACCGACTCGCCGGTGGCGCTGTGCGCGTGGATCGTCGAGAAGTTCCAGGCGTGGACGGATTGCGGAGGCCATCCGGAGAACGCGCTGAACCGGGACGCCATGCTCGACGACATCACGCTCTACTGGCTGACCGGCACCGGCGCCTCGTCCGCCCGGTTGTACTGGGAGAGTTTCGCCGAGGTGTCGAGCTGGTTCTCCGAGTCCACTGTGGACACGATCGGTGTGCCCGCCGGCTGTTCGATCTTCCCGCGCGAGACCCCGCGCCCGTCCCGCCGCTGGGCCGAGCGCCGGTTCACCGACATCCGGTACTGGAACGAACTGCAGCGGGGCGGCCACTTCGCGGCCTTCGAACAACCCGGCGTGTTCACCGACGAGGTGCGGGCGTTCTTCCGGCTCGTACGGTGACCGCTTGACTGTGACACCGTGTCAGGTTGTCTGGTGGGAGACGTCATGTTCAGTATCGGAGATTTCGCCAAACACGGCCGGGTGTCGGTCCGCATGTTGCGTCACTACGACGCCATCGGGCTGCTGCGGCCCGCCCACGTCGACCCGTTCAGCGGCTACCGGTCCTATGCCGGTGACCAGCTGGCCAGACTCAACCGGGTGATCGCGCTCAAGGATCTCGGTTTCACCCTCACTCAGGTGCAGGAGATCCTCGACGCGGAGATCGGCGTGGACGAATTGCGCGGGATGCTGCGACTGCGGCGGGCCGAACTCGAAGCGGCCATCGCGGCCGACGAGACCCGGCTCAAGGCCGTCGAGGCCAGGCTCCTGTCGATCGAAAGCGAGGGACGCATGCCTTCCGAAGACGTCGTCGTCAAAAACCTGCCCGCCGTGCGGGTCGCCGAGCTGACCGGGACGGCGAGCGGATACGTCAACGAGGAGATCGGGCCGGTGGTGCAGCGGCTGTACGAGGAGCTGTTCCCGGCACTCGGCGAAATCACCCCGTCGGGCCCCCTCATCGCCTACTACGAAGACGAGCCCGATGGGGAGCGGGTGCTGATCCACGCCGCCGTCCCGATCGCGGCCGAAACCAACGGCACCGAAGGGTTCTCGACGGTGAGCCTCGCCGAAGTCCCGGCGGCGGCGACGATTCTGCACCGCGGCTCGATGAAGACGGTGCTTTCCAGCTACCAAGCGCTGGCGAAGTGGGTCGACGCGCACGGTTACCGCGCGAGCGGCCCGGCGCGGGAGTACTACGTCGAGTGCCCGGCCGACGGGGACAAGTGGGTCACCGAGTTGCAACAGCCGATCACCAAGGCGTGACCGCACCCGTCTCGCGAGTAGCAGGGACCGGCGTTTGCCTACCTACTGGCTTCGATCATCGCGCTCGAGGCCTTGATCGGGTGGCCCTCGTGAGCGTGGGCGGGCGCCCGGGTTCCGAAACCGACCTGACCTCACGACCTGACAGCTATCGAACCACTGCCACCGGACTCATCTGAGTCTCGCGCCGGAAAGGTGATACAGGAGGGGCTGCGCCGGGGTGGTCGGGCCTCGATCAACGGAGGATCGGAGACGCTCAACGTCCCCGATCCTCCGTTGATCAAGGCCGAGACCGATGGAACGCCGTGACGATCCTGGTCACACATGGGTAGTCAAACACCGGTTCGCTCGAACCGTCCTTACCACTCACGAGCCTGAGACGGTCAGGAAGTCGACCAAAGCACCGCGGAATGCGTCCGGCGCCTCCAGCCACGGCACGTGGCCGACGCCGGGGAGCCGCACCCGGGTCACCGACGGCAAGGCCTGTTCCAGCGAGTCGACCGCCCACCGCGGCCGGTTGTCCGCCATCCCGTCGATGATCAGCGTCGGCACGGTGAGCGCCCGGCAGTCCTCGATCAGCGCTTCCTCCGGCACCCGTCCGCATTTCCTCGCTCAACGCGGTGTTCGCCTCGTAGTTGACCGGGAACCAGGGTGTCGCCATCGCCTCGGCATGACGCTCGCCGTCCGTCACGAAGTCCGCCGTCCATTGCAGCACCGCGAGTTCGCGGCTTTCATCGTGGCCGGCCGCGCGGAGTTCGGCCGACACCCGACACGTAGACGAGCGCGCTCACCCGCTCCGGATGCGCGAGGGCATAAAGGAGACCGAGATGCGCGCCCCACGAATGCCCGAGCACGGTGACACGGTCGAGCCCGTGCCACTGACGGACGGCATCGACGTCGGACACCATCCGTTCGAGGGTGTACGGACCGCGTGGTTCCGATCGCCCGGCACCGCGCTGGTCCCACCGGATCAACCGGAAACCCGGACCGGGATCGAGCGTGCCGAACATGTCCCACAGACCAGGGCCGCCGTGGCAGCACAGGATCGGTTCGCCCGGTCCGGTCGCCGAGGTCCACAGCTCACGGCCGTCGTCGGTGATCATCGGGCGATTATCCGGTAGGCGCGATCGCCGCCGTTGGCTATCTTCCGCGACATGACGACGTACACGCCACCGCAGCGGACGGCCACCCTCGCCGACGCGCCCGCAATCTCGGCGCTGATGCGGGCCTCGGTGCTGGAGTTGTTCCCCCGCTTCTACGACGAGCGGCAGACCGCGAGCGCGGCGGAACACATCGCGCATCTCGATCTGCAGTTGATCGAAGACGGCACCTACTTCGTGCACGAGGCAGACGGCGAGATCGTTGCCTGCGGGGGCTGGAGCAGACGCAACAGGACGCACGCTGGTTCCGGTGATGCGGCGGACGACGATCGTCCGCTCGACCCGGCCACCGAGCCCGCGCGGGTCCGTGCCATGTTCGTCCGCGGTGACTGGACCCGGCGCGGGCTCGGGCGCGCCATCCTCGAATCGTGTCGTCTCGCGGCGGAAGCCGAGGGATTCACCTCGCTGACGCTGACCGCGACCCTGCCCGGTGTCCCGCTGTACCGGTCGTTCGGCTTCACCGAGGTCGAACGGGTGACGGTGACGACGCCCGACGGGGTCGACGTCCCGGGTGCCGTCATGGCCCGCGGCGTCGATCGGGCCGGATAGCATCGGAGAATGATCTCCGGGGCTACCGCACTCTCGTTCGTCTTGGTCTGCCTGCTCGGCGCGATGGCACCCGGCCCGGATTTCCTGGTGGTGACTCGCAGCGCGATCCTCGGCGGGCGCGAGGCCGGGATCGCCGCCGGACTCGGTATCGCCCTCGGCGTCTTCGTCTGGGTGGTCGCGATCGCACTCGGCGTCGCGGCGATCCTCACCGCGTCGGCGATCGCTTTCACCGTGGTGAAGCTGATCGGCGCCGCGTACCTGATCTTCCTCGGTGTCAAGGCGTGGCTGGCGGTGCGCCGCGGTGACTACAGCGAGCTCAAGGACAAGGTGGCACTTGTGGTCGCGCCCCGGGCGGCGTTCCGGCACGGACTGCTCACCAACCTGCTCAACCCGAAGGTGGCGGTGTTCTTCCTCGCACTGCTCCCCCAGTTCCTGCCGCATTCGGCCACGACCGCGGAGACCCTGCAACTGGCTGCGCTCGCCACCATGGTGGCCGTCGTGTGGACTTTCGTCCTGGCGACGCTGGTCGGTTCACTGCGGCGGTTCTTCAGCGCCGGCCGCGTTCGGCGCGCGATGGACGCGGTGATGGGCACCTTGCTGATCGGCCTCGGCATCCGCGTCGCCGTCCAGAGCTGACCCAAGGTGCCCATCACGCGACGTCAGAGGGCTTCGGCGGCGAGCCGGGTGCCCTCGACGCGGGCGGCGATCTTGGCGAACGCGGTGTCCCGCGACGTCGAGGTGTCGTCGGCGAACGGCGAGAACCCGCAGTCGTCACAGGTGCCCAGCCGGTCGGGCGAGATGAACCGCGCCGCCTGAAGCACCCTGTCCCGGACTTCTTCGGCGGTTTCGACGCGCGGGTCGATCGGGTCGGTCACGCCGACGAAGATCCGCTGCTCCGGCCGGGAGTGCTCGGCGATCACCTGCAACGCCCGCTCGGGATCAGTCTCACTGGCCAGCTGGACGTAGACGTTGCCCACCTTCAGCTGGAACAACGTCGGCAGCAGCCCGGCGTAGTCGACGTCGAGGCTGTGCACCGAGTCCTGGTCACCACCCGGGCAGGTGTGCACCCCGATCTTCTTGCGCTCCTCCTCGGAGAACCGGTCCAGCACCGCGTTGTTCAAGTCCACAAAGGACTGTAACAGGCCGCCGGACGGGTCCAGCTTCAGCGACAACCTGCCCTCGGTGAAGTCTATCTGAACACTGTCGGCGCCCGCGTCGAGACTGCGGCGGATATCCGCCTCGGCTTCGTTCACCAGGTCGGCGACGAACTGTTCTTTGTCATATCCGGACAATTCCTCACCGGGATAGATGAGCCCGATCGCCGACGCCGCGATCACCGCCTGCTTCACCGGTTTGGTGGCGTGCTTCTTGGCCTCACGCAGATAGGAGTCCGCGTAGGTCTGATAACGGAACGGGCCGGCGGTCAGCCTCGGCAACTGCCGGGTGTGACCGTCGGCGAAGGGGATGACGACGCCGTCCGGCGCCAGTGAGGTGAGGCCCGCCAAGGGATACGTGGCGAAGCTCGGCTTGCCCTGTTCACCATCGGTGATGACCGGGGAACCGGTCTCCTCCAGGCGGTTGATGGTGTCCACGAGCGCCTTCTCCTGCAACTCCCCGAGACCGTCGGCGTCGAGCCGCCCGGAAGCGTGCTCACCGAGCGCTTCGATGAGATAGCCCGGACGGGGAATGCTGCCGATCGGTTCGGTGGGTATGGTCATCGCTCGTATCCTCCCAGGTGGAGCAACCGCGGCCACCCTGGCCACAATCGGAGAAACTACCGATTTCCCGCCTCTTTGACGATCTTTCCGCGTGCCGAAACCACTAATGGCCCAACCATTCGGTCCACAAAGGATGATCCAATCGCCAATCCGTATAGGTCGTTATACAAAATTCGGGCGAAATCAGCCGCATATCCGGCCCTGGTCCTGGGTATTCCCCGACTGTCGACCGGGCGGAGCGCGCCGAAGGAGAAACCGATGCTGAGCCATCACGATCGGCGAGAGCTGGAGAAGATCGAGCGCTGGTTCGAGCTGACCGAGCCGGCGCTGGCCGCCCAGCTCCGCTCCGGCAGGCCCGCACGGCCTCCCCTGCTCCGGTTGGCGGTCGTTCTGAGCCTCGACCTCACCGCGGGTCTGCTGATGCTGCTGGGCATGGTGACGAACAGTCCGGTCTTGCTGCTGCTCGGGATGATCACCGTGACTTCGGCCGTGATCGTGCACCTGTCCCGCTTCGGGCGCGGCTGATCATCTTCCCCGCACACCGGTAGAGTCCGGGCGAAACGTCCGGTTCACTGGGAGGAAGACCATGCGGTTCATGATCATCATCAAGGCGGACGACGATTCCGAAGCCGGGAAGATGCCGCCGATGGAGGCCTTGACCGCCATGGCGAAGTTCAACCAGGACATGCTCGACGCCGGGGTACTTGTCGGCGGCGAAGGTCTGCAGGAAAGCTCGAAGGGCGCGCGAGTCACGCTCAACGCCGCCGGGTCCACGGTCACCGACGGCCCCTTCACCGAAGCCAAGGAACTCGTCGGCGGCTTCTGGATCGTCGACGTCCCGTCGCGGGCCGACGCGATCGAGTGGGCGAAACGCTGTCCCACTCCCCCGCACGGTGACACCATCCTCGAGGTCCGCAAGATCCTCGAAGCCGAAGACTTCGGCGAGAACTTCACGCCGGAGCTTCAGGAGAACGAGCAGCGGATGCGCGACGAGATCGCGGAACGGTCCTAGGCTCGCCTGATGGCCGTCCGGGAGTGGGTGCTCCACGTCGACCTCGACCAGTTCATCGCGGCGGTCGAGGTCGCCAGGCGGCCTGAGCTGCGCGGCAAGCCCGTGGTCGTCGGCGGCACGGGCGATCCGGCCGAACGGGCCGTGGTGGCGACGGCGTCGTACGAAGCGAGAGAATTCGGCATCCGGTCCGGGATGCCGTTGCGGACCGCCGCGAAACGTTGCCCTGAAGCGATCTTCCTGGCCACGGACGCGCCCGCGTACCAAGAAGTATCCGATCGGGTGATGGCGACGCTGCGGGAGCTACCCGTCGTCGTCGAGGTACTCGGCTGGGACGAAGCGTTCCTCGGCGCCACCACCGACGATCCCGAAGCGCTCGCCGCCGACATCCGGCGAGTCGTCACCGAGGAGACCGGGCTGTCCTGTTCGGTCGGGATCGGGGACAACAAGCTGCGCGCCAAACTCGCCACCGGATTCGCCAAACCGGCCGGGATGTTCCGTCTCGTCCAGGAGAACTGGTGGGACGTCATGGCCGAGAAGCCGACGGACGCGCTTTGGGGCATCGGCGCCAAAACCACGAAGAAGCTCGCCGAAGCAGGCTATCGCACCGTGCTGGAACTGGCGGGTGCCGCCCCGGCGGATCTCGCCGCGCGGTTCGGCCCGAAGCTCGGCCCGTGGTACCGGATCCTCGCCGGGGGCATCGGCGACGCCGAGGTCACCGCGACGCCGTATGTGGCGCGATCCCGCAGCCGCGAGACGACGTTCCAGCGGAACCTGACCGATCCCGGGGTTATGGCCGTCGAGGTCGCCGCCCTGGCGAAGCGCGTTTCACAGGACGTCGACGAGGAAGGCAGGCCCGCCGCGCGAGTCGCGGTCAAGGTCCGGTTCGCGCCGTTCCTGACCCACACCCACAGCGTGACCCTGCCCGCGCCGACCGCGGATCCGGCCGAGATCGAGAGGGCGGCGCTGGCCGTACTGGACATGTTCGACCTCGGCAGACCGGTCCGCCTGCTGGGTGTCCGCGCGGAATTCTCCTCGGCGGCGGCGGGATCCGCGACGCCTTGACAGCGCTCGCGGCGCTTTGCCATTCTGGTCGCGGGCCGAGAGGCGCTGCGACGGAATTCTTCCGCCACGCTCGGCCCGCTGACAGACGTAAGGGCGCCTCCCACTGCGGAGGTGCCTTTTCTTGTTTCAGCGCGTTGCGCGTCGCAACACTTTCCCGGCCGTCGAGGTCGAACGCTGAACCCCTCGCACAGACCACGTTCTTCCCGCCGCCGGCGAGAAGGACCGCTTCACCTTGCCTTCCTTTCGATTGGAGAACCTGTGAGCCCCACCCTGTCCAAGGTCAACGGGATCGAATTCGCCGTCGCCGACCTCTCCCTCGCCGAGGCCGGGCGCAAGCAGCTGCGCCTTGCCGAGGTCGAGATGCCCGGCTTGATGGCGCTGCGCCGTGAGTACGCCGACTCCCAGCCGCTGAAGGGCGCGCGGGTCGCGGGGTCACTGCACATGACCGTCCAGACCGCCGTGCTGATCGAGACGCTCGTCGCGCTGGGTGCCGAAGTCCGCTGGGTGTCCTGCAACATCTTCTCCACGCAGGACGAGGCGGCCGCGGCCGTCGTCGTCGGTCGGAACGGCACCATCGACGCGCCTTCGGGCTCCGCGGTCTTCGCGTGGAAGGGCGAGACGCTCGCCGAGTACTGGTGGTGCACCGACCAGCTCTTCGACTTCGGCGACGGCCGTCTCCCGAACATGATCCTCGACGACGGCGGCGACGCGACCCTGCTGGTCCACAAGGGCGTCGAGTTCGAGGCCGCCGGCGCCGTCCCGCAGGCGACCGAAGAGGACCCCGAGGAGTACACCCTCGTGCTCCGCACGCTGACCGACAGCATCGCGCGCGACTCCGGCCGGTTCACCCGCATCGCCAAGGAGGTCCGCGGGGTCACCGAGGAAACCACCAACGGCGTCAAACGGCTCTACAAGCTCGCCAAGGACGGCGAACTGTTGTTCCCGGCGATGAACGTGAACGACTCGGTGACGAAGTCGAAGTTCGACAACAAGTACGGCATCCGTCACTCGCTCATCGACGGTCTCAACCGCGGCACCGACGTGATGGTCGCGGGCAAGGTCGCCGTCATCTGCGGCTACGGCGACGTCGGCAAGGGCGCGGTGGAGTCGCTGCGCGGCCAGGGTGCCCGCGTGGTCGTCACCGAGATCGACCCGATCTGCGCGCTGCAGGCGGCGATGGAGGGCCTCGACGTCGTGGAACTCGACGACGTCGTCGAGCGCGGCGACATCTTCATCACCACCACCGGCAACTTCGACATCATCATGGCCGACCAGATGGCCAAGATGAAGCACAACGCGATCGTC
Source organism: Amycolatopsis sp. cmx-11-32 (assembly GCF_047608695.1). Classification (NCBI taxonomy): domain Bacteria; kingdom Bacillati; phylum Actinomycetota; class Actinomycetes; order Pseudonocardiales; family Pseudonocardiaceae; genus Amycolatopsis; species Amycolatopsis sp. cmx-11-32. The sequence goes on along the minus strand of NZ_JADNQN010000007.1, from coordinate 202,367 downwards.
GCGAACGTCGGCCACTTCGACAACGAGATCGACATGGCCGGGCTCGCGAAGATCCCGGGCATCGAGAAGATCGAGATCAAACCGCAGGTGCACGAGTGGGTCTTCCCCGCGACCGACGGCCGTGAGAAGCACTCGATCCTCGTGCTGTCCGAAGGCAGGCTGATGAACCTCGGGAACGCCACCGGCCACCCGAGCTTCGTGATGTCGAACTCCTTCACCAACCAGACGATCGCGCAGATCGAGCTGTTCACGAAGCAGGGCGAGTACGCCACCGACGTTCACGTGCTGCCGAAGCACCTCGACGAGAAGGTGGCGCGCCTGCACCTCGACGCGCTGGGCGTCCGGCTGACGAAGCTGACCAAGCGCCAGGCCGAGTACATCGGCGTGGACGTCGAGGGTCCGTACAAGCTGGACCACTACCGGTACTGAGGCAGGCCTCGTTCCCCAAGTACATGGAGGCCCCCTTCCTTGCGCCCAGCGCAGGGTCCCGGCAAAGTCGCAGAGCTGCTGGTCAGCGCTGCTGTTGGCAATCCGGGCTTGGCATCGCTAGTGCCTGCCAGGCCCGGGGCGTGTCCCCCTGAACCCTTGTTGATCAAGGTTCGTAACCGGTGTGACCCCGCGACGAATAACGCTCGACCTGCAAGACCTCGACTTTGCCGGGACCCAGACGCCCAGCGCAAGGAAGGGGGCCTCCATGTACTTCCGGCAGAACCACTCGCTCATACCACTTGTCAGACGTAACCCCGGGCTCGACTCGCCGCGCCGCACCCGCTCCTACTGTGACGCCTACCGCACCACTCTCCAGCACTAGGCCGAATGCGTGAAAAATACAGCCGGATGCCATGTTTTCTTTCGGGTGAACCGGGAACTCTTTAAGCAGCCCCATCCCGGCGGCTCCATTCGCCGGGCGACTACGAAGGAGAAGGTGCCCCCGTGATCATTCTCGGCGTCATCCTGATTGTTATCGGTGTCATCGCCAGCATCCCCGTTCTCTACTCGATCGGGATCGCACTCGCGGTAATCGGCATCATCCTGGCCGTTCTCGGCAACACCGGGAAGGCCATCGGCGGTCGCGCCCACTGGTTCTGAGCAACTCCGGACCTTCTGGTACCGAGTCCCCGGTACCAGCGATGAAATAACCGAGCCCCCGGCGTTCCCCTCACGCCGGGGGCTCGGTCTGTTTCCACCCCTCGCCCGCCGGGTATCCGGTCCGGACGAAAGGGAGGAGGAGAAGCCGATGGACGGAACGGATCCTCGCCCGTACTTGGTGGAGGCGAACTATCCCTGCGGACGCGACGAACTCCTCTGGGTGGCAGCGGCGGCGGGAGCGGGCGACGACATCCTCGGCCCCTTGGGGGCACTTCCCGCGAGCGACTACGCGGACGGGGACGGGGTCTGGCGGGCGGTACGTGCCTGCGACGGCGCGTCATCGATCCACAACACCGCGAAGGAAGCACCGTGACATGAAGGGGCCCCCCGGCTCCGAGGGGGAGGGAGAGCCGGAGGGCCCCGTCATAGTTAACACATTTTCGTCGACGATGTACACGAATGCATACACCTTCGGGTGGCAATCGGTTCCGAGCACCCGGATCGGGTCGGGCCGGTGTGTTGGCCGCCGGTCAAGAAGCCCGCAGCAGCGGCCGGGCCTCGACCTCCGCGCACGAGCAGCCGCCGTCGACGTCGAGGCAGTCGATCGTCACGGTGTGCCGGGCGAAGTCGAGATGGACGCAGCCGTCCTCGCTGCATTCGGTGAAACCAACCCCGAGGTGGACCACCAGGGCTCCGTGACAGTGGTCGAGTCCACCGGCGCAGAACGCGCACTCCATACTCATGCCGCCTCCCGCGATCAGGTCGAAGATCGCTTCGGAAAAGTTCTCCTCGATTGCCTTACTACCACCGAGGGACGACAGATCCTGACATACGCGCGGCGTGTCGTCGGACCTGGCGGGGTGATGCCGGGCACAAGTCCACAAGGAACGGTCAGGCGCTTTTCGGGGCTCGCTTGCCGGAAGCGGGTTTCTTGGCCGCTGTGGCCTTCTTGGCCGTCGCGGGTTTCCGGCTCTTCTTCGCCTCGCTGACGCTGGCCTGCAAGGCTTCCATGAGGTCGACGACGTCGGCCTTCGCGCCTACTGCCTTCGGTTTCGCCGTCTCGTTCCCGGCGGCCTTGGCCTCGATCATCGCTTCCAGCGCCTCGCGGTAGGAGTCGTTGTACTTCTCGTGCTCGAACACCGGCTCCGAGAGCGAGTCGATCAGCGAACCCGCCATCGTCAGTTCCTGCGGCCGCACCTGCGGCGGATCGTCGTGCAGGAAGCCGAAGTCCGGGACGCGGACCTCATCGGGCCACAGCATCGTCGTCATCATCAGGACGTCGCTGTGCACCCGCAGGATCGCGAGCGTCTCCCGCTGCCGGATGGCGACCTTCGCGATCGCCACATGGCTCGCCTTCTGCAGCGCGTCACGCAAGACCACGTACGGCTTGACGGCGTTCTTCTGCGGTTCGAGGTAGTAGGTCTTGTCGAAGTGGATCGGGTCGATGGACTCCAGCGGCACGAACTCGAGCACGTCGATCGCCCGTGACGACGCCAGCGGTAGTTCGGACATGTCCTCGTCGGTGAGCACGACCATCTCGCCGTCGGGAAGTTCGTAGCCCTTGGCGATCTCGGCGTACGGCACTTCCTCGCCGTCGATCGTGCAGAACCGCTTGTACTGGATCCGGCCGCCATCGGCCTCGTGCACCTGGCGCAGCGAGACGTTCTTGTTCTCGGTGGCCGCGTAGAGCTGGATCGGGATGCTCACCAGCCCGAAGGACACCGAGCCCTTCCACATCGAACGCATCGCGTCGCACCTCCACCGCCGTCACCGACTCGTACTCACGCTCGGTAACAACGGTAGCCCGAAACGGCGCACCGCGACAGTCCCGCGAACCCGATCGCGGGACCCTCACGGTGGGAAAATCACGCTTCGGCCAGGTACTTCTCCGCCTTCGCGGGGTCGAGGAACCAGTGCTGGAAATCGGTCGGATCGGAGAACCCGTTCGCGAACCGCCTCGCCACGGCGGGGTTCTCCCCCGCCGCGCCGATGACCTGGAGCACGTGCGGGGGCGGCGGCTGCAGCATCGCGTTGGTCCAGGTCGTCACGTGCTGGGCGTACTCCCAGTACTTCTCGAACGCGGCCGTCATCCACGCCTCGTCGAACGGCTTGTCCCCGCGGTCGAGGATGGAGTCCAGATAGGACGCGGCGCAATGGCTCGCGTTGTTGGAGCCCTGGCCGGTGATCGGGTCGTTGGCGACGACGACGTCGGCCATGCCCAGCACCACGGTGCCCGAGTCCAGCTTGCCGACCGCGTTCCGCACGACCGGCGTGTAGCCGCCGGCGAGCGTCGCCTTCTCGTCGGTCAGCACGGCGTCGCGCGAGCGCTCGTACTCCCACGGGAGGAACTGCTTCATCAGCGAGAGGATCCGGTCGAGATGCGCCCGCGGCGACGGCCGGTCGCCCCAGCAGTCCAGCGGCCCGCCGGGGACGCCCTCGAAGAAGAGGATGTCGCAGTTCCCGCTCAGCGTGTACGCGGGGATCATGAACAGCTCGCCGACACCGGGGATGATGTTGAACCGCACCGCGGCCTTGTCCGGATGCTCCGGCCGCGGCTCCAGGCCGTGCACGTACGCCAGCGAGAGCGCCCGCTGGGGCTCGGCATAGGGCGAGCGCTCGGGGATGCGGTCGAACAGCTGCACCAGCTCGCCCTTGCCGGCCGCGACGACCACGAGGTCGTAGAGCTTCGCCAGCGGCGCGAGGTCCGAAGTCGTCACCCCGTGGATGACGACCTTGCCACCGCGCTCCTCGACCAGTTCGAGCCAGCTCGCCATCTTCACCCGCTGGTCCACCGACTGCGCGTAGTGCTCCAGAGGCCCGAACCAGTCCAGCACCCGGATCGAATCCGGTCCGGCGATCGACACCCCGAGCCCCTCGACCCGGACCGTCTCGTCCTCCCACAGGTTCAGCCTGTGATCCCGCTCGTGCTGCAGGGCGGAGTGGAACATGCACTGGGTCGACATCACCTTGCCGGACCGGATCTCGTCCGGCGTCCGCGCCGACATCACCGTGACGTCGTAGTCGTGGGACAGCAGACTCAGTGCCAGCTGCAACCCCGACTGCCCCGCACCGACGATCAGAACCTTGCGCATCCTCGACATTCCTCCCAGAACCGTCAGCTGAGTGAGGCGAACTCGCGACCAGGCCCGGAGACCACCGCGAGGGACAACGTATGCGTCACCAGTTCCTGCAGGGTCACGACCGCCGACTTCGGGTCGCGCGCGTCGCAGGTGACCAGCGGGATGTCCGGGGACAGCGCCAGCGCGTCGCGGACCTCGTCGAGGTCGTGCACCGGCATTCCCTCGAATTGGTTGACCGCGACGACGAACGGCAGCTCGGAGTCGTTCTCGAAGTAGTTGATCGCCGCGAACGACTGGTCGATCCGGCTGGTGTCGACCAGGACGACGGCGCCGAGCGCCCCGCGCGACAGGTCGTCCCAGAGGAACCAGAACCGGGCCTGACCTGGCGTGCCGAACAGGTACAGGAGCAGGTCGTCGCGCAGGGTGATCCGGCCGAAGTCCATCGCGACCGTGGTGGTGGACTTGGTCCCCGGGGGCACCAGCTCGTCGACTCCGGCGCCGGCCTCGGTCATCCAGGCCTCGTTGCTCAGGGGCGGGACCTCGGAGACGGAGCCGACGAACGTCGTCTTGCCAACGCCGAATCCACCGGCGACCACGATCTTGGCGGAGATCGCCAAGAGATCGTCAGACCGGGAGGCGCTTGAGTCCATCGAGGATCCTCTCGAGCACGTTCGTATCGTGGTTGTAGGCGTGGGCCGTCGGGTGCACGAAGACGGCGCCCTGGGTGGCGAGGTCGCCGATGAGCACGCGGACCACGCCCAGCGGCAGGTCGAGTCCCACCGACAGTTCGGCGATCGAAGAGCGCTCACGGGCGCGCTCGTACAGCGAACGCGATTCGGGCATCAGCGCCTCGGCCAGCGCCGGGTCGTAGCGCGGGACCGAGATCAGGGTCTCCACCAGCAACAGGTGGCTGCTCTTGGTGCGGCCGCCGGTCAGCGCGTACGGCCGGATTCTGCGGCTGCGCATCTTGACCGGCCGGTCCGGAGCTTGGTCGCTGGACACGGTCATCCCTTCCTTCTCCGGATTTTCAGGCCTGCGGCCGTCGGGCGGTCAGGACCTGCCGGAGTCCCGCTCGCACCTCGGGGGTGAGGGCGTGACCGGCGTTCGTGATGAACTGGGTCATCTCGTAGGCGACGACTTTCATGTCGCAGTCGGGCTCGGTCAGCACCGCGAGCCCTGCCTCGGCACCGATCCCCATGAACAGGAAGTACCCGCGGGTGAGCCGGATGATGATCTGCTCGCAGTTGCCCTTGCCGAACAGCGCGGCGCTGTTGCCCGCGAGGCTGAGCAGGCCGCTCGCGATGGCGGCGAGTTGCTCGGCGTCGTCGCTGGACACCGATTCCGAAGCGGTCAAAGGGAAACCGTCGACGGACATGATCAGCGCGTGGCTGGCGCCATGCACCTTGCGCACGAAGTCGTCGAGCAGCCACGTGAAATCCGTGGTCGCGTCCTGGGCGGTCACTGGGGGTTTCCTCCGGTCTCACGCTCGTGCCGGTCATCGAGAGCGGCGCGCTCGCCGTCGGTGAAGGCATCGAGGTCGGCCAGCAGCGCCTCGTGCCCGTCCGCCACGTCGGCGGGCGAGGTGGCGGGCGAGGCCGGTTCGTCGGGCAAAGTCCTGATACTGCGGGAAACCCGGCGCGGCAGGCCGCTGGTCGTGGTGCCGCCGTCGGCGGGCGGCGGGACGGCCGTACGCGGACGCGGGCTGGGTTTCCGTTCCGGCTCCGGTTCCGCCGGCGCGGCCGGGCGGCGTCTCGGCAGCCCGGACGGCGTCGCGACGGGGCTTCCCGTTGGCGCCCCGTTGGTGATCCTCGTCTGCGGCAGCACCACCGTCTGGCTGCCGGACCACTGTTTCTCGGCCAGTTCCGAGACCACCGGGACCGGCAGCAGCACGGTGGCGACCGTGCCGTGCGGGGTACGGCGGTCGAGCTTGACGGTGATCTCGTGCCGGTCGGCGAGCCTGCCGACGACGGCGAGTCCCATGTGCCGCACCGAATCGTCGTCGAGCACGGGACCGGCGGCCAGGCGTTCGTTCAGCACCGCGAGGCGTTCCGGCGGCATGCCGATGCCCTCGTCCGCGATGCGGATCAGTACGCTCCCCTGTTCGGTGAGGTGCGCGCTGACACTGACCGGCGAACTCGGCGACGACTGGTTCGCCGCGTTGTCGAACAGTTCGGCGAGGATCCGGCTGACGTCCTCGGCGGCGAAGCCGGCGACGCCGAGTGAAACGACACGGCCGATCGTGATCCGCGAGTAGTGGTCGATCGACGACATCGCGGCCCGCATCACGTCGAGCACGGACAAGATTCCGGCCGCCGTGTCGTCGGCGTCGCGGCCGGCCAGCACTCGCAGGTTCTCGGCGTTGCGCCGCAACCGGGTCGCGAGGTGGTCGAGCCGGTACAGCTCGGCAAGGCGATCGGAGTTCTCCTCCCCCGCCTCCATCGTCTCCAGCTGCGCGAGCAGCTGGTCGAGCAGATTGAGGTCGCGCAGCGCGACATTGGAACAGACACCGGCGAGCGCACCGGCGTCCGGCGCTTCGACGGCAGGCCGCTGTTCCACCGCCGGTTCGGCGGGCGGAGCCGACGGAGCGTGCCGGGGCGGGGCGGCGAGGAACTGCGCCGCGGCGACCCTGGAACGGTCCAGAAGAACCCGTGAGCGGTCAAGCAAGCCTCGAGCCCGCGTCACCATGTGCTTCCACTTCTTTCTCTTCGCATACCCGGACCCTTGTCGCACTCCCCAGCACAACGACGGCCATGCAAGCAGAAGTCACTATCCGTGTCCACAGTCGGTTTCCGGTCAACCGCTGGCAGTGACGTGATCACGAAAGCGTTGCGGCTGGTGAGCGGTGTGCACTAGGCCATTCGGCTCATCTTGAGTGTTCCGCGACACGGAGGATGCCCGAAAAGTGCGGAGTGCGCATAAATTTGCGTGCCCCGCACTATTTGACTAGCCTTGCCGTCGTGACACTCGACCCTGCCGCGCCACTCGGACTGCGCGAACGCAAAAAGCGCGCGGCCCGGCGCGCGATGAGCGAGGCAGCGCTCAGACTCGCCGCCGAGAAGGGCGTCGAACAGGTCCGCGTCGAAGACATCGCCAACGCCGTCGGAGTCTCCCCGCGCACGTTCAACAACTACTTCTCCAGCAAGGAGGAGGCGATCTGCTCGTTCATCGTCGAACGGCAGGAACGACTGCGGGAGGCGCTCCGCGAACGGCCGTCGGAAGAGACACTGTGGGAGGCGGTCAGCGCCGCGACGCTGGAGACCTACAGCAGCTTGGGAGAACCGAACCGCGACTCGGTCACGCTGGCGCGGTCACTGCTCCTGCACCCGGCGGTGCAGGGCGAGTTCCTCAAAGCGCACGCCAAGGTCGAGCGGGTGCTGGCCGACGCCATTCTGGACCGGGCGGGCGCGGGCGCGGAAAACGCGTTGAACGCGCGGCTCATGGCGGCGATCGTGGAGTCCGCGGTGAAGACCGCGTTCCTCAGCTGGCTGATCTACGAGGGCGCCGGGCCCTTCCTGGAGACGCTCGCTGTTCTCCTGCACGAAGCCGCCGCGGGCATCCCCTCGCTCACCGGATCCGGCCCCGGGCCGGTGAAGAAACCGAAGAAGAAGTAACACCCTACCCACCACTGGGGAGAAACCGTTGTGCTGACGAAGCTGTTGCGCACTCACCTGCGCCCGTACCGGCGAGACCTGTGGCTGATCGTGCTGCTGCAGTTCGTCCAGACCCTCGCCGGGCTCTACCTGCCGACGCTGAACGCCGACATCATCGACGACGGCGTCGTCAAGGGCGACATCGACTACATCCTCGGCGTCGGCGGCGTGATGCTGGCGGTGTCGCTGGTACAGATCGCCTGCTCGATCGGCGCCGTCTACTACGGTGCCCGCACGGCGATGGCGGTCGGCCGCGACGTCCGGGGCGCGATCTTCCATCGCGTGCAGGACTTCTCCGCCCGCGAAGTCGGCCAGTTCGGGACGCCGTCGCTGATCACCCGCACCACCAACGACGTCCAACAGGTGCAGATGCTGACGTTGATGGCGTTCACCCTGATGGTGTCCGCGCCGATCATGTGCTTCGGCGGCATCATCATGGCGCTGAACCAGGACGTCACGCTCTCGTGGCTGCTCGTGGTCGTGGTCCCGATCCTCGGTGTCGCGGTCGGGATCATCATCGCGAAGATGCGGCCGGCGTTCCGGCTGATGCAGGTGCGTATCGACAAGATCAACCAGATCCTGCGCGAGCAGATCATGGGCATCCGCGTGATCCGGGCCTTCGTCAAGGACACCCACGAGCGGCGGCGGTTCACCGGGGCCAACACCGAACTTCTGGACGTCTCGCTGGTCGTCGGCAGGCTGATGGCGCTGATGTTCCCCATCGTCATGCTCGTGATGAACGCCTCCAGCGTCGCCGTGTTGTGGTTCGGCGGGCTGCGCATCGACGACGGCAGTATGGAGATCGGCGCGCTGACCGCGTTCCTGTCCTATCTGATGCAGATCCTGATGGCGGTCATGATGGCCACCTTCATGTTCATGATGATCCCGCGCGCCGAGGTCAGTGCCGAGCGCATCACCGAGGTCCTCGACACGCACACCAGCGTCGTCCTGCCGTCCAACCCGATCAGCAAGGGTGAAGTGCACGGGCGGCTCGAACTGTCCGATGTGGAATTCCGCTACCCCGGCGCGGAAAAGCCGGTACTGCAGGAGATCTCGCTGCTGGCGAGGCCAGGTGAGACGACCGCGATCATCGGCAGCACGGGCAGTGGGAAGACCACGCTGCTCAACCTGATCCCCCGGCTGATGGACGCCACCGACGGCTCGGTGCGCGTCGACGACGTCGACGTCCGGGAACTGGATCCGACCGTGCTGTCCGACGCCGTCGGGCTGGTGCCGCAGAAGCCGTATCTGTTCGCGGGGACGGTCGCGAGCAACCTCCGCTACGGCAAGGCCGACGCCACCGACGAGGAACTGTGGCACGCGCTGGAGGTGGCGCAGGGCAAGGACTTCGTCGAGCGGATGCCCGAAGGTCTGGACTCACCCATCTCCCAGGGCGGGACCAACGTCTCCGGCGGCCAGCGGCAGCGGCTCGCGATCGCGCGCATGCTGGTGCGCCGCCCCGAGATCTACCTCTTCGACGACTCCTTCTCCGCGCTCGACTACGCGACCGACGCCGCGCTGCGGCGGGCGCTGGTGGCCGAGACCGCCGAAGCGACCGTGGTGATCGTCGCGCAGCGGGTCAGCACGATCCGCCAGGCCGACCGCATCATCGTCCTCGACGAGGGCCGCGTCGTCGGCGCCGGCACGCATACCGAACTCATGGACGGCAACGAAACCTACCGGGAAATCGTGCTGTCCCAGCTGACCGAGCAGGAGGCCGCCTGATGAGCGCGCCCGAATCCACCACAGAATCGACCCCGGCCGAACCCGCGGGCGAGCGGGCTAGCGCGGCACGGGGACCCGGCCCCGGAGGAGGCGGCTTCGGCCGCGGCCCCGGCGCCTTCATGGGCGGACAGCCCGCCGAGAAGGCCTTGGACTTCAAGGGATCGCTGAAACGCCTGCTGCGTCTGCTGCAACCGCAGCGGGCCCTGCTGTACGGCATCCTGATCTTCGGTGTCGTCAGCGTCGCGTTGAGCGTCATCGGCCCGAAGATCCTCGGCATGGCGACGGACCTCATCTTCGCGGGCGTCGTCGCGAAGGACATGCCCCCAGGGGTGAGCAAGGAAGAGGTCATCGCCGGACTGCGCGCGAAGGGCGACAACACCCTCGCCGACATGTTCTCGGCGATCGACTTCGTACCGGGTCAGCGGATCGACATCGACGCCGTCGGCCAGGTGCTGATGTGGGTGCTGCTGCTCTACATCGTCGCGTCGTTCTTCTCCCTGTTGCAGACCCGGCTGACCACGAACCTGGTCCAGCGGGCGGTGTTCGAGCTGCGGGAGAAGATCGAGGAGAAGTTCGCGAAACTCCCGCTGAGCTACTTCGACCGCCAACCGCGCGGTGAGGTGCTGAGCCGGGCTACCAACGACATCGACAACCTCGCGCTGTCGCTCCAGCAGACCCTCGCGCAGATCGTGTCGTCGGTGCTGATGGTCGTCGGCGTGCTCGCGATGATGTTCGTCATCTCGCCCCTGCTGGCGCTGATCGCGCTGCTTTCGGTTCCTGCCTCGGTGCTCGTCGCGGCCAAGATCGGCAAGAAGGCGCAGCCGCAGTTCATCAAGCAGTGGTCCACCACCGGGCGGCTCAACGCGCATATCGAGGAGATGTACACCGGGCACTCGCTGGTCAAGGTGTTCGGCCGCCGTGACGAGGCCGAAGAGGTCTTCCGCGAGCACAACGACACGCTGTACGGCGCGAGCTTCAAGGCGCAGTTCATCTCGGGCACCATCCAGCCCGCGATGATGTTCATCGGCAACCTGAGCTACGTGCTGGTCGCCGTGATCGGCGCGCTGCGGGTGGCGTCCGGGACGCTGTCGCTCGGCGACGTCCAGGCGTTCATCCAGTACTCGCGGCAGTTCAGCCAGCCGGTCACGCAGATCGCCAGCATGGCGAACCTGCTCCAGTCCGGGATCGCGTCCGCGGAGCGGGTCTTCGCGTTGCTCGACGCGGACGAGCAGGAGGCCGAGCCCGCCGAGCCCGCGCGAGTCGAGAACGTGCGCGGCCAGGTCGAGTTCGAGCATGTGTCGTTCCGGTACATCCCGGACACTCCGCTCATCGAGGACCTGTCGCTCACCGTCGAGCCGGGGCACACCGTCGCCATCGTCGGCCCGACAGGGGCTGGGAAGACCACGCTGGTCAACCTGCTCATGCGGTTCTACGAACTCGACGGCGGCCGGATCACCCTCGACGGCGTCGACATCGCCGCGATGGACCGCGAGGACCTGCGGTCCAAGACCGGCATGGTGCTGCAGGACGCCTGGCTGTTCGGCGGCACGATCGCGGAGAACATCGCCTACGGTTCCACGGACGCCACGCACGAGGAGATCGTCGCGGCGGCCAAGGCGACCCACGTCGACCGGTTCGTCCGCACCCTGCCGGAGGGCTACGACACGATCATCGACGACGAGGGCGGCACGGTCAGCACCGGCGAGAAACAGCTGATCACCGTCGCGAGGGCGTTCCTGGCGAAACCCGCGATCCTCATCCTCGACGAGGCCACCAGTTCGGTCGACACCCGGACCGAGGTGCTGATCCAGCGGGCGATGAATTCGCTACGCGAGGGGCGGACGAGTTTCGTCATCGCGCACCGGCTCTCCACCATCCGCGACGCGGACGTCATCCTCGTGATGGAAGACGGCTCGATCGTCGAACAGGGCGACCACGAAACGCTGCTGCTCACCGGCGGTGCGTACTCACGGCTCTACGCCGCCCAGTTCGCCGAGGCCCTGGCCGAAACCGACTGAACGCACTGAAGCGAAGGCCCCTTTCCCTACTCTCACAGTGGGAAAAGGGGCCTTCACCACACGTACGGGTGGTGAACGGCGCTAGGCTTGCGTATCCGGATCCGGAGAGGGGTGCGCTGGCCGACCATGGCGGAGAAACTCGGCGAATACCGCCGTAAGCGCAGACGGGGGCGGACCCCCGAACCCATTCCGGAACGCGAGGCGACAGCCGGATCCGACGATCTCTTCGTCATCCAGGAACACCACGCGAGCAGCCTGCACTGGGACATCCGCCTCGAACGGAAGGGGGTACTGGTCTCCTGGGCGGTGCCGAAAGGCCTGCCGATGTCACCTGACCTCGAGCGCCTCGCCGTGCACACCGAAGACCATCCGATGGAATACCTCACCTTCGAAGGCGAGATCCCCGCCGGCGAATACGGCGGCGGCACGATGACAATCTGGGACACCGGCCGGTACGAAACGCTGCACTTCAACAATTACAAGGTCGAGGTCGTCTTCCACGGGAAACGGGCGCGTGGGAAATACCTGTTCCTCAATGTGAAGAAGGACGGGAACGACCGCGGCTGGCTGCTCAAACGGCTCGACCCCGCCGATCCCGGCCGAACGGAACTCCCCCCATTCCTCGCCCCGATGCTGTTGAAGCCAGGGCGTCTCCCCTCGACCGGCGAAGACGCGGAATGGGCCTACGAATTCGACTGGTCAGGGCGCCGAACCCTGATCCGGGTGTCCGGCGGCCGGATCACCGCCTACGACGATTCGGGCGACGACGTGACCGGGCTGTACCCGGAATTCCGCGGACTGGGCGAACAACTCGGTGCCACGGAAACCTTTCTCGACGGGGAAATCGTCGTCTTCGACGGCGGGAAGCCGAGCGCGGAAGGGCTCGGGCACCGCGCGCGGGCCACGAAGAGCTCCGCGAAACGGCTCACCTCGCGATATCCGGCGTTCTACCTGGTGAACGATCTCCTGCATCTGGACGGCCGCTCCTGCCTCGACGCACCCTATGTCGAACGGCGAGACCTCCTCGACGGACTCGGTCTCGCCGGACCGCACTGGCAGGTCCCCCGGTACTACCTAGGGGACGGCGGGGCGGTCGCCCGGGCGGCCCGCGAACACGGGCTCGCCGGGATCGTCGCGAAACGCGCCGACTCCGCGTACCGCCCGGGAAGGCGGACCGGGGAATGGCTGGCCATCACCGGGGCAAGGGTCCAGCAAGTGGTACTGGGCGGCTGGCGGCCAGGTGGCGGGAGCCGCGCGGGCACGTTCAGTTCGTTGCTGCTCGGCGTCCCGCACGAGGACGGCTTGCGATACATCGGGAACGTCGGCGTCGGCTTCGCGGGTAACGAACTCGAAGAACTCTCCAAGCGGCTGTTCCGCTTGGAGCGCAAGTCATCCCCGTTCCACTCCGTACCGGACAAGCAAGCGCGGGACGCACGCTGGTCACGCCCGACCATCGTCGGAGAGGTCGTCTTCGGCGGCTGGACCGACGGGGGCTGCCTGCGCAATCCGCGCTGGCGCGGCCTGCTGCCGGACGTCACCGCCGACGAGGTCGAACTCGACGGCTAGATCAGCACGTCTTCGACGTCACGCCACACATCGAGGTCGGCGCCGACCCCGCTGACGTCCAGAATCCGAGACACCAGAGCGGTCTTCACGATCACCGAGAACCGGGGCGACGCGGCGTTGGCCTCCTCGAGGGCGTGCAGACCGGCGCAACTGAGGAAGCCGACGCCGGAGAGGTCGAGGACCACTCGTTTTCCCGTGACACACGCACCGCTGAGTTCGGTGCGGAACCGTCCGATGGTGGCCGCGTCAATCTCACCGACGGCGGTGAGGACGACAACGTCGTCATCGCGGCTGGTGGTCACGGCCAGGGGCGGCGGTTCGCCGGATACGCGCTGGCCAGGCAACATTGGGGGCGCCTCTCTCCAGACCACCAAGTCCCTTCGACGGTACCCGGCGACGGCGAGAGGTCAACCCCGGCGCCCGTCATTTAAGCCATTTCGGGCGGGAACCTTTACTTACCGTTTGCCATTCGCCGGTGAAACGCCGGTGCGAGGCCTCGGCGGTCGCGACGGAACGACCATAAAGGAGGCCATAAGTGAAAGCGTTTTCGCTTTCGGCGTAGGCGCGGAGGCCGAGGAGCCGCAAGACCTCCCGGGTGACCACGACGTCGTGATGCGTGCCGAGCGTGGTTTGCACCGCCTTGACGTTCTTTCCCCATTTCCGAAGCTTCTTGCCGGTCACCGGCCGAACGGTGTCCGCGGCGTACCGGGCGCGTTTGGCCTTCTTGCGCACCTCGTGCAACGCGACGTCCTGCTCCGGGCCGGGCTCGAACTCACTCGCGACCGCCACGGCCTCGCGCAGCTTCCGATCGGACCGCGCGACCGCCTTGCGCAGCTCCGTCTTGTCATCCTTGATCTTCCGAGGTTTACGGGCAAGCTTTTCCAGTGTTCGCAACAGATCCGTGTACCGCTTGCTGTCGAGGGCCCGGATCGCCCGCGTCTTGGCTTCTTCGGCCTCACGCGCGAAATGCCGGGTCATCAGCTGCTCGACGTTACCCAAGACCAGTTCGGCCGGAAGCGTCTTGACCTCGTCGTGCAGCCGCTCGGCCATCACTTCATTGTCCCTCGCCGGACCGAGTTCGCCGCCCAGCCAGCGGAGTTCGGCGGCGAGCCCGTTCGCGACATCGGCGTTGAGCGAACGCCGGAACGTCCGAAGCGCACTTCGCAGCCGCCTGCTGGCGACCCGCATCTGGTGCACCGAGTCCTCGACGTCCCGACGAACCCCGATATCGTTGCGGCGCAACGCGTCCAGCTGCTCGGCGAAGTAGTCCGCCAGCACCGAACCGGACGCACCCCGAGCCGACGGCACGAGCTCGTCGGTCAGCCGCCGGAGCTTCGACGGCCACCTCGACCGCTCCGCCCCCGCGTTCACGACGGCCCGGTCCAGACTGTCGAGCACCTTGGGATCGGCGCCGGGCGAGAGCTCGATCTCGATCTCCCGCCAGCGGTCGAGGTGCGCCTTTTCTCCGCCCGCCTCGCCGGTGACGACGTCGTCCGTCAGCGTCGCGAGCTCGCGGCCCTTCGCGTCGAGCAGGGCGTACGAAGTGCGCTCGGTGCGCAGGTGCGCGACCTGGCCGAGTTTGCCGCCGAGGGTGTGCCCGCGGACCAGTTTCGCCAGTGCTCCAGGCACCTTCTCCGGTTTGCCCGACAGCGGGAGGCGGAGTTCCTCACGCTTGTCCGCGCTGACCGGGAGTTTGAGATGCCAGCCTTCGTCGCCTCCGCCGAGCCTCCGCCGCAGCGTGATGCCCGCCTGTGCGAGCCGGAAGTCCGGGGTGTCGAAGTACGTGGCGTCGAGGACGTCGACCCTCGGCTCGGCCTGGTTCGTCACGGGACCGGCCGGGGTCAGCGGCGGGATGGGCCGGTCGGCCGCCAGGTCGTACTTCCGCTCGATCTCCGTCTCGGCGACCGGGGCACCGCCCTGCGTCTTCGTCACCACGAAACTCCTTCTCCTCGGCTACCTTGGGGGGTTACCCCAGGAAGAGGCCCTGGGAAACCCCCTTCGGGTCACTCCCCCATCCGGTCGTACCGGTCCGCCCATTCGGCGAGCATTTGGCGTGACTTCTCCTCGGTCAGGGTATCGCTTTCCAGCCGCGCGATCAGCGAATAGTACGCCTCGACCGCGACCCGATCGTCGATGAAGACTCCGGCCGCATAGGAATCCGTGTACACCACCGCCGGATGCTCCGTGAATTCCATAATGGTGAACGCATTTTCGATCGCCCTGCTCACTTCGTTGCTTTCGGGGACTATACGAATGGAGCAGTAAGGGAGATTCGCCGACAGGACGAGGTGGAGCAGTTGCTCGTGCATGATCCGCGGACCGCCGACGACCGAACGCAGCGCGCGCTCGTGCACGTAGAATCGGCACCGCGGCGGGCGGTCCCGTCGCAGCAGCTTCTGCCGGTCCATCCGGGCGTTCACGGCCTGGTCCAGTTGGGCCTGGCCGCGGTTGCCGATCAGTTCGTAGGTGGTGCGGGCGTACGGTTCGGTCTGCAGCAGTCCTGGAAGCGTCAACGACTCGTAGCGCACCACGGTGTGCGCGAGATTCTCTTGGATCGCCAGGGATTTCATCGGATCGACGAGTTCGTCGAAGTACGGCCGCACCCAGTACAGGTCGCTGCCGGGCTGCGTGAGTTCCATCAGCAGGTCACGCTCGGGCTCCGCCTCTCCACAGGTCGCGAGATACAGCGCCGCGTCCACCACGGACAGCTCCCGCAACCCTTGTTCCCACCTCGTGACCTTGCTCTGCAACCAGCCGTTACGGCGGCTGACGTCGGCTCCGCTGAAGTGCCTGCGCTGCCGGAACGCCTTCATGCGGTGGCCCAGCTCCCGGGTCCGCGCCGTCGAATCCTTCTCAACCATGCGGCACAAAGTAGGGCCGAACTCCGGCCGCGCAGTGATTGCCACGCGGTAATTCACCTCAACTGCTGATAACTTGCGCTCGCGCATTCCTGCGAAGTACTGCTTCGCGAGCGAAGCACCTTCGCACGCGAAGGGTTCTTTAAGTTTATACCGCAAGAAGGAAATGGAGGCCAGTAATTCGGAAGTGGAATTGTTGCGAAGGCGACAGGGCGCGAGAGTCCGCTGCCCGCTGCCTCGCGCCCCGCTCGGTGTCGGTACAGGAAGGCGGCCTTCATGTACTCAGGCCGACCGCCTGCCGCCTCTCGCCTGGCGGCTGTGGGTCGCGAAGGCCTCCTTCCCTACCTTGAGAGTAGGGAAGGAGGCCTTCCCGACCTGCGGTCTGCGTTCGCCGGGGCAGACTCGGCGCGGGCCGCGTGATGCCGACGCGTTCCAGGACGGTGAGGGGAACTTTGAGGGACCCTGGGTCCTTTAAGGAGGCCCTCACGGACTTGTGGCTCGCGCCGACGGCTGATAAATGCTTTGAAGCTTTTCCGCGCCTCCTCACGAGAAATCGTTCAAAGTCTCAACTGAGGTATCAACGATACGCTTGAACCCCATGAGTCAAGACATTCGAGACTTCGTGACCCCCTCCTGCGACCTGCTCGCCCTTGGCGAGCCGACCCACTCCACCCCGGTCTTCGCGGAGGTCCGCAACGAACTGTTCGCCCAGCTCGTCGACCGTGGCTTTCGCTCGATCGTCCTCGAAACCGATCGCGTGGCCGCGCTCGTCGCGAACGACTTCGTCCAGGACGGCAGCGGAACCCTCGACCTCGCCATGAGCGAGGGCTTCACCCACACTTTCGGCGCCATGGACGCGAACCGGCAGCTGATCGCGTGGATGCGCGAGTACAACGAGACCCGCCGCCCCGCGGAACGGCTTTCGTTCCACGGCTTCGACACCCAGACCGAGATCACTTCCGCGCCCAGCCCGCGACGCTATCTCGAGTACGCCCGCGACTTCCTGGGACTCGAGGTGGACATCGCGGGCCCGGCGGGCGACGACGAACGCTGGGGCCGAACGGAAGCGGTCATGGACGCGGCATCGTCGATCGGCGCCACGGCCGAGGCTTACCGGCTGCGTGCGATCGCGACCGATCTGCTCGCCGCGCTCCGCTCCCGGAAACCGGAACCGGTCACGGCCGCGTGGTCGAGGGCGGAGATCCACCTCATGGCGGGCATTGATCTGCTGCGCTACCACCGGCAATGCGCCGAGCCGCTCGAACCGCACGAGCGGTACGCGCCGCTGAGCGCCGTCAGAGATGCCATCATGGCGCGGAATCTGCTCGACATCCGGTCCGCCGAAGCCGGTCGCGGTGCGACGCTGGTCTTCGCCCACAATCTCCATCTGCGCCGCCAGGCGGGCACGATGCGGGTGGCTGGGAAGGAGATCCAAATGTTCCCCGCCGGCGCGCTGGTGGCCCCGCTGCTCGGCGATCGCTACACCTTCGTCGCGACCAGCCTCGGCCGCAGCGAGGCCATAGCGCTTCACGAGCCAGATGCAGACACCTACGAAGGGTTCCTGCAGAAGCACGTCACCACGGCCTGGGGCTTGCTCCCCACCTCCGAGATCCCGCCCGCCCGCGTCCGGACCGACCCCACTCCGCGGCAGGGTTACTTCCCGCTCGACCAGGTGATCCTCGACGACGCCGAGGCGATCCTGCACGTCGGCGGTTGACCTTCGAACCGGGTGACGCCTCCTGCCCTCGGAAGGCGTCACCCGGCCACGAGCACGCGCCGTCACCCCCAGTCCCGCACAGTTCCGGGACGGCGCGAAGTCCTTTGTTCCGAACCCGAGTCAACACTCCGACGCCATAACTTCGCCAAACGCCGCGGCCGGTGCACCCCCGCCGGACTATCCCGGCGTCGCCCCGAAGCGAATCTTCGTCAAGGCTTCACGAGCCCGGTCCCGCTGGCGTCCGCCATTGTCGACGGCGGAAAGATCCTTGAGCGCACGCAGTTCCCATACCGGGAATCCCAGCTCCCGGAACAGTCCGGCCGCAGTACGGAGCCCTTCGGCGGCTTCGGTGGCGACGCCTTCGTCCGCCCGTAGACGCCCATAGCTGAGCAAGGCGTATCCGCCGCCCCGCCGGTCACCGAGCGCGCGGAACGTGCTCATCGCGAGTCCCAGGTGCTCCGCGGCCCGGCCGTGCTCGCCCGCGAGACGCAGTGATTCGCCGAAACTCCGGTGTGTGTAGGCGGCGGCGTGCCGGTGCCCGACGTGCTCGAACAACCGCAGCGACCGCGAATGACAGCGTTCACTCTCCCGCGCGTCGCCCGCCTTCGCGTGGAGATCGCCGAGGCTGCGGAGAACGTGCGCCTCCCAGTGGCGTTCATGCGAACTCCGGGTGCCGGTCAGCGCGCTCGTCAGTAGTTCACCGGCCTCGTCGATGCGGCCATACCGTCGCAGGACGTCGGCGTACCGCTTGGCGGTCCGGTCGTGTTGCCACCCGTCCTCGCAATGGAGCGAAAGCAGCAGGCTCGCGTCGAAGCATTCCTTCGCCAGCCGGAAGTCGCCGAGGTCGTCCCAGAGCGAGCCGAACTGGGCCGACGCCATCGCCTGCCCGGAGAGGTCACCACAGTCCCGCAACAGATCCAGCGCCTCTCGCAGCGCGTCGACCGCCGAGTGGGTCCGGCCGGAGTCCGCGTCGACGTCGGCGAGCGCGACGAGCGCGGCCCCGGTGCCTCGCTGATCGCCCGAGGAACGGAATTTGGCTTCAGCCAGCGCGAAGCACGTCCTCGCTCGCGCCAAGTCCCCCGAATCGGCGTGGGATTGGCCGAGCTTCAGCAACTTCGCCGCCTCCGCCGGACGGTCGAGCCGGTCACGCACGATCTCGAACCCGAGCAAGGCTACGGAACCGCCGTGCCGGGGGCCGACGAGATCGCTGTAGGCGTCGGCCAGCCGCTCGGTCAGCGCGGCCCAACCGTGGCCGCGAGCGGTCCGGACGGCGAGCGCGAGATTCGCGGTTTCCACGGTGCGCCAGCCGATCGGATCGGCCTCGACGCGGTCCAGGGCCGCCGCCGGGGCGCCAGCCCGGCGAGCGGGCGGGTATTCGGCGCCGAGCGCGGCGGAGGCGTGTTCGGCCAAGGCCGCCATGAGCGTCAGCGCGCGTCTGACGGCAGCCTGGTCCGGTGGTTCCCGGAGCGCGAGGCGGACGAGGCCGGACAGCCGGTATCGGAGGAAACCGGACCGATCCGGCTCGGCGTGGAGCAGATGATCGTCCACCAGCTCGTCGAGCAGGTCGGCCGCCTCGCGGGACGAACAGCCCAGCAGGGCCGTCGCGAACCAGTCCGCCATCTCGGCGGCACCGGAAGAACCGAGCAGCCGCAGGGAAGTCCGTTGCCTTGGCGACAGCTCGGCGAGGACCTCGGCGAGCGCTGGGCGGACAGCGAGGTCGCCGACGGCGAGTTCGTCGAGACGCAGGCGCTCGTTCTCCAAACGGGTCGCGAAGTCGGCGATGTTCAGTCTCGGCCGCTGCAGCAGTTTCACGCCCGCCACCCGCACCGCCAGCGCGAGCCCGTCGCAGCAGGCCAGCACACGGCGGACGGCGTCGGGTTCGGCGGACAACCGGCTTTCTCCGACGATCGTGCCGAGCAGCACTCGCGATTCCGCGTCGGATAGTTCACCGACCTCGACCGGTCTGGCTCCGACGAGCCCGGCCAGCCGTCGTCTCGTCGTGACGATCGTCGCGCAGCCGGGACCGCTCGGCAGCAACGGCCGCACCTCGGCCTCGGACCGGCCGTTCTCGAGGATCACCAGCAGCCGCCGGTCCGCGGTGTGGCTCTGCCACACCGAAATCAGCCCGGCTCGGTCGGTGGGAAGTTCCGCTTCCGCAAGGCCGAGCGCGCGGAGGAACCCGGGGAGCACATCGCCGGACTCACGCAGGTCGGCGACCAGCTGGCCGTCCGGGAACCGCTTGCGCGCCCGCCAAGCGGCCTGGACGGCCAGCGCGCTCTTCCCCGCCCCCGCCGCGCCGTGCAGCACGACCGGCGCGGGACTTCGCAGCGCACGCGCCACTTCCGCCAGTTCCGCCGCCCTGCCGGAGAAATCCGGCGTCGCCTGCGGGAGACGGCTGGGCGGGCCGCCCGCCGACCAGCCGGTTCCGGCGATCCGGCGGTGGACCGCGAGCAGGTCCTCCCCCGGTGAAACACCTGCGTGCTCCCAAAGCGCGTGACGGCATCGGTCGAGGACGGTCAGTGCGGCGTCCCGCCGCCCGAGCCCGTGCAAAGCCTCGGCCAGCCATCCGGCGAGACGTTCGTCGCCCGGCCGGGCGGCCAGTTCGGGTCCCAACCGGTCGGCGACCGCCTTGTGGTCACCGGCCGCGAGATCCAGCTCCACGAGTTTGCCCAGTGCCGAGCACCGCTGGTCTTCGAGCCACAGTTTGTGCGCCTCCACCAGCGGCCCGGCCGGAACGTCGGCGAACGCCGCGCCACGCCACAATCCCAGCGCCCGTTCGAGAAGTGCCCGGCGCTCTCCACCGGTCGCCGTCGAGGCCGCCGTTGTCAGGCTGGAGAAACCGGAGACATCCAGTTCGCCGTCCGACACGGTCAGCCGGTAGCCACCGGTGCCGGATCGCAGCCGCTGCCGGACGTCGTCCACCGGCAATCCGGGCGACAACGCCTTGCGCAGCTTGGAAATCGCCATCTGCACGACCGCCGCGGCACTCGACGGTGGCTCCTGCGGCCAGAGTTCGTCCACGAGGACGTCCCGGTGGACGAACTCGTTCGGCCGGGTCAAGAGCACCGCGAGCACCCGTCGGGGCTGGGCCGCCGACGGCAGCGGGACCGAGGCCCGGAGCGGGCCGAGCACCTTGAACTCCACGAACCACCTATCACCTGGACGGATGACCCGAATCTAACCCGGCACAGTCCAGGGGTTGGCGCTTCTCACCCGGATGGCCGCCCCTCCTACCCAGTGTGCGCGAGCAGCTTGTCCCGCAGGAGTGGCTCGTCCGCGAGTGCGTCGTTCACGGTGTGTTCCAGCAACGGCTTGAGGTCCCCATACGGCCGCTTCGACCAGTCGAGCGCGCCGAGCGGCGGCTCCGGGTCGTACTCGATGACGAACTGGATCGTCCGCGCGATCTCGGTGCCGACAAGCCGCTCGACCAGGTGCAGCGCCAGGTCGATCCCCGCCGACACCCCGGCGGCGGTGATCAGGTTCCCGTCCTCGACCCAGCGCTCGGCGACCGGCTCCGCGCCGAACGCGCGCAGGAGCTCGCGGAACATCCAGTGCGTCGTGGCCCGGCTGCCCTCCAGCAGACCGGCCTGCCCCAGCAACAGCGATCCGGTGCACACCGAGGTCACGAGTTCCGCGTTCCCCGCGGCGGTCCGCAGGTAGTCGATCAACTTCTCGTCGGCGAGTGCCTTCAGCGTCGGCGCGGCGCCGCCGGGAACGAGCAACGCGTACGGCGAGAGGACCTCGTCGTAGGTGTGTGTCGCCACGACCTTCAGCGGGTTGTCGGTGGTGATGGGGTCCTTCGTCTCACCGACCACGACCGTCCGGTACTCCGAGGCCGAGCTCGCCATGCCGTCCAGCACGGTCAGCGGTCCGACCATGTCGAGCGGGGTCATCCCCGGATACACCACGAACGCGATGGTCTTCTTGTCGTCAGTCATGGGACAACCGTGTCGTAAGGACGAGACCGTGATGAGCCGGATGTCCGGATTCCTGCGAACTACGTCCGACGGCCGGTCGTTACTGCTAGCGTTCGATCATGCCGGGTTCACCCAGACGAGTGTTGATCGTCGGCTACAGCAATGCGGAGATGCTCGACATCGCCGGCCCGGCGGACGTGCTGGACGCCGCGACCAAACTCGGTGGCAAGCCGGGGTACGAGATCATGCTCGCCAGCGTCGACGGCCGCGGCATCCGCTGCGAGTCCGGGCTGATGCTGCACGCACAGCACCGGCTCGACCAGGTGACCGGCGCGCTGGACACGCTGATCGTCGCGGGCGGCACCGGACACGAGGCCGCCGCGGCCGACCCGAGGATGGTCTCCCACATCCGCAGGCTCGCGCAGGACAGCCGCCGGGTGGCCTCGGTGTGCACCGGCGCCACCGTGCTCGCGGCGTGCGGGCTGCTCAACGGGCGCCGCGCCACCACCCATTGGCGGTTCGCGAACCGGCTCGCGGTGAACTACCCGCGGGTGAACGTGGACCCGGTGCCGCTGTACGTGCGCGACGGCAACGTCTACACGGCGGCCGGGGTGACCAGCGGGATCGACCTCACCCTCGCGTTCGTCGAGGAGGACCACGGCCCGAGCGTCGCCAGGGAGGTCGCCCGCATGCTGGTGACCTACCTGCAGCGGCCGGGGAACCAGGCGCAGGTGAGCATGTTCCTGTCCGGACCGCCGCCGGAGAACCGGCTGGTCCGCGACATCACCGCGTACGTCGCCGAGCATCTCGCCGGTGATCTCGCCACCACCGTGCTCGCCGAGCGGGCGGGTATCAGCACCCGGCAGCTGACCAGGTTGTTCGACGCGCATCTGAGCACCACGCCCAGCCGGTACGTCCGGGCGGCGAGGACCGAGAACGCGGCGAGACTGTTGTGCGGCACCGAACTCCCGCTGACGTCGATCGCGAGGCGGTGCGGTTTCGGCTCGACCGAGACACTGCGCCAGGCCTTCCTCGACCACTTCGACACACCGCCGTCCGCCTACCGCCGGGTCCATCTGCGGCAGGCCTTCGGCTAGGCCGAATGCGGGCGGCGATCGGCGCTGTGGAGGATGTGCGGGTGAACCGCCGCGACATCTCCGACGACGACACCGGCCCGATCCGCCGGGTCACGGACACTCCGTCCGATCGTTCGCCCGGAACGTCCCGTACGCCGCGCCTGCCACCGCCGGTAGGCACGCGTCCGTCGGTGAAGCGGCCGCGTCCGGCCGAACCTGGCAGGCGTCGCGCCGCCGAACCGAAACCCGAGCCCGAGCCGGTCGGTCACGGGCACTCGCACGGCCACGGCCCGGCGGCGCCCGCGTCGCGCCGCGTCCGGCAGTTGCTGATGTGGCTGCTGATCCCGCTCGCCGTCACGACCGTCGCCGGGATGATCCTGCTTTACCCGTGGGGTAAGGATCCGGCGAAAAGCGTCTTCCCACAGGGAACCCCGGTGAGCGCCACGATCACGGCGACGATCACCGGACCGTGTCTCGCCGAGGGCCAGGTCCAGGTCGGCGAGCCACCGCCGGACGCGAAGCCGTGTCTCACCAGCGAACTGACCATGACCGACGGTCCCGGCGTCGGGAAACCGCTGAAACTGACCCTCCCTATCGAACCGAGTACGCCTCGGTTCACCGCGGGCGACGAGGTGGTGCTGTCCTACAACGGCGGCGACGTCGCGGACCCCGCGTCGTTCCAGATCGTCGACTTCCAGCGCGGTACGCCGTTGCTGCTGCTCGCCGGGCTGTTCGCGCTCGCGGTGATCGTGCTGGGCCGCTGGCGGGGTCTCGCCGCGCTGATCGCGCTCGGGCTGAGCTTCCTGGTACTGGCACTGTTCGTGCTGCCGTCGATCCTCGCCGGGGAAAGTCCGCTGCTGGTGGCGATCGCGGGGGCGGGCGCGATCATGTTCGTCGCGCTGTATCTGACGCACGGGCTGTCCGCGAGAACCTCGGTGGCGGTGCTGGGCACCTTGGTGAGCCTGATCCTGATCGGCGTCCTGTCGGCGATCTTCTCGGCGGCGGCGTCACTGACCGGGCTGGACGACAGCACCTCGCAGCTGATCGGCTCGCTCGGGCACGGCATCGACGCGCGGGGGCTGCTGCTGGCGGGCGTCGTGATCGGCGCACTCGGTGTGCTGGACGACGTCACGGTGACGCAGACGAGCGCGGTATGGGAACTGCGGCGGGCGAACCCGTCGCTCGGCTGGCGTGAACTCTACGGCGCGGGCCTGCGGATCGGGCGTGACCACGTCGGTTCGGCGGTCAACACGCTCGTGATGGCGTACGCGGGCGCGGCGTTGCCGGTGCTGCTGTACACGTCGCTTTCGGGCGTCGGACTCGGCTCGATCCTCGGCGCGGAGGAGATCGCGCAGGAGATCGTGCGGACACTGGCCGGAAGCGTCGGCATCGTCGCGGCGGTGCCGGTCACCACCGTGCTGGCGGCGCTGATCGCCTCGCGGGAGCCTCAAGACTCCCTGTAGTCACGAGCCCGAAAGATCTCCGCGTCCCTAACTTTCCAGCGTAGCCACAAACCTGCTGACCGCTTCCATCGTGAACCGCTGGATGTACTTGCCCGACGGAGCCACCGAAGCCAGCCGGTACAGCGGCCGCTCCGCCGCGGCGTCCCCGCGCGCCTCCGATTTCAGCTGTGCCACCAGCAGTTCCGAGAACACCAGGCCGTTCGCGTCGGTGTTGTTCAGCAGCGCGTTCGCCAGTTTGCGCAGCTGCAGGATGCCGAGTTCCCGGCCACCCGCGCCCGAGTAGACGGCGAGGTCGACCTTCGCCACCTTGCGGCGCTTGCCCGCGTTGACCAGCAGGCTGACCGTCCGGGTGCCGCGTACGTCGCTGATCACGAGGTCGATGCGCTCGGCCTCGGTCAGGCCGATCCGCCGCAGGCCCCAGGTCCGCACGATGAGCGTGTCGCCTTCGAGCCAGACTCGGCGGCGCAGGTTGTACAACATGATGTAGAGCAGCGGCAGCGCGATCACCCCGGCGACGACGAGCCCGACGATCTCACCACCGATCAGCCCGGCGATCCCGCCGAACGCGGCGGCGAAGATGACGACACCGGCGATGCCGGAACAGCCACGCCTGCGGCGGAGCTTGGGGTCGTCGTGGAACAGCGGGAGACGCTCGGGGGCCTCCGGCGTCCCAGTCGGCTCGGCCATCACACGCCCGTCCCCGCGAGGAACGGGTTACCCGCGCGCTCCTGGCCGATCGTGGTGGCCGGGCCGTGCCCCGGCAGGACGACGGTGTCGTCGGGCAGCGTCATCACCTTGGTACCGAGTGACCGCACGAGTTCGCCGTCTTCGCCGGAAGACCGGCCGATCGAACCGGCGAACAGGCTGTCCCCGGTGAGCGCGATCCGGCCGCCCTCGGCGGAGGTCAGCCCGAAGACCACCGAACCGGCGGTGTGACCTGGCGTGCGGGACACCGTGATCTCCAGTCCGGCCAGCCTGAGCGGGCCATCGACGAGTGGCACGATCCCGTCCTTCCATTCTCCGGCGCCCCCGGCCACCAGTGGCCGGTCCGCCTCGTCCAGATAGAGAGGTATTCCGTGTCGGGCACCGACCTCGCCCGCCGAAGCGACGTGATCCGGGTGTCCGTGCGTCGCGAGCATCGCGACCGGCGTCAGCCTATGGGCGGCCAGTGCGACCTCGAGCGGTTCGAGGACGTCCTCGCCGGGATCGACGATCACGCACTCCCCACCGTCGGCCGGAGCGAGCAGATAGCAGTTCGCTTCGAGGGGGCCTGCCGGGAAACCGACAACCAGCACGAAACGCCTCCTCAGATCTTCCACCGAACAGGTGACAGGATGGCCCTGATCACGATCAAGTAAGGGTAGCGGCCCCTGTACGGGGGTCTCACAGGCTGTGCCCATAGACTTCCGCTACCTCAGACGTGTGACATCGAGTGGAAACCGGGAGGGCGGGTGCCGACCAACCAGCAGCGCCGCGAAGCCGCGAAGCGCAAGCTAGAGCGACAGATCGTGCGACGGGCCGAAAAGGCCAAGCGTCGCCGGATCGTCGGCTCGGTGGCGGTCGTCGGCGTCGTCGCGATCGTGGCGGGCGCGGTGTGGTGGATCGTCAGCAGTAACAGTGGTGACGACGCCGCCTCCGACGCTTCCCCGAGTTCGGCTCCTCCGACCCCCGAGGTCACCATCCCCACCGAACGCGCGCCGATGCCCAAACGGGCGACGCCGCTGGCGAACCCGGTGGCCTGTGACTTCAAGGACGACGCCGCCAAGAAGTCCTCGAAGCAGGTGAACAAGCCGGAAGGCAAGGACATCGCTTCGAACGGCACGGTCAACGTAGTGCTGAAGAGCACCGCGGGCGACATCCCGCTGACGCTCGACAAGGCGCTCGCCCCGTGTGCCGTGCAGAGCTTCATCAGCCTCTCGCAGCAGGGCTACTTCAACGACACCAAATGCCACCGGCTCGGCACCACCGGCCTGCAGATGCTGCAGTGCGGAGACCCCGAGGCCAGCGGCATGGGCGGTCCGGGCTACACGATGCCGGACGAGGCGTTCCCCGAGATCAAGTACGGCCGCGGCCTCCTCGCGATGGCGAAGACGCAGCAGCCGAACTCCGGCGGCAGCCAGTTCTTCATGGTCTACGGCGAAGCCGAACTGCCCGCGGAGTACTCGGTCTTCGGCAGCATCTCCGACGAGGGCCTGAAGGTGCTCGACAAGGTCGCCAAGGCGGGCGCCAACACCCAGGGAGGCAACGGCGACGGCACCGGCCCGCCCAACACCGAAGTCAAGTTCACCGGAGTCACCGTCAACGCCTGACGTGAAGCTGGAGTTCAACGGCGTGCCCGCCCGGTCGGAAGACCGGGCGGGCACGTTCGGTTATGGCTGAAGGGGACTTTCCCCGCATGGCATGCAGGCAAAGCGCCCTTCACCGCGTGCGATGCGGGGAAAGTCCCCTTCAGCTCCGACCTCAGCGATAGGTGAACTTCGGCGGCCGCCGCGCGAGAAACGCGGCCACCCCTTCCGCGTAGTCCTCGCCGTGCAAGGCGCCGAGCCGGATCTCGTCCACCTCGGCGTCCGAATCCTCTTGTCCGGCAACGATCTTCTCGATGATCCGGTTCATCCCGCGCACCGATGCCTGCGACCGCGAAGCCAGCGTCTCGACGAACTTCGCCGTCGACACCTCCAGTTCGTCGACCGGGAAGACATCGTTGAGCAGCCCGATCTCCCGAGCCCGCCGAGCGTCGACGAGTTCACCCGAGAGCAGGAAGTACTTCGCGTGCGCCGGGCCGACCAACGAGACAAGCCGCCGCGTCGAGTCGAAGTGGTAGACGATGCCGAGTTTCGCCGGCGTGATGCCGAAGCGCGAGCCCTCCGCCGCGAACCGGAAGTCGCACGCGACCGAAATCTGACAGCCACCGCCGATGCAGTTCCCCTGGATCATCGCCACCGTGGGCTTCCGAGACGCCGTCAGGGCCGCGACGGCACCGTCGACGGCCTTGTCGTAGGTCTCCGCGGCGTCGGCGGTGGACCGCAGGTCCTGGAACTCGCTGATGTCCGCACCCGCCGAGAAGTGCTTGCCGTCGCCGGTCAGCACCAGCACCTTGATCGCCGGGTCCGCCGCTACCGTCGCGACCACTTCCGGGATCGCCGACCACATCCCGTAGGTGATCGCGTTCATCTTCTCCGGCCTGGTGAAAGTCAGCCGCGCGATCTCGCCGTCACGAGTGAAATCGAACCCGTCAGTCATGACCCGAACCCTAGCGGGGCCCCACCTGAGGTCACGAAGCCGAAGTGACCCGATACACGTCGTAGACGCCCTCGACACCTCGGACCACCTTCAGCACGTGGCCAAGATGCTTCGGGTCGCCCATCTCGAAGGAGAACCGGCTGACCGCGACCCTGTCGCGCGAGGTGGTCACCGACGCGGACAGGATGTTGACCTTCTCGTCCGCGAGCACCTTGGTGACGTCGGAGAGCAGGCGGTGCCGGTCCAGCGCCTCGACCTGGATCGCGACGAGGAAGACCGACGACGCCGACGGTGCCCATTGGACTTCGACCAGCCGCTCGGGCTGGGCCCGCAGGTCGTCGGCGTTGGCGCAGTCGGTCCGGTGGACGCTGACACCGCCGCCGCGGGTGACGAAACCGAGGATCTCGTCGCCCGGCACCGGCGTGCAGCAGCGGGCGAGTTTGGCCCAGACGTCGCCGGCACCCTTCACCACGACACCGACGTCGTTCGAGCCGCGGCGACGGGTGACCGTGGACGGAGTCGCGCGCTCGGCGAGTTCCTCCTCCGCCTCGTCGACCCCGCCGATGAGCGCGACCAGTCGTTGCACGACATGTCTCGCGCTGGTGTGGCCCTCGCCGACGGCGGCGTACAGCGAACTGATGTCGGGATGCCGCAGTTCCGTGGCGACCGCGCCCATGGACTCGGCGGAGACCAGCCGCTGGATCGGGAGGCCGACCTTGCGGACCTCCTTGGTGATGGCCTCCTTGCCGCCTTCGATCGCCTCGTCGCGGCGTTCCTTGGCGAACCACTGCCGGATCTTCGCGCGCGCCTTCGGTGAACCGGCGAACTGCAACCAGTCGCGGCTCGGCCCCGCGGTCTCGGCCTTCGAGGTGAAGATCTCGATGACCTCACCGTTCTCCAGCTTGCGCTCGAGCGCGACGAGCCTGCCGTTGACGCGGGCGCCGATACAGCGGTGGCCGACCTCCGTGTGCACGGCGTAGGCGAAGTCGACCGGGGTCGAATCGACTGGCAGCGTGATCACGTCACCCTTGGGCGTGAACACGAAGATCTCGCGCGAGGCGAGTTCGTAGCGCAGTGATTCGAGGAAGTCACCCGGGTCCGCGGCTTCACGCTGCCAGTCGAGGAGCTGGCGCATCCAGGCCATCTCGTCGACGTCCACCGCGTTGGCCCCGTTGCCGCTGTGGGTGCCGCGGGTTTCCTTGTACCGCCAGTGCGCGGCGATGCCGTACTCGGCGGTGCGGTGCATCTCGTACGTGCGGATCTGGACCTCTAGTGGCTTGCCGTCCGGGCCGATCACCGTGGTGTGCAACGACTGGTAGACGCCGAAGCGCGGCTGCGCGATGTAGTCCTTGAACCGGCCGGGGACCGGCTGCCACAGCGCGTGGACGACGCCCATCGCGGCGTAGCAGTCGCGGACGTCCTCGACCAGGATCCGTACGCCGACCAGGTCGTGGATGTCGTCGAGGTCGCGCCCGCGGACGATCATCTTCTGGTGGATGGAGTAGTAGTGCTTCGGCCGTCCCTCGACCTTGGCGGTGATCCGCGAGCCTTCGAGGTTTCCGGTCAGCTCGGTGATTACGGACCGCAGGTACGTGTCCCGCGAAGGCGCGCGATCAGCGACCAGGCGGACGATCTCGTCGTACTTCTTCGGCTGCAGGATGGCGAAAGCCAGGTCCTCCAGCTCCCATTTGACCGTCGCCATGCCGAGCCGGTGCGCCAGCGGGGCGAGGACCTCCAGGGTCTCGCGAGCCTTGCGGGCCTGCTTCTCCGGCGGCAGGAAGCGCATCGTGCGCATGTTGTGCAGCCGGTCGGACAGCTTGATGACCAGCACCCGCGGGTCACGCGCCATCGCGATGACCATCTTGCGGATGGTCTCGGCCTCGGCGGCCGTACCGAGTTTGACCTTGTCCAGCTTGGTGACGCCGTCGACCAGTTCGCCGACCTTCTCGCCGAAGTCCGTCTTCAGGCTCTCCAGCGAGTATCCGGTGTCCTCGACGGTGTCGTGCAGCAGCGCCGCGACCAGCGTCGTGGTGTCCATGCCGAGTTCGGCGAGAATGGTCGCTACGGCGAGCGGGTGCGTGATGTACGGGTCGCCGGACTTGCGCCGCTGTTCGCGGTGGAGCTCTTCGGCGACGTCGTAGGCGCGCTGGAGCAGCGCGAGGTCGGCGTTGGGATGCAGCTCGCGGTGGATGACGGCGAGCGGTTCGAGGACCTGCTTCACCGGGGCGGCACGCTGTGCGGTGATCCGGCGGGCGAGACGGGCACGGACGCGGCGCGTCGCGGATGGCGTCGGCGCTGCCCCCTGTCGCGCCGCACCGTTCTGCTCAGTGCCGTCCTTCGAGGACACCGCGGCATCGAGCTCTTGGCTCACCCGCACCTCCTGCGCTTCGTGCGGCCTTCGGACGTCAAGGGTAACCGCTCCCCCTCGCGGCCCACTTGGTATGCCCGTTCAACACACCCGGAGGGCCTCCACACGACGCCCTTCAAGCACGGAACGACCACCGAGCGCGCCGAGTTCCATCACCACCGAAACCCCGGTGACCTGCGCTTTCGCATCTTCCAGCAATGTGCACGTCGCCGCGACCGTGCCGCCGGTGGCGAGCACGTCGTCGAGGACCACGACACGCTGGCCGGGCTCGATGATGCCTTCGGGCAGTTCGACGGTCGCCGTGCCGTACTCCAGCTTGTAGTCGACCCTGCCCGCGACCCTGGGCAACTTGCCGGGCTTGCGGATCACCGCGACGCCGAGACCGCGGGAGTACCCGACGGCGGCGGCCAGCAGGAACCCGCGCGCTTCCACGCCTGCCAGCAGGTCGACCTCGGGATCGACGGTGGCCGCCAGCGCGTCGGTGACGGCCTTGAAACCGACGGCGTCGGCGAACAACGGACTCAGGTCCCGGAACAGCACGCCCGGCTCCGGGAAGTCCGGCACGTCGGCGATCAGGTCGAGTGCCTTGTCCAGCTCCATGTACTTCCCTGCTCTCGCGTTCTCGTCAGCCTGCCCCCGGACGAGATGAACGGGACTTTCCTTGCAAATTTTGCAAGGAAAGTCCCGTTCATCTCCTGCCCGGGCGACCGATTACCTCTTGCGCTTGCCCTGCGGACGGCCCTTGTGGGCCTTCTGGTTCCGCGCCGGGACGCTCGCCGCGGCGGCGTACGCCTTCTCCTTGCGGAGTTCGGCGGACAGGGCGTCCTCGTCGTTCGGGTCGAAGTCCGCGTCTTCGCGATCGACGGCCTTGCGGGCCTGGTTCGCGCGCCGCGCGGCGACCCTGTCGGCCTGCTGCCGGAACTTCGGGTCACGCATCTTGAAGTCGACCAGCAGCGGCGTCGCCAGCGCGACCGACGACAGCACGCCGACCACGGTGCCGGTGAGCTGCACCAGCGCGAGTTCCTGCAGCGTGCCGGTGCCGAGCAGAAGGTAGCCGATCACCAGCAGGCCGAGGATCGGCAGTGCCGCGATCAGGGAGGTGTTGAACGACCGCATCAGCGTCTGGTTCAGCGCCAGGTTGGCCGCTTCCCCGTAGGTCCGGCGGGTCAGGCCGAGCAGGCCGCGCGTGTTCTCGCGGACCTTGTCGAACACCACCACCGTGTCGTACAGCGAGAAACCGAGAATGGTCAACAGACCGATCACCGTCGCCGGAGTGACTTCGAAGCCGATCAGCGAGTACACACCTGCCGTCACCACGATGTCGTTCAGCAGGGTGACCAAGGCCGCGGCCGCCATCCGGGGGTCGAAGTACAACGCCAGGAATAACGTGACCGCCAGCAGGAACACGCCGAGCGCGATCAACGCCTGCCGGGAGATCTCCCCACCCCAGGAAGCGCTCACCGCGCTGTCGCTGATCGCGCGGACGCTCGCCTGTCCGTCGGAGCCGATGGGCCCGAGCTTTTCGAACAGCGCCTGCTTGACCTTGCCGACCGAGGCCGCGTCCAACGTCTCCGACCGGAGCTGAATGGTCGAGGCGGCGCCGGTTCCGACCTTCTGCACCTCGTTCGCGGGCTTGCCAAGAGCGTCCCCGAAGACCTCCTTGGCCTGCTCTTCGGAGATCTGCCCGTTCTTGCCGTTGGCGGGCATCTGAATCTGGGTGCCGCCCTCGAAGTCGATGCCGAGGTTGAAGCCCTTGACACCCATCGATGCGATGCACACCAGCACCAGTGCGCCGAAGAACAGATACCAGCGCTTGCGTGCGCCGACCACGTCGAACGCGCCGGTGCCCACGTACATGCGGCGGAAGACGCTCTCGCGCTTGGTCGCGGTGGTGTTCTTGTCGTCGACCACGGTCACGCCTCCTTCACGTTCGGACGGCCGGGGACGGGGCGAGCGGCCTTGAGGTCCGAACCCACCTGCTGCACGGCGCCGAGACCGAGGTTCTTGGGATTGGACAGGAACTTCGACTTCGACCGCGACACCATCACGACCAGCGGGTGCGTCACCAGGTAGACCACGACGAGGTCGAGGACCGTCGACATGCCGAGAGTGAACGCGAAGCCCTTCACGTCACCGACGGCCAGCAAGTAGAGGACCGCCGCGGCGAGGAAGCTGACCGCGTCCGCCGCGAGAATCGTGCGCTGGGCACGGGACCAGCCACGCGGAACCGCGGAGCGGAACGACCTGCCGTCGCGGATCTCGTCCTTTAATCGTTCGAAGTAGATGACGAAGGAGTCCGCGGTGATACCGATCGCGATGATCAGGCCCGCGACGCCCGCGAGGTCGAGGGTGTAGCCGATCCACCGCCCCAGAAGCACCAGGACCCCGTACACGATCATGAACGACAAGCCGAGCGACAAGATCGTCAGGACGCCGAGCAGCCGGTAGTAGAACATGCAGTAGATGAACACGGCCAGCAGGCCGATACCGCCGGCGATGAGGCCCGCCTGCAGCGACGCGAGACCCAGCGTCGCGGACACGGTCGTCGCGTCCGAGGACTCGAACGACAGCGGCAGCGAACCGTACTTGAGCACGTCCGCCAGGTCCTTCGCCTCGGACTGGCTGAACCGGCCGGTGATCTGGGTCTGACCGCCCAGGATCGCGGACTGGATGGTCGGCGCGGAAACGACCTGCGTGTCGAGGACGAACGCCGCCTGCTTCTGGACGTTCTTCGAGGTGAAGTCGCCCCAGATGCGGGAGCCGTCACCCTTGAAGTTCAGGTTGACGACCCACTGGGAGTTCTGGGTGTCGTAGGCCGAGGAGGCGTCGGAGATCTCCGTACCGGGGAGGAACTCCGGCTCCAGCAGGTACTTCATGGTGTTCTTGTCACCGCAGGCGACCAGCGGCCGGTCGCCGAGGTCGTTGCCGACCAACGGGTCCGACACCTTGGGGTCACAGTTGAGGGCCGCGAAAGCCTTCTCGGCGGCCGCGGCCTGCTTCGCCTGGTCCGTCGACAGCAGATCGGGGCTCTGCCGGAGATTCCGGGCGTCCTCGATCTCCTTCTTGGTCTGCTCGTCGGAATCACCAGGCTGCTGCGGGGCGCCGGCGGCACCACCGCCACCGTTGGCCGGGCTGCTCGGCGGAGCGCTCGCGCCCGGGGCACCCGACGACGCGGGCGGCGCCGACGAAGGCGCGCCCGAAGTGGGCGGGGGCGACGGCTGCTGGGCCGGGGTCACCGGCTGCGACGTCACGACCTTTCGGAAGCCCAGCTTCGCGGTCTTGCCCAGGGTCTTGGCCTGGTCGCCCTGTTCACCGGGAACGGTGATCACGACGTTGCTGCCGTCGAGGACCACTTCGGTGCCGCTGACGCCGATACCGTTGACCCGGCGCTCGATGATCGAGCGTGCCTGTTCGAGGGACTCTCGCGGAGGGTCGCCGCCGTCAGGATTACGGGCGGACAGGGTGACCCTCGTGCCGCCTTGCAGATCGATGCCGAGCTTCGGCGTCGGCTTGCCGCTTCCGGTGAAGAACACCAGGGCGTACAGCGCGACCACGATCAGGGCGAAGAAGGCGAGATAGCGTCCCGGGCGGAGATGCCCGGCCGGTGCGGCCACTGTGCTTCGGTCTCCTCGGACGGACTGGGTGTTCCCCAATGGACTTGGCTGTTCACTCACCGGACGGGAGTCCGGTGGTACCGCGAACCTGCCTCGACGACGATGCCCGGTGAACGGGCACGACTATGACGACGGACACGCACGCAGCACCGAGACAGTACTCGGTGCTGCGTGAGCCCGGCGTTGCCCCCGCACCTACGAAAGTCTGGTGTCGGGGATGGCCTTGGCCCCTTGCCGGCGGAGCTGAAACGGCCCCACCAGAAGTGACCGGACTCGAACCCGCCCCGGCCGAAGGCCCCGCTATCGCGGTGCCACGGCGCCCTGTCCGCCGACTGTGGGCGGACAGTCCAGACTGCGCCGTGGCGACGTCGATCGCGGTCGCGGGTTCACCGGATGTCCCGGTGCTACTTCTTGCCGTGCTCCAGCGGAGGAGCGATCTGCGCGCCGGACTTCTCCTCGACGCGCTCTTCGTCCTTCGACTCGACGACCGGCACTTCGACGACCTCATCGGTGTCGAGAATGTCCTCGTCCGTCTCGACGACCGGCTCGATCTTCTCGCGAACGGCCTGGCGGAGCCAGGTGGTCACGACGCCGGGGGCGATCTCGAGATCGATCGTGGTGTCGGCGGAAGCGTCGGCGACGGACGCGTAGAGACCAGAGGTGGTCATCACCCGGTCACCGGGAGCGAGGCTCGAGAGCAGCTCCTGCTGCTTTGCCGCCGCCTTCTTCTGCTTACGGGTGCCCATGACGAGCGGGATCGCCACAACGAGCATCAGGAGCAGCGGCAGCAATAACTGGTTCATGACTCTCCATTTCGAGCGGACGCCGCGCGGTGCGCTGTTATGTCCGATTTGGCGGGGTGTGCTCTACCCGAGTGTGCCAGGTGCCAGCGGAAACTCCACCACCACCCGTCATCACCATGGGCCTCGTACGGCGTTACCGGTCCGGTCAGTCCTGGTCGAACAGGTTCGGGCCACCCTGCTCGCCGCGGGTGGCACCGGCCGGGGCCGGGAGGCCGAGGTGTTCCCACGCGGCCGCTGTGGCGACCCGGCCGCGAGGAGTGCGGGCGAGCATACCGGCGCGGACCAGGTAGGGCTCACACACCTCTTCGACGGTAGTCGGTTCTTCCCCGACCGCGACGGCCAGTGTCGACACACCGACCGGGCCGCCGCCGAAGGAGCGGACCAGCGCTGTCAGCACCGCGCGGTCTAGCCTGTCGAGGCCGAGTTCGTCGACGTCGTAGACCTCCAACGCGGCGCGCACGACCTTGCGGGTGGCGTGCCCATCGGCGCGGACCTCGGCGTAGTCGCGCACCCGGCGCAGCAGCCGGTTCGCGATCCGGGGCGTGCCCCGCGAGCGGCGCGCGATCTCGGCGCCGCCATCGCGATCGATGGGGATCTCCAGGATCGTCGCCGCCCGGCGGACGACGAGTTCGAGTTCGCTGTCGGAGTAGAACTCCATCTGGCCGGTGAACCCGAACCTGTCACGCAGCGGGCCGGTCAGCGAACCGGACCTGGTGGTCGCCCCGACCAGGGTGAACGGCGCGATCTCCAGCGGGATGCTGGTGGCACCGGGGCCCTTGCCGACGACGACGTCCACGCGGAAGTCCTCCATCGCGAGGTACAGCATTTCCTCGGCGGGGCGGGCGATCCGATGAATCTCGTCGATGAACAGGACATCGCCGGGCGCGAGGTTGGACAGCATCGCGGCGAGGTCGCCCGCCCGTTCCAGCGCCGGACCCGAGGTGATCCGGATGGCGGCGTTGAGTTCGGCCGCGACGATCATCGCCATACTCGTCTTGCCCAGTCCTGGCGGGCCCGAAAACAGGACGTGGTCCGGCGGCACACCCCGGCGTCGCGCACTCTCCAGTACGAGTTCGAGCTGTTCACGCACCCGCGGCTGACCGATGAACTCGTCCAGTTTGCGCGGACGCAGCGTGGTCTCGACCTCTCGTTCGCCGGTCTGCGGCAGCGCCGAAAGCGTCTCGTCGTCGGCCTCGAAATCCGTCACGGCCTCATAGTCCATGTGGCGAGCTACCGCTTACGCCCGAGGGTGGCCAACGAGGCGCGCAGCACGGAAGACGTCGTGTGCCCGTCGCCCTCGCCGAGCACCTTGTCGACGGCCTGTTCGGCCTGTTTGGCCGGGAACCCGAGACCCGCGAGCGCCTCGATGACCTCTCCCCGCAGCGCTCCGGGCGCGGTGACCACCGGTGAGCCGTCGGTGGGGCCGGCGAGCGCGGTGACCTTGTCGCGCAGTTCGAGCGTGAGCCGCTCGGCGCCCTTGCGGCCGATGCCGGGAACCTGGGTGAGCACGGTGATGTTGCCTTCGACCAGCGCGGACCGCAGTTTGTCCGGATCGAGGACG
Organism: Amycolatopsis sp. cmx-11-32; assembly: GCF_047608695.1. Classification (NCBI taxonomy): domain Bacteria; kingdom Bacillati; phylum Actinomycetota; class Actinomycetes; order Pseudonocardiales; family Pseudonocardiaceae; genus Amycolatopsis; species Amycolatopsis sp. cmx-11-32. Next base: position 166,622 of record NZ_JADNQN010000007.1, on the reverse strand, counting down.
GCCAACGTCGCCAACGCGAGCCGCGGGCCGATCCCGGAGACCGTCTGCAGCAGGCCGAACAGTTCGCGGGCGTCGGCGTCGGCGAAACCGAACAACGTCAAGGAATCCTCGCGGACCACGAGCGCGGTGTGCAGCATCGCCTCTTCGCCGCGGCGAAGCGTCGCGAGGGTGGCGGGGGTGGCCTGCACGGCGAAGCCGACTCCCCCGACTTCGATCACGACGTGGTCGAGGCTGATGGAAAGGATTCCTCCGCGTACCGAGGAGATCATCGAGCCGCTCCCTGCGTTTTGGCTTCGTGTTTTTTGGCGCGCTGTGCCGCGGCGGCGAGCCTGGCCTTGTGGTTCTTGGCGAGCTCGGCCGCCCTGGCTTCGGCTTCGGCGAGCCGGACACGCATCGGTTCGCGCCACAGATGGCAGATGGCGAGCGCGAGCGCGTCCGCGGCGTCCGCCGGATGCGGTTTGACCTCGAGGCCGAGCAGCCGCATGACCATACCGGTGACCTGCGCCTTGTCCGCGCGGCCGGAGCCGGTGACGGCCGCTTTGACCTCACTCGGCGTGTGGAACACGACCGGCAACCCGCGTTTGGCCGCGGCGAGCGCGACGACACCGCCCGCCTGCGCGGTACCCATCGCGGTGCGCACGTTGTGCTGCGCGAAGACACGTTCCACCGCGACGGCCTCGGGCTTGTAGCGATCCATCCACCGCTCGGCGGCGTCGGAGATCCCCAGCAGGCGGACGGAAAGGTCGGCATCGGGCGGCGTCCGCACGACGTCGACGGCCACGGCGCGGACGACGCGACCCGTGCCGCCGTCGACCACTCCGAACCCGCACCTGGTCAGACCGGGGTCGACCCCGAGTACCCGCACGCGTTTCCCTCCGCTGCTCCGGCCGCTACGGCGAACATCAGTTCGAGCCTGAGGCTACCCGGAGCGATCGACGGCAGGATGGAGACATGCCGAGGCCTGCCGACATCACCGCACATCTGGGTCTCCAGCCGCTGCCCGTGGAGGGTGGCCGCTGGGCACAGAGCTGGCGCGACGAGACCGCTTCCGCGATCTATTATCTGTTGGAGCCGCCGGAAACCTCGGCGCCGCACCGTTTGGACCGGCTGGAGATCTACGCCCATCACACCGGCGCCCCGGTGCGGATGCTGCTGCTGTTCCCGGACGGACGGATCTCCCGGCCGGTGCTGGGGCTGGACGTCGCGGCCGGTCAGCGTCCGCAGGTGGTGGTGCCCGCCGGGGTGTGGCAGGCGTCCACGAGTACCGGTGAGTGGAGCTTGCTCGGGACGGTCGTGGTGCCGCCCTATACGGACGACTGTGTGGAGTTCCGTTCCGCCGCTGCTTTGGCCGCGGAGTGGCCGGGGGCCGCCGAGGACCTGGCGCCCTGGCTTGCTTGAGCCCGCGTGCGGCTGGTCGCACGCCAGTCCGTGAAGGACTCCTTGAGGGACCCAGAGTCCCTCGAGGTTCCCCTCCACTCGCCTTGAAACGTCACTTTTGCACCAGCAGCACCAGCAGCCGCTGGTGGCGGTCCGGGCTTGGCATCGCCTGTGCCTGCGAGGGGCCGAGTGGGGAGGATTTGGGACGTTCAACGTCCGGAATCTTCCCCGCTCGGGCGTGTGCCGGGGGATATGTCCCTGAACCTCTGTTCACGAAGCTCCGCCACCGGAGCGGCCTCGCGACGGTGGAGGAATGGGGACACTGAACGTTCCCATTCCTCCACCGTCGATGCCGGCAGCCACCCGAATCGCCACTCGCGACAGGTGGACCGCGAACCTCAGGGACCGTCGACGCCCGGCGTCCAGCTCTCCGGGTCACCGGATTCGGTCAGCACCGGCTGGTACCGCGCGAAGCCCTCCGGCGCGTCCGGGTGCCACGGGAAGTGCCCGTCGGGCGTGGCGACGATCATCTGCAGGGCCGGGAAGTCCCCGTCCGGGTAGATCAGGAACGCGCTCCCGAAGTACTCGGGATAGTGCCCCTTCGCGACCCGTTCGAAAAGCACCGGCGCGCCCTCGAAGAAATCGTCGTAGCGCCTGCCGACCTCGAAGATCTCACCGGCGGCCGCGCGGTCGACGTAAGCGTCGAGCAGGACCGGCCCCATGTGCTCGGGCAGGCCGATCACGACCGCTTCCGCGACACCGTGCAGCGCCCAGGCGCACGCGGTGAAGCAGAAGGCAGCTTCCTCCTCGTCCCCCTCGACCGCGATGACCGCGTTCCCTCTCGCCTGCGCCTGCGACTCGATCCACTGGATGAGTTCGGATTCTTCGGCGGTAAGGGCATCGGCTTCGGAGGTCGTCACGCGCGACATTCTGCCCCACGTCCGCGTCTGCACCTAGTCCCGGCACGGATTTTCCGCGGCATGGCGGGAAAAACGATCAGCCGACCTCGGCCATGACCTCGTCGCAGACGCGGAATCCGGCACAGTGCGTAAACGTTCCGCACGTCGTCACGAACAACCGTCAGCCAACCTCGGCCATGACCTCGTCGGAGACGTCGAAGTTCGCGTAAACGTTCTGCACGTCGTCGCAATCTTCGAGGGCGTCGATGAGCTTGAAGACCTTCTTCGCACCCTCGACGTCCAGCGGGACGCTGACCGACGGCAGGAACGTGAGATCCGCGGACTCGTACTCGAAACCGGCCTCCTGCAAGGCTTTCCGGACCGGGACGAGGTCCGTGGCCTCGGAGACGATCTCGAAGTTCTCGTCGAGGTCGTTCACCTCTTCGGCGCCCGCGTCGAGAACGGCCATGAGGACGTCGTCCTCGGAGGCGTCGACCTTGGGCATGATCACGACGCCCTTGCGGTTGAACATGTAGGAGACCGAACCCGGGTCGGCGAGCGAGCCGTTGTTCCGGGTGAGCGCGGTCCGGACCTCCATGGCGGCGCGGTTCTTGTTGTCGGTGAGGCATTCGATCAGCACGGCCACACCGTTCGGGCCGTAGCCTTCGTAGGTGATGGTCTGCCAGTCGGCGCCGCCCGCTTCTTCACCGGCGCCGCGTTTGCGCGCGCGCTCGATGTTGTCCTGCGGGACCGAGTTCTTCTTGGCCTTCTGGATGGCGTCGTAGAGCGTCGGGTTGCCATCCGGGTCGCCACCGCCGGTCCGTCCCGCCACCTCGATGTTCTTGATCAACCGGGCGAAGAGCTTGCCGCGCTTCGCGTCCAGGTTGGCCTTCTTGTGCTTCGTGGTGGCCCACTTGGAGTGGCCGCTCATCTCTCCTCCATCTACTCCTGTGCCCGCCGCTGAGCACAGTGTCGGTTTTGCCTAAGCCTGCCGCACGAGGTCGACGAACAGCCCGTGCACGCGCTCGTCCCCGGTGAGTTCGGGGTGGAACGACGTGGCGAGTACCGCCCCCTGCCGGACCGCGACGATCCTAGCGGCCGTGTCGTCCGATCCCGGCATTTCGGGGACGCTGGCGAGTACCTCCACCCCCTCGCCCGCCTTTTCGACCCATGGGGCACGGATGAACACAGCGTGCACCGGGCCGCCTTCGATGCCGGTGAAGTCGAGGTCGGCCTCGAACGAGTCGACCTGCCGTCCGAACGCGTTCCGCCGGACGACGACGTCGAGCCCGCCAAGTTGCCGCTGGTCAGGGCGTCCGTCGAGGGCTTGACGGGCGAGCAGGATCATCCCGGCGCAGGAGCCGAACGCGGGCAGTCCGTTCGCGATGCGCTCGCGCAGGGGTTCGAGCAGTTCGAAGGTCTCCAGCAGCCTCGACATCGTGGTCGATTCGCCGCCGGGCAGCACCAGACCGTCCACTTCGGACAGTTCGCTCGGTCGGCGTACCGGCAGGGCCCGCGCACCGGCGCGCTCCACCATCTCGGCGTGCTCCCGCACGTCACCCTGCAGTGCGAGCACGCCGACCACCGGCCGTGCCCCCGTCGCGATCGCCACCCGACCTCCCGAAAGACCTTCCCCCCAGCTTAGGCCGTGTCCGATAAGGCTGTTCGATGGGCTTCGTGATCCAGGTGGTTCCTGACGGTGCGGGCGGATCGGCCTCGTACCGGGTCGTACTCGGCCGCATCCGCCCGTGCCGTCAGGGACCACCTGGGCGCGAAGACCGCGAACAGTCCCGGGGAACAACCAGGTCAGGGGACCCCGGCGAGCCTCAGCAGGGCGGCGGTCGCGGCGGCGGCCACGACGACCAGCGCGAACGGCGCCTTGCGCCAGGCGAGCACGCCGCCGACCAGGACACCGGCGGGCCGGGCGTACCCGGCGAACTCGTGCCCCTCGGTGAGCGCGGCGACCGCGACCAGCGCCGCCAGCAGGACGACAGCCGAACGCGCCATCAGTTTCTCGGCCTTGGGCGACACGGTGAACCGGGCTTTCAGTACCGGTCCCGCGAACCGGAAGGCGAAGGTTCCGACGGCGAGCACACCGCCCGCGATGATCAGTTCGAGCGGATCCATCAGCGCACTCCCTCGGGTTCACGTTCGGCGGGTTCCTTCGCGGCCACTCCGGCCAGCACGCCGACCAGCGCGAGAAGCACCGGGAGGCCGGCGGGCAAGAACGGCGTCGTGGCCAGTGCGACGGCCACCCCGACGAACACGGGCAGCCGGGTGGCGCGGTCGCGCAGTGACGGCAGGACCAGCGCGAGCAGGACCGCGGGGAAGGCCGCGTCGAGACCGAAGGCGTCCGTGTCACTGATCGCGGTCCCGGCGAACGCCCCGGCGAGGACGCCGACGTTCCAGCACACGAACAGCCCGATCCCGCACACCCAGTAGGCGGTGCGACGACGGGCCTCGTCACGCTGGGCCAGCGCGAACGCGACCGATTCGTCGATCATGAGGTGACTGCCGACGACCCTCGAAGACCACCGCTTTCCCAGGACGTCGCCGATCGCGAAGCCGAACGGCAGGTGCCGCGCGTTGGCCAGCAGCCCGGCCGCGACGGCCGCGACCGGGCTGCCACCGGCGGCGATGATGCCGACGAACATGAACTGCGAGGCACCGGCGAAGACCAGCACCGAAAGCAGCATCGGTGCCCAGATCGGGAAGCCGGAGCTCACGGCGATCGCACCGTAGGAGACGCCGACGATGGTGTCGGCGAGGCAGACCAGTCCGATGTCACGGAGAAGATCGCGCCCCAGGACACGGGTGGTTGTTCGCCATATCGAACGCATAGCATCATACAATGAACGAACGTACCCGCGTTCGTCAAGGCGAACGCAACGACCGATGGAGCGAACGCATGTCCCCGACCGCGTCCGAAGGCGCACCACTGGACGTCATCGCCACGTCACTGCGCCGGGAACGCGCCCGCACCGGGCTGTCCCTCACCGAGGTCGCCAAACGCGCCGGCATCGCGAAGTCCACGCTCTCCCAGTTGGAGTCCGGGGCAGGCAACCCGAGCGTCGAGACGATCTGGGCACTGTGTGTCGCGCTCGACGTCCCGTTCTCCCGGGTGGTCGAGCCCGAGCGCCCCCGTGTGCAGATCATCCGCTCGGGCAGCGGGCCGACGGTGTTCGCCGAACACGCCGACTACGCGTGCACGCTGCTCAGTTCCTGTCCGCCCGGAGCCCGGCGCGACGTCTACCTGATCCGCGCCGAGCCCGGGAAGCCCCGGCTCTCGGATCCGCATATGAGCGGCATCGTCGAGCACCTGATCCTCAGCGCCGGGCGGGCCAGGGTCGGGCCGCGGGACGACCCGGTCGAACTGCTGCCCGGCGACTACATCTGCTACCCCGGCGACATCCCGCACATCTTCGAGGCGCTCGAGCCGGGCACGTACGGCGTCGAGATCGCGGAGTACACCTAGTCACGCACCTCAGCGGGCTCGGCCTCTTCGGTGACATCGGCGAGTTTCCAACCACCCTTTCGCCGCAGCACCAGGAGGTAGTACCCGATCGACAGCAGGGCGACGCAGGCCGTGACGATCAGGCTCGGCCGTCCCACCGCCGGGTCGAGCAGGTTCTGGTAGACGACGAACACCAGCACGGCGAGCGCCAGCACCGGCGCGACCGGGAACCAGGGCATCCGGTACTTGGCGTGGGCGGTGGCGCCGGTGCGGCGGCCGACGATCGCACCGAGGCACAGTGCCGCGTAGACCGCCACGATCGACGTGCTCGTCACCACGAGCAGCAGTTTCGGGTCGACGAAGCACAGCAGCGCGGCGACCAGGCCGGTGCCGACGGTGGCCACCCACGGCGTCCCGAACTTCGGGTGCACCGCGGCCAGCGCCCGGTTGACCGGCGACGGCCACGCGCGGTCGCGGCCACTGCTGAACAGCATCCGCGAGCTGATCAGCACGATCGCCAGCACCGCGTTGATGATCGCGAGCGCGACCGCCAGGCCGAGCACGGTGTCGAGCGTTCCGCCGCCGCGCGAGTCGATGAAGTAGGACAACATGTTCTCCGAGGCGAACAACGCGTTCAGGTCGGGCGCGCCGAGCAGAACCGCGGTCACCGGGATCAGTTCGGCGAGCACCGTGATACCGAGCGCGAATAGGATCGCGCGGGCGATCCCGCGGGAAGCGTCCTGCGTCTCCTCGCCGAAGTACACGGCCGAGCCGTAGCCGTTGTAGGCGAAGATCGCGATCGAGGTGGCGATCGCGATGGCGCCGACCGTCGCCGGGCTCCCGTCGGAGGCGACCGGATGCGCGAGCAGTTCGCTGAACGACCGCGCCGGATTGACCAGCCCGAGTGCGCTGACCACGATCAGCGCGAGGATCTCGATGGCGAGGAAGACACCGGTCACCCAGGCGTTGAGCTTGATGTCGAACACCCCGACGACGGCCGCGACCACGCAGGTCACGGCGGCGATCACCGGGCCGGGCACGCCGGGCATGAGCACGCCGAGGTAGGTGCCGACGCCGAGCGCGATCACCGCCACGATGAGCACCTGCGTGATGATCATCAGGCCCAGTACGGCGAACCCCGGCAATCGGCCGAGCGTGCGGGTGACGATCGCGTATTCCCCGCCCGCCAGCGGGAAGGCCGACGCGAGTTCGGCGTAGACGAAGGCCATGAACACGCCAACGACGGCGGCGGCCACGAAGCTGTAGAAGGCGCCCGTCCCGGCGCCGGAGATCACCCCCGGCGCGATGATGAAAACCGAAGAGGCTGGACTGATCGCGGAAAGCGTGATGAGCAGCGTGCCGAGGGTGCGTAGACCGCGGCGTAGGGCGGGAGTGGACACGGCCGACCTCCTGGAAGGTGTGTTCTTTGAGTCTCCTTCGAAGAACTGTTGAGCACGCATCAAAGGCTCTTGGCGGTGTGACGTCAAGGCCTGATCCGGATCAGGCCTTGCGTTTTTTGAAGAAGGTTCGAAGAATGAGGGTATGGCGAGACCGAGCAAGGCACCGGAGCGACGGGCCGAACTGATCGAGGTGGCCAGACGTGCCGTCCTCGAACGCGGTGTGCTGAACCTGCGGCTGCGGGACATCGCCGAGGGCGCGGGATTGTCGTCGGGTTCGGTCCTGTACTACTTCCCCACCCTCACCGATCTGCTCCAGGAGGTGCAGCGCGAGGCGGTGGCACGCTTCTGCTCGGCGAGGGAACAGGCCGCGAGCGCGAAGACGGCCCCTGGCGAGCGACTGCTCTCGATGATCCGAAGCGGCCTGCCCACCGGCCCCGACGACGAACTCTGCGTGCTGCTCTACGAACTCGGCACGATCGCCCGCCGCGATCCCGTATACGCCGCGCGGCACATCACGCTCTACGAGCAGCAGGTGCGGATCTACACCGGAATCCTCGAAGCCGGCGCGGCCACCGGCGAGTTCGCCCTGACCGCGGACGCGGTGTCGATCGCGCGGAACCTCGTCGCGCTGGAGGACGGCTACGGCCTGCACCTCACCCAAGCCGTGCCGACACTGGAAACCGCGACGGCCGAAGCGATGTTGCTGTCCTACGCCCGTACCGCCACCACGAACCCCCTGGAGGAACGTTCATGACCCGCGCCCGCGATCTGGGTGTCCCCCTGCCCGGCCGGACCGGCGAGCACAACGCGCTCACCGACGTCCCCGGCGTCGAGATCGGCTTCACGACGCTCGTCGAAGGCGAGTCCGTGCGCACCGGCGTCACCGCCGTGCTACCGCGCGGTCGCGAGGATTTCGCCGTGCCGTGCGCGGCCGGGACGTACGCGCTCAACGGCAACGGCGAGATGACCGGCACCGCTTGGCTTGCCGAGACCGGTTCGCTGACGTTGCCGGTGCTGATCACCTCGACCCACGCGGTCGGCGCCTGCCACCGCGGCGTGATCGACTGGGTAGTGCGCGAACGGCCCGACGTGGCGGCCGAGTGGCTGCTGCCGGTCGTCGCCGAAACCTGGGACGGCTACCTGAACGACAGCACCGCGCCGACCATCCACAATGGACACGCCATCGACGCGATCGACGCCGCGCGTACCGGGCCGGTCGACGAGGGTTCCGTCGGCGGCGGAACCGGGATGACCTGTTACGGCTTCAAAGGCGGCACCGGCACGGCCTCCCGGCTGGTGTCCTACGGGAGCGACGAGTACACCGTGGGCGTGTTGGTACAGGCCAACTTCGGCTCTCGTCGCGAACTCACCGTCGCCGGTGAGCCGGTCGGACTCGAACTGAGCGCGGACAACCCGATGGAGGAGGAATGGGCGGCGCCGTCGGGCGCGGGGTCGGTGATCGTGATCGTGGGGACCGACGCTCCCCTGCTGCCGGGCCAATGCACCTCGCTCGCGCGCCGGGTCCCGCTCGGCCTCGCCCGCACCGGCACCGCGGGCTCGCACTTCTCCGGCGACCTCTTCCTCGCGTTCAGCACGGCGAACCCTGGCTCGCTCACCAGCCGCTTCCCCCGGACCGAGGAAGCCGAGTACGAGAACCTCCGGTTCGTTCCCTGGGGCAGGCTCGACCCGTTCTTCGAAGCCGTGGTGCAGGCGACCGAAGAAGCCGTGCTCAACGCGCTCGTCGCGAACGAGGAGATGACCGGCCACCGAGGTCACCGAGTCCCCGCACTGCCGACAGCACGCTGGCGCGACTGAGCGGGCCCTGCTCACGGGAGCCGATTCCGGGGGAATGCGCGGCGATTCCCGATGCCGCGCCGCGGCAGAAGCGATCCACTGATACATTCGCCGACTGTTTTCGGCCGTGCTCGGATAACGACGAACTCTCCCTTTCCGTCGTAAGCTTGGCCGTCGAATTCGGGGCGGTTGCCTGGGCTAGGCTCTGCGCATGGTGACGGAAACAGACCTGGCACTGAATGACGGCCGCACGTTGCACGTCTACGACACCGGCCCAGGCGACACCGAAACGCGACTTCTCGTGTTCTGGCATCACGGCACCCCGAACGTCGGCGCGCCACCCGAGCCGCTGCTCGCCGCCGCGGCCGAACGAGGCGTGCGGTGGGTATCGCACGATCGGCCCGGCTACGGCGGATCGACACCCCACCCCGGCCGGGTCATCTCGTCGGTGGCAGCCGACGTGGCCGCGATCGCCGACGCGCTGGGCGTCGAGAAGTTCGCGGTGATGGGGCATTCCGGCGGCGGCTCGCACGCGCTGGCGTGCGCCGCGCTGCTGCCCGAGCGCGTACTGGGCGCGGTCTGCGTTTCCGGGCTGGCCCCGATGGGAGTCGAGGGACTCGACTGGTTCGCGGGGATGACCGCCTTCGGTGAGGGAAGGCTTCGCGCCGCTTCGGAGGGGCGGGCACAGCTGGAAGACTTCCTCTCCGACAGTGAGTCCGACCCGGACGAGTTCACGCCCGCTGACCACGACCTGCTTTCGGGCGAATGGTCTTGGTTGGGTGAAGTCGCGGAGAAGGCCATCCAGGGTGACCCCGGCGGCATGATGGACGACGAGCTGGCCTATGTCGCGGAGTGGGGTTGTGACCTCGGGCAGGTGCGTCCGCCGGTACTGCTGATCCACGGCGGCCAGGACCGGATCGCGCCCAGTGCGCACGCCGAATGGCTGGCGAACCGGTGCGATTCGGCGAAGCTCTGGCTGCGGCCGGACGAAGGGCACATTTCGGTCCTCGGCTCCGCGGTCGAGGCGCTCGACTGGCTTTTGCAGGACACCGCCCGGAATTGACGCCGCTGGCCACCCGGGTGCGATGGGGATCGAATCCCGTCGCGCCCGGCGGGGGCGCGAACGCGTCGGGCACTCGTGAGCCCCACGTCTTCCCCCGTGCCCTTATCGGCCTCGGTGCTGGGAGTATCACCCGATCAAGGTCACTTTGGGTCACGTCCGTCCCGGTCCCGCACCTCCTCGAGACCTCCCTTATTTTGGCCACGTAAGACCCTTGACGCTAAAGGGATCACTCTGCGAATTGCACCATGGGCCGTTGCGGTGAACAAGTCCGCGATCACTAGTGCGAGGTTCGGTCACCATGATAAGAAGATCGCTTCCTTTGACGACCCCTGAATCGCTTGGTACTGTTTCAAAGTGACATTGAAGGGATTACGAGTTCGGTTGTCACAAGGGGACTGGGGAAAGTATGACTTCTTCCGAGCGTGCAGTTGATCGTGCAGTCGGATACATGTTCGAGAATTTCAATGAAAAGGTGACAGTCGAAGATCTGGCGCGAGTCGCCATGTTCAGCAAGTTTTATTTCACAAGAATGTTTCAGCGAGTGACCGGAATTTCCCCTGGGCGTTTCCTCACCGCCATCAGGCTGCAAGAGGCCAAACGGCTGCTGCTGACGACCTCCATCAACGTGATCGAAGTGAGCCATTTGGTCGGCTACTCCAGCGTCGGCACCTTCAGCACGACGTTCAGCAAGGCGGTCGGGGTCTCGCCGACCGAGTACCGGAGTGGCGGCGGGGTCGCCCAGCTGCGCTGCCAGGGCAGGACCAGCAGGAACAGCCACAATCCGGGCGTGGTGCACGGGAAGGTCACGGCACAGCACCCGGACGAACTCGGCGTGGTGTTCGTAGGCGTGTTCCCTGGCCGCATCCCCCAAGGACGCCCGGTCAAGTGCACCGTGCTCGACAGGCCGGGCCACTTTCGCATCGACGACGTTCCGAGCGGGGAATGGTACGTGCTGTCGCACTCGTTGTCCAAGGACCGCAATGAGGTTTTACGTGTCCCGCTCGATGACGACCTCGGGTTGTCGGTTGGCGCATATGGCCCCATAACAGTAGGCGCCGGCGCCTCCTGTGGGCCAGTGCATCTGACCCTCACGCCCAAGCGAATGATCGATCCCCCAGTGGTGCTCGCCCTGCTGGAAATCAGGTCGTCGATACTCACGGAAGTCGGATAGCCTTCCGGCTTCACCTTTTCGCGGCTTTCGGCACGAAATACAAGAATTGCTCGGATTCGCTCCGAGCCTCTCTTGTATTTCGATACCGCGCATCGTGCCCGCCGCGAGCGGACCGGGCCACCGGGCCTACAGCGGCACGTTTCCGTGTTTCCGCCGGAAAGGTTGCCTTCTCTTGTCCCGCAACATGGCCAGCCCCTTGGCGATCAGGGACCGGGTCTCCGCCGGGTCGATCACGTCGTCCACCAGGCCCCGCTCGGCCGCGTAGTACGGATGGACCAGCTGTTCGGTGTAGTGCGCCAGCAGCTCGGCACGCAGCTCCCGCTGGTCTTCGACGGCGGCGAGTTCGCGGCGGAACAGGATGTCCACCGCCCCCTCCGCGCCCATCACGGCGATCTCGTTGGTGGGCCAGGCCAAGGACAGGTCGTTGCCCACCGAGCGGGAGTCCATGACGATGTAGGCGCCGCCGTATGCCTTTCGCAGGATCACCTGGATGCGTGGCACGGTCGCCTCGCAATAGGCGTAGAGCAGCTTCGCTCCGTGACGGATGATGCCCCCGCGCTCCTGTTCGCTGCCGGGCAGGAAGCCCGGTACGTCCACCAGGGTGACCAGAGGTATACCGAAGGCGTCACAGAAACGCACGAAGCGTGCCGCCTTCTGTGCCGCGTCGGCGTCCAGTACTCCGGCGAGCACGATCGGCTGGTTGCCGACGATCCCCACCACCTCACCGTCGACGCGGGCGAACGCGCACACGATGTTGGCCGCCCAGCCCTCGTGCAGTTCGAAGTACGCGCCGTCGTCGGTCACCTCCGCGATCACGTCACGGACGTCGTAGGGCTTGGCCGGATCCGCGGGCACGATCTCGGCCAGCCGGGGGCGCACGTCCGTGTCCGCGCCCGACGCGGCGGAGCGAGGTGGCAGTTCCATGTTGTTGGACGGCAGCAGCGAGACCAGGTGACGGACATCTTCCAGGCAACTCGGTTCGTCGTCGTACACGAAGGTCGCCACCCCCGAGGACTCGCCGTGCACCCCGGCCCCGCCGAGTTCCTCGTGACTGACGTGCTCGCCGGTGACGGCCTTCACGACCGCGGGGCCGGTCAGGTACATCTTCGCGATGTCACGGACCATGAAGGTGAAGTCGGCCAGCGCGGGCGAGTAGGTGGCGCCGCCCGCACAGGGGCCGAGCACCACGCTGATCTGGGGGATGATGCCCGAGGCGGCGACCTGACGGCGAAAGATCCCGCCGTAGCCGTGCAACGCCATCACCCCTTCCTGGATCCGCGCACCGCCGCTGTCGTTCAGCCCGATCAACGGCGAACCGGTCTCCAGCGCCAGATCCATCACCTTGTGGATCTTCGCCGCGTGCGCTTCGCCCAGTGAGCCGCCGAAAATGGAGAAGTCTTGGGCGTAGACGAACACCTGGCGGCCCTCGATCGTCCCGGATCCCACGACCACGCCGTCGGTCCGCGGCCGCTCACGGGGACTCAACGGACCTGTCGGCAGCTGCCGGCGATGCAGGCCGAGTTCGACGAACGATCCTTCGTCGAGCAGGAGGTCCAGTCGCTCCCGTGCGGTGCGCTTCCCGCTCGCGCGCTGTCGTTCCACGGCCGGGTGGCCGCCGGCGAGCGTGTTCCGGTGCAGGCTGTCCCGCCGTTCGCGCAGCTCGCGCATCGACACGACCGAGGCGACACGCTCTTCGAACGGGATCCTCGGACCGGCTTCTCGCTCGAAGGTGCTCAAGACGAGATCACCGGCCACGGCGTTCTGTCCACTTTGGTCCCTTCCCGGGCGGTGCCCGGAGATCCGGTGGCCTGCATCAGGTTCCTCCTCGGTCGAGCCGGGTCACGCCCTGCCCTTGGTCCGTCTGCCCGAAGGCTCCGCCGAAAAAGACGAGCGCGTCGTGCCCGGCGCCCACGGTGGACGCCAGGACCGACCCGACGAAGATGGAGTGGTCCCCACCCTGGTGCCCGTCGACCAGTTCGCACTCGAGCCAGGCGAGCGCGCCGGTCAGCAGAGGGGCGCCGGTACGCGGACCCGGTACCCACTCCACGGGGTCGAACTGGGCGGCGCCCAAGGGCCGCGACCGGCCGGCGAAGTACTTCGCCAGATCTTGTTGCCGGGCACCCAGCACGGATACGCCGAACGACCCGGTGGCGGTGATCGCCTCGTGCATCACCGCCGCCCGGGACACACAGCACAGCACCAGCGGCGGTTCGAGCGACACCGAGGTGAACGCGTTGGCGGTCATCCCGTGCACCCGTTCGCCACCCGTGGTGAGGACCGTGACCCCGGTGGCGAACCGGGACATCGTCTCGCGGAACCGGGTGGGTACCGGGTTCCTGGCGAGTACCGGGGAGCCGCGCCTCGGCCCCGGTGTGACCTCGCCGCTCATCAGGGGCTCACCGCCGCCGTCGACACCGCATAAGGCGCGAGCGCGTCGCGGAGCGCTTCAGGAACCCTGGTCGGGACTGTCGCCGTGTTGGGGCCTCGCATGCAAGCGATGCGTTGACGGCCCTGGGCGACCAGCGTCTCTTCGCCGTCCCGCCCCAGCAGTACGTAGTCGAAGGTGAACTGGATCTGCGTCTGCGTCAGTTCCTCGAGCCGCATCCGCACCGCCAGTTCGTCGAAGGCGGTGATCTCCGCGAAGAACTCGCAATCGACCTTGAGCGTGAAGAGCTTGAGGTCGTCGCGCACCTCCTCCAGCACCGTTGGCGCCCTGTCTTTGAGGAACATCTCGCGGCATCGTCCCTGCCAGCGCAGATAGTTCACGTAGTAGACGTTGCCGACCAGGTTCGTCTCCTCGAACCCGACGATGTGACGGATCTCGTAGTACCCGGACATGTCACCACTCCTTCCCCACCAGCACGGCGAACACCACCGGCTCGACCACCCCGGAGATCGTCGTCACCCAGGTGGCGATGCGGGTGTCGCCGGCGGAAAGCACCGTCCAGCCCTGGGGCAGCACCCGGTCCACGGTCAGCGCCTGACCGGCCGAACCCGCTTTGCGCACGCACTCGAGCGCGCTCCAGACGCGGGTGCCCGCCACCGCCACGTCGTCCGCCGACACGGAGCACAGCAGGTCGCGGACCGCGACGCCGTCCGGCCCCAGGAGGCCCGCCCAGTCGGCTTCGGCGCGGGACAGAACCGTTTCGATGTCGCAACCCAGCCGCCCCTCGCCCACCACCGCCATGGTCAGCCCGGCGGTGTGGGAAGCCGAGATGACCGCGCCGTCGGTCTCGGGGCGCCCGTCCGGCCGGTACCGCACCTGGACGGGGCGGCCCAGCGCCCGGCTCACGGCGAGCTTCGTCTGCGCCCGCCGCTCCGCGGGCGGACCCGCGTCCGTCCGGACCGGGTCGGGTTCGACCACCACCGTGCGCCCACCCCCGAGCACGTCTTCGAGGGAGCGTTCGAGATACGGCCCCAGCAGCGACGGCACCCACGGGCCGGCGCCGTCGCGTTTGCGGACCGCCCTGAGCTTGAGACCTTCCCATCGTTCGACCAGAATGCCGACCTGGTTGCGGACGTCGATGTCGTAGATGTAGCTGTCCCCGTCCTGTGACCGCTCACGCGCGTCGAGAACGACGTATGGCGTGTTCTGGTCCTCCACTTCGGACAGATGGAGCCGGTCGACGCGTTCGGGCAGCAACGTGGCGTCGGGGACGCAGCACTGCAAAGCGTGCATCATCGTGTCACGGGTGCCAGGGTCGGCCAGTACCAGTTCCTGCGGCAGGAACGGCGCGAACCACGCCGAAGTCGTGCTCGTCGAGACTTCGGCGACGGCACGTCGCGCTCCGACGCGCCGGTAGGCCTGTAGCCGTTGGAACCGCTTTCCCTGGAACAGCACCCCGCCGTAGAGGTCGCTGACCGGTTCCACCGGGACCAGCGGCAGATCAGGCTCGGCCCCGTCGACCACCGCCACCAGCCGGGGACGCGGATACCTCAGGGTGGCCCGGAAGTGGTCGGCGCTGAAGCCCGTCTCGGCACTGCGGATGACCACTTCCACCGTCGAGGCGTCCCGTACGAGCGCCGCGAACCGGACGGTCGTGACACCGCCGGGGCGCACGACGATCGGGCGCAGGAACTCGGCGTTTTCGAGCAGGGGCGAGCTCCGGTGCCCGACGGCCGCGGCGCCGACCTGCGCCATCGCCTCCATGCCCAGCACCGCCGGGAACAGGTAGTCGCCGTCGAGCAGATGATCGGCGAGGTACGGGTCGCTGCCCGCGCTCAGATCGGCTTCGGTGACGAGTTCGACATCCGGGTAGTGCACGAGAACCCGGTCGGTGAACCGGCGCAGCGGCAGTTCGGGGCGGGGCAGGTTCAGCGTCGGCTGCCCGCCGAGCCTGCCCGAAACGACCAGCACCGGTCCTGCCGACGGGTCGCCCAGCACCTGGCGCAGCACCGCGATTCCCTCTTCGGTCGAGATCGGCGTGATCCCGTCACGCATCAGCGCCTCCACCACGCCCAGCCGCTCCCCCATGCCCGCACCGGACCACACCGACCACTCGAGCGCGAGCGCCCTGGCCCGCGGGTGCTCCCGCTGGAACCGCACGGTCAGCTCGGACATCCAGTCGTTAGCGGTGGCGTAGTGCGCTTCCCCGCGTAGACCGGCACGGCCGATGACGCTGCCGAAGGTCAGCAGCAGCTTGAGCCGGTCCTGGTCGACCGCGGCCAGTACGTTCCGCAGCCCCGAGACCTTCGGCGCCAAGGTCGCGCTGAACTCCTCCGGGGTCAGCGAGCCGATCGCGGCGGGCATGTTGCGCCCGGCGCCGTGGAGAACGGCCGTGACGGCACCCAGGCCGGCTTTGATCCGGGCCACCCCGGCCGCGACCTCCGCCGCCGAGGTGACGTCGACCTGTTCGTACTGGTACTCGACTCCCGCGGCGTCCATTCTGGACAGGTTCGCGGCGAGTTCGGTGTCCTCGTGCACCGCTGCCCTGCCGAACAGGGCCAGCCTGGCACCGCTGTCCATGGCGATGGCCAGCGCGCACTCGGCGGTGATGCCCTTGCCGCCCCCGGTCGCCAGCACCACGTCGGTGGCGTCCAAAGGGGACGGTCCGGCCCGGTCCGGCGGCATCGCGGTGAGCGCCGGCACTGTCCGGGTGCCGTCCACCGCGTAGCGCACCGCGGTGTATTCCGTGGTCGCGGCGACCTCGGTGGCCACCAGTGCTGCCGCCGCCTCGCCCGCGATCGCCGGGTCGTCGAAGGTGATCACGGTCGTGGGTGTGGTGCCCGACTCCAGGAACAGCGTCCTGGCCAGCCCGTCCGCACCCAGCCCGTGCTGGACCACCGCGAACCGGCTGCCCGCGGACGCGGCCAACGCCGCCCGTGCCGCTTCGAGGAACAGTCCTGAATGCGACTCGTCGCACTCGGTCGGCAGGCACAGCAACACACCCTCGCCGACGGCCGAGGCTTCGAGCGCCCCGCGCACGGGTTCGGCGAGGGGATGACCCGCCACCGTGTGAACGGTCCAGGAGCCGGGGGCGGCGCTCGTCGCGTCGTCGGCCGCGGGGACGGGTTCGGCGACTTCGCCGACAGAGAAGGCCCGCACCCAGGTCGCGACACCGGGCGGCTCCGCGTTGTCCGGCGACTCGTCCGCCTGGGCGGTCGCGGCCAGCTCGTCGATCATCTTCGCGAGCTCACCGATGCTCACCGTGGCGAAGTTCGTCGTCGCGGCCAGCGCCGGACGGCCCAGCTCCCTGGTCACGTCGTTGATCAGCTGGCCGACCGTGATCGAGCTCAGATGCAGGTCGTCGAGCGGATGAGTGTCCGGGCCGACGACATCGGGCGGGAGTTCCAGCCGGTCGGCGACCAGTTTGCACAGCAGGTCGAGCGTCGACTGACCGATGCCGGACGCGAGGACGGCCGTCTCGGCGGGCGCTTCCTCCGGGAGCATGGTCTGCCCGATCGAGCTCTCCGGGGCCTCCTCACAGGGACTGGCCAGGAAGGTGAACCCACCGTCGAGCGGGAACGGCCGAACGACCCGGCCCTCGAAGAGCGCCTCGGCGTCCACCGGCGCGCCCGCGGTGAACGCCGCCGCGACGATCCGCAGCAGCGGGACGAGTGACGGGTTGTCGGTGTCGAGGGACAGCACCGGTTTGTCCGGCGCGATCTCGGCCAGCAGGCCGCCGAGCACCCGGCCGGGCCCCAGCTCGAGCACCAGGTCAGCCTGGCCGGCGGCCTCGGCGGCCGCCTGGTGGAACCGCACCGGGGCCAGGACCTGCTCGCGCAGCAACGCCCGCAGGTCGGTCCCCGCGGTAAGGGCCGTGCCGGTCACGGTGGAGATCACCCGGCCGGTCAACGGCGCGAAGTCGAACTCGGCGAGACGCTCGGTCATCGCCTCGGCCGCGGGCGCGACGAGCGGTGAGTGGAACGCGTGGGAGACCGCGATCCGGGTGGCGGTGACCCCGGCCGCGGCCGCTCGAGCGCAAACCCGCTCGATCGCCGCGACAGCGCCGGACAGCACAGTCTGGGAGGGCCCGTTGAACCCGGCGATGACGACGTCCTCGCCTTCGGCCAGCCGTGCCGCGTCGTCCGGGCCGGTCGCGAGACCCGCCATCGTGCCGCCACCGCGGCTGGCCGCGGCCATGACTTCGCCGCGCACCGCGGCCAGACGCAGCACCTGCGCGGTGTCCAGGGCGCCGCCCCAATGCAGCGCGCTCAGTTCGCCGAGGCTGTGCCCCGCCGCGACAGCACCCTCGATTCCGAGGCGCCGCAACACTTCTAGCGCGCCCACCGCTCCCGCCACGATCCTCGGCTGGGCGACCTGCGTCGCGACCTGGTCGCCGTTCCCGGACAGCCCCACCGTCACGAAAGGCTCGTCGGCCTCTTCGAACCGCCGCCGGAGAGCACCGGCAGTGCCCTTGCCCGAGCCCTGCCCCGGGAAGAGGAAGGCGATCGCCGGTGGGCGGGCCGACTGGTCGAGGAAGAGGCCTTCACCCGGTTCGAAGACGGTGGCCTCCCCCGCGTCGATCCGGTCGAGCAGACCGGCGAGGCGCTTCTCCGCTTCTTCGGGGTTCGCCGCCACCACGGCGGCGCGGACGGCGGCACCGGTGAGTTCACCGGCCAGAACCGCCGCGACGTCGGCCAGTTCGGCGAACGCGAGTTTGCCCGCGACCGCGGCGGCCCTCGCGATCCGCTCCCGCAGCTCCGCGGTGTCGGCCGCGTCGAACAGCCAGACCTCGGCGTCCTGGCGTCCGGCCGCGGCGTTCGCGGTCCAGCCGTCCAGCTCGGCGCGGCGCGTGACACCACGCGGCTCCTCGACCGCGATGTGGGTGTTGATCCCGCCGAAGCCCATCGCCGAGACCCCGGCCCGGACAGGCTCGCTCGTGGGCCACAGTTCAGGGCTGCGCGGCAGGTACAGCGCGGCGGAGTCGTCGAGCAGCTTCGGGTGCGGTTCGCCGAACCCGGTGCCCGGCGGGATGACCTGGTGGTACACCGCGAGGGACGCCTTGATCAGGCCGGCGACCCCGGCAGCGGCCTTGGTGTGCCCGAGGTTGCCCTTCACGGTGCTGAGCGCGGCCGGACGGGCCGACGGCCCCGCGTCCCGGCGTGCCGAAGACAACGCGTCGATCTCCGTGGCGTCGCCGAGAGCGGTCCCGGTGCCGTGCCCCTCGAAGTAGGAGACCGACTCCAACCCGTAGCCCGCCCGGCGGTAGGCGCGCGAGAGCGCGAGCCGGTGGCCGTCCGCCTCGGGCCGGGTGATCCCACCCTTGCCGTCGGAGGAGACGCCCCAGCCGGTGATCGTGGCGTAGATCCGCTTCCCTTGCTCGATCGCGTCGGACTCCCGCATCAGCACCAGCTGTCCCGACCCCTCCCCCGGCCAGAAACCGTTGGAGTCCTTGGAATAGACCTTCATCTCACTCTTGGCGAGCGCACCGGTCTTGGCGAACCCGATCACCTCGAAGGGATCGATGGACAGGTCGACCCCACCGGCCAGCACGACATCGAGGTCACCATCCTCCAGCGCCTTCGCCGCCGTGGCGACGGACAGCAGCGAGGAAGAGCACGCGCCGTCGACCGTGTAGCCGCCACCGCCCAGGTCGAAGTGGTTGCAGATCCGGCCGGCGATGGTGTTCGCCAGTCCCCCGGCCAGCGAGTCCTCGTTGATCGGCGGGAACGGTTCCTTGTAGCGGGTTTCAAACTCGCGGAGGAACTCGCCCGACTCCTCCGGGGTCCATCCCTTCTCCGCCAGCGCCGCCGCGAGCGTCCGGCGGACGTACGGCCAGCGGAGCCGCATGATGTTGGCGCGGGAGAACTCCCCGGTGAGGCTGTTGCCGAGAACAACGCCCGTCGACTGCCGCGGAAGCCCCTCACCGTCGGCGTAACCCGCGTCGGTCAGCGCCTGCGCGGCGACGTCGAGTGCGAGCCAGTGGGTCAGATCCGTCGCGCGGTAGGTTCCACCGGACACCTTGTAACGTGCCCGGTCGAACTCGAAGTCGCGCAGTACAGCGGCTTTCGCCGAATAGAACCGGTCCGGCGCCGCCGGGTCCGGCGAGTAGTAGTCCGCGTGGTTCATCCGCTCGTCCGGCAGCCGCCGGAAGGCTCGGCGTCCTGCCAGCACGTTCTCCCACAGTTCGCGGGGCGAGCCCGCGTCCGGGTAGCACAGCCCGATACCGACGATCGCGATCCTGGTGCTGCTCACGCTTTCACCACCTCCACGGTGATTGCCCGTTGACCGGCCGGTTCCACCGCCATCGATCCGCCTCGGCCGGCATTCGTTTAATCGCGATGGAACGCAGAACATGGATCCCCTTACTCGGTGCGGAGAATTCCATTCGGCACGCGGCGACGGCGGATCGACACTCATCGGCGGCGTGCACCCTTGATGTCCACAGTCTGCCCCAGGCAGGCGAAACCTCCGCCTTCAGCCGTGCCCACCGAAACGACGGACAAGACACAACAATGTTCTCGAATTAATCGCGAAACCCGCTGACACGCACGACGACCGCCCAGGACCCCTTCGGATCAATCTCCTCGGACGAGTGAACGAGCGTCACACAAGGATCCGCCGTTTACTCGTTTATCGGGCACCCCCACCCGATGGTCGCAACGGCGTCCCGTTTGGCGGAGCGGCCTGGCCAGGCGATACTCACCGAAAGTGACCCAGCTGGGCCGTTCGCCTGCCTAACGACTTCACGTCTGCCCTTATTCGCGACGACCATTCGAAACAAATGCGGAAGTCGGTAGCATGGATCACTCAGCCGCGCGAAGTGGGGCGGCGCATCGAAACACAAGGGACATTTCCCCCGGTTCCCGCCTGTCGCGGAAACACCTTCTGCCACCGCGTGTTCATCCACGTGGCACGCGCTCCTGACAATTGAATCAAAACGAAGAAGCGGGCATGGCTTGAGATGACGCCACCGACCGCTTGAGCCACGATCACTTATCAGGAGGAACCATGCCCACCACATCAGGTTCACTGCGCAGACTCGCCCTGACCCCCGCGCTGAGTGAAGTCTCCTTCGCCACCCGCGGTTTCACCGTGACGGATTCCGACGCCGTCCGCAGGCTGGAAGCGATACCGCAGGCGGTCGTCTGCGGATTCGAATGGGGTATAGACACGCGAAGCCTGTGGGAACTCGAACGCAAACTCGAGCTGATCGAACCGGAAATGCGTGGGTTCGCCTACGAGGGAGCCACCATGGCGTTCACCGTGCTCGACGCGATGGGCGGCGGGCACCGCACCCGCGACCTCCTCCGGGGGCCGGGGGCACCGCATCTTCTGCTCGCCTACATCGGGATCGGTTTCGCCATGGCGAAACTGCCGAGAATGCTGTGGAAGAAGGTACTGCCGTCACTGGACGACTCGCTGTTCCACCCGACCATGAGCTGGCTGGCGGTCGACGGTTACGGGTTCGATCTCGCCTACTTCGACAAGAAACGCTGGGTGGACCGCCAGGAGGTACCCAAGCCTTATCCCTGGCAGGGGACGCCGGACTACTTCACCCGCGCGGTGGACCAAGGCATCGGCCGGGCGCTGTGGTTCATGCACGGCGGGGTCCCGGAGGCGGTGACCGCCGCCGTCACCAGGTTCCCCGACCCGCGCCACGCCGATCTCTGGTCGGGCGTGGGCCTGGCCGCCACTTTCGCCGGCGGGTGCGCCGAACCCGGCCTGATCGCGCTGAGAAAGGCATCCGGCGGCCATGCGGCGTCGGTGGCGGTGGGGTCGGTCTTCGCGGTCAGTGCCCGCACACTGGCGGGATACAGCCCGCCGCACACCGAAGTCGTCAGCAGGGCCTTGACCGGCCACAGTCCCGGCGAGCTACTCGAAGTGGCGGGCGCTGCAGCCGTCACCACCGGCGAGAACGGCGTGCCCGCCTACGAACTCTGGCGACGCGGGATCCGTGACAGGTTCGCGGAACCGGCCACGCCACGGGAAAAGCTGTCCCGTTCCGAAAAGTAGAAAACCCGAAAAGCAGAAAACGTCAACCCGGTGCCCGCGGCACCGGAATCAGCATGCTGCCCGAAAACGAATCGCATTCCAGTCCACGAGCGGAGAATCCATTGGCCGCCATGTTCAGAGCACTCAGGCGACAAATCCTGACACCAGGCGTCAAGGCGACACAGGTCGAAACACGCGGGTTTCACGTGAAGACAGCGGCCAGCAAGGACTTGCTGGAAACCGTGGGTAGGACATTCCTCACCGGGTACGGATTCGCCGCGGAGGCTCGTACGGTCGCCGAGGCGGAGACCGAATTGGAACAGGTGCCGTCACGCTTCCGCGGCTTCGCCTACGAAGGCGCGGCGATGGGCTTCGCCGTCATGGACGCGTTGCCCCTGACCAGCGGCCGCCGGGTCCTCGACGCGCTGGCCGCCCGAAGCTCACAACACGTCTACATGGCCTACATCGGCGTGGGGTGGGCGCTGGCGAGGCTTCCCCGGTTCCTCTGGCCCGACATCACCGCGTACGACCCGTTGCTCCGCTGGCTCCTCCTCGACGGCTACGGGTTCCACCAAGCCTACTTCCACACCGCCAAGTACGTCGGGGAGCAGTTCGTCGACGGCGCGTTCTCCTGGCCGGACGAACCGGCCTCGTATGCCGACCGGGTACTCGACCAGGGCATCGGGCGGGCTTTGTGGTTCGTCTGCGGCACGGACGCCGAACGGGTCTGCACCCAGATCGAAGGGTTCGCGCCACGGCGGCACGAAGACCTCTACAGCGGAGCGGCCCTCGCGGCCACCTACGCGGGCGGCGTGGACAGGGAAGAACTCCAACTGCTGCGGAAGCGGTCTGGCGAACACTGGCCACTCGTCGCGCAGGCCAGCGCCTTCGCCGCCGAAGCCCGCGTCCGAGCGGGACTGGTGGTCCCGCACACCGGCGTCGCCACCGAGATCCTCTGCGGCATGAACCCGCACGAGGCCGCCGAACTCACCGTCCGCGCCCGCCCGGGCTCGGCCGAGCCGCAAGCCGGAGTCGCCGCCTACGAGATCTGGCGCCGGCAGACAGCCGACCAATTCGTCTCTCTCGGAAGGTGTTGACCGATGACCACGACGTTCGGCCCGCTGCGCAAGCAGCTACCCGGCATCCTCGCGGTGGTGCTGCTGGTGATCGGATACCTGCTGGTGCGCCTCCCGGTCGCCGCCTCCGCCGATCAGGACCGCATGGCGAGCAAGTACGCGTTCACCCCGATGACGATCGCGCTGCCCGCCGCGGCCAAGCACCAGAGCATCCGCAAGGTGAACAAGGACTACGAGCACATTCGCGCGTGGATCTCCTCGGTCGGCGCGGCGGTCGCGATGAACGACCTCGACGGTGACCGCCGCGCCAACGACCTGTGCCTGGTCGACCCGCGCAGCGACCAGGTCGTGATCACCCCGACGCCGGGCGCGGGCAGCGACCGCTACGCCCCGTTCGCACTGGACCCGGCACCGCTGCCGACGAGCGACATCATGGCGCCCATGGGCTGCGTGCCCGGCGACTTCAACGAGGACGGCCGGATGGACCTGCTGGCCTACTACTGGGGCCGCACGCCGATCCTCTACCTCGCCAAGCCCACCGCCACCCGGCTCGACGCCACCACCTACCAGGCCACCGAACTGGTGCCCGGCGACAACTCCGACGCCGGGCGCTACACGGGTCCACTGTGGAACACCAACGCCGCCACGGTCGGCGACTTCGACGGTGACGGGCACCAGGACATCTTCATCGGCAACTACTTCCCCGACGGTCCGGTGCTCGACGACCGCGTGAGCACC
Source organism: Amycolatopsis sp. cmx-11-32 (assembly GCF_047608695.1). Lineage (NCBI taxonomy): Bacteria > Bacillati > Actinomycetota > Actinomycetes > Pseudonocardiales > Pseudonocardiaceae > Amycolatopsis > Amycolatopsis sp. cmx-11-32. The sequence continues at coordinate 143,272 of NZ_JADNQN010000007.1, read as the reverse complement.
GGGGTCGAGATGAACCACTCGATGTCACACGCCCACAACAGCGGCGGCAAGTACCTGTTCCGCTGGACCGGGGCGAGCGGCGGCGACCGGCCGAGCGCCAATTTCAAGTGCTTCGACAACGTGCTGCCAGGGCTGGCGAACACCGGCTGGTCGCTCGCGGCCAGCGCGACCGACCTCGACGGCGATCTGTTGCCGGAACTCTACGTCGCCAATGACTTCGGCCCGGATCACTTGCTGTACAACCAGTCCAAGCCCGGCCAGTTCGCCTTCACCGACGTGATCGGGGCGCACACCCCGGGGGTGCCCAAGTCCAAACGGCTCGGCAACGACTCGTTCAAGGGCATGGGCGTGGACTTCGGCGACCTGAATCACGACGGCCTCAACGACGCGTTCGTCAGCAACATCACCACCACGTTCGGCATCCAGGAAAGCAACTACCACTTCATGGCCGACGCCAAGGACCACGCCGGGATGCGGGCCGAGATGAACAAGGGCGTGGCACCCTACGCCGACCGCAGCACGGAAGCGGGGACCGCCTGGTCCGGCTGGGGCTGGGACGTCAAGATCGCCGACTTCGACAACAGCGGTGACCCGGCGATCGCGCAGGCCACCGGCTTCGTCAAGGGCGCGGTCAACCGCTGGCCGCAGCTTCAGGAACTCGCGACGGCGAACGACGGACTGCTCGACAATCCGTTGTGGTGGCCCAATCTCAAGGCGGGCGACGACCTCGCCGGTGACCAGACGCTGCACTTCTTCGTCAAGGGTTCCGACGGCCGCTACACCGACCTCGCGCCGAAGCTCGGGCTGGCCGTACCGGTGCCCACCCGGGGCATCGCCACCGGCGACGCCGACGGTGACGGCCGCCTCGACCTCGCCGTCGCCCGGCAGTGGGAAGCGCCGGTGTTCTACCACAACGACAGTCCGGACACAGGCTCCTTCCTCGGCTTGCGGCTTTCCCACGACGCACCGTCCTCGGCCGGACCTTCCGCCGCCACCGGCTCGCCGGTGATCGGCGCCGAGGCGACCGTCACCACCGCGGACGGGCGCAAGCTCATCGGCCGAGTGGACGGCGGCAGCGGTCACTCCGGCAAACGCAGTCACGAGCTGCACATCGGCCTCGGCGAAAAGGTGTCCGGGCCGGTACAGGTCCACCTGCAATGGCGCGACCGCACCGGTCAGGTGCGGCAGCAGGACCTGTCGTTGAACGCGGGCTGGCACGACCTGCGGCTCGGCGCGCAAGCCGAACCCCTGAAGAAATGAGGTGACCGACATGACCGAGCACGCAACCGACGCCCATACGAAGAACGGCGTCCAGAACGGCAAGAGCACCGCTCCGCGGCACGATCCGAAAGTGATCACGGCCCTGCGGCGGTTCGCCATCTCGATCACGATCTTCAACATCCTCGGCTACACCTTGCTGGGCTTCGAACAACCCTGGTCGTGGCCGCTGGTCGCGCTGGCCACCGCCTACGCCACCGAAATCGTCCTGGAGCTCGTCGGCGCGAGGATGGAAGGGCGGGCGACCCGCTTCGCCGGCGGGGGGCCCAAGGGAATGATGGAGTTCCTGTTCCCGGCCCATATCACCGGCCTCGCGCTCAACATGCTGACCTACGTCAACGACCACATCGAAGTGATGGTGTTCGGTGTCGTGGTCGCGGTCAGTGCGAAATGGATCCTGCGGGCACCGGTACGCGGTCGGCTGCGGCACTACATGAACCCGTCGAACCTCGGGATCTGCGTCATCCTGCTGCTGTTCCCGTGGGCGAGCATCGCCCCGCCCTACCACTTCACCGAGAACGTGGACACCTGGATCGGCTGGCTGATCGTGGCGATCATCCTGATCTCCGGGACCATCCTCAACGCGAAGCTGACCGGCCGGATGTGGTTGATCGGGGCCTGGCTGGCCACGTTCGCCCTGCAAGCGATCGTGCGAGGCTGGCTGTTCGACACCTCCATCCCGGCGGCGCTCGGCATGATGACCGGTGTCGCGTTCGTGCTCTTCACCAACTACATGGTCACCGACCCTGGCACCACTCCCTCGAAACCCGCGTCGCAGGTGGCGTTCGGCTCCGGCATCGCCCTGCTCTACGGCTTCTTCATGGTCGCCCACGTGGCTTACGGCCTTTTCTTCGCCACGGCGGCGGTGTGCCTGATCCGCGGTTTGTTCTTCTGGTCGCTGCACTTCGTCGACAAGGCCAGGACACAGCGCGAAGCGGAACTGCGCGAAGCGGGATCGGGAGAAGCCGAGGCCGTGGCCCTGTCAGGCAACGGCAGCAGCAACGGCAACGGCAACGGACAGACCGGTGCGCGGCTGAAGGACGACTCCCCGGCTGTGCGCACATGACCACCAAGCTTGTGGTCCGGCGCGAGGTACCCCCAGGCCCACCGCGCCGGGCCACGCTCAACTTGCTGAGGATGCTGTTCACCGACCGGCTCGAACTGATGTCGTCGGCGGCGGAGCGGCACGGTGACGCCGTGCGGATCGCCATCGGGCCGAAGGCGATGTACCTGTTCAACCACCCGGACTACGCCAAGCACGTGCTCGCGGACAACAGCGCGAACTACCACAAGGGCATCGGCCTGGCGGAATCACGACGGGCGCTCGGTGACGGCCTGCTGACCAGCGAAGGCGACCTGTGGCGCAAACAGCGCAAGACCATCCAACCGGTCTTCCAGCACAAGCGCATCGCCCGGCAGGCGGACATCGTCGCCGACGAGGCCGGGAAACTGGTGGCCAGGCTCAGGGCACACGAACACGGCGAACCCGTCGACGTCCTGCAAGAGATGACCCAGCTGACCCTCGGGGTGCTCGGCCGGACCCTGCTGGACACCGACCTCGGCCGCTTCGACGCGGTGGGGCATTCGTTCGAAGCCGTGCAGAACCAGGCGATGTTCGAAGCCGTGACGATGAACCTGGTGCCGTCCTGGCTGCCACTGGCCAAGCAGCGCCGGTTCCGCGCGGCCCGTGACAACCTGCGCGGAGTCGCCGACAGGCTGCTGGCGGAACGTCGTCAGAGCCCGGTCCCGGGCGCCGACGACGTCCTGACCCGGCTGATCGCTTCCGCCGCCGAAGACGACGATCCGCTGACCGCCGGTCAACGGGCGCGGGACGAGCTGATCACCTTGCTGCTGGCGGGGCACGAGACCACGGCGAGCACACTCGGCTGGGCATTCGCCCTGCTCGACCGTCATCCCGAGGTGTGGGAGCGGCTGCACGCCGAAGCGGTCGAGGTGCTGGGCGACCGGCCGCCGGTCTACGCGGACCTGCACCGGCTGACCTACACCGCGGCGGTGGTGGAAGAGGTCATGCGCCTCTACCCGCCGGTGTGGCTGCTGCCCAGGATCGCGCAGGAGGCCGACGTGGTCGGCGGCTACGCGGTACCCGCCGGGGCCGACGTGATCGTCAGTCCGTACACGCTGCACCGCCATCCGGCGTTCTGGGACGCGCCGTCGAAGTTCGACCCGGACCGGTTCACCCCGGCGAACACGACCGACCGGCCCCGGTACGCCTACATCCCGTTCGGCGCCGGTCCCCGCTTCTGCGTCGGAAACAGCCTGGGCATGCTCGAAGCGGTCTTCGTCATCGCGAGTGTCGCCCGCGCGCTCAAGCTGGTCAAAACCCCCGGGTACCGCGTCGTTCCGGAAGCGATGCTTTCCCTTCGCATCCGTGACCGGCTCCCGATGTCGGTCCGCCGCGCCTGATCGCGGCATCCCGAAACTCGCCTACGAGGAGACAGTCATGCCATCGGACAGTGCGGAACGCCGCAGGCGAACGATGACGCTCGAAGCGTTCGCGGACACCATCATCCCCGGGGAGAAACGCACGCCGGACGACCGGGCGGTCGCGGGCGCGTCCACCGGACAGGGCGCCGTGGCGGCGGGTGCGATCGAACTGCTGGAGACGCCGGCGGCCGGTCTCGTCGACCTGCTGGACGGTTTGACCACCGTCCTCAATGGACACGCGACGGCTCGCGCCGCCGACCTCGAGACCACTTTGGACCCCGAGGTTCCCCCGTTCGTCGCGCTTTCCTTCGACGACCGGACCGAACTGGTCGGCGAACTGCTCGCGCCGGGACACCCCGAGAAGGAGGCCTGGGTCGGTTTGGCCCTGTTCAGCAACATGGCCTTCGACACGGCCGCGCACATGCACACCGCGGACGCGCTCGCCGCCGGGCATCCGGGACTGGCCGCCACCGGTTTCGCGCCTCCGGACGCCGACGGCCTCTGGCGTTTCCCCGCGTACTCCTACCGGCGGAAGTTCGCCGAACTCCACCCTGACACCACAGCCTCGGGGAGCCCCGCATGAACAGCACGGAATCCACCGACGTCCTTGTGATCGGCACGGGTTTCGGCGGCGCCATCGCCGCCTACCACCTGGCCGCCGGCGGCGCCAAGGTCGTCATGCTCGAACGCGGACCGTGGGTGCGCAGTGAGGAGTTCGAGCACGACTTCCTGCTCGGCTCCTCCTACACCCGGATCTTCGACTTCGTGGTCGGCGACGGCATGAGCCTGCTGGGCGGCAACTGTGTCGGCGGCGGCAGCGTCGTCTACTTCGCCGCCATGCCTCGCGCGCCGAAGTTCGTCTTCGACCGCCATGGCTCGATCGGGCGCCGCATGTGGCCCTCGTCGATCTCCCGCGACACCCTCGAGCCGTGGTACGACCGCGTCTCGGAGGCCCTGCCGGTGTCCATGTCGGACTGGAACCAGGTGACCTACGCCGGCGGGCTGTTCGCGGCCGCGTGCAACCACTCGGGCCGCACGGCCAACCCGGTGCCCGTCGCCATCGACGTCGACCGCTGCACCAACTGCAACTGGATGATGTCCGGCTGCCGGTTCGACGCCAAACGCTCGCTGCTGCTCAACTACCTGCCGGCCGCGGTCGCGCACGGTGCCGAGATCCGGCCCCTGCACGAGGTGCAGCGGCTCTCGCGCACCGACCACGGCTACCGGGTGCACTATTCGACCGTCGACGCGGAGGACTACCGGATCCTCCACGACGAGGGCGTCATCGACGCCAAGATCGTGATCATGGCGGCTGGCGCCGGCGCGACACCGGTGATCCTGCAACGGTCCGAAGCCGCGCTCGGCGGGATGCCGGACGCGGTCGGCCGCTACTTCTCCGGCAACGGGGAACGGCTCAACACCGCGATCGTCGACGAGGACAGGGCCCGTGAGCTGTTCGGCCTCGACCGGGGCGACGGCCGGGCCTACGAAGCCAACCAGATCGGCAAGGGCCCGTGTGTGGCGAGCTGGGACAACCTGGACGCCAGTCTGCCCGAGTACTCGCGGTTCTCGTTGGAACAGCTGTATTTCCCGCCGGGTTTCGGCACGATCCTGGCGCAGGTCCCCGGCGCGGCCGGGCCGAGCTGGTTCGGGCGGGAGAAGAAGGAGATCGTCCGCAAGTGGCAGTCGTGGCTGACCACGTTCACCATGAGCGAGGACGACAACGAAGGCGTGTTCGGCCCGCCACCGCCGACCGGCAACGCACACCGGATCTCGCAGCAGATGCTCGGCCGCGGCACGATCAGCTACGAGCCGACCGCGAACACCAGGCACGGCTGGGAGATCTCGGACGCGGCCGTCAAGGCGGTGATGGAACGCGACGGACTGGCCGAGGTCATGCCGTGGACCAACGACGTCGTCGGCGCGTACACCGTGCACCCGCTGGCGTCCTGCCGGATCGGCGACGATCCCGCCACGTCGGCGCTGGACGACCGGCACGAGTTGCGCGGGCATCCCGGCATCTTCGTCACCGACGGCTCCGCGGTACCCGGCGCGCTGACGGTCAACCCCGCGCTGACCATCGCGGCACTCGCCGAACGCGCCATGCCCGGGATCGTCCAAGCCGCGAAGGACCGCGGCGTCTCCGTGAAGTACGGCGCGCCCTCGCCCCTCGGTGAGACCGCGGGCCGCCGGGGCACGCTGCCGCTGGTATCGGATCTGGCGGTGCGTTAGCGATGGCAAGCACGCCGCTGAAGACAGCCGGACGGCGGTCCATAGCCCACATCCAGCACATCGAGGCCGTGCGGCCCGGCGCCGCCACGGGCCAGGTGCGGACGATCTACGGCCAGTGCGAACGCGACTTCGGCCTGATCGCCCCACCGGTCTCACTGCACTCCCCCGCGCCGGACCTGCTCGCGGCGACCTGGATCCTGCTGCGCGAGGTACTGGTCGCGGACGGTGTGGCCAGCCGGGCAGGCAAGGAGACCGTGGCCGCCGCCGTATCGGCCGGCAACGAATGTCTTTACTGCGTCAGCGTGCACCAAGCGACGCTGGCGGGCCTGGCGCCCGCCCGCGACGGGGAGCTGGCTTCGCTCGAGGACTGGGCGCGCGCGGTGGCGACGCGGGACGGCGCGGCCTCACGGCCCGCGCCGTTCCCGGCGGCCGTGCTCCCGGAGTACGCGGGGACCGCGGTCGCCTTCCAGTACATCAACCGGATGGCGACCCTGTACCTGCGGGACAGCCCGCTGCCGCCCGGGGTGCCGGGCATCGCCCGCGCCGGCGCGCTGAAGCTGCTCGGCAAGATGATGGGGACCGCGGCGCGCGTCACCGTCCAGCCGGGTGCTTCGCTCACCCTGTTGCCCGAGGCCGAGTTGCCCGGCGACCTGGCGTGGGCGGCGGGCAACACCACGATCTCGGCCGCCTACGCCCGTGCGGCCCAGGCGTACGAAACCGCCGGGGAGCGCTCGGTTCCCGGCGGGGTCCGGGCACTCGTGCTCGACGTGACCGGGCAGTGGGACGGCGAGCCGCCGGGTCTTGGGCGGGCGTGGGCGACGGAGTTCACGTCCGGTTTGGACAGTGGCGACCGGACGGCGGGGCTCCTCGCCTTGCTGACCGCGCTCTCCCCTCATCAGGTCGGCGACGATCTCATCGGGACGTATCTGGCGGGCGGCGGGAACGGCCGCTCTCTGCTGGAACTGACGTCGTGGGCGAGCTTCACCGCCGCCCGCCGGACCGGATCGTGGCTGGTGCCCACGACGTGAGTCCGCAAGGCGAAAGGCCCGGCAGGGTTTCCCTGCCGGGCCTTTCGCTTGCGGGCCTTACTGCTGCCGCGACGACTGCTCCGCCGCGGTATCGGCAGGCTCGGTGTCGGTAGCCTCGGTACCGGTCGCCGGGACGTGTCGGAGCGCGACCGCGCTGAGCACCGCGAGCGCGACGAAAAGCGCGCTACAGATGATCGCGACGGTGTTGAGGCCGGTGGTGAACGCGGCGCGGGCGGCCGCGAGCAACTCGGGGCCCTGCGGTGACGGCAACTGCCCGGCCACCGGGACCGCGGCGGCGAGGTTGTCCGCGGCCGCCGTCGCGGACGGCGGCAACCCGCCCGGTACCTGGCCGGCGAACTCGCCGCGGTAGACGAGGGTGCAGACGCTGCCGAGCACGGCCACCCCCATCGCCACCCCGAGGTCGTTGCCCGCCTCGGACACGGCCGAGGCGGAACCCGCCTTCTCCTGCGGGGCGGCTCCCAGGACCAGCGCGGTCCCCAGCCCGGCAGGGAGCCCGACACCGAGGGCCATGATCGCGTACCCGATCCAGAGTTCCAGCAGCTGTCCCGGTCCGTCGATCCGGGTGAGAACCACGAATCCCGCCGCCGCGGTCAGCAGGCCGACGCAGAACAGGTACGCGGGCCGGACGCGGCGGGCGAGCACGGGGGCGACGAGGATGGTCCCGATCATGATCGCCGACGAGGGCGCCAGCCAGAGCCCCGCCGAAATCGGGGAAAGGCCCTCGACGTCCTGTAGGTGCTGGGCGATCAGGAAGTACGTGCCACCCTGCAATGCCGGGATCATCGAGCCGACCAGCAGCGCGGTGCTGAACGCGCGGTCGCGGAACAGGCTCAGGTCCATCAGCGGATCCGCGAGTTTCCGCTGCCGGCTCACGAAGGCGACCGCGAAGACGGCGCCCAGCACGAGCGACACGACCGGGAGGCCGTCAAAGCCCGCCTTGAGGAGTTCCTTGAGGCCGTAGACGAACGGGAGAACGGCGAGCAGGGACAACGCCACGCTGACCAGGTCCAGTTTCCCGGGGTCCGGGTCACGGGACTCCGGCAGCAGCACCGGCCCGACCGCGAGGAGTACCACCATCACCGGCACGCCGAGCAGGAACACCGAGCCCCACCAGAAGCTGTCCAGCAGCACACCGCCGACCACCGGCCCCAGCGCCATGCCGCCCATGAAACACGCCATCCACGCGGCGATCGCGACCCCCATCTGCCGGGGGTTCTTGAACATCGTGCTGATCAGGGCCAGCGTCGACGGCATCAAGGTCGCACCGCTGACCCCCATCAGCGCCCTGGCCGCGATCAGCATCCCGGCGCTGGTGGAGAACGCGGCGAGGATCGACGCGACGCCGAACAGCACCGCGCCGATCAGCAGCAGCTTGCGACGCCCGATGCGGTCGCCGACGGTGCCCATGGTCACCAGGAAACCGGCCATCATGAAGCCGTAGATGTCGGCGATCCACAACTGCTGGGTGCTGTCGGCCCCGAGGTCGACGCTCAGGTCCGGAACGGCCAGGTAGATCACGCTGAAGTCAAGCGACAACAGCAGGGTCGGCAGCGCGAGGACGACGAGACCGATCCACTCCCGCCGCCCGGCGCTCGGACCGGCGGTGTCCGCCGCGTTCGCACCCATCAGAAGTTCCTTTCCAGACCTGCCGGGATTCCCGGTGAGGGACTAGTGTCGCGTGATCCTGCTTGCTTGACGTTGGGTTTCGTTTCTCGGACGGCGATCTCGCGTGTTCAGACGGCGGTCACGCGTGATTGGACGGCGATCTCCGGAGATCGCCGTCTGATCACGGGTAAGACCTGCAGGATCACGCGACACTAGACGGTTGATTCCGTGAAAATCACGTGAAGCTCGGTGAGGCGCTGCGACTGTCCACAGAGGACGCTTTCCGAGTCACATCGTCCGATTGGGTGCCGTATGTCCGTATCGTCGAGGTTGCGAAGGCCTTCTTGCCTACTTGAGGATCAGGGACCCGGCAAAGTCGTGTTCACACTGCTCAGAGGCGCTTGGCGCGAATCTCCCGGTTCGTTTGGTGTCCCCACTGTGGCATTGCGTCTCCAATGCCACAGTGGGGACACCAGGACCAAGTGCCGGACCCTGACCCTGAAGGCAAGGAGGCCTTCACGACCTTGGTTCGCGCCGAAGGGGCGTTCGCGGGGTTGCACTCCACGCGATCTTCACAGCATCACTCATCCAGCACTCGTCATGCCCGGGACCGCGCTACATCACCGTGGTCCGGTACAGGAGCCGCTGGTGACGCTTGCTGTCGCACGGGGTACGGGTGTGCATCGTGGCCTGGTTGTCCCAGATGACCAGGTCGCCCACCTCCCAGTGGTGGCGGTAGACGTACCGGTCCGCGGTCGCGTGGGCGTGGAGTTCGTCCAGCAGGGCGGTGCTCTCCGCCGAGTCCAGCCCGACGATCTCACTGATGATCATGCTGCCCAGCAGCAGCGATTCGCGCCCGGTGACCGGATGCGCCCGGACCAGCGGCTGCTCCATGTCGGGCGTCCGCTCGAGTTCTTCCGGCGTCAGCGGCTTCTTGTGCGGATTGGTTTTCAGTTCCTCGGCAACCAGGTGCGCCATGGAATGCACGGCGCGCAATCCCCTGATGCGGCCCTTGAGGTCGTCGGAGAGCTCATCGTAGGCCGCCGTCGTGTCGGCGAAGAGCGTATCGCCGCCCACCTCGGGCGCGATCACCGAATAGAGCATCGAAGCCTTGCTCATCACTTTCTTGAAGGAATAATCGGTATGCCATTCTTCCTGTTCGTCGCCGTCATAAAGGCCGATGGGGCTTCCGTTCTCGAAGATATTGCTGATCGTCAGCACCTCGGGATATTCCGGAACCACGTACTTCGACACCGGGTAGACGTCGAGCGGCCCGAAGAGGCGGCTGACGCGAATGTGGTCGGCGTGCCCCAGCTTCTGACCGGGGACCACGAGGACCCGATACTTGATCAGGTCTTCGACCAGGCTGTCCACTGTGTCCTGATCGATCGGCGCGGCGAGGTCCAGCCCCGTGATCCGGGCACCGAAGGTTGACGAGATCGGTTTCGACTGATAATCGGCCATAAGCCTGAACCCTCCAGGATTCACCGGTGCCGGGACGTCATCCGGCAGGATTTGGCACGGAGTTCAACTCGACGAAGTCCGGCCGATGCCACCATTCCGCCGACCTGGGCATACCGCCGATTGTCGTCGTGATCGAGAACCCGGTGCACCTCAAATAGTGCCCACCGGCCGGTATTACCGCACCGGACGGCGAACCGCACCGGCACACGGCACTTCGTGATACGTGACCCCGGTCGGTCCGATGAGATGGTCAAGGAACTGCTCCGGCCTTTGCTCCCATTCCCGATCCTCGCCGAGAAGGACCCGGCGATTCGATCGTGCCGATCCGCGTGTCCGCTCGGAGGAACTAGACCGCTGGAAGCCTTTCGCCGCGGCGGAGCAGCCCGACCTGTGTTTGCCGTCGACGTCCAGTGCCTTCGGGCGTCGCAGAACGAGCGAGACGGAGAGACGAGCCATGACCAACAACCAGACCGGAAAGCGGGCCGTGGTGCTGGGCGGCAGCATGGCCGGGATCCTGGCGGCGCGGGTGCTGGCGGAATCGTACGCCGAGGTCCTGGTCGTCGACCGGGACGAGGTGCTCGGCGTGGACCGGCCCCGGCGGGGTGCGCCGCACACGATCCACGCGCACGCGCTGCACGCGCGCGGGCACTTGATCCTGGAGGAGTTGTTCCCCGGTCTCACCGACGGCCTGGCCGCGGCCGGTGTGCCCAGCTGCGACCTCGGCGAGATGCACTGGTACCTGAACGCGCGACGGCTGAAGCCGGCGCGAACCGGGCTGATCTCCGTGCTGGCGCCCCGGCCGATGCTCGAGGAGCACGTCCGGCGACAGGTCGCCGCGCTGCCCAACGTGACCTTCCGTGAGCGTCACGACATCCGAGAACTGGTTCCCAGCCGGGACCACACCCGCGTCATCGGGGTCAAGATCGAGGCACGGGACGGCGGCACCGGCGAAGAGACACTGACGGCGGATCTGGTGGTCGACACCACCGGGCGGGGTTCCCGCACCCCCGCCTGGCTGGAGCAGTTCGGCTACCGCAGGCCGGACGAGGACAGGGTGAAGATCGGGCTCGCCTACACCACCCGGCAGTACGAACTCACCGACGGCATCCTCGGCGGCGTCCCGTCCATCAACCCGATCGCGTCGCCCGCCCACCCCAGGGGCGCGTTCTTCGGCAGGAGCGGTCCCGACCTGGTCAACCTCTCCCTGACCGGCATCCTCGGCGACCATCCGCCCACGGACGAGGCGGGATTCCTGGAGTTCGTCCGGTCCCTCCCCATTCCGGACGTCTACGACGCGATCGTCGGCGCCAAGCCGGTGAACGACCCGGTGACCTTCCGCTTCCCGGCCAGTGTGCGACGGCGTTACGAACTGCTGCCCGCGTTCCCGGACGGGCTGCTCGTGCTGGGCGACGCGGTGTGCAGCTTCAACCCCGTGTACGGGCAGGGCATGACCGTCGCCGCGATGGAGGCGGCCGCGCTCCGGCGGCAACTGCGCCGGGGCGGCAGTCCACGGCCCGCCGAATTTTTCACCGAGATCGGCCAGATCATCGACATGCCATGGGAGGTGTCCGTCAACGGCGATCTGGACTTCCCCGGCGTCGAGGGCCACCGCTCGATCAAGGTCAAGGTGGGGAACGCCTACATGGCCCGGTTGCAGTACGCCGCGACGAAGGACCCCAAGGTCACCGAAGGCTTCATGCGGGTGGCCGGGCTCCTCGACCCGCCTCAGGCGCTCATGCGGCCTCGGATGCTCGCCCGGGTGTTGCGGCACGCCGTGCGGCGGCCGGCTCCCGGGAATTCTTGGCTCGAGCGCGAGCCGTCGTCCGGCGTGACCACCCGCCATCTCGGCTGACCGGTGAGCGGCTGCCCGGCGACGTCGTCGCGGGGCAGCCGCTCACCCGTCCGTCAGTCCCGGAGGCCGCGGAAGAACTTCCGCAGGTCTTCCACGTACAGCTCAGGCTGCTCCAACGCGCTGAAATGGCCACCGCGCTCGAACTCGGACCAGTGGGTGATGGTCTTGATGTCCCGGTCGGCGAGCCGTCGGATCGGCAGGACCATGTCGTGCGGGAACACGGCTACCCCGACCGGCACGGTGATCGGCGGATCGGGCAGCCCGCCGGTCAGCTGGCGGCGGTACTCGTAGTAGAGCTGGGCCGAGGAACCGCCGGTCCCGGTCAGCCAGTAGATCATGGCGTTCGTGAGCAGGGTGTCACGGCTGACCGCGTCCTCCGGGCGTTCCGCCGAGTCGGTCCATTCCCAGAACTTCTCGATGATCCAGGCGAGCTGTCCGACCGGGGAATCCGTCAAGCCGTAGGAAACCGTCTGCGGCCTGGTCGCCTGAAGCTTGAAATAACCCGAGAGTTCCGTTTCGAAAAGAACGTGCCGATCCAGCTTCACCTGGTCGGCCGGACTCAATCCCGCCACTTCTTCCGGATCACCCGAGGGCAACGCGACCAGCATGCTCGTGTGCACGCCGACGACGTGATCAGGATCGACACGGCCGAGTTCCAGCGAAATCAGTGAACCGAAATCCCCGCCTTGCGCCCCGTAACGCCGGTAACCGAGCCTGTTCATCAATTCCGCCCAGGCACGGCCCACCCTACGGATATCCCAGCCGGGCGCCAGATCCGGACCCGAGAACCCGTATCCCGGAATGGAGGGAATGACCAGATCGAAGGCATCGGCCGGATCTCCGCCATACGCCGCCGGGTCCGACAATGGGCCGATGACGTCGAGGAACTCGACGACCGAACTCGGCCAGCCGTGGGTGAGGATCAGCGGCAGGGCATGCGGCTCCGGCGAGCGCACGTGCAGCAGATGCACGGTCGCTCCGTCGATTTCGGTGCGATACTGGGAAAACTTGTTGATCCGCGCTTCGGCGGCGCGCCAGTCGTAACCGGTGCGCCAGTAGTCGACGAGCTCCTTGAGGTAGCGGAGCGGAACTCCGCGGGACCAGTCCTCCACGGCGGGCCTCGACGGCCACCGGGTGGCGGCGAGCCTGCGCCGCAGATCGTCGAGCTCCGCTCGGGGAATCTCGATACGGAAGGGATCCACGAAGAGTTCCTGCCTTTCGGTCGGCCGGGATCAATCGCGACCCGGACTTTTCAGTTCCGGGAAAATGCGTCGCTGAACGACGTTACGCCTTCCGGCTTCCACCGCTCAAGCAGCTCGGGGAACCGAAGTCGATGAGGCACATCGTGAGGTGGCACAAGGATAGTGAATGCGTAGTGTCGGTTTCGACCTCATCGCCGAACGTCCCCCTTGGAGAGGTTTCCATGGAAAGCCGTTGTCCCGTAATTCTGGACACCACCGGAAAGGACGTGCACGCCGAGGGCGCGCACCTCCGCGAACAAGGTCCGATAGCGCAGGTCGAGCTTCCGCAGGGAATTCGGGCCTGGACGGTCGTCGGTCACGATCTCGCCATGAAACTGCTGACCGACCCGCGCGTCTCCAAGAATCCCCGCCAGCATTGGGACGCCTACATCAACGGCGAGATCCGCTCGGACTGGCCGCTGGCGAGCTGGACGGCCATGGACAACATGACCACCACCTACGGCGCGGACCACACCCGGTTGCGGCGTCCGGTCGTCAAGGCGTTTACGCCGCGCCGGGTCCGGGCCATGCAGCCCTACATCGAGAAGACCGTGACGAAGCTGCTGGACGACCTGGCCGCGGTCCCGCCCGGCGAGGTCGTGGACCTGAAGCGGATGTTCTGCTATCGGCTGCCCGCGTCGATCATCTGCGACCTGTTCGGGATCCCCGAAGAATCCCGTGCCGCCATCCTGCGCGGCGGGGAAATGACCACGGACTCCTCCATCACGCCGGAGGAGGCGGAGGCGAACGTCCGTGACTGGACCGCGCAGTTCCAGCAGCTCCTCGAAGCCAAGCGCCAGCATCCCGGCGACGACCTCACCACCGACCTGATCGCCTCCGCCGAGGAGGACGGTGAGACGGGCATGACGGACAACGAGCTGATCGGCACGCTGTTCGTCGCGCTCGGCGCGGGTTCGGAAACGGTGATGAACCTGGTCACGCACGCCGTCCACAAGTTGCTCACCCACCCCGACCAGCGTGCGATGGTCGAGGACGGGCGGGCGTCCTGGGAAGACGTGATCGAGGAGACGCTTCGCGCCGAATCACCCATCAACATGTTGCCGCTGCGGTTCGCCGTCGAGGACATCGAACTCGAAGGGGTGACGATTCCCAAGGGCGACCCGATTCTGATGGGGTACGCCGCCATCGGCCGTGACCCGGAACTGCACGGCGCGAACGCCGGCGAATGGGACATCACCCGGACCGACAAGGATCACCTCAGTTTCGGCTACGGCACGCATTTCTGCTTCGGCGCGCCGCTCGCCCGGCTCGAAGCACAGGTCGCGTTGCCCGCGTTGTTCGAGCGGTTCCCCGGCCTGTCGCTGGCCCTCGACGCGGAGGAGCTGCAACCGCAGGGCACGTTCATCATGAACGGCTGGAAGACACTGCCCGTGCGACTGCTGGCCCCTGCCGAGGTCCGGTGAACGAGGGCGCTGTCCCGGCGGGGCAGTGCCCTCTCCCAGCCCGGCCCTCCGCGCCGGGTTTCGCGACAGTTCCGGATGCGAGAAAGCGAGACGACGATGACGACCACTGATCTTCCCGCGGACCAGGCCGCGGTCACGGACATCCCGCGGCGGCTGGTCACGGCGTGGGCGGCACACGACGCGGCCGCCTTCGCGCGGCTGTTCACCACCGACGGCACCATGATCCTGCCGGGCGTCTACTGCAAGGGCACCGAGGCGATCCACGCCCACATGACCGCGGCGTTCGCGCACGAGCTCGAGGGCACCAGGGTCACCGGGCAGCCGGTCGACCTGCGTATCGACGGAGAGCTCGCCGTGCTGATCACCCAAGGTGGCGTGCTCGCCTCCGGCGAGACCGAACCCGCACCCGAACGCACCATCCGTGCCACCTGGGTGGCGGTGAAGACCGGCGGGGAATGGCTGCTCGCCGCCTACCAGAACAGTCCCCGGGACGCCCCCGGGCCGACTTGATCCCTGCCGTGGCGCGGAGAGCGGCTTCGGCAACAAATTCCTAGGTGATCCGGAGGTACTTCGATGCCAAGCCCTGCCAAGCGGTTGCTCGAGGTGGAGGACTACCTGTTCTCCTTCATCGACGACACACGAGCGCTGGCCGAATCTTCAGGGGTAGCGCCCGTACCGCTCGGGGTCGGGGACAGCGACCTGCCCACCCCGCCCCCGGTGGTGGCCGCCATCCAGCAGGCCGTCATGGACCCCAGGTCGCACCGCTATCCCCCGTACGCCGGCACCGGCGAGATGCGTACGGCGGCCGCGAACTTCCTGGACCGGAGATTCGGGGTGACCACGGATCCGGACACCGAGGTCCTGGTGACGCTGGGGAACAAGGAGGCGATGGCGCACCTGACGCTGGCCTACATCGAGCCGGGCGACGTGGTGCTGGTGCCCGACCCCGCGTACCCGGTCTACGAGACCTGGGCACGCTTCTGCGGCGGCGAGGTGTATCGGGTGCCCTTGCGGCCCGAGCACGGTTTCCTGCCGAACCTCGATGAGATCCCCCTCGACATCCTGGCCCGCGCGAAGCTGTTCTGGGTGTGCTACCCGAACAACCCGACGGCCGCACTCGCCACCAGTGAGTTCTTCGACGAGCTGGCACGCTTCGCCCGCACCCACGACCTCGTGGTGGCTTCCGACGCGGCCTACACGGAGATCTACTACGACACCGAACCGCCGCCTTCCTTTCTGGCGTCGCCGGGGGCGATGGACTGCGGGATCGAGTTCCACTCGCTGTCCAAGACGTACAACATGCCGGGATGGCGAGTCGGGTTCGCCGCGGGCAACGCGGAGATCGTGGCAGCCCTGCGGGCGGTGAAGACCAACACCGACTCCGGCACGTTCGGCGCGGTGCAGCACGCGGCGGCCGCCGCCCTCGACGACACCTCCGACTACCCCCGGCATCTGCGCGAGACCTACCGGACCCGCATGCACACCTTGTGCGACGGTCTGGAGGCCGCCGGACTCGATGTCATCCGCCCCAAGGCGACCTTCTACTGCCTCGTGCGAAACCCGCCGGGCCTCGACAGCAGCGGCTTCGCGAAGCGCCTGCTGGAAGACGCCGGCGTACTCGGGATCCCCGCCACCGGCTTCGGCCCGGGCGGGGAAGGGTACGTCCGCTTGACGGTCTGCACCGGGATGGAGGCGATCGAAGAGGCGGTACGCCGCATCAGCTCGGTCACCTGGTGATCGGCCCGGTGGACGAAAGGGCGCTCGCTCCGGAGACGGAGTGAGCGCCTTTTCGGCGATGGCCGGTCGCGACACGAGTTGTCCTGGCCGTGAAGGCCTCCTCGCCTACCCTGAAGGTAGTGAAGCGTCCTTCGCTACCCGCCACTGTGATCCCTGGTGACACTGGGACAACCGTGACGCCAGCGCCCTGGCCCGCGGTCAGTGTCCCCGCGGTCAGCTCTCCATCTCGGTGGTGGGCTGGCGACGGGAGCGGAACACCCAGCCGCGCAGCAACAGGAAACGCACTACGGTGGCCGCGAGGTTCGCGAGCACCAGTGCGGTGATCTCGAGCGGCAACCCCGTTGCGGACAACGAATGCACGAAGGCGAGCGCGCCGCTGGTGAGCCCGAGCCCGATGCCGAACACGATCAGACCTTGGAACTGGTGCAATCCGGAGCCTTTCCAGCCGCGGATGCCGAAGGTCAGACGCCGGTTGAGCGCGGTGTTGCCGATCGCCGTCACCAGCAGCGCCACGAGGTTCGCCGCCTGTGCGCCGGTGAACGTCCGCAGCAGCAGGAAAAGCAGGAGATACGCGACGGTGCTGGCGACGCCGACGGCGGCGAACCGGACCAGTTGCCGCACGAGGCTCGGTGCCACCCCTGGCGCCCGCACCTGGATCGGCGCCCGGCCGAGTTGCTCGCGCAGGCCGCTGATCGGGATCTCGCCGGTCAGCGTCGCCTTCGTCAGCCGCACGATGCCTTTGAGGTCGGCGGTCGCGGTGGCGACGATGTTCACCGACGAGTCCGGGTCGTCGATCCAGTCGACCGGGACTTCGTGGATCCGCAGCCGAGCCTTTTGCGCCAGCACGAGCAGTTCGGTGTCGAAGAACCAGCCGGTGTCGTGGATATGCGGGAGCAGCCGCTCGGCGACGTCGGCGCGGATCGCCTTGAACCCGCATTGCGCGTCGCTGAACCTCGCCGCCAGCGTGCCGCGCAGGATCAGGTTGTAGCAGCGGGAAATGAGTTCCCGTTTCGGTCCGCGCACCACTCGCGCGCCACGGGCGAGCCTGCTGCCGATGGCGAGATCGGAATGTCCGGACAGCAGGGGCGCGACGAGGGGGGCGAGTGCGGCCAGATCGGTCGAGAGGTCGACGTCCATGTAGGCGAGCACCGGAGCGTCCGAAGTGGACCAGACAGCGCGAAGGGCGCGGCCTTTCCCTTTTTCGTCGAGGTGGCGGACTTCGACGTCGTCGAACTCGCGGCTCAGCTGTTCGGCGATGTCCAGCGTGCCGTCGGTACTGCCGTTGTCGGCGATCGTGATCCGAAAGGGGTACGGGAACTGCTCCACGAGGTGGTCCCGCAGCCGCCGGATGCACGGCTCGAGGTCGGTTTCCTCGTTGTAGACCGGGATGGCGACGTCGAGGATCAGGCTCCCGGTGGAGGCGATGGCGGGCCGGTGGCCGGGTTCGGCGTGGAAGGCGACAGCGGCTGTCGTGTCACCGGCCTCGGCCATCGGGCCGAGGCCGGCTTGCGTCTCGCCTGTGTCGTTCTCTTGTTCCGGCATCGGCTTCCCCGGCTCGGGTCACGGACGGCGACACCGTCCACAATGGTCTTTTCGCCGCTGCCGGGGAAGCAGCGGGTCTGTCTGTTCCGGACGTGTTCCTGGAGCCGGGAGTCACCGCTGTCACCGGAAGCCCGCCACGCGATCCCGCCCGCGGCCTCGGTACCGGGAGGCACCGAGGCCGCGAGCGGGAGCGCGGCGAACGAGGAGCGTTCAGCCGAGAATGCCGTGGCTGAATCGGCTTCGTCGCTGGAGACGATGATCGTCATGCCTTCCGGTTCGGGCGACGACCTCGCCCGTGCTGCCCCGGCTCGCGCCCTTCCCCCGCCGGGCCGCGGTAGGCCTGCGCGATGTCCAGCCAATGCTCGGCCACGTCACCGCTCGCGGTGACCGCGAGGTCGTCACGATGCCTGCGCCGGGTCACCAGGAGACAGAAGTCCCTCGCCTGACCGGCGATTCGCTGCGGCGCGTCCTCCGGCCCGTACACCCAGGTCGTCCCGGACGGGCTGGTCAGCTCGAACCTGAACTCGGTCTCCGGCACCGGCAGACCGCGGGAGAGGTAGCCGAAGGTCCAGGTCCGCGCGCCGAACGCGGTCAGGTGACCGAGCAGCAGGTCATCGTGTTCACGGTCGACCCCGAGCGCGTCGGCGATGTCCTGCCCGTGGGCGAACAACTCCATGATCCCGGCACTCGCCAGCACCTGGGCGGGCAACGGGTTCACCAGCCACGGGACGAGCGTGCCGGCCGGTACCGCCTCGAGTGCTTTCGCCGCGCTTTCGCGTTCGAGCCGCCAGCGTTCGAGCAGCACGTCCGGAGGTTCCGCCAGGTACTCGGCGAGCGCGTTCGCCACGTTCTTCGTGAAGTCGTCGTCGAGCTCGGACATGACCGCCACGAACCGGTCGGGGGCCGACCCCGCCAGGCCTGCCATCCGGAAGGTCGCCGTCAGATGGGCGATCTGGTGCGCGACCGTCCAGCCGGGAGCGGGAGTGGGTGCCCGCCATTGCTCCGCGTCGAGCCCGGCGACCATCCCGTCCACCGCGTCGCCTTCGGCTCGCAACGCGTCGAACACGTCAGGGGATCCGTTCACATGCCTTTCCTCTCAAGAGATTCGTCTTGGCGGCTAGGACGCTTTCCCCGGAGCGGCGGCCGGACTGACCGCCTCCCTGATGCCGGCCACGATGCGTTCCGCCTCCTCCGCGGTGGGGGCGGCCGCGATCACCGCGATGATCGGGTCGGGCCAGCCGACACCCCGCACGGTGGTCGGGTACGCACGCACTCCGGACGCCCACAACCGCTCGAAGACGGGCTTGATGTGCTCGCGGTAGGTCGTCCCCTCCGGGACCGGCACCATGAAGTGCGCGGACAGGGTGAGGTCCCGCTCGGCACCCCACTGCCGGAGCAGGCCGCCGGCGTGGGTGGACCCGCTTCGCCTCGCGTTGATCTCCGTCACATACAGTTTTTCGTCGGCCCCGGCGACGCAGTCCACGCACATCCAGCCCCGGTAGCCCAGATCGCGGGCCGCCGTGCCCAGTTCGTGAGCGACCTGGTCGACACGCTCGGCCCACACGGCGGGCAACGCGTCCTGGCCGACGTTGACACTGCGGAACAGGTGTCCGTCCTCGACCGTCAGCGAGCAAAGCACGACGTCCTCGACGCCGTCTTCGCCGACCAGCACGTCGACGGCGGGGCAGCCGACGTCCCCGGCGTGCTCGATGAACTCCTGGACGACGAGCGGGAAGGTGAAGAACGAGTCCTTGGCCACGGTGTCCAGCGAGCCGCCGCTCTTGACGACGAGGGTTCCGTTCCCCGCGACTCCGTGAAGGCTCCGGACGATGGCCCGGCCGTAGCGCGCCGTCATGACGCCCACGGCCCCCTCCAGCTCCGTCCAGTTGTCGACGATCAACCCGTCCGACACCAGGACTCCCGGCAGCTGCCGCGCGAGGTCCAGACAGCTCACCTTGGAGTCGAGGTACAGGCTGCTCCAGTAGTGCTCTTCGGTCACCCCGTCGAGTTCGACCGTCAGACCCCAGCCCCGCAGCATCGCGGCCAGCAGGTAGATGTCGGGGGTAGGGCCGGTCATCGTCAAGTCGACCTGGACGCATCCGGACAGGTGCTCGCGCAGTACGGCCTGCGCGGCGCCGTCCTGGAGCAGATCCCGCACGAGCAGCCCCGACCGCGCGTCCGGGGACACCACTGGCGGCGGTTGCAGGCCGAGCGCGGCGTGGACGTCGTCGAACCACTCGGCGTCATAGCCCGCGGGGAGAAGCAGGACCCGCGGATTCGAGCTCCAGAACACCGAATGCTCGCATTCGTAGGTGCCCCCGAACCGGATCACCTCCTCGCGTTGTTCCCCCGTGAGGTGCAGCGCGGGATTTCGCAAAAAGTACTCGGCCTGATTCGGGATAATTAGTTCGATCACTCCCGGCATTGCCAACACCCCTATTTCGAGTCGGAAACGGAGAACAGCGGCTGAAGCGGTGTCGTGTCCGGTTCGGCCAGGAAGGGCGGCCTCGGGTCCGACACGTCACGGGGGACATTGCGGACACCGTTGAACACGTACATCAACATGGCTCGCCGGAACGGCGAGATGTTGGGAGCCGACGCGTGCAGGATGTTCGGGTCGAAGAACAACATCGAGCCGGCCGGTCCCTTCGGGCTGACGAGCCCGTTGGCACGGGCCATCTCCTCGACGACCGAGCTGCCCACCTGGAACTTCTCGTCGGCTGTCAACGTGGCCACCCAGGCAGGCGCGTCTTCGTATCCGAGCGGCATGCCGTCGGCCCCGATCCTGGTGAGCAGACCGCTCCGGTGCGAGGCCTTGACGAAGGTGAGCGGCCCGTTGAACTCGGTCACCTCGTCGAGGAAGATCGCGACGTTGACCAGATCGGGCTTGCGCAACCCGTCGTTCTGCAACCAGTAGATGTAGTCCTGATGCCATTCCCACTGATCACCGGCGAAGGGCGCCTTCAGGTTGATCTTCGACTGGTGGACGTACACGTCGTCGTCCAGGATCTGCCGTGCGGCGCCGAGCAGCGCGGGCATCCTCGGCAGCTCGGCCATGATCGAATCGGCCTGGTGCACCCCGTAGACGGAGCGCACCGTGGTCTCGTCGCGCTCCAGGATCCGCCGGGGGCCGTCCTCCGCCAGCAGGTGCGGTACCGCGGCGGTGATCGTGTCGAAAACGGTCTGTGTCAGGTATTCCGGCGGGAGCAGCAGAAAGCCGTCGCGGCGATATCGCTCAATCATCGCGGCGTCCAGCGGCTCGGGCGGAGCACCTGTGAACCCGGTGTCGACGTGAGTCATTGATACGCCTTTCGATCCGATGTCGTACGTTGACACTCCCCATTGAAAGCGGCAGAACATATTTTCGACCACCCGCGAATAACGCCGATTTCCGACCAGGCCGCCGCTCTTTTTAGTGTGCACCACCGCGCTGACGGTGCCACCTTGTGATGTGCCCTGTTCCGGAAACGCCATTTGTTGACGCGATAACAACGACCTTGTTAACCTTTCCGGCAGCCTGGGGCCGATCCCGTAAAAGACCTCAGAGCGTCGCCACGGCGAGTGCGTTGTCACTCGCGCGACGCCTTTCATGGTTAGGGGTTGGTCATGCCGGAGCCCGAGGTCGCCGGTCACGATTTCGAGAAGGGGCGCGAGAAGTCGCGGAACCGCCTTCTCGCCCTGGGTGCCATAGTAGCCGTGTCCGCGGCGATGACCGTGATGCTGGCGACGGTGATCAAACCGCTGAGACCATGGTGGATGAACGACTTCGCGGTCTACCACGCCGCCGGGGAGGCGGTGCTGAACGGTCTCTCGATGTACGACATCAAGGCGCATGCCGGCATCGTCGCGGACTCGCAGTTCGCCTATCCGACATTCGCGGGACTGCTCATCGTGCCTTTCTCCCTGTTCGACCGCGCGGTCGCCGAGGTGCTCTGGAATTTCGCGACCGCGTTGCTGCTCGGCGCCATCCTGTGGTTGTCCTTCGGCATGGTCGACGCGGTGAACCGGAAACTGCGCACGACGCTGGTAGTGGCGACAATGGTGCCGTCCTACTTTCTGCTCGACCCGGTACTGGTGAATTTCGATCTCGGACAGATCAACATGGTGCTGGTAGCGCTGGTCCTCGCCGACTTCTCGCGGTCGATGCCCGACCGGTGGCGCGGTTTCGCGATAGGCGTTGCGGCCGGGATCAAGCTCACGCCGTTGATTTTCATGGTGTACCTGGTCTGCATCGGCCGCTGGCGGGATGCGTTGCGGGCCGTGCTGGGGACGATTTTCACGATTGCCGTCGCGTTCGCGGTGTTGCCCGGGGATTCCCGGCGATACTGGTTCGACGAAATATTCGCCAGCTCCGAGCGTTTGGTGTCCGACTTCCCGGCATTGGTGAATCATTCGCTGTCCGGGTTGTTCTCCCGGCTGTCCGGGACTTCGGCCGTGCTGGGCTGGGTACCGTTGGTCACGGTGCCTGTCGGTCTGCTGGGTCTGGCGGCCGCGGTCTGGGCGGCACGGCGGGGGCAGGCCATGGTGGGCATGCTGGTGGTGGGGTTCACGGCCTTGCTGATCTCGCCGGTGACCTGGCCACATCACGCCATCTGGCTGGTGCCGGCCTTGGTGTGGCTGACTTTCGCGACCTGGCGCACCGGGAAACTTCTACCGAAGGTGATCGCGGTCGCCGTGGTGGCGCATTCGGCTCTCGCGTTGTACGACCACGTGCAGCGAATACAGGGGGACGTGGCCGTGCAGACCACCCCGTCCGGAAACCTGGTCGCGTCCCTCGGTGGTCTGCTGGGGCTGATCGTACTGGCGTTGGTGACCCTGCCGGTGTGGCTGCGGCGGCTGAAGCAGCCGCAGTCCTCATTCGACGGTCAGGGATTCCTGCCTTCGAGCAGGCCGATCGGGTTGCCGTAGCAGCATTCCCGGGTGATGGGCGGGCCGGCCGCCCATTACCACGGGACAGCCATGTTCAGACCGTGACCTCGCTGAGTCGCTTGGCGAGGTAGCGCCGTTCGGTGTCCGTCGGCGCCAGCACGAGAGCCTGGTGGTAAGCGGCCGCGGCCTCGCCGCGCCGGTCCATCCGCCGGAGCAGATCGGCGCGGGTGGCGGGCAGGAGGTGGTAGCCGTCCAGCTCCCCCGCCTCCGTCAGCGCGTCCACCAGCGCGAGCCCTTCGGCCGGGCCGTCGGCCATGGCCACCGCCACGGCACGGTTCAGCTCGACCACCGCCGAACGGTTCATGGTCACCAGCTGACCGTAGAGCTGCGCGATCTGCGCCCAGTCGATGGCCGCCGTCTCCGCGGCGGTGGCGTGGCAGGCGGCGATCGCCGCCTGGATCTGGTAGGGCCCTGGACTCCCCCTGCGCAGGGCGGTCTCGAGGAGTTCGACACCGCGGGCTATCTTCCCGGTATCCCACCGGGTCCGGTCCTGCTGTTCCAACGGCACCAGCTCACCCGAGTCGTCCACGCGGCCTTCCCGCCGCGCGTCGTGCAACAGCATGAGCGCGAGCAGGCCGAGAGCCTCCGGTTCGTCGGGCATCAGCTGGCTGAGCGTCGTGGCCAGGTCGATCGCGTCGACGCAGAGTTGCTGCCGGATCAGTTCCGCACCCGCCGACGCGGCGTAGCCTTCACTGAACAGCAGGTACAGCACGGCGAGGACCGCGCCAGTGCGTTCCGGCAGCAGATGCGCGGGCGGGACCCGGTAGGGAATCCCGGCGTTGCGGATCTTCTGCTTGGCGCGGACGAGCCGTTTGGTCATCGTCGCTTCACTCACCATGAACGCACTCGCGATCTCGGCGGTGGTCAGGCCGGTGATGACACGAAGAGTGAGCGCGACCCTGGCCTCCGGCGGCAACGCCGGATGGCAACAGGTGAAGATCAGCCGCAGCTGGTCGTCCTGGATACCACTGTCGTCGAAATCCATCGGTTCGTCGAACAAGGAACGAATCGCCGCCTCTCGCACCACAGTGGCTTCATTGGCCTTGCGCCGCAACCGATCGAACGCACCGTTCCGCGCGACCGTGGTGAGCCAGGCCCCTGGCCGGCGCGGGACGCCTTCGCGCGGCCAGCGCTCGAGCGCTCGCGCGAAGGCGTCCTGCACACACTCCTCGGCCAGATCCCAGTCACCGGTCAGCCGGATCAAAGTCGCCACGATGCGACCCCGCTCCGCACGGAAGACAGCGGCGATCTCAGCTTCGAAACTCACTCGTGAAGCGGCCGTACCTCGACCGACCCGAAGTGGGCGACAGGGTGCGCGGCCGCGATCTCGGTCGCTTCGTCCAGGTCCGCGCACTCGATCAGGTCGTAGCCGGCGATGTGCTCGGCAGTCTCGGCGAACGGCCCGCTGGACAACAGGACGTCACCACCGCGTGTCCGGACGGTCGTCGCGTCGCTGATCGGCCGCATCTCCGACCCGTGCAGACGACGGCTGCCCACCTTCTCCAGCCACTGCTCGATGTTCGGCGTGTCCGGGGGCACGTCGACCTCGTCACCGACACAGATAAGGAGCATGTACTTCACAGTCTCTCCGTTCTTCGGGAACATCTCACCACTACGACGAACGGAACCCGCCCGGGAGGACATCCCCGGCCGATTATTTCGCCGAATCCGCCGGATGTCACCTCAGCGGGGGCCGGACACCTCGCCCAGGTCACCCACCGTGATCATGAGCCACCCTCCCGGCCGATTCGTCTCGGTCAGCGATCCAGGATCGCGCGAGCCGCCTCTCGCACGACCCGCGCTTTCGGGCGGCCGGCGTCTGAAGCAGCCGATACGGACAGTCCTCGCCGAAACGACACCCGCCTCCTTACAAAATGCCCATTTTCCCATCGCGGCGCTATTCCCCGGACAATTGCTTGAGCGGCAACGGCACATGACTTAGCCTTGCGTTGCAGCGACTGGCACGTTCCGACGCCGGCTTTCCCTCAACCCCGGAAACCGACCAGTACCTGAATCCCAGCCGGAGGCGGCAATGACGCGACAGCACACACGACTCGAAGACTTCCGGGTCGTTGGTGAGCGGCTCCGGAACTGGGGGCGCTGGGGCCCCGAAGACGAACGGGGCACCATCAACTTCATCACCCCGGAGCGGCTGGTGGCCGCCGGACGCCTCATCCGCCGGGGAGCGATCTTCGACCTCGGCATCCCGTTCGACAAGAGCGGCCCGCAGGACGGCGCCTTCCGGAGCAACCCCCTGCACATGATGACGGAGACCGGCGCCGGACAGGACTTCCCCGGTGGCTTCAAGTTCGCGGACGACTACGTCCTCATGCCACTGCAATGCGCCTCACAGTGGGACGCCCTGGCCCACGTTCACTACGACGGCCTGCTGTACAACGGCTTTCCCGCCGACGGCATCACCACGAAGGGCGCTGAGCACTGCTCCATCGAGAAGCAGGCCAAAGGGATCGCCGGACGCGGCGTACTCCTCGACATCGCCGCGCTCAAAGGCGTCGACTGGCTGGAAGCGGGAACCGTCATCGAGCCGGAAGACCTCGACGAGGCGTGCGAGAGACAGGGCGGCGTCGAAGTCGGCACTGGCGACATCCTCCTGGTCCGTACCGGCTGGCGCCAGAAGTTCCTCAGCGAGGGCGATCCGGCGGCGTTCATGGCGGGCGAACCCGGTCTCGGGCAAGCGTGCTGCGCCTGGCTGCACGAGCGTGAGGTGGCGGCCGTCGGTTCGGACAACTGGGCGATAGAGGTGCTGCCGGGAGAGTCACCGGACGTGTTCCTCGCCGTGCACATGATCCTGATCCGCGACATGGGTATGTCTCTGGGGGAAATCCTTGATTTCGAGGAGCTCGCCGAAGACTGTCACCGCGATGGGGTCTGGGATTTCTTCTTCGCGGCTCCGCCCCTCAAGATCACGCACGCCATAGGGTCGCCGATCAACCCGATCGTCATAAAATAGGACGGCGAATCCAGGCATTTCTTGATATGCATCCCCAGCCACCTCGATGAGAAGATGAATAAACCGCGACCTCCGTTTCTCTTCAGGGCATTCAGCGACATGGAGCCGATATGAAGCCTTTCCGCGTCGAAATCCCACAGGCGGACCTGGACGACCTGAACCGCCGGATCAGCACCACACGCTGGCCGGAGAACCTGCCAGGTGAAGGCTGGACCCGGGGTGTGCCGACGGCCTACCTCAAGGAGCTGGCCGAATACTGGCGCACCTCGTACGACTGGCGCGCCGCGGAAGCGCGGCTGAACCGATTCCCGCAGTACATCACCGAGATCGACGGAGCGAACGTGCACTTCCTGCACGTGCGATCGCCCGAGCCCGACGCGACACCGCTGCTCGTCACCCACGGCTGGCCCGGCTCCGTCGCCGAGTTCCTCGACGTCATCGAGCCACTGACCGATCCGCGGGCCAACGGCGGCGACCCCGCCGACGCCTTCCACCTGGTCATCCCGTCCATTCCCGGCTACGGGTTCTCCGGCTCGACACCGGGCGCGGGCTGGGGCCTCCCCCGGATCGCGGGTGCGTGGGTCGAGCTGATGCGACGGCTCGGGTACGAGCGGTACGTCACGCAAGGCGGCGACTTCGGCGTCCCGATCTCACTCATGACCGGCATGATGGACGCCGAGCACGTCGCCGGAGTCCACGTCAACATGCTCCCCACCACCCCCAGCGGGGAGCCGGGGGAACTCGACGGCCTGAACGAACGCGACCAGGCCCGCCTGGCACAGTCTCAACGTTTCTACGACGACCTGTCGGGAACGATGAAGCTCCACTCGACGCGGCCGAACACCGTCTCCTACGCCCTGACCGACTCGCCGGTCGGGCAGCTCGCCTACATCGCCGAGAAGTTCAAGGACTGGACCGATTCGGCGGAAGCGCCCGAGGACGCGGTCGACAAGGACCTGTTGCTGACCATCGTCACGATCTACTGGCTGACGGCGACCGCGGGCTCGTCGGCCCAGACGTACTACGAAAGCGTCGAGCAGCTTCCGATCAACGCGCAGGTCGGCCGTTTCCCGCCGCTGCCCGTCCCGCTCGGAGTGGCGGTGTTCCCCCACGCCGCCTTCGTGGCCATCCGCCGCTTCGCCGAACGCGACTTCCCGTCGATCATCCACTGGACCGAGTACGACCGCGGCGGGCACTACCCAGCGATGGAAGAGCCGGACCTCTTCATCGACGACGTACGGATCTTCGCCCGAGCACTGAAGAAGGCTTGACAGCACACAAGAGAGGCCCCGCGGACACACATCCACGGGGCCTCTCGAGCAACGGAGCCGGCTTTACCAGCCGCGCTCGGAAAGGCGGTGAGGCTCAGGAACGTCGTCGACGTTGATGCCGACCATCGCCTCGCCGAGGCCGCGCGAAACCTTCGCGATGACGTCCGGGTCGTCGTAGAACGTGGTGGCCTTGACGATCGCCTCGGCGCGCTGCGCCGGGTTGCCGGACTTGAAGATGCCGGAGCCGACGAACACGCCTTCGGCGCCGAGCTGCATCATCATCGCGGCGTCGGCCGGGGTCGCGAGGCCGCCCGCGGTGAACAGCACGACGGGGAGCTTGCCCTTCTCCGCGACCTCCTTGACGAGGTCATATGGCGCCTGAAGTTCCTTCGCCGCAACGTAAAGCTCGTCTGCGGGCAGCGAGGAGAGGCGACGCAGCTCCGCGCGGATCTTGCGCATGTGCGTGGTCGCGTTCGAGACGTCGCCTGTGCCGGCTTCGCCCTTGGAGCGGATCATCGCCGCGCCTTCGTTGATCCGGCGCAGCGCCTCACCGAGATTGGTCGCACCACAGACGAAGGGCACGGTGAAGGCCCACTTGTCGATGTGGTTCTCGTAGTCGGCCGGGGTCAGCACCTCGGACTCGTCGATGTAGTCGACGCCGAGCGACTGCAACAGCTGAGCCTCGACGAAGTGGCCGATGCGGGCCTTCGCCATGACCGGGATCGAGACGGCCTCGATGATGCCGTCGATCAGATCCGGGTCGCTCATCCTGGCGACGCCGCCTTGCGCGCGGATGTCCGCGGGGACCCGCTCGAGCGCCATCACCGCGACGGCACCGGCGTCTTCGGCGATCTTCGCCTGCTCGGCGGTGACCACGTCCATGATCACACCGCCCTTGAGCATCTCCGCCATCCCGCGCTTGACCCTGGCGGTGCCGGTGAGCGAGGTGGTGGCCGTGTTCGTGGAGTCGTCAGACACTGCTGGACCTTTCGGAAAGCGCACGAGGTGGGGTGACGCTTCCGAGGGTAGGCCGCTTTTGGACCTCTCAAGCAGGCCAGTTCGCAGCGATTTCAGCAGTCCACTGAGTGATCTCGCCCGCAATTAGTCCTCTGGTTGCGGTAGTTGCACGCGCAACTACCGCAACCAGAGGACTAATTGCGAAGGGGGGCTAGCGCGCCAGGCCGACCCCCGGACAGCTGCCGGCGGGCAGCGCACAGCCCGCCGCCAGGGCCTCGTACACCTGGCCCAGCACCGCGCCCGCCCCGACCGCCGCCCGGCCGGATCTCGACCGCGTTCAGCCGGGAAAGATCGACGACGAGCCCTTTGTCCACAATGGAGTACCCGGCGCAGCTGTGCCCACCCGACCGAGCCACGATCGGGATCCGGTGCCTTGCCGCGAAATCGACGCGCCGCCGGACGTCGTCCTCGTTCGCACATACTGCGACACCGTCAGGCATTCGATGGTCGTGAAGGCTGAAAAACCCGAGCCGCGCTTCGTCGTAACCGGGGTCACCGGGCCGGAACAGTTCACCCGCCAGGTGGGCACGCAGTCGCTCCCACGGGCCACCACCCTCGGGAACGCCACCGGTACCGCGGCCAGCGCCGGAACCGCGCCTGCCAGTCGCAGAATCGTCCGCCTGCCGAGCTCCATCGCTCATCCCCCACCGTCGGAGTCACCTCCGGGTGTCCGCCATCGAGCATAACGGCGGGTCGACATTCGGGGGGTCCCTCGCCGGTCGCCTTGCCGCGACGGCCGTCACGGGTGTGTGATCGAGGACACACCTGTTCGCGGCGTCGTGTGGTGAGGAGACCGGCATGGCCGACAAACAGAGCAAGAACGGAGACTCCGGGGCCGCCGTCGCTGTGGCCGACCCGGCGAAAGTGCGCAACGTCGTCCTGGTCGGCCCGTCCGGCTCCGGCAAGACGACGCTCGCCGAGGCACTGCTCGCCGCGTCCGGCACGGTGACGCGGGCGGGCTCCGTCGTGGAGGGCACCACGGTGTGCGACCACGACCCCGCCGCGGTCCGGCAGCAGCGGTCGGTCGGCCTCTCGGTCGCGCCGGTGCTGCACCAGGGCCACAAGATCAACCTCATCGACACCCCCGGATACGCCGATTTCGTCGGCGAACTGCGGGCCGGGCTCCGTGCCGCGGACGCGGCGCTGTTCGTGGTCTGCGCGGCGGAGGGCGTCGACGCGGCCACGATCGCGGTCTGGGACGAGTGCGCGGCGGTCGGGATGCCGAGGGCGGTCGTCGTCTCCCGGCTCGACCACCACCGCGCCGACCCCGAAGGCGAGATCGCGGCCTGCCAGGCGGCCTTCGGTGCCGGCGTCCTGCCGCTGTACCTGCCCGCTCGCGACGGGCTCGTCGGGCTCATCACGCGCCGCTACTTCGACTATTCGGCGGGCTTCCCTCCCACGGTCGGCGAGCCGGACGGGAACGAACTCGCCCGGATGACCGAAGCACGCAACGAACTGATCGAAGGGGTCATCGCCGAGAGCGAGGACGAGTCCCTGATGGACCGGTACCTCGCCGGTGAGGAGATTCCCGAGGACACCCTGATCGCCGATCTCGAGACCGCCGTCGCCCGCGGGTCCTTCCATCCGGTGATCCCGGTGTGCGCGACGACCGGCGTCGGGCTCGCCGAAGTCCTCGACGGGATCGTGCGCGCGTTCCCATCGCCGCTGGAGCACGTCCCGCCGGAGGTCACTTCGCCCACCGGCGAACCGCACGCGGGTCTCCGCGCCGATCCCGACGGCCCTCTCGCCGCCGAGGTCGTCCGGACAGCGGTCGATTCCTACGTCGGCCGGGTGTCGCTGGTGCGGGTGTTCTCCGGGACGCTTCGCCCGGAACGCCCGGTACACGTCTCGGGCCACGGCCTCGCCGAACGCGGGCACGAGGATCACGACGCCGACGAGCGGGTCGCGCATCTGTACTCGCCGCTCGGCGTGAACCTGCGCGAGGTCCCGTACTGCGTGGCGGGCGACCTCTGCGCGCTCACCAAGGTCGCCTCGGCGGAAACGGGTGACACCGTCTCCTCGCCCGAAGACCCGCTGATCATGAAACCGTGGACGATGCCGGAACCGCTGCTGCCGGTCGCCGTCATCGCGAAGACACGCAGCGACGAGGACACGCTGGCGCGCAACCTTTCCCGGCTCGTCGCGGGCGACCCGACACTGCGGCTGGACCGCAACGCCGAGACCAACCAGCTCGTGCTGTGGTGCATGGGCGAGGCGCACGCCGACGTCGTGCTGTCGCGGCTGCGCGCGGGAGGCGCCGACGTGGACACCGAACCCGTCCGCATCAGTCTGCGTTCGACCTTCGCCGGGCCGGGTCGTGGCCACGGGAGGCACGTCAAGCAGTCCGGTGGTCACGGCCAGTTCGCCGTTTGCGACATCGAGGTCCAGCCGCTGCCGCGGGGTTCGGGGTTCGAGTTCGTGGACAAGGTCGTCGGCGGTTCGGTGCCGCACCAGTTCATCCCGAGTGTCGAAAAGGGAGTCCGGGCCCAAGCGCAGCGAGGGCTGGTCGACGGCCATCCGCTGATCGACATCCGGGTGTCCCTCGTCGACGGCAAGGCGCACAGTGTCGACTCGTCGGACGCCGCGTTCCAGACGGCGGGCGCGCTGGCGCTGAGGGAGGCGGCCGCTGCCGGGAAGATCGCGTTGCTCGAACCACTCGATGAGGTGGCGGTGCGGCTTCCGGACGAGCACCTGGGCACTGTGCTGGGTGATCTCTCGTCCCGGCGTGGCCGCGTTCTGGGCACCGAATCGGGTGAGGGCGGCCGCACGGTGATCCGCGCCGAAGTGCCCGCCGCGGAACTATTGCGCTACGCGATCGACCTGCGTTCGCTGACCTCGGGCACGGCGACGTTCACTCGCAAGCACGCCCGGTTCGAGCCGATGCCGGAAGGAGCGATGGCCCTCTAAACCCAGACCCCGCCCCGCCGCCACCCTCAACGGACAGGCTGCGCCTGACTGCTGAATTCGAAACCGCCTGGACGCCCGTTCCGGTCGGCCAGCAGCCCGGCCAGGATCGCGACGGCGATCTCCGGCGGCGTACGCGAGCCGATGTTCAGCCCGACCGGGCGATGCACCCGCGCGATCTCGGCGTCCGGAACGTCCAGTGCCTTGAGCGCGACCACATGCGGGCCGGCGTGGCGCGGGTTGCCCAGCACGCCGACCCACCGGGCCGGGCGGTCCAGCACGGCCCTGAGCGCCTCGCCGAGTTCTGGCCGGTCGTGATCGGTGACGACCACGTCGGCGCCCGCGCCGAGTTCCGGCACGGTCGAGACGGCCTCGATGCCGTACCCGACGTCGGTCGCCCGCGCGCCGTCCGGCTCGAACAACACCGTCGTGTACCCGAGATCCTTGCCGTAGCGCAGAAGAAACGACGCGACCGGCGTCGCGAAGACGGCCACCAGCTTCCGCTCACTCATGGATTCGTTCCTCCTACAGCTCGGGCTCGGCGATCTCGAAGTACTCCGGGAGCCGGGCGGTACCGGCGAGGCCGAAGTAGCGGACCTTCCGGCGGCGGCGCAGATGCAGCGTGTCACGGACGGCGTCGTTGTGCACCCGCCGCGCGATGACGACGCGGTGCTCGGCGTCGGTCAGTTCCTCGGCCATCGGTGGTGGCAAGGTCGTCCGGTCGACGCGCGCCAGCCGCAGCGTCAGTTCGCTCTCCTCGGCTTCGCGATCCGGGCGCCGGGCGTGCTCGGCCCGTTCGGCCAGCGCGCGCAGTTCTTCGTCCGCCAGGATCACCGCGGCCGCCCTGGCGACGACGGCGCGGCGCGCGAGGGCGGCGTCGAGAGCCGCCCAGCCCGCGTCCGTGCGGACGTGCAGCCGGTCCAGCCGGTTCGCCGTCGCGAGCAGGAACAGCCCGCCCAGCACCACGATCGCGGCCAGCAGGCCGCCGAGCCACACCCAGGCCGTCATCGGCTGAACTCGCGTTCGCCCGCGCCGACCCGCCGGGGATCGGCGGCGATCGCCGCCTCGTAAACCCGCAGGACCTGCGTGGTGATGACGGACCAGTCGAACATCGCGACCCGCTCGCCCGCGGCCGCCGCCAGCGACGCCCGCCGCGCCGGGTCACCGAGCAGCTCACGCAACCCGTCGGCCAACGCCACCGGGTCACCGGTTTCGGTCAGCATCCCGGCCCTGCCGTCGTCGAGGACCCGGCGGAACGAATCCAGTCCGCTCGCCAGCACCGGGGTGCCCGCCGCCATCGCCTCGGTGAGGATCATCCCGAAACTCTCCCCGCCCGTGTTGGGCGCGCAGTACACGTCGGCGCTGCGCAGGGCGCGTGCCTTCGTCTCGTCGTCGACCTGGCCCAGCAGATCGATGTGCGGTGCCAGGTCCGGGCCCGCCTCACGCCGGAGCTGGTCCGCGTCACCCCCGCCGACGATCAGCAGCCGCAGGTCCTCGAAGTCCGGCAGCAGGATCCGCAGCGCCTCCAGCAGCACGCTCATCCCCTTGCGGGGCTCGAGGTACCGCCCGACGAAGCCCACCGTGCCGCCCGCTCGCGGATAGCCGTCCAGCGGGAGCGCGCGCGAGAAGAAGTCGACGTCGACGCCGTTGGGCACCTCGACCGCGTCACCGCCGGCGTGCTCGACCTGGACCCGGCGGGCCAGCGCCGACACCGCGATCCGCGCGGTGATCTTCTCCAGCAGCGGCCGCAGCACCGGCTGGAACGCCGCCAGCGTGCGCGAACGCGTCGTCGCGGTGTGGAAGGTCGCCACGATCGGGCCGTCCGCGACCTTCAACGCCAGCAGGGAAAGACTCGGCGCGGCGGGTTCGTGCAGGTGCAGGACGTCGAACTCGCCATCACGGATCCACCGCCGCACCCGTGCGTAGGACACCGGGCCGAACTGCAGCCGTGCGACCGAGCCGTTGTACGGGATGCCGAGCGCCTTCCCGGCGGGGACGACGAAGTCCGGGACGTCGGAGTCCTCGTCCGCGGGCGCGAGCACCGAGACCTCGTGCCCGCGCGCGAGAAGTGCCTTCGCGAGAGCGATGACGTGTCCCTGCACCCCGCCCGGCACGTCGAACGAGTACGGGCAGACGATCCCGATCTTCATGCCCCGCGTCTGAGCCATCGGCTCAACTCGCTTCGCCGAGGTTGGCCTGTTCCCCGGCTTCGAAATCGGAGAGCCAGAACTTCTGCATCATGTGCCAGTCCGCCGGATGCGCGGCGATGTCACCGGCGAAGATGTCCGCCAGCGCCTGGGTGGCCGCCGGGACCTCGGACCGGTTCGTGACCCGGATCCGCGGGTGCAGCCGGATCTGCCAGCCGTCCTCGGTGAACCAGCAGCCCGCCGGGATCAGCGCCGCACCGGTGGTGGCGGCCAGCCGGGCCGGGCCGCCGGGCATCCGGGTCTGCTCGCCGAAGAACTTGACCGGCACCCCGGAAGTCGTCAGGTCCCTGTCCCCCACCAGGCAGATCGCCTTGTTCTCCCGCAGCCGCTTGAGCAGCACGCGCATCGCGGAGCTGTCACCGGTCAGTGGCACGATCTCGAATCCGAGGGATTCCCGATAAGACACGAACCGCTGGTACAGCGATTCGGGTTTCAGCCGCTCCGCGACCGTGGTGAAGCCGCCGAGGTAGTCCGCCAGCCAGACGCCCGCCGCGTCCCAGTTTCCGCTGTGCGGCAACGCCATCACCGCGCCGTTGCCCTCGGCGAGAGCGGCGTCGAGGTTCTCGACCCCGGTGATCGACTGGGAGACCTTGCGGCTGACCTCCTTGTGATCCATCGAAGGCAGCCGGAACATTTCGTGCCAGTACCGAGCGTAGGACCGCATCGCGCGGCTGGTCAGTTCGTCGAGTTCGGCATCGTCCGCCTGCGGCACGACCCTGGCGAGATTGCTCCGGAGCTGGCGCACCGCACCGCCGTCCCGCCGGACGGCGAGGTCGGCGCCGAGGCCGAAGGTCACCGCGCCGATCTGCTCCGGCAGCCAGCGCGCGAGCCGCCAGCCCGCCGCGTAGCCGAAGTCGCCGAGCCGCTGGGAGTACCCGCTCATGACCCGCCTTCCGTGACGGGTGGCCCGGCCGCCTTCGCGGCCCTCGCCGCCTTGGCCACCGCGGCCGTCCGCTGCAGCAGGGTGATCACCGAAAGCACCGCGAGCAGCCAGAGCGTGATGTCCACGGTGTACGGAACGCCCAGACCGTGCAGCCCGGTTCCCACGAGGGCGATGATCAGCCGCTCCGCGCGTTCGACGAGCCCGCCGTCCGCCTCCAGCCCGGAGGCCTCGGCGCGGGCCTTGACGTACGAGATGACCTGCGCGAGCACCAGGCAGATCAGCGCGGCGGCCGCGGCGGGCCGGTTGTCGTCGTGGACGAAGCACCACCACGCGATCGCGGCGAACAACGCGCCGTCGACCAGTCTGTCGCAGGTCGCGTCGAGGACGGCCCCGAACGCCGTGCCGTACCCGCGGGCGCGGGCCATCGCGCCGTCGAGCAGGTCCAGCATCGCGAAGCCCCAGACGGTGAAGGTGCCCCACAGCAGCATGTCGTTGGGGAAGAACGCGAGCGCGCAGAGCACCGCCCCGGCCGTGCCGATGACGGTCATCGCGTTCGGGGTCAGACCGGCGCGCACGAGCACCTTCCCCAACGGGTCGGTGACGCGGGAAACGGAGGCGCGCGCGAAAATGTTGAGCATCGGTTCTTCAGGTGCACCTAAGCAGCAGGGTCGGATGGTGCCCGAAGCCTATCCACCCGCACCGACGCCCGTCGTCGCGCCTGCCCCTGGACCGGCTTTCCCTCAGTCCGCTTTGGCCAGTTCGGCCGGGTCCTCCAGGTCGGCGAGAGCGTCTTCCCGCAGCGCGAGTTCCGCCTCCGCGGCGGCACATTTCGGCGACAGCCGCCCCAGCACGGCGGCGCTGATCTCCCCGAGCGCTTTCACCTGTTCGGGGGTCAGCGGGTCGAAGAGGCTCTCGCGGACGGCCTCGACGTGCCCGGGCGCGGCCTTCTCCAGCGCGGCGAAGCCTTCGGCGGTGAGCACAGCCCAGGAACCACGCTTGTCGGCGGGGCAGGACTCACGGCGCACCCAGCCGTTCGCCTCGAGCCGCGCGACCGCGTGCGAAAGCCTGCTTCGTGACGCCTTGCGCGCGTCGGCGAGTTCGCTCATCCGCAGCCGACGGCCCGGCGCCTCGGACAGGGCGACGAGTACTTCGTAGTAGGTGTGGGGCATGCCCGCCTCGTGCTGGAGCTGGCCCTCCAAATGCGCTTGCAGCATCCGCGTGGCCGCGGAGAAGTCGCGCCAGGTTCTTTGCTCCTCGTCGGAGAGCCATCGGGGTTCGGACATGTCACTCATTCTACCCCTGGTTGAGCGCTCAACCAAACTGCGCTACAGTCGTGGTTGAGCGCTCAACCAGCCGAGGGTTCACCACAGACAGATCACAGACTTTGGAGATCGACTTAATGACCACCACCGAAATCCCGGGCTACGTCGCAGGCAAGTGGACCGTCGACACCGCCCACTCCGACATCGCCTACACCGTGAAGCACCTCGGCCTGGCGAAGTCCCGCGGCAACTTCACCGCCTTCACCGGCGAGGTCGTCACCGCCGACAACATCCTCGACTCCACCGTCACCGTCGAGATCGACGCCTCGTCGGTCGCCAGCGGTGTCGACGGGCGTGACACGCACCTCAAGTCCGAGGACTTCTTCCACGTCGACGAGCACCCGGTCATCACCTTCCGCTCGACCGGCATCCGCGAGGACGGCGGCGACTACGTCATCGACGGCGAACTCACCTGGCGCGGCAAGAGCGTCCCGGTCTCGCTCGAAGCCGAGTTCAACGGCATCGGCACCAACCCGGCCAACGACAACGCCACCACACTCGGCGTCTCGGCCACCGCCACCGTGAACCGCCGCGACTTCGGCATCGGCCCCGAGGGCAACGCCTTCCTGTCCGAGAAGGTCAAGATCGACATCGAGCTGCAGGCCGCGCTCAACGCCTGAGTCACGCTTCGGCCGGGTGGGCCGGTTGGGCCGTGAGTGCCTGGCGCAAGTAGTCCTCTAGTTGCGGTAGTTGCGTGTGCAAGGACCGCAACTAGAGGACTACTTGCGCCAGGCACCTACCAGGCATCCGCCAGCAGCTGCCGCGTCTCCCCCAGCAGCTGCGGCAAGACCTTCGTATGCCCGATCACCGGCATGAAGTTCGCGTCGCCGCCCCACCTCGGCACCACGTGCTGGTGCAGGTGCGCGGCGATCCCCGCGCCGGCGATCACACCCTGGTTCATCCCGATGTTGAACCCGTGCGCCGACGAAACCTCCCGGATCACCCGCATCGCGTGCTGGGTGAACTCGGCGACCTCGACGGTCTCCTCCGGCGTCAGGTCCGGGTAATCCGCGACATGGCGGTACGGCACGGCCATCAGGTGACCGGGGTTGTACGGGTACAGGTTCAGTACCGCGTACACGTTCTTCCCGCGCGCGAGGATCAGCGCGTCCTCGTCGCTCTTCTCGGGGAGGCGACAGAACGGACAGCCTTCGTCGGGTTTCTTCGAGCCCTGCACGTAGGCGAGGCGGTGCGGGGTCCACAGGCGCTGCAGCGCGTCCGGGACCCCTACTCCGTCCTGTCCGACGACTTCAGGGCCATCGGGGCCCGTCACCGGAGGACCGTCTCCAAGCCCGCCACCGTCGGCGAGGAGTTCTCGCGACGCTGGACCCAACCGGTGATCGCCTCGACCGCGTCGGCCACCGGGATGCCGTTGATCTGGCCGCCGTCACGGAACCGGAACGACACCGCGCCCGCCTCGACGTCCTTCGCGCCAGCCAGGAGCATGAAGGGTACCTTCTGCGTGGTGTGGGTGCGGATCTTCTTCTGCATCCGGTCGTCACTCGCGTCGACGTTGACCCGGATCCCCTTGGCCCGCAGCGCCTTCTCGACCCCGCGCAGGTGCTCGACCTGGTCCTCGGTGATCGGGATGCCGACCACCTGGACCGGCGACAGCCACGCCGGGAACGCGCCCGCGTAGTGCTCGGTCAGCACACCGAAGAACCGCTCGATCGACCCGAACAGCGCGCGGTGGATCATCACCGGACGCTGACGGCTGCCGTCGCCAGCGGTGTACTCCAGCTCGAACTTCTCGGGCAGCATGAAGTCCAGCTGGATGGTCGACATCTGCCACGTGCGACCCAGCGCGTCCTTGGCCTGCACGGAGATCTTCGGCCCGTAGAACGCCGCGCCGCCCGGGTCCGGCACCAGTTCGAGCCCGGAGTCCACGGCGGCGGTGCGCAGCACCTCGGTCGCCTCGGCCCACACCTCTTCGGATCCGATGTACTTCTCTTCGTTCCGAGTGGACAGTTCGAGGTAGAAGTCGTCGAGACCGTAGTCGCGCAACAGGTTCAACACGAAGTCCAAAAGGGACTTCAGCTCACCGGGGACCTGCTCCAGGGTGCAGAAGATGTGTGCGTCGTCCTGCGTCATGCCCCGGACGCGGGTGAGTCCGTGGATGACACCGGACTTCTCGTAGCGGTACACCGAGCCGAACTCGAACATCCGCAGTGGCAGTTCCCGGTAGGAACGCCCGCGTGAGCGGAAGATCAGGTCGTGGAACGGGCAGTTCATCGGCTTGAGGTAGTAGTCCTGGCCCGGCTTGCGGACCGAACCGTCCTCGTTGTGCTCGGCGTCGAGGTGCATCGCCGGGTACATGCCGTCGCGGTACCAGTCGAGGTGGCCGGAGGTCTCGAAGAGCGCGCCCTTGGTGATATGCGGGGAGTAGACGAAGTCGTACCCGGCCTCGACATGCCGCCGGCGCGAGTAGTTCTCCATCTCCTGCCGGATGATCCCGCCCTTGGGGTGGAACACGGGCAGCCCCGAGCCGATCTCGTCGGGGAAGGAGAACAGGTCCAGCTCGACGCCCAGCTTGCGGTGGTCGCGGCGCTCGGCCTCGGCGAGGCGCTCCAGGTAGACGTCCTGCGCCTCGGCGGATTCCCATGCGGTGCCGTAGATCCGCTGCAACTGCGGGTTCTTGTCGTCGCCGCGCCAGTACGCCGCGGCGACGCGGGTGAGCTTGAACGCCGGGATGAACTTGGTGGTCGGCACGTGCGGTCCGCGGCAGAGGTCGCTCCACACGCGCTCCTTGGTGCGCGGGTCGAGGTTGTCGTAGATGGTCAGCTCGCCGCCGCCGACCTCCATGATCTCGGAAGTGTCCACATCGGACTTGATGTCGACGAGTTCGAGCTTGAACGGCTCGTCGGCCAGTTCCTTCTTGGCCTCGTCGACCGAGTCGAAGACGCGGCGGGAGAACTGCTGCGAACCCTTCACGATCTGCTTCATGCGCTTTTCCAGCGCCTGCAGGTCTTCCGGGGTGAACGGGGTGTCGACGGCGAAGTCGTAGTAGAAGCCGTCCTTGACCGGCGGCCCGATGCCGAGCTTGGCCTGCGGGAACTGCTGCTGCACGGCCTGGGCGAGCACATGGGCGGCCGAGTGACGGATGACGCTGCGGCCGTCTTCGGTGTTGGCGGCGACGGCCTCGACCTCGACCTCGGACTCCGGGGCCCAGGCCAGGTCGCGGAGGTTGCCCTCGGCGTCGCGCACGACGACGATCGTGTCCGGCCCCTTGGTCGGCAGACCTGCCTCTCGGACCGCGGCGCCCGCCGTAGTGCCCGCCGGTACCACCACGCGCGAGGCGGTTGCGGCTGCTACTGACGACGGCTGGGACACGATGGACTCCTCGCGGTGAAAGCGGATGGTTCCCGTGATGTTAGTCGTCACGTGCGGCGCGACTCACGCGCATTACCCCTAACCACGCGTTGGCCTCCTTCTCATTGGAAGGAGGCCAACGCGTTTCGAGCGACGGGTCAGATGGTCTCGACGACCTCGTCGAAGTCCAGCCGCGGCAGGCGGTCGAACCAGGGGTTGTCACCCGGCTTGCCGACGTTGATCACGACGAGGGACTTCCACGACTTGTCCGCGAAGAACTCCTTGTCGACGCCTTCGCGGTCGAAGCCGGTCATCGGACCGGCGGCCAGCCCGGCGGCGCGGACGCCGATGATGAAGTAGCCGACCTGCAGCAGCGCGTTGAGCTTGGCGACCTCGGTGCGACCCGCCTCGTCGGCGAACAGGTCCTTGGCGCCGGGGAAGTGCGGGAACGTCCGCGGCAGATGCTCGTGGAACTCGGTGTCGGCGGCCAGCACGACGGTCACGGGCGCGGCCTCGGTCTTCGCGCGGTTGCCCTCGGACAGCAACGGGGAGAGGCGCTTCTTGCCGTCTTCGGTCCGGATCACCAGCGCGCGCAGCGGCTGGTTGTTCATCGACGTCGGGGCCCACTTGACCAGTTCGTAGATCGCGCGGAGCTGCTCGTCGGTCACCGGCTCGGCACTGAAGTTGTTCGCGGTGCGGGCCTCGCGGAACAGCAGGTCCTGCACGTCCTGTGGGAGGTTCAGGGTTACGGCCGACTCAACGCTGGTGGTCATGGGTGGATCTTCCTTCCGTACGCTTCCAGTTACTCGGCTCAACCTGGTTGAGCGTTGAACTATTTCTCGTTCAACTATCCGGATGTGTGCGGTCGATCACTATCGGGAGGTCAGTAGGCCCCTCGCCCCTGCACCACGGCCCGGAAGGTCTTCCAGAGGATCACCAGGTCCAGGGCGAGCGACCAGTCCTCGACATAGCGCAGGTCGAGACGGATGCTCTCGGCCCAGCTGAGGTCGCTTCGACCGCTGACCTGCCAGAGCCCGGTCAGGCCCGGCTTCACCAGCAGGCGACGGCGCGCGTCGGGGGCGTATTTCGCGGTCTCCTCCGGCAACGGCGGACGAGGGCCGACGAGGGACATACGCCCGCTCACGACGTTGAGCAACTGTGGCAGTTCGTCGAGCGAGTACCGGCGAAGCATGCCGCCGACCCGCGTGATCCGCGGATCCTCCCGCATTTTGAACAGTGGTCCCGCGCCTTCGTTGTCCGCCTGGAGTTCCTGCTTGAGCTTGTCGGCGTTGGTGACCATGGTGCGGAACTTCAGCATCGTGAACGTGTGGCCGTCGCGGCCGACACGGCGCTGCCGGTAGATCACCGGACCGCGGTCGTCGAGCTTGATCGCGACCGCGATCGCCAGCAACAGCGGGGAAACGAGGGTGAGGATCAGGGCGGAGCCGAACCTGTCGAGCACTTCCTTGACCAGACGGCGGCCACCGGTGAACATCGGCGCGCTGACCCGCAGCAGTGGCATGCCGAGCACGCCGGAGACGTTCAGCCGGGGACCGGCCACCTCCATCAGCATCGGGGCGACCACCATCTCGGCGGAGGTGCCTTCGAGGTCCCAGGCGAGGCGCTGCAGGCGTTTCGGGTTCCAGTGCTGGTCCGCGGTCACGGCGACCACGCGGTAGCCGCCACGGCGGACATGGCCCGCGAGGTCGTCGAGCTTCCCGACGACCGGAACGCCTTCCACCTCACCGCTCCCCCGCTCCGCGCCGGCGCCGGAGTACGTGCAGACCGCTTCCACCCGCCAGCCGACGTGCGGGTCGGCCTTGGTGCGGGCGATGAGATCGGCGACCGTGTCGGCGCTGCCGGCCGCGAGCACCGGCAGCAGGCACTCACCGAGCCGTCTGCGCCGGTGCAGCACCTGTCGCAGCGCGTACCGCTGCAGGAACATGAAGACCGAGATCATCGGGACGACGATGAAGACCCACGGTTGCACGGCGAGCGCGCCGAAGAGCAAGCCGCCCAGCGCGACGAGGACCGCGGTGGCCACCAGACCTCGCCCCAGCGTCCGGTACTCCTCCGCGCCTTCGCCCAGCACGCGAGGACTCCAGGCGCGACAGACCGACAAGCCGAACAGGAACGCCGCCGCGGTACCGAGCGCGTGCATGTCGTGCGGATCGGATCGATCGATCAAGAAGGCGCTCATCACGATGAGTGCGAAGGCGGTGAAAACGTCACTACCGATGACCCAGGCACGGTAGCGCGATTCCCAAGCCGCGTACGGCGGCCGCGCCGACGTCGTGTCGACCGCCGCGGCGATGCCCGCACCCCTTTGCGGGGGAAGCGGGATCGACTGAAGGTCGATGTGCTGCGGCGTCCCGTTAACGGTGGACGACGGCCGCACCGACTCTTCCATCAGACCTCCCGGATTGGGGATTCCCGAACGCCGGATCAACACGCTGAGTAAATGAGAGTGATTTCGAAGAGTGATCGATTCTCAAGGTCCCGCAGCGGCCGATGGGGCGACACACGACAAGGTATCGGCCACTCTCCGGCCATCGTTACAAGGATTTCCAGCCACGCCCTGCGCGACCTTCCGGCAAATGAATGACCTGTTGATAACAAGATGATGACGATGCGTAATAGATCGTATCCTCCGAACAACTACGCAAAGTAGTCACGAATTCCCGGCCTTCCCGGCCACTTGGAGCACAGCGCACCCGAACGGCCGAACAGCCCCGAAAACTCCATAGTGGACGGTCCGGAAAAGTCGATCTCCGACCGGTCCACTGTGGATTTCACCCCCTGGGAGCAGCACGGCCCCAGAGGCGCGCTCACCTCGTCCCGACCTACCTTGTCAATCGGTCACGGGAGTGGCGTTTCGTCACATCACGTCAGCATCACGGCGACCCCGCAGCCAGAGCCGGACGAGTGAGCCGCTCCTCCGTGCTCCGCATCACTTCCACCATGGTCTAGACCTCCTAGGAGGGCACGGCGTGCCGAGGATCACAATGTTGTCTCGATGGACCTCTCATGTGACGTTTTCGTCGCGCGACACCAAATTTCCGGCGAATGTCCACACCGGCCGGACCGGCCCGCTGTGGAGATGTCCGATCCGGTGATCCCGGCCATCCCTTTCGTACCGGGCGAATTCAGCCGGGCAGGCGGGCCTGCCCGCGACGGTAGAAGTACCGCCCCCACATAACCCGCGTCCGACCTGGGGATCGAATGCCGCCGGACGGCTGCCCGCCGACACCGTCCGAGAACGAATCAAGGCCCCGGACCGAGTGGTCCAGGGCCTTCATCCGGTGGGCGATACTGGGATCGAACCAGCGACCTCTTCGGTGTGAACGAAGCGCTCTCCCGCTGAGCTAATCGCCCGCTCGCGGTGTCCGGCAGACACTACCCCACGACTTTAGGGCGCCTGCAAACGGGTGGTTCGTCCCGACCACACTCCGCTCACCAGCAAATACGGAGCGAACAACCACGAGCTAGCCGGGGTTGTCGAGGCCAGGGGGCGCCTGCGACCCGTTTCGACATTCATGCGACGGTGCTATCGCGTGACGACTAAACCGCGCAGTATGTACATGTGGACTGCCTGCAGGGCGCATGTAGGGCTGCGCGTCGCGCGGGTGATGATGGGGTGGCGGAGTATGGATCCGGGGTCCGATGACCCCGTCCGGGTGATCTGCGGCAAAACCGCGTTCCGATCAGCCGGCCGATACGTCACATCATCGCCACTCGGTTCGACCGGGCCGGGAAGGAGACGAAGGGTAGGACGATGCGCAACGATCACGTGACGCTCCGCTCGACGGCGGTGTTCGACCTCCTGGCGCCGCGGACACCCGCGGTTCCGGTCAAGGTGGAACTGCGATACGACACACGCGACCCTTACGCGGTCGTCGCTGCCTTCCGCACCGGCCGCGCCGGCTGGGTCGAGTGGGTGTACGCCCGCGATCTCCTCGCCGACGGCCTCCTGGCCGACGCGGGCGATGGCGACGTCCGCATCCGCCCCTCCGTCGAAGATCCCGAGTCCGTCCTCATCGAACTGAACTCGCCCTCCGGGCACGCCATGTTCGAGGCATCCGCTCAGGAGCTGGCCGACTTCCTCGACCGGACCTACGACGTCGTGCTGCCAGGCAACGAGCACCTGTGGGTCGACGTCGACGACGCATTGACCCACCTCATCCCCAACGATCTGACCTGATGACGGGCTTGCGAACAGCAAGTGGCACCCCGGTTGCAAAGCCGCTTTCAGGGTCGGATAGTGTTCACACACACCACGGCGACGAGGTGAGAGACGGAACCGCGAGGGTCTGACCTCCCACCTGGACCGAGGATGTGCGGATGTAGCGCAGCTGGTAGCGCATCACCTTGCCAAGGTGAGGGTCGCGGGTTCGAATCCCGTCATCCGCTCGGAAGGCCTTCCAGGGCCTGACACGGTGGAGTGGCCGAGAGGCGAGGCAACGGCCTGCAAAGCCGTGTACACGGGTTCGAATCCCGTCTCCACCTCGCGCGATTAGCTCAGCGGGAGAGCGCTTCCCTGACACGGAAGAGGTCACTGGTTCAATCCCAGTATCGCGCACCAACTGTTTTCGCACGACGGAAGCCCTGTTCCTCCTCGGAGGAGCAGGGCTTCCGTCGTTCAATGGCAATGAAATGGCGATGACCTTCGGGCCGTCTCGAGTCGCATGTCACCGAACGTGGCATGCAGGTGCGGGAACCACTCCCCCAGCTTCGTCCGCTCACTCGGGGTGAGGGCGACCAGCGACCCGATCCAGCGGGTCTCGAGCGCTTGCAGAATC
This sequence comes from Amycolatopsis sp. cmx-11-32, assembly GCF_047608695.1. Taxonomy (NCBI): domain Bacteria; kingdom Bacillati; phylum Actinomycetota; class Actinomycetes; order Pseudonocardiales; family Pseudonocardiaceae; genus Amycolatopsis; species Amycolatopsis sp. cmx-11-32. Next base: position 99,791 of record NZ_JADNQN010000007.1, on the reverse strand, counting down.
TGGCGGCGCATCAGCGGAGTCACGTGTCGTAGACCCTCGCGATGCCCTTCATCTTCTGACCCAGCCGCCCCCGGCGGGCGACTTCGGGGATGCCGTCCTCGGCCATCCAGGTGCTGTGACTGTGCCGTCCTTCGTGGAAGGTGAAGGTCAAGCGTTTCCGGTGGCAACACGCGAGCGAGTTCGGTCACAGATGGAACCTTTCCGAGTCGCCGTCAGCGACCCCGTCCCGGTGGATTGGACCGATCGGACGGGACCGGCCACCGTTGTCGACGTGGTGCGGGTCGCGGCGAAGGATCCGGCTCGCCGGTCAGGCACAGTGGTGGCCAACCTCGGTGCGGGCAACAGCACGGCCGCGATCACCGGCCCGCGGTCGGCGCCGATTCAGAGCTGGCTCGATCAGCTCACCAAACGGCTGGACGTCGTGGTGTTCGACCCGCGCGGGCTCGGCCGGGACGCCGGGCGGATCGAGTGCCCGCGCTCTCCGGCGTCGATCCTCGGTTTGGTGCGCGGGCAGGATGAGGCCACGTGGCGGGCGCACGCCAAGGAGAACGCGGCGTACGACGCCGGGTGTCGTCAGGCCGCCGGACCGGCGTTCGCGGGCCTCAACTCCTGGCAGATGGCGCATGATCTGGACGCCCTCCGCGCGGCACTCGGCGAGGAGAAGCTGCGGTACTTCGGCAATTCCTACGGCACCACTTACGGGCAGGCGTACGCCGAACTGTTCGGAGCGCGGCTGGAGCGGCTGTACCTCGATGGTGTCGCCGACCACACGCAGGCCCGGCTCGTCGACTGGTTGTCCGACCACGCCCCAAGCGCAGGAACAGCAGTTGTCGCGCTTCCGCGATTGGTGTGCGCGAACACCGTCCTGCGCGCTGTACGGCGTGGACGCCGCAGCAGCCTGGGACGACCTCGTCGCGTCGGCCGGCCACTTGACCGGTGACCTGTTCGCCGGCGCGCTCGTCGGCATGAACCCACCTCGGTGGCCGGATCTGGCACGGGCCATCGCGAAAGCGCGAGCCGGTGACTTCGGCGACTTTCGCACCGTGCTCCAGTACCCACCGAATGGTCCGACCGGATCCGTGCAAAGCGCGACCCTGTGCCACGACTTCGTGCCGGCATTGCCCGGTTACCACCGATTTCTCCGGATCGAACGACAGCTGAAGGCCATCGCCCCGCGCTTCGGCTGGATCGAAGGCCGCTACCAACTCGGGCGCTGCGTCGGCATCCCCGGGGAGCCCGCTTACCCGCCACACCCGCTTTCGGCGCCACACTCACCGCCCGTCCTGGTGACGATCGGCGAACTCGACAACAACACTGGCCATCTCGGGGCGGCACACGTCGCGTCGCAGTTCCCTCGGGCGCGCCCGGTCCGGCACGGCGACGGACATGCCGCCTACCTGCTGGGCAACACCTGTCTCCGCCGCCACGGAAACGCCTATCTCATCGACGGCACCCTGCCCGCGCCCGGCACGGTCTGTCCCGGCGAGCTCGCACCGTGAACCTCCCCGATTTTCCGTCGATCAAGACGCCGGTCGTCCGGCGACAGCGCACTCAGTCGACTACACGCGTGGACGCTGCCCGGACTCCCCGTGCGCTACACCGACTTCGCCACCTGGCAACGTTCTCGGCCGACCGACCCGGCGCTGCGGCCGCATCTGTCGAGTACACCGAGCACCTGATCGGGATCAGTGCGGTCGGCACCGCGCAGGACTGTCTGGATCACCTGTGCGGCAGCACATTCGGCGTCGGCCACCACCGCTCATGGTGGAGGGGAATGAGGGCGCGTCCATGCGGGCAGAGGTCTGTGTCAGGCAGACCCCGGCGGTATTCGCATCGTGTCCGGCGTGGGTGGGCATGGCTCCCAGCCGGCGTCGAGTTCCGCGATATCGCCGCAGTCGTCGCCGGTGATCGGAAGAGCACAAACGCAACGTGCATGCCGCGCTGCGGGCGGCTCTTGGAATCTAGGCCATCGAAACCGGTGTTCCCGGTCCAGGTGGTTCCATCGTGCGCCTTCGGCATCGCCCCGGCGTAGCGAGCAGAGTGACACGGTCGTACTGGATGTGAGCTTCCCAGCGATCCCGGAAGGTACCCAGCCCGTTGTCCTTGCTCTACGCCCGAAACGCGCTGTGTGGTGCCGAGGCGGTCGCTCGTCGCGACGGCGCCACTTGCCCACCAGCCATCCAATAAGCCGAATCCGGTGAAGACGGGTTCGCCAACGACTGCGAGGTCGCATGTCCACCGGCGGCTTGATGCTGCCATCGGCCCACCGCTGCCACATCCAGCCGTCAAAATCAGCGAAACTCGCGGAAGTTTGGAGACGGTCGGAGTAGGGCACGGAACCCGGATCGGGGTTTTCGACGACGACCAGATCAAGCGTCAGCTTCTCCCCCGCATCGAGCCGGTGAGCGACGGCGAAGGGGACCTCCTGCAAAAGTGCGCTGTGCACACGAATGAAGACGTCGGTGATGGGCAGCTCGCCGGCGTTGAGCACCTCGGCGGTGACGCGAGCGAATCCGGGCTGCGTCCCCGAGGTGGAGACGAGGTGCGGGCTCACGGCCACCCGCCGAGCGGCGACCTCGAATGCCTCGCACGTCCGCGCCGATGACGATGTCGGCGCGCGCGGCGGAACCGTTCGCGCCGCCCCGGCACGTATGGGTGCTGCCACCGGCCGACCAGGAGCGGACTGCCCGGCGGTGACGTACGACAACGGCGACGAACCGGTTCATCCGGCCTTCCCGGACTCGATCGCCCCGGCGGACCCCTCCCTCAGCTCGCGGCTGACGTAGGTCGATGCCTCCAGGCCGTTGCCCAGGGGGACCTCCACGGAGAAGAACCCGTTCGCGCTGTCACGCACGTGATCCAGGTATGGCCGTGCCTGTACGCCGAAGCGGCGCGTGGAGTTCGCGTAGATCTGCGCACCGGGTCGCAACGCGGGCCGCAGGACGATAAGCGCGTCCAGGTACGAACCCACCCAGCTGTCCAGGTACACCAAGTCGACCTGCTCGCCGAAACCCTTCAGGCTCGTCGCGGCGTCTCCCAGCAGGACCCGTACGTGGGAGTGGAGGCCGGCCGCGGTGAAGTTCCAGGTCGCGTCCCTGGCCTTGCGAGGGTCGATCTCGGAGGTGAAGACGGTCCCGTGCCCGTTGTCCCGCAGGGCCGCGGCGATGTGCAGGGTGGAAAACCCGTACGAGGTACCGAGTTCGACCACCACGTCCGGTTTGATCGATCGGACCGCCGAGTACAACAGCAGTCCGATCTCCGGCGGTGACGCGAAGGCGCCGTCCCGGTAGACCTCGAGGACGTCGCCCAGTTCCGGTTGCGCGTCCGTGCCACGCAGCAGCCGGTCCAGCGCCGGCTCCTCCCCCGAGTTCCATCCGTTCCGGTCACCGATCCGGTCGAGCACGCGCCGCACCTTGGCCTCGTCGAGAGCCGTCCCGCCGTTGCGCATTCGCTGTCCTTTCAGCCGTCAGGGTCAGTTGTCCGCGAGGAGCCGCATCGGCTCCTCCACGCAGTCGGCCACGTAGCGAAGGAATCCGCCCGCCACGGCGCCGTCGCACACCCGGTGGTCGAAGGTGAGGCCGAGCTGGACCAGATCGCGCAGTTCGATCCCGCCGTCGTGGCCCCACGGCCGGGGCACGATGCGGCCCACGCCGAGCATCGCCGCCTCCGGATGGTTGAGCAGCGGCGAGGCACCGTCCACTCCGAACACCCCATAGTTGTTGAGGGTGAACGTCCCGCCCGACATCTCGGCGAGCGACAGGTCACCCGTGCGGGCGCGTTCGACCAGCCGGGCCATCTCGGCCGCGAGCTCGGCGGTGCTCAGTTTCTGCGCGTCGCGCACCACCGGGACCACCAGTCCGTCCCGGCCCTGTGCGGCGAACCCGAGGTGCACGACCCGGTGCAGGACCAGCTCGCCGCGTTCGACGTCCACTGTGGAATTGAGATCGGGATACCTCGCCAGCGCGGCGACGCAGACGCGGCCGAGCAGGGCCGACAAGCCGATCGGCCGGGCGTCGGTACTGATCCGCTGCCTCGCCGTGCGCAGCTCCGTCGCGTCGGCGTCCACCCAGCAGGTCGCGGCCGGGATCTCGCCGTGGCTGCGGGTGAACCGGTCGGCGGCGGTCTTGCGGCGGCCGCGGATCGGGACGCGCTGGGCCTCATCGTCCGCCGCGGGCCGGGTGACGGCGACGACGTCCGCGCGCACGATCAGCCCTCCCGGCCCACTGCCGCGCAGCTTCGTGAGGTCGACGCCGTGGTCCTTGGCCAGCCGCCGCACCACCGGTGAGGCCACCGCGACGGCACCGCGCGCCGGGGCCGCCGCGGTGCCGCCGCGAGTGGCGGGCTCTCGGCCGCCGAACAGGTCACGCCGGTTCCGCGTCGAGCGCCGGGTGGTGCCGTAACCGACGAGGACCGGGCCCGAGCCGGGATCGGACGCTACCGGGGCTTCCTCGTCTTCGTCCGCCACCACCAGCAGCGGTCTCCCGATGGCGAGTGTCTCGCCTTTTGCCGCGCAGAGCACCGTGACGATGCCGCCGTGCGGGCTCGGCACCTCGACGGTCGCCTTCGCGGTCTCGACCTCGGCGACCGGCTGGTCCACGGCGATCAGGTCGCCGACAGCGACGAGCCACTGGACGACGGTGGCCTCGATCAGGCCCTCGCCGAGGTCGGGCAGCAGGAATTCACGCGCCGGCACAGGAAACACCTCCCGGACGGCCGTCCCACTGCAGGCGCGCGAGGGTGTCGAGCACGCGGTCCACGCTTGGCAGATGGTGGCTCTCGAGCTTAGGCGGCGGGTACGGGATGTCGAACCCGGTCACCCGCAGCACCGGCGCTTCCAGCTGGTGGAAACAGCGCTCGACGATCCGGGCGGCGATCTCCGCGCCCACTCCGCCGAAACCGGTCGCCTCGTGCACGACCACCGCGCGGCCGGTCCGGCGCACCACTTCGCAGATCGTCTCGTCGTCCAGCGGGACGAGGCTCCGCAGGTCGAGCACGGCGACGTCCAGCCCCAGCGGTTTGGCCGCCTCCGCGGTTTCGAGACACACCTCGAGGCTCGGCCCATACGTGACGAGCACGGCGTCCCGGCCGGGGCGGCGCACGACCGCGCGGCCGATGGGCGGCACGTCGAGGGTGCGGCGGAAGGGCTGCTTGCCCCAGTACAACCGTTTCGGCTCGAGGAACACGACCGGGTCATCACTCGCGATCGCTTGCCGCAGCAGGCCGTAGGCGTCATCGACGGTGGCCGGGGTGACGACGTGCAGCCCCGGGGTGTGCGTGTAGTACGCCTCGGAGGAATCGCTGTGGTGCTCGACGCCGCCGATGCCACCGCCGTAGGGCACCCGGACGGTGAGCGGCAGCGAAACCGCTCCCCTGGTCCGGTTGCGCATCTTGGCGGCGTGTCCGACGAGCTGCTCGAAGGCCGGGTGGGCGAACGCGTCGAACTGCATCTCGACGACCGGACGGGCGCCGTAGAGGCACATGCCGATGGCGCTGCCGAGGATCCCTGCCTCCGCGAGCGGCGTGTCGGTGCACCGGTCTTCCCCGAACTCGGCGGTCAGGCCGTCGGTCACCCGGAACACGCCGCCGAGCGCACCGACGTCCTCACCCAGCACGTGCACGGACCGATCCGCCGCCATGCTGTCGCGCAGGGCGGCGTTGAGCGCACGGGCCATGCTTTCTTCGACGTCCTCGGGAGCGGGCCGTACCCGGGGACTCGTCTGGACACTGGTCACGGCGAGCAATTCCCTTCCACGTCTTCGGAAAGCTCGGCGAGCAGGAGTTCCCGCTGTTCGAGCAGCTGGGGGGTCGGTTCGGCGTAGACGTGGTCGAACAGGCCGAGCGGGGCGACGGCGGGCTCGGCGTGCATCCGCGTCCGCAGGTCGGCCGCCATCCGCTCGGCCGCGGCGCGGGCCTCTTCGATCGTCCCGGTGTCGAGCCTGCCGGTCTCCAGCAGATGACGTTCGAGTCTGTCCAGCGGGTCGCGTTCGCGCCACGCCTCCACTTCGGCGGTGGAGCGGTACCGCGTCGCGTCGTCGGCGTTGGTGTGTGCGTCGACGCGATAGGTCAGCGCCTCGACCAGCGTCGGGCCGCCACCGTCGCGGGCGCGGTCGACGGCTTCGGTGAGCACGCCCAGCATCGCCGGCGCGTCGTTGCCGTCGACGAGCACACCCCGGATGCCGTAGCCGACGGCTTTGTGCGCGAGCGTCGGCGCCGCGGTCTGCTTGGCGAGCGGCACGGAAATGGCGTATCCGTTGTTCTGTACCAGGAACACGACTGGCGCACCCCAGACCCCGGCGAAGTTCAGCGCCTCGTGGAAGTCACCCTCGCTGGTGCCGCCGTCCCCGACCAGCGCCATCGCGACGACGTCGTCCCCGGCGACCCGCGCGGCGTGCGCCAGGCCGACCGCGTGCGGCAGGTGGGTGGCCAGCGGGGTGCACAGCGGCGCGACCCGGGTGGCGTGCGGATCGTAACCGGTGTGCCAGTCGCCCCGCAGCAGCGTCAAAGTCTGTACCGGGTCGACCCCGCGCAGGACGACCGAGAGCGTGTCCCGGTAGGTCGGGAACAGCCAGTCCTGAGTGGACAGTGCCAGTGCGGCGGCCACCTGGCAGGCCTCCTGCCCGGTGGACGAGGGGTACACCGCCAGCCTGCCCTGCTTCACCAGCGCGGTCGCTTGCTCGTTGTACCGGCGTCCGAGCACGAGTTCGCGGTAAAGGCGCAGCAAGTCCTCGTGATCGAGATCCGCCGCGGCGGGGGTGTCCAGCACGCGCACCGGATCGTTGTCGGGCAGCAGCGCCGTGGCGTCGGGCCGGACGAGGGCGGTGTCTTCGGTGAGCGTCATCCCGCCACCGCTTCCCGGCGGCCGACGAGGACGCGGGTCCGCAAGGTCAGGACGTCTTCGCCGTCCGCGCCCGCGGCGGCGACCAGCAGGTGCACCACGCCGGTGTCCGGGCGGCGCGGATGGCCGACCGCCTGCTCGACCTCGGCGCGGACGGCGAGCACGTCACCGGCGAACACCGGCCGCAGGTACCGCACCTCGTCCAGACCGTAGGAGCCCCGGCAGGTCGAGTCGGCGAGCAGCTGCGAGACGTACAGCCTGGTCGCGTGCGCGGTGGTGTGGTTCCCGCTCGCCACCAGCTTGCCGAACGGGCCGGCACTCGCCGCCGCTTCGTCGGTGTGGAAGGGCATCGGGTCCCATTGCCTGGCGTAGCCGATGATCTCCTCTTCGGTCATCGCGACCTGGCCGAGCTGGTGCTCGTCACCGGTCACGAAGTCCTCGAAACAGCGCATGCCGTCCTCCTGTCCTCCGCGGCCCGGTCCTCGAACACCATTGCGAGTTCGAGGGCCAGATGCAGGGACTGATCGTGGTTGAGCCGCGGATCGCACGCGGACTCGTAGCGGGTGGCCAGGTCGTCGAACCCGACACCCGAGCTGCCGACGCATTCGGTCACGTCTTCGCCGGTGAGCTCCAGGTGCAGGCCACCCGCGTGGGTTCCCAGCTCGTGGTGAACCGCGAAGAAATCCTGCACCTCGCGCAGAATGTCGTCGAAGTGCCGCGTCTTGTGGCCATCGGGTGCGGTGATCGTGTTGCCGTGCATCGGATCGCAGATCCAGATCGCCGGGGACCCGCTGTCGCGGACCCGCTCCACCAATGGCGGCAACAGGTCGCGGACCCGGTCGGCGCCCAAGCGGGCGATGAAGGTGAGCCGACCCGGCTCCCGATCCGGGTCGAGCCGTTCGGCGAGCGCCAGCGCCTCTTCCGGCCGCACCGCCGGCCCCAGCTTGACCGCGACGGGGTTGCGCACCCGGGCCGCGAACGCCACATGGGCGCCATCGGGCTGACGGGTGCGTTCGCCGATCCACAGGAGATGGCCCGAGCTGCCGTAGTCGTCACCGGTGCGGGGGTCGATGCGCACCAGGGCCGTCTCGTAGTTCAGCAGCAGCGCCTCGTGGCTGCTGTAGAAGTCCGGCGCGCGCAGATCGCTGTCCGCCCCGGCGTATCCGGCGAGGAACCGCAGCGCCACCGAGATCTTTTCAATCAACTCCTGGTGCCGCTCGTTGCGTGGGCCGCGGGCGGCCATCTCCCGGATCTGCTCGTGCAGCGACGTCAGGTCGATGCCGTCGTGTCCGATCAGCGCGCTGATCTCGTCGAGGGTGTCGGCCGAGGAGCGGTACGTGCGCAGCAGCCGGTACGGATCGATCCGGCGCGCGTCCTCGGTGAATTCGACGTCGTTCACCGCGTCGCCCAGGTAGGACGGCAACGTCACGCCGTCGCGGGTCTCGACCGGCCGCGATCGCGGTTTCGCGTACTGGCCGGCGATCCGGCCCACCTGCACGACTCCGAGTCCGGAGGCGCAGGCCAGGATGACGGCCATCTCTCGCAGGCAGCGCAGCTTGCCCCGCACCGAGGCAGGTGTCGCCTTGGCGAACGTCTCGGCGCAGTCACCGCCCTGCAGCAGCATCGCGCGGCCGAGCGACACGTCGGCGAGGCGATCACGCAGCCGGTCGCACTCGCGAGGCGCGACAAGCGGCGGATAACCGGCCAGTTCGGTCTCGACCGCCACGATGTCGGGGCCGGTGGGCCAGTCCGGCTGGTGTGGCGCGCGCTCGGCGCGCCACGTCGGCAACACGGTCATGTTCGTGTCCTTCCCGGCTCGGTGCCGCGGCAGAGCCGCAGGAGGGTTTCGGCCAGGGCGCCACCGGTGCCACCCAGCGCGTCGCGATAGCGCCCGATGACGGCCTCTTCACGCCCTTCGGCGATCCGCGCGCCACCGGTCTTCGTCCGCCGCCGCTGAATGCTGCGGGAAATCTCCAACCGCTGCCGCAGCAGCGCGATGATGGACTGGTCGAGCTGGTCGATCCGGGCCCGGTCGGTCCGGAAGTCCAGAGTTCCTTGCTGCTCAGGCACTGCGTGCTCCTATCTACCGCGGTAGCTGTGGAGGGTGACGTGGACCGGTTCGGTGCCGTCCGATCCGGCGAAACTGCGGCGGCCGGGCTCTTCCCAGGAGGCGGGCTCGGTTTCGCGCAGGCTCGCCAGGCTCCGCCGTGCGAGGTCCTGATAGGTGCGGGTCCCGTTGGCCTTCCAGTCGATCTCGGCGTCCGTCAGCTCGCGCAGCACCTTCGCCGGGCTGCCCGCGATCAGGGAACGCGCGGGCACCCGGGTTTCCGCCTTGACGAAACTCATCGCCCCGACGAACGACTGGTCCTCGACGATGACTCCGTCCATCAGGACGCTGTTCATTCCCACCAGCACGTCCCGGCCGACCTGGCACCCGTGCAGCACGGTGCCGTGGCCGACGTGCCCGTTCTCGCCGACCACCGTGACCGAACCGGGGAAGCAGTGCACGACACAGCCGTCTTGGATGTTCGCCCCGGCCCGGACCTCGATCCGGCCGAAGTCACCGCGCAGGCTGGCCAGCGGGCCGATGTAGCAGCCGGGGCCGATCAGGACGTCGCCGATGAGGACCGCGTCCGGGTGCACGAACGCCTCCGGGTCGATGACCGGGACCACTCCGTCGATCTCGTAGACGCGAGCCATCTGCCGCGTTCCTTTCGTTCCGGGGTCAGACGCCGAGACCGAGTTCGGCTTCGGCGTCGAAACCGTGGATCCAGGCGACGTTGTCCGCGAGGTGGGTGAGCCGCTCGTCGCGCTTCAGCGCCTCCGGCCCGTCGGGGACCTGGAAGCAGTCGCCGTTGGTCCGCGAGCCGATCTGCAGCTGCCGGGACCTGGGCTTGCGCAGCGCTTCGTACCGGCGCAGGGCTTCGGCGATGCCGGCCGGTTCACGGACGCCGTCGAGCTGGCCCGCCAGCACGACCGCGTCCTCGATCGCCTGATTCGCGCCCTGCCCGTGGTGCGGCAGCATCGCGTGGGCGGCGTCGCCGAGCAGCGTGACCCGCGAAGTGCTCCAGCGGTACAGCGGTTCACGGTCGTACAGCGCCCATTTGCCGATACTCCGTGCCCCGGCGAGGATCGACGTGACCACGGTGTTCCAGCCGTCGAACGCCGCCACCGCCTCGCCGACGTCGCCGCGCGTGACCCAGGATTCCTGGGTCCAGTGCCGGTCCGGGACCACGCCAAGGAAGTTGATCAGCCGCCCGCCGCTGACCGGGTAGCAGATGAAGTGCCGCCCCGGTCCCGGGAACAACCAGAGCGCGGGCTTCCGCGGATCGAATCCCGGACCCAGTGGGAGGTGGTCGATCGGGGTGAGCCCGCGCAGGCCGCTGGTGCCGGAGAACGTCGCCTCCTGCGGACCCCACAGGGCCTCCCGCAACGCGGAGTGCACGCCGTCGGCCCCGATGACGATGTCCGCCCGCGTGGTGACGCCGTTGTCGAAGACCAGCTCCACGCCGTCGGCGTCCTCGGTGACCGAAACGCATTTGTGTCCCAGGTGCAGGGCACCGTCGGCGAACCCGTCCAGCAGCAACCGGTGCAGGTGGCCGCGGTGCACCGTGTAGTACGGCGAGCCGAATCTGCCGGTGTAGTGGTCACCCAGCTCGTGGGAGCAGAACACTTCGCCACCGGCCCATCGGTGGAACTGCGCGTGTGACGGCAGCACGGCGTCGGCGCGCAAGGCGTCACCCAAGCCGAGACGCTCCAGCAGCCTGCTGGCGTTGGCGCCGATCGCCACCCCCGCGCCGACCTCGGCGAACTCCTCAGCCTGGTCGTAAAGCGTCGGCTCGAGGCCCCGGCGGCGCAGGGCGACCGCGGCGGCGAGCCCGCCGATGCCGGCACCCACCACGGCGACCCGCGGGGACGCCTGCGCCGCGATCACCGGGCGGCCGCGGAGTTTTCCAGCACCGTGGCCAAGGTCTGCTTGGCGCGGCGCTGTTCCTTGTCGTCGATGACGCCGAGGTCGATCGCGGCGAAGTCGATCCTGGTCACCGCGGCGGGGCGGCCCGCCTGCTCGATGACGACCTCGTGGGAGAACACCAGCTGCTCAGGCTTGTCCAGGTCGGCCTGCAGCACGGTGAGGCGGAGGGTGGCGCCGACCGGGAACAGGAAGTTCTTGAACGTCGTGTTCATCGCGTTGATGACGAGGTAGTACCGGCGGCCGGGGGTACGGCTGAGGTAGAACCGCTCGGTCACCGCCACGAACATCTGGCGCGCGGCCTCGACCGCCACCATCCCCTGCACGTGTGGCCGGGTCTGCGCGTCGACCACCAGCTCGTTGTCGTTGTGCAGTCGGAGATCGGCGGTGAAGACCTCGGGGGTCTCCTCGGTGAGGTTGGCCACCAGGACGTTGTGCGCCTGGCCCTTGTGCAGCTCGTGCCGGTCGGCGATGACCTCTTCCGGCCGCAGCAGGCTCACCTCGGACTCCTGGACACCTCGCCGCGTCAGCGCGGCCAGCAGGTAGGCGCCGGAGTAGTCGTCGATCCCTTGCCCTATCAGGATTCGCAGCGGCCACGGCCCTTCGTCGAACTCGCCTCCCGTGATCGCGGCGACGAGTTCGCTCAGCGACCAGGCGCCGACCGACTCGGCGAAATCGCGGAAGCGGTCCCCTACGACACAGATGACGCGGGGCGACCCGGTTTCGGACATCGCGGATACCTCCAGGTGGCTGCCGTCAGCGCGGCAGATCGGAAAACGGGGCGTGATAGGCGCCGCGGTGGAACACCAGCGGCGGCGCCGGGGTGGTGTCGAGCCCGACGACCGAGCCGATCACCAGGACGTGGTCTCCGAGCTCGACACAGCGGTAGAGCTCGCATTCGATCGTCGCGGGACTGCCGTCCAGTACCGGGCAGCCGGTCTCAGGGCCGGAGTGCCAGGCGCCGACTTCGGCCAGCGGCGGCCGGCTTCCGTACGGGCGGCTCAGCGCCTTGGCCACCTCGGCCGTGCCGGACCCCAGGATCGAGGCGGCCCAGACTTCGGACCGGCGCAGGCGGTTGAGGAAGGTCGAGTCCTGCCGCAGGTAGAGCGAGACCAGCGGCGGGTCGAGCGAGACGGAGGTGAAGCTGTTCACCACGACCGCGTCCTCGGCCTCCCCTGGTCTGCCGTGCACCAGGGTGGACACGACGCAGATTCCGGTCACCAGTTCGCTCATCACCGTGCGCAGGCGGTCCCGGCCGTCGGTCGATGCGGTCACGACGGGTCACATCCCGCGCAGCGCCGGGCTCCGGGGCCCGTGCAGGTGCGGCAGCTTCCAGCCGTCGACGTCGTACTCCGACAGGCAGGAGTCGACCAGGCCGGTGTACTCGTCGAACTTGCCGGTGGCCTGCTGCGCCTGCAGCGCCTCGAACCGGATCTGCTCGTGGTTACCGGCGTAGTTCATCTCGTACAGCTCGTGCCTGCCGCCGAACTCGGTCCCGACCGCGTCCCAGATGAGCTTCATCAACTTGACCCGCTCCTGCGCGGGAACGCCCCGGCCGCGGATGTACTTGTCGAGGTACGGGCGCAGCTCGGGCACTCCCCAGTCCGCGGCGTCGGAGTTGTTGTAGATCAACGCGCTGCCGAGGTCCTTGAAGAAGATCTCCTTGATCTTCGGGTACACGCTGGTGGCCAGCACCCGGAAGGCCATCGCGGTCTCGCCGTTCGGGGCGAGCGTGCCGTCGGGCCAGGGCGTCGGGTTGTGCACCATCGAATCGATGAGGCCCCAGAACACGCTGCGGTAGGACAGGACCTCGCCGAGCCGCCCCTGCACACCGCGGTAGTCGAGAGTGCCGGTGGTGTCGAGGCCCTTGGCCAGCAGGCCGGTGAGGAAGTCGAGCTTCACCGCGAACCGGACGCAGGCGTGCAGCATCGCGCGGTAGAAGAAGCCGGAGCCGACGAAGAAGTTGTTGGCCTTCTCGACGTCGTAGCAGAACACGTCCTCCCAGGGTACGAAGACCTGGTCGAACACGAGGATCCCGTCGTTCTCGTCGAACCGGCTGCTCAACGGCTGATCGAACGGGGTGCTGGTGGCCGAGGCGACCTGCTCGTAGGACCGGCGCGAGATGATCTTCAGCCCGGAGGCGTTCATCGGCACGATGAAGAACGCCGAGAACTCCTTGCCTTTCTCCGGGATCCGCGCGTAACTGCCGACGAAGATGTGCTGGGTCACGGCCGCGCCGGTGCCCACCACCTTCGCTCCGGACACGACGAGGCCGGCGTCGGTCTCGCGGTCGACGGTGAGGTAGACGTCCTTGTGCTCGGTCATCCCCCGGTGGCGGTCGATCGGCGGATTGACGATCCCGTGGCCGATGAACATCACCTTTTCCTGGGCCTTGCGGTACCAGTTGGCGGCGTTGTCCTCGAACGGCGCGTAGTGGTCGCCGTTGGAACCCAGGGTGGACAGGAACGCCGCCTTGAAGTCCGGCGTGCGGCCCATCCAGCCGTAGGTCATCCGCGACCACTGGGTCATCGCCTCGACGCCCGCCTGCAGGTCCTCGACCGTCCGCGGTGCCTTGAAGTAGGGATGGGTGAAGCCGCCGTTGCCGGTGTCGGTCGGTACGATCAGCTTCTTGCTGGTGGCCGGATCGTGCAACGAGTCGTAGAGCCGCGCGATGGAACCGGCGTTGTTCCGGAACGCCGGGTGCGCGGTGACGTCCTCGACGCGCTCACCGCCGATCCAGACCTCACGCCCGTCCTTCAGGCTGTCCAGGTACTCGGCACCGGTGTAAGGAAGTTCCACGGATTCGGGTCGCGAGGTCGTCATTGTCCACCTAGTTTTCGTCTCTTTCGTCCGTCCGCTACAGCATCTCCGGCCCCGGTTCGGTCCAGTACCCGCCTTTTGGTACTAGCCGTTAAGGACTATGGCGAACGGGGACCGTGAATACCCGGCCGAAAGGTGGGCGCATTCCCGCGACCGCGACTTCGCGCGCACCACGGCATTCTTACCCACGGGGAGATTCGGATAAACGGAGGCGAACCGGGTGTTCAGCCCGCCATTTCCCGGTGACAGACGTCGCGGAACTGGTGGCGCAGCCAGCGGTGGGCCGGGTCTGCGTCCATCCGGGGGTGCCAGGCCTGGGAAATCGCGACCGGCGCGCTGATCGGGTGGTCGACCTCGGCGAGGCCGAACCGGCCGATGGCCGAGCCGAGCACCCTCGACGGCACGACCGCGACGAAGTCCGACGCCGAAGCCACTTCGAGGGCCACGTAAAACGACGCCACCACCAGGCTCACCTGGCGGTTCAGGCCTTCGCGCCGCAGAAGGCCGTCCAGCGGGCCGTGGGTCCGCCCACGGCGCGAGACGTTCACGTGCGGATAGGCCGCGACCTGTTCGAGGGTGGCCTCACCGGTCACCAGCGGATGACCCTTCCGCACGGCGATCACGAACCTGTCGTCGAACAGCCACTCGACCCGAACCTCAGGGCCGAGATGCCCGATCATCCCGATGTCGAGGTCGATTTCCCCGTCGCGCAACGGGTCGACGTCCTCCCCGCCCTCGGCCGTGAACCGCAGCACCGCGTTCGGCGCGCTCTCGCCGAACCGTTTCACCAGCGGGCCGACCACCGCCGACGCCAAGCCGTCACTGGCGCGGACCACGAACGTGCGGGTCATCGAGAACATCTCGAGCGGGTCCTTCGGGCGAAGGAGCTCCGATGCCTCCTCGACCAGGCCGCGAACCCGATCACGCAGGGCCAGCGCGTGCGGAGTGGGCACGAGCCGGCGACCCGCCCGCACGAGAATCGGGTCGCCGAGCTCGAGCCGTATCCGCGACAGCGACCGGCTGACCGAAGGCGCGCTGAGTCCCAGCTTCTTCGCCGCGCCGGTCACACTGCATTCCTCCAGCAGCGCGTCGAGAACGACAAGCGTATTGAGGTTCAGAGCCTTCATCTCGCCAGTTTATCCAGCGAACCGTGCCGCGAAATGACCTCTTCGGAGAACTAGGGGTCCGTTCGGGCCGCCCGAAAAGGCAGATACTTGAAAGCTCAGCTACTCGCGATGGTCGGGCTCACCGTATTTCCAATAGCCTTTGGTTGAGAATTCATCGCGATCGAGACCCCATTCGTTGAGAAATAACATTCGCGCCTGCTTCACTGCGCCGCCCTCGCCCGCGACCCAGATCACCGAGTCGACGGAAGGTTTCGGGAGCGCACGCAGCGCCGGGGTGATCAACGTGCCCTTCTTCATCCCCTCGCTCCGGCGAAGCGAGCACACCGACGTCATCGTCGGATCGATGGGCGGCAGCAAGTGCTCACCGCCCTCGAGCACCACGGTCACCTTGCCGTGTCCCGCGGGCAGGGAGCCGAGGATCGAGGCGATCGCCGGTGCGGCGCTTTCGTCGCCGGCGAGCAGGTATGGCGTTCCGGGCTTCGGATGGGTGAACCCGCCGCGCGGCCCGGCCACCGTCACGACCTCGCCGAGCAGCGGCGATTCCGCCCACCGAGCCACCGGGCCGTTGCCGTGCAACACGATGTCGAGATCGATCTCGGCGGAGCGTTGCCGTCGCACCGTGTAGGCCCGCCCGACCTGCGCTCCGGTGTCGGGGTCGACGACGAACAACTTCACCCATCGGGTCGGCCCGTCGAACCGCACTCCGTCGGCGCCGCCGAGCATGAGCGTGATCCGCACGAACGGCTCCGACAACCGGACGACGTCGACCACCGATGCCGGGACGCGGTGGCGGTCCGGCCGCGACCGGGTCATTCCCGCCGCCCCTCACGGGCTTGCCCGACCACCGAATGCGCCAGATCCGCCAGGAACTCGGGGCTCGACGAGATCCCGAGCACCACTGACCGGTAGTAGATCGGGCCGAGCAGCCGGTCGAGCAGTTCGGCGAGCTCGGCGTCGCCCGTTGGCGCACAGTCCAGGCGCTCCAGCACGTTCCGCAGCCCGGCCAGATCCCGCCGCCGCTGCGCGAGCAGGAAACCTTCCCGGAACCGCTGGGCGGTGTCGAGGTCGTGCAGGGCTTGGCCGATGAGGCTGTGCATGACGGCACCGGCGGCTTCGTCGCGCAGGAACGCCTGCAGCCGCGAGAGCTGGCCGACCAGCTCCGCCAGCGGCTCACCATCGCCGTTCTCCCAGGCCAGCGCGGCTTCGCCATCTTCCTCCAGGTTGTCGAGGAGGATCTCGACCTTCGACTTCCACCAGCGGTAGATCGTCTGTTTGGCGACTCCCGCGCGGTTCGCGATGGCCTCGATGGTCACCCCGGCGAAACCCCGTTCCACCAGCAGGTCGTCCGCAGCGTCGAGCACGGCCTGTCGGGCGCTCACGTTGCGGCGGGGCCCCGCGTGCCCGTGGGGGTTCTTACCGGTGGACGGACGTGTGCTGGTCATTCGGCTGCTTTCTTCTGGCTGGTCAGACTGAGCAGCACCCCTGCCGCGATCAGCGCGACCACGATCGCGAACGTGGTACCCGCGACCCGCAGGCCGGACAGCTGGATGAGCACGCCCACGCCCACCGCGGGCAAGCTCAGCATCCCATACAGGATCGCGAAGAAGGTGGACACGGCGGCGCCGCGCAGCTGGGGCGCGGCGCCCGTGGTGATCGCCAGCATGCCGCAGCCGATCGCGATCCCGGTGCCGAAACCGGTGGCCACCGCGGCGAGCAGCAGCGCTGTCAGCGAAGCGGCGAGCACGGCGAGGGCGACGAGCACCGAGGCGAGGATCAGGGCCGAACACGCGACGGGCAGGGCGATGGCGGGCCGCATCCGCCGGAGAACGAGCTGACCGAGCGCGGTGCAGGCGAACGCGAGAAACACGACGAAGCCGGTCAGCGCCGGACTGGTCAGGTGCAGTTCGGAGGCCAGCAGGATGCCGGTGACCGCGGTGAGGACGCCGAGCACCGCGAAGCCCGCGCCACCGGTCATGGCCGAACGCAGGAAGACGCCGCGGATCTCGCGCGGCACGTGCAGTTTTTGCGGGGCCAGCTTCAGCTTGCCGGCGACGGTCACCGTCTCGGGCACGAACGCCTGGGAGACCAGGGCGATCAGCAGCAGGCCGCCGTGCACGATCCACGGCAGGCGCAGCGGCGCGATCCCGGTGTCGGCGAGCAGTCCGGCGATCAGGTTGCCGCAGGCCAGCCCGCCCATGTTGGACAGCAGGGTGACGATAGGTGCCCTTCCTTTGCGCGCCAACGGAAACAGTTCCATGATGCCGGCCGTCGCCGCACCGGTGACGAGAGCGGCGGAGAAACCGGACAGCACGCGACCGACGAGCAGGCCGGGCAGGCCTTGCGCGGTCAGGAACACGACCGCGGCGACGGCGGCCAGCAGCACCGCGGCGAACACCACCGGCTTGCGCCCGACCTGGTCCGACACCCGCCCGAAGACGAGCAAGCCGGCGACGACACCAACGGCATAGACGGCGAACAGGATCGTCACCGCCAGCGAGCCGAAGGCGAACTGCGACTTGTAGAGCGGGTACAGCGCGGTGGGCACCGTGGTGCCCACCATCACGGCCCAGAAGGCGAAGGCGGTGACCGCCGCCAACGGGCCACGCGAGCGCTCGACGGAAGGCGGTAAGTCGGGCGACGTCTGGATGTTCGACACGCGGAGCGCTCCTTGCGGGTTCAGGGGATCAGGCTTTGAGGGCGCGGAAAAGTTCACGAAGCGGCGACCATACGCTTGCCTATACGCAACGTTGAGTCTCGATATAAGCATAGACGCACCGTTGCGTCAATGCTTCACCGTAGGAGTGGACTTCGAGACAAGAACTTCGGAAGAGGGCTTCTACCTGCCGGTTTCCACCAGGCCCAGCCGCAGGGCGCTCAGAACCGCCTCCGTGCGCGACGCCACCCGAAGCTTGGAGAAGACCGTCTTCAGGTGCACCTTGACCGTCCGCTCGGAGATACCCAGCGTCCGGGCGATCAACCGGTTCGACTTGCCTTCCGCCAGCTGCCGGACCACCTCCAGCTCGCGCGGCGTGAGCTGGCAACCCAGTCCTTGCCGCGAACCGGAAACGGTCCCCACGACCGCCTGGCCGCCCTCGGTGTCCAACGGATAGCCGATCACCGTCTTGACGAACTCCGCCGGCTCCGCCTGCTCCTTCGGATGCATTCTGGAAAGCAGTATGATGATCATGCTTTGGGTTTTCAGCACCTCGCCGAGCAGGTGCGTCATGCGTTCTGAAACGGATTCGTGAAGATCACCATTCGCCACAGGCATAGAAGTCCCCCAGATACAGTAACGGCAGGCATTTTGCGCGTCATCGCGGATACCGCGACCTACCGATGTCGGCAGGTCGTCGCAGGTGATAGGCCGAAGGCCCCTCGATCGGCCGGACCAAGTCTAACCTCGACGTCGCGGAGCCGACAACCACAACACTGCACAAAGAGACTTTTTGCCAGGCGCAACAATCGGAATCCTTCGGGGATACCGCCCGAGAGGCCGGGACCTGCGCCGACACGTATTCGAGGATAAATACGTCAACTTCGATCACGATAGCGCATCAACTGATCATTCCGTCGCGGATGGCACCGTGGAGCCGCCGGGCCCAGACCACGAGAGTCGGGCCAACCCGACCGCACGGAGGGCGGCAGGAAGGCCAGGACGTCGCCGAACCCGAACAGGAACGTCAGCCCCACGATGACGCCGATGATCACCGTGACTAGCTGCAGAACAGCGTCACGCTCGACCGGAAATCCAACAGCTTTGACAGACACGAAGCAACTTCCGTAACTAGCAATCCAAAGATCAACTGGCGATGTTGAGGCGACCGGAACGCGTTCGAAGTCGCCCCTCCGAGGAGGAACGGGAGACCGCGAACCTGCGAATACAGAGGAAATGCCTGGTCAGGAGCTAGTTCAATGGCGATGAGACGGCGATGGCCTCGGTGCCGTCTTCGACTGTCCGTCACGGAAGGTGGCGTGCAGGTGAGGGACCACTCCCCCAGCTTCGTCCGCTTACTTGGGGTGGGTGCGACCAGCGACCCGACCCAACAGGTCTCGAGCGCTGGTGTACGTGGCTATGTGCCCGCGCCCCTGAGACGTCCAGCGAAAGGTCCTTGGCTCAAACGCGCGGCCTTCGGCGGCCTCGCCGTCCGGATGCTGCTCAGCGAAAACCGCTTGCGCGGCCACGACAGCTCGCTCCGAAGCCGTCAGCATCCGAAGATGCCGGTCCTGTCGTGTCTTGACTTCGACTTTGGTCGAGGTCGGAGACTGGCGGCATGTTGTTCACCAGAACCCCGCTTGGTCAGGTGAGGCGAGTGGCGCTGCTCGGTATCGTGATGGCCGTGGTCCTCGTGGCGGGCACGCCTGCTCCCGGATCGACGGCGTCGGCCGAAGTCCCCGTCCAGCCGAGGCCGCCCGTGCAGGTGATCGCCGATGAGGACAAGCTCAGCATCCCCGGCGAATCCACGCTACCGCCGGGTACCACGACCTTCCGGGTAAGCACACCGCGCGGCACTCCCAATACCCCCTCGCGCTGGGTGATCGCCGTCCGATTGCGCCCCGATGTCCCTTTGACCGCGTTCCTGGAGACCATGACGACCGTCATGCGGAGCGTGGACCCGGTCGAGCGTGCGCGTGCCGTGCGCAAATGGAACCGGCAGGCCACCGCCCTCGGTGGCGTCTCGGTGACGGGCGACGCGCCTCAAACCTTCACCTCGTTCCTCACATCTGGGACCTACTACCTGATGGATCTGCGGTCGCTGGCCCAGCCTGATCCAGGAGACCCCGTCAGGCGGCTGACGGTGCAAGGCGACTGGCAGGTCGAACCTGTCGAATTCGACCAGGTCATCGAGCACTTCATCGGCGCGGACGGTCAGCCGCGATTCTCCGCACCCGGACGCCTCGCCGCGCACGCCAGGTTGTTGGTGCGCAACAGGACCGGTGCCCACGAGGAAGCGATCCTTATGCAGGTCAGGGCCGACACCACCGAGCAGGACGTGCAAAGAATGATCCGGGGCGAAGGTCCCGACCCCGTTATCGCCCAGCCTCGGGGCATAACCCCGATCGCCGGCGGCAATCAGGTCGTGGCACACCTGGACCTCGTCCCCGGCCGATACCTGCTCATCTCCTGGGTGAACAACCCGCAGGCCATGCACCGCTTCATCGACGTCGGCCAACGTCCACCGCGGTAGTCGCCGTGCCGGTCGCGATCTGGCTTCGCGACCGTGAGGTCATCGGGCGGACGGCGGCGCGGCGAACTCCAGCTACCGGCCGGTTCGACCTCGCCCGCGCCCGCGCCCGGCAACTGCTGTCCGGTTATGCGGAGGTTCGGCCGCTGTCCGACCCTGTACCTAAAAGTACCGCCGTATCTGGCGGACATTCGAAACTCGTTGGCCGGAGCTGGAAAGGAGACATCGATCGTAACGGGGGCCTGTGCCGAGCCAGCACCGCTGCAAGTGACACCCGACGGCAAGCCGTCCGCCCACCGCCGCATTCTTGGTGTTGGTAAGGACCAGATCGCGGCGAAGCGGGCGGTCGAAAGTCATCGACAGCTGTTGGCGCAAGACAGGGCAACATACTGGCAGACCGACGAACAGCGGGACGCTACCGTCGTGAAGATCGGAAGTAGTCAGGACCGGGTCACCGGAACGCGTCGACCTTTCAGCCCGTCCATACCTGCAATTCCGGCGACTGGGCTATTCGCGTCGCAACCGCTTGTTGGCTTTCAGAGCACGTAGCGACTGTCGCGCCCCTCGGGAATGCGGACGGCAAGTCCCCCTGCGACCTCGCAGGGGGACAATAGCGCCCTAGAATGCTGCTTCGACCAGCCCAAACAGCCATGCCACGCGCGCCGCCACAACTAGGCAGAACTCACCGTCGCCGTCCACGATCTCTGGTCCTGGTGGCTTACTGGGCCTGCTCTAATCGGGCCTGCCGACTTGGGTGTTCGACAGGTCGAGGCCGATCGCGAAGTCCGCCGTGTAGCCGCTTCCGGCCTGCTGCGGGCGCAGCAGCATCTGGGCGCCGCCGTTGCGGTAGATCGAGTCGCGGTTGTTGGTCGTGTCGGCCGGGCCTTTCCGCCGGTACGGTTCGGTCCGCAGATAGGCCGCGCCGAACTCGGGCGTGAAGTAAAGCTGCGATGTGAACTCGTACGGCCGGCCGTTGGTTCCGACGGTGCGTATTTTGACGTGGATGTGCAGCGTGCGCCCCGAATACCAGCCCGGCAGAATGGTAGTGAACCGGGCCGCCCCCGACTGGTCGGCGTTCTGGTAACCGCGCAGGAATCGGCGGCCGGAACTTCCCTGAGACGGAATGTCCGAGTACAGGCCGAACGCGTCGCACTGCCAGAGGTCGATCATCGCTCCCGGCAGTGGCGTGCACGACTGCTGACGAATTTGCTGAATGGTGAAATTGATTACCAGCGCAGTGCCGGAAACTAGTTGTCCGGTGGTCGGCTCACTGCGGATATCGGAGCGGTTGAGTCGTTCGTCGACGAAGTACGGACCCTCCATTTGCTCTGGCTTGACTACACAATCCAGCGTGCAGACGTCGGGAGTTCCTGCGGTGGAGGTGGTGGCACTGGCCGTGGTGGATCCAGCGACAGCGAGTGTCGCACCAGCGGCACCGAGCAGAATCAACGCCTGCCGCCTACCGAGCACCCGACCTACTGGCTCATCATCGTCATGCATAGGTTTCCTTTTCGCCAAATGATGGGAGCAGGGAACTGAGCGCAACAAAGGCTTTGCTTGCAGGGTGCCGCGCACATCCGATTATCCGCCATGACTCGACCACTGTCGAGACCGTTCACTCTCACGCATCATACTCCGAAGCGAGCAGCATCCTTTGATGGGCCAAATTATCGAACCACTGCTACGGCATTTCGCCTACGGCCGCCTCGAAGTCCAGGTCGAGAAAGTCCGACTCGCCGAGGTGGTCCGCCGCTGTTCAGGTCGATCACCCCGCGAACGCGGCTCCGTATCTTCGTCGAGAGCCGGACGCGTTTCAGCGGTGCCGGGAGCCGAACGTGCGGCGATAGGCGGCGGGGGTCGTACCGAGGTTCCGGTGGAAATGCTGCCGCAGTAGATGTCCGCTGTCGAAGCCGGTGCGGGCGGCGATGCTGTCGACGGACAGCGTGGTGGTTTCCAGTAGCTCACGAGCCGCGGTGAGGCGCTGCCGGTTCAGCCATTTCAGCGGAGGAAGCCCGACTTGACGAGTGAAGTGCCAGGCACATGTCGATCCTCGCCGCTGTTCCCGCGCTGGTGAGAACGTCCCCTTCGTCGATGTAGAGCGCGCGTTCGTCGACTGTGACCCGAGGGTAGCCGCGCCGCAGATCGTCGGCGTGCATCCAATGTGTGGTGGCCTTGCGCTCGTCCAGAAGTCCCGCGGCGGCCAGCACGAAAGCACCGGAGCACACCGACGCGATCCGCGTGCCTCGACGGTGCGCTCCGCGAAGCGCCGGTCGTGGCCGAACACCTCGCACGGCACCGCAAGCTCGAACAGCGGAAGGTCGGCCATCAGTGGCACGGCCACCCGTACCCGTGCGCCCCCCCCCCATGACGGTCATGGCGCAAATCTTACTCGGCCTGACGTGAAAGCGACTGTTACTGGAAGGAGAAACAATCAACACTGGGTGTCGTTGGTTGAACAATAATTTCCTTTCGAGAACTGGGGTAGTCAGCTATGCGCAATTCGATGAAGCGGGCAATGACCGTCGTCGGTGCGGTACTCGGGATCGGGCTGAGCGGGAGTGTCGCGTTCGCAGCGAGCGACAATGGCGCGGTCGCCGCCCGACCCGGTGTAACGGTCGATTCGAGCTACGTAGGCGGGCTCCCGCTGGACGACTGGTGTCAGCGCACCGGGCACGCCCGCTCCGGGATCGTTCGCTGGGATGTCTATGGCTGGGTCTGTGTCGATCACGACGGCCGGCAATCCGGTATCGACTTGAACGCCGCTTGCCGTACCTACTGGGGCAGCGACACCTATGCCGCGTACACGAACTACTACGATCCGTATTCGTGGGGTTGCTACCGCGACTGATCGGCTCGGGTCATGACGCCGGCTCGCCCCGAGTTCGTAAGCCGCCAACACGGGGCTTGGTACTCAAGTCTGGCAGGTCTTGTTCGAGTTCGTCTCGGTAGGTTTCGGGCCGCTGATCACCGGATCGGTGATCAGCGGCCGCCGTCTGGAAGCCGGCAGAATCCGCCCCCGGCCGAAGGTTTGAAGCGATCAACGGATGGTCATCCTGTGCTCGGACGGGGCCTTCCCCTCATTCCGCGTCAAGCAGCCGGCGCCGCAGACCAGACGAGTGCGAGGTGGCTATCAGCATGGAATCGGGATTCGGTGACACTGTCATCCGGGGACTTCATCGCTATGTGCGGCTGGTGATCGCGGAACTCGGACTGCACGGCGACGCCTTCTACGCCCAACTCGAGCCGACTGCCGGTGCGTACATCGCCTTGGACCGACGACTTCCCGGTCATCCCGCCCAAGACGTCGCGCTCACGTGGGACGAACGGTACGGCTGGTCCCTCGCACTCGAAACGCACAGCAGTGAAGACCTGATCACCGTGGCCTATCACGGAATCGAGATTCTTCCCTCGCCGGCGGCGGTGGCCGCTTTCACGAACGAAGTGTTCGCGGGCGCGCTTGCCGGTCGCTCCGGCACCGCTCCAGTCGCGGCACACGAAGGCGACGCGGACCTCGCGGAACGCCTGACCGCGTACTCGTACCCTGCCGCGATCACGCGTTCGTCGTCTGATCGGACGAAGGCCCCTTCCACCGTGTGAACCATGGGGAAGGAACAGGCCTTCCAGCGTGGATCAACGATCTGCGTGACACATCCCAGTCGCTGTGCTGAGTTCAGGGCCGGGGAATGTTGCGGAGGTTGGCCCTGGCGAGGTCGATCATCCGGCCGACACCGCCTTCGAGGACGACTTTGCTCGCGGCCAGGGCGAATCCGCCGAGCTGGCCGGCGGTGATGTGCGGCGGGACGGACAGCGCGTTGGGGTCGGTCACGACGTCCACCAGCGCGGGACCGTCGTGGCTCAGCGCGACCTCGAGAGCCGAACGCAGCCGGGTCGGATCGGTCACCCGCTCGGCGTGCAGACCCGCACCGCGCGCGATCGCGGCGAAGTCGACAGGCTGATGGTCGGTCTGGTAGTCGGGCAGGCCGTCGACAAGCATCTCCAGCTTGACCATGCCGAGCGAGGAGTTGTTGAACGTGACGATCTTGACCGGAAGGTCGTGCAAGGCGACGGTGAGCAGCTCGCCGAGCAGCATGCCCAGCCCGCCGTCGCCGGACATCGACACCACCTGTCGTCCCGGGTAGGCGAATTGCGCGCCGATGGCGTGGGGCAACGCGTTGGCCATGGTGCCGTGCAGGAACGACCCGATGACCCGGCGGCGACCGTTGGGGGTGAGATAACGGGCGGCCCACACATTGCACATGCCGGTGTCCACGGTGAAGATCGCGTCGTCCGCGGCGAGCTCGTCCAGGAGGTCGGCGGCGAACTCCGGGTGAATGGGGACGTGCCGTTCCACGTTGCGGGTGTAGGCGTCGACGACCTGTTCCAGTGATTTGCAGTGGTCGCGCAGCATGCGGTCCAGGAACGCCCGGTCGGTCTTGCGCCGCAAGAGCGGCAGCACGGCTCGCAGGGTCTCCCCCACGTCGCCGTGCACGGCCAGTTCCAGCGGGGTGCGCCTGCCCAGCCGGGTCGCGTCATGATCGATCTGCACGGTCCTGGCCTGGGGCAGGAAGGAGTCATAAGGAAAATCGGTGCCCAGTAGCACCAGCAGATCCGCCTCGTGCATGGCCCGGTAGCAGGCGCCGTAGCCGAGTAGGCCGCTCATTCCGACGTCGTAAGGATTGTCGTACTGGATCCACTCCTTGCCACGCAGGCTGTGGCCGACCGGCGCCTGGACCGCGCCGGCGAACTCCATCACCTCGGCGTGCGCGCCGCGCACCCCGGCACCGGCGAACAGGGTGACGGTTTCGGCCTCGTTGATCAGCTCGGCCAGCCGTGCCACCTGCGGCTCGGGCGGCATGACCGTCCCGTGCTCGGTGACCTGTGCCCCGCTCCCGGTGGGCGAAGTGGCCTCGAGCTGCGCGACGTCTCCCGGCAGCACCAGCACCGAAACCTCGCCGCGGGACAGCGCGTGTTGCATGGCTATCCGCAGCACCTTGGGCATTTGAGTGGGCTGACTGATCTGCTCGCAGTAGCCGCTGCAGTCGACGAACAGCCGTTCGGGGTGAGTCTCCTGGAAGAACCCGGTACCGATCTGGCCGGACGGAATGTGCGAGGCGAGCGCGAGTACCGGGGCACCGGTGCGGTGCGCGTCGTACAGGCCCTGCACCAGATGGGTGTTGCCGGGTCCGCAGCTACCCGCGCACACCGCGAGCCGTCCGGTCAGCTGGGCCTCGGCGGCCGCGGCGAACGCGCCCGCCTCCTCGTTGCGCACGTGCACCCACTCGATACCCGGGGTACGGCGGATGGCGTCGACCACCGGGTTCAGGCTGTCACCGACCACGCCGTAGATCCGTTCCACCCCGGCCTGCAGCAGGACTTGGACGAATTGCTCGGCGACGTTGGGCTTGGCCATCTCGACCCCTTCGATGCTGCGGCGGCGGGAACGTCCCCATGATCCACGTGACGGACCGACCTCGCAGGTTCTGCGCGCGGGCGGGTGACAGCGGAAACCCCTCTGCTCGCGCTCGTCCCCGTCGGGAGCAATGCCGCCGGAGCCACTCTGCTCGTCGCCGAATGCGACATCGGCAAAACGGTTCAGGCATTCGAAACGGCCGATTTGCAGACGACGGCCAGCCCCCGAATCTGGGGGTTTCTCGCCGTTTCCCCGCCGATCGGCTTTCGTCGTAGGTTCCGGTCGGCTGGGCATCGTGGTACTGCGGGTGGGTCGGCTGAACCGCGCTACGGCTTGTGGCTCGATCGCGGAATCTGCGAGCGTCTGAAGGCCCGACTGCCGAAGTTCCGCTGTCGCCACCGGCGCGCTTGGTGACCCCGGTCAGCGACGGCCGGTGGCCAGGATGACGAGGAACTGGCCGCCACCCGGCTCGATACCGGCAGTCACCGGCAGCCCCGGTACCAGCCGGGAGAACCGGTCCACCAGCCACTCCGCCGCCTCTCGGGCATCCTTTTCGGTCGGGCAACGGGCCACCATCTCGCGACCCCCCTTGCGCTCCAGCCTCCCGGCGACGGTGATCAGCGGTGCGGGTTCGACCAC
Source organism: Amycolatopsis sp. cmx-11-32 (assembly GCF_047608695.1). Classification (NCBI taxonomy): domain Bacteria; kingdom Bacillati; phylum Actinomycetota; class Actinomycetes; order Pseudonocardiales; family Pseudonocardiaceae; genus Amycolatopsis; species Amycolatopsis sp. cmx-11-32. Next base: position 73,807 of record NZ_JADNQN010000007.1, on the reverse strand, counting down.
GTGCAGGCGGTCCGGCCAAGAGATCACCACCTTGACCGCACCCTTGCGGGTGTTGCACCCGCGATGCGCGAGCCGCTCGGGGACCTTGGCCTTCCGGTCGGCGGTCCGGCTGTCGACGCTCGGCCCCCGAGGGTCGTTCACCGACATGTCCGCGTCGACCGGTTCGTCGCACACCCAGCATCGCCAGCCGTCGCGCTCGGCCACAACATCGAGGAGACTCACCTGAGCAACCTAGCCTGCCCCGCCGGACGCGATGATCTCGCACCCGCCCGTGCACGAGACCAAGCAACCGGCGGGCCCGTGGTCTGCCCGGGCCCGTCGTACCCGAAACTGCTTTGCGGTCGAACCTTTCTAGACGTGGCGGGTTGGCGTCGATGACGTTCGGTTGCCGATCGATATAGAAGGCGCGGGCCGAGTACGGCGACGCCCACGGTGCAGGCTTCCAGCCAGACGGGCCTGAGGATGCCGGTCTGGCGGCAGACGTTCTCGGACTGGACGCGGAGCGAGAGATTCAGGTCGCCGGCGAAGAACGGCGCCGTCGGGTTACCCGTGGCGAACTGGCCGCAAGGCCGGATCAAGGACGCGGTGGAGGCGACCCGCCAGCTGTCGCCGTACGCATAGACATCGCCGAACGTGCGGACGCGGTCAAGCCGGGTTTAGGGGGATGTGTCGATCACGCGACACTAGGCGGGTTCGCTTACGGGCCCACAAAATGGCGAACCGTTTCCGTGCGTATTCGCTCTCGTCGCACTTTGCCCCCTTTCGAGTGAAAGATACACCTGGGCTCGTCACATAAATAACCACTAGCACACTTGTTCGAATGCGAGTAATGTTGATCACGTGGCCAGCGAAAACAGTCCCCAGGCAGCACGCACCGAATGGTGGCGTGCCGATACTGCGACGCTGCACGCCCGAAAACAGGAAAACGAGGTCCTCAAACGCCAGCTGGATTTCGAGCAGGACTCGATACTGGCGGAACTGAATACCCGGGGCATTCGTGGATGCAGCGGGCATTCGACGTTGTCGGCGTTGATCGGTGAGGACTTCCACCTCATCAAGGGCGACGCCGACGACCGCGCCGACCGAGTCCTCGCACTGCACCCCGGGGTATCCGTCGACGGTGCCCCGGTCCCGCCGCTGGCACCGTTGACCGCTGAAGCCGCCGCGGAGGGCGCGATCGGCGGTCGGCAAATCGACGCCATCATCCGCGTCCTCGCCCGTATCCCCTCCACTGTCCCCGACGACGGTGTCCGCGCCGGGGAGATGACGCTCGTCGCCCTCGCCCGCCGGGCCGGACCCCGGGAAATCGCCAAGGCCGGACGTCGTCTGCTCGACCATCTCGACCCCGACGGCAAAGAACCCCGCAACGAAGACCCCAAAGACACCCGGCCCGAACTACGTTTCGTCAAACACCGCGACGGCAGCCTCGGTCTCAAGGCGAGACTTGACCTGGAGACGTATGCGCGGTTGAAGTCCGACCTCGATCCGATGGCCAAACCCCACAAGGCCATCGACGGGATCCGGGACTCCCGCACCCAAGACGAACGCTACGGCGACGCCTTCACCGACTATGTGCGCTTGAAAACCACCAGCCGCAATCTTCCCGGCCAAGCGGGCGAGGCCACCCACATTCTGGTCACCATGTCCTACGAAGACCTCATCCGGGATATCGGTGAAGCACACCTGGATCTGGTGGGACCGATCAGTGTCACCGATGCGAGAATCCTCGCCTGCGATGCTCGCGTCCGTCCCGGAGTCCTCGGCACCGCAGGGGAACCCCTCGACATCGGCCGCTCCAAACGCACCGTGTCCCTGGCTCAAAAGTATGCGTTGACCATCCGCGATGGCGGTTGCACCTTTCCAGGCTGCGATATGCCGGTGCCGCGCTGCACGGCACATCATCTTGTTTTCTGGCGCCACCACGGGGAAACAAAGATCGACAACCTGGTTCTGTTGTGCACCAAGCATCACCGGTTGATCCACCACAGCGAATGGAAAGTCCAGATCGCCCAAGACGGACTCCCCGAATTCACCGCCCCCGCCTACCTCGACCCCACCGGAACACCAAGACGCAACACCATGCACCTCCGGACATAGGCCGGACCGCCGCTGTCGAAAACGTCACCGGAGCCGCAGACGAATGGCGCTGGAGTTCAAACCTGGATTCCTTTACGTAGCGAATGAATTCCTCGAAACGCGAAGAACCGATCGCGACTGCCGCGGCCGGAAGCAGGACGCCGGGGTCTGAGCGGCCGGATAGTCGGACGACGTCCGCGGCCAGCAAGCCGGCTACCGGCGATCGCCAACGCACACCACGGCACCGTCGTTGACACGTCGATTCGATAAGGCGTGGTCAGCGATGTGTACCAGCCGACCGCGCTGCACCTTGAGAGCCCGCTGTCGCTTACGCCGATGACCTGGCTCCTGCAAACGGGCTCGGGCCGTTCTTCTTCGCCGCCGGATACGCTGCACGCGCAGTAACAGTGGCCAAAAGCCTCTGCCATAACTGGCATCCTGTCTTCCTCCGAAAGGGAAAGACATGCCCGAGCTGCGCCAAGCCTGCAACGGTGGTGGACGATCATGGACCCCCGACCAGGCCCGCGAACTTTCCTGGTCGCGCGCGGCCTGATACACCGTGCCGCTGTCCGACGAGGTCGCGGTCATCGTGACCGCCCCGCCGTCCCGTTCCGGTTCCGCCTGCTTCGGCGGGGTGACGGCAGGCACTTCGTGATCAGCTGGACAGGGATGGTCCGGACGGCTGACCCACGCCACCGCCGCGGTCTCCTTCACCACCACCCGCACTTGACGGAACGTCGCCGGATCCGCGACCGCGCTGTTGCGCACGACCTCGTCGAAGAACCATCCCGACGTGATCACCGCCGGCACGCCCGGCGACTTCGCCAGTGTTTCCTTCACCACGGGCGCGTCCAGCAGCCGGAAAGTCATCGTGATCACTCCGACGACGGTTTGTCAGATAGTCCAGGTGTAAGCGGGGACGAGTGAGCGCTCGAAGAAGGATCTGGGCAGGCGAGGAAGCACTGCGTCGCGTAGGGCGATCAATGGCGGGAAAGTCCAGTGCGCGGGAGCCCCGACTTGAAGGGAGCGGCGGGCGATCATCTGCGTCCGCGGCCGACGGGAACGGTCGTATTCCTCCAGACCCGCGGGCACGCCGAGCGTGTCGACGGCGAGAGCGAGCGTGACGGCGTCCTCGAGTGCCTGACACGCGCCCTGCCCGAGGTTGGGCGTCATGGCATGAGCGGCGTCGCCGAGAAGAGCGACCGTGCCGGACACGTAGGTGGGCAACTCCGGCAGCTGGTGGCTGTCGTGCTGCGACACCGTGTCCTCCCGCGCCGCCGCCAGCAGTACGGGAATGGGATCGTGCCAGCCCGCGAACCGCTCGCGTAGCTGGTCCAGACCGGTGCGCGAACGGATGGGGGCGTTGGCCATCAGATAGCAATAGACGCGGCCGTCAGGCATCGGAAGGTGCCCGAACCGTTCGCCACGGCCCCAGGTTTCCACGCTTCCGGTGATCGGGTGCGGAGGGACTATGAAGCGCCAAGTGGTGTACCCGACGTAGCGCGGTCCGCGTACATCGGGCCACAGGGACCGCCGGGTCGCACTGTGCACACCGTCGGCGCCCACGACCAGGTCGGCGGCGGCGGTGCCACCGCTGTGCACGACGACGCCGTCGGGCCGCACCTCACGCACGTCGGTGCCGGGCCGCAGCGCCCGCGCGGGCAGGGCCTCGACGAGCAGGTCGATCAGGTCGGCGCGGTGCACGGTCGCCCATTGGCCGAACCGGTGCTTCAGGTCGGCGACGTCGTTGCGGAACAGCCATCGCCCATTCGCACGGCGGACACCCGCGAACGGGTCGGCCAGTCCGCCGGAGCGAAGACGATCACCCAGACCGAGTGCGTCCAGCGCGCGCAGGGCGTTGGGCTGGATCGAAAGCCCCGCCCCGAGCTCGGTGAATTCGGGTGCGCGCTCGAGAACCTCGACCTCCCAGCCGCGCTGATGGAACGCGACTGCGGCGGTCAGTCCGCCGATACCGCCGCCCACGATGGTCACCTTCATCGGCCGCACCAACACTCCACGAGATCTCCTTAATGGCTCTAGGCTATCTTAGCGTCATTAAGGAAACATAGGTGCTCTAGGATGTCAACAGTGCGACGAGATGAGGCGGCGATGGCGGACAGCCCGAGCAGCAGGCGGGAGAGAAGGCGCCAGGACGCGCTGAAGGAAATCCACGCGGCCGTGCGCACCCTGCTGGTCGAGCAGGGATCGGCCGCGGTGACCATCAACGCGGTCGCCCGGCAGGTCGGCATGAGCGGCCCCGCGCTGTACCACTACTACGCGGGTCACGACGAGCTGATCGGTGCCGTGACCGCCGACTTCTTCCGCGAACTGACCGCCGCCTTGGAACAGGCCCGCGACGTCGACGCCGATGCGCCGACCGGCCGTCGCATCCTCGAGGTGTGCCGGGCCATGCGCACCTGGGCGATCACCAATCCGGCCGAGTTCGGCTGGATCTTCGCCAGCCCGATCACCCCGTCCGACCTGGATCAGAGCTCACCCCGGCACGAGGCCGGGCAACGGTTCGAACTCGTCCTGCTCGAACTGACCGCCGAACTGTGGCGGACCCGGCCTTTCCCGGTACCCGATCCGGCCGATCTTTCCCCGGCGCTCCGCAAGCAGCTGACCGCCTACTCCGCCACCATCGAAGCGCGTCTCCCCCCGGAGGCCGCGTACGTCTTCCTGACCTGCTGGACTCGGTTGTACGGCCTGCTGTGCATGGAAGTCCTGCACCAACTCGACTTCGCCTACACCGACCTGGAGCCGGTCTTCGAGGACTGCCTGCGCGGCCTCACCGTCCTCTTGGGACTGGACGGGGACTGACGGCGGCGACATCTCTGGTGTCGCCGGCGATGTCGCCGCCCATCCAGGTCACTGATCAGCAGGTGCAGACGCCGTAAGGTGGCGTCGGATGCGGGTGTGTGAAGATAGGGACTGTGTGGATTTTGGGTCATCTGACGTCCCAAAATCCACACAGTGAGGGTCGCGGTCCGGCAGCGGAACCGGTGACCGGCACCGCACTCGAACACGACACCTTTGCTTCACCTCTCAATATCCCGCAGTGCCGACATCTCCGGCCTCAGTGCCGACGGGCCTACTCACCCGCTTACGCTGAGCCTGTCTCCCGGCACGAGTTCGGCGAGGAGCGCCGACTGTTCCCGGCGGTAAGCCTCGACGTTCGCCAATTTCACGTCTTCGTAGCCGCGAACCAGATCGGGCAGCTCGGCCAAGGCCAGCAGCCTGCCGCGATCGGCGTCCACGGTGCCGAAAGCGGCGAGGATCGTCTCCCGGTACTGAACGACGAGCTCCCGTTCCACCTGCCGGACCCCTGCCCTGCCGAACGGGTCCCAGCGCGTGCCACGCAGTTTCCGCGCGGCGCGCAATGCGACGAATACCGGACGGAAACCCTTACCCAGTGCGATCTTCCGCTTCATCCCGAGTGCGCGGAGAACAGGCGGGTGCAGCCGGTAGGCGTAGCGGCTGCCCACGCCGAACTCCGCCTCGATCCCCGCGAGCACGGTGGGGTCGAGCGAAAGCCGCGCGACCTCGTATTCGTCCTTATAGGCCATCAACTTGTGCAGGTTGCGCGCCACCGCTTCGGTGACGGTGGTCGAGTCACCTTCCAGCACTCGGACGCGTTCGACGAACTCGGCGTACTCCCGCGCGTAGCGAATGTCCTGGTACTGAACGAGTTCGGGAACGCGGATGTCCAGCAGGCGCGCGAGTTCCGAACCCGGCTCGGCGTGCACGAGCGCGCGGGTACGGAGAGTGGCCTCCGACGGGGCCGGGATCGCGGCGACGGCGGGAGGCGTGACCGCCGCGTGCAGTCCGTCGGGATCGGCGACGAGCTGCCTGCCGCGCCGGAAAGCCTGCAGATTGCCCGCGACCGCGACCCCGTTGAGTTCGATCGCGCGTTCCAGGCTGGCCGCGTCCAGCGGGATGGCGCCGGTCTGGTGGGCCGCGCCGAGCTGCAGGATGTTGGCGAACTGGTCGTCGTCGAACAGGGTCTCCGCCAGCGCGCGGGCGTCGAGCACCACGGTTCGCGCCGCGTTCTCCGAGATCGCGCCCCGCACGGTCGCCGCGTCGGGGAAGGACACGGTGGTGTCGACGACCATCCGGCCGGTCGGCACCTCGGTCGTGGAGACCACCGCGGTGGTACGGCCGGCATCCGCGACCGTCAGATGCACCGGGTCCGCGCCGACGAGGACGTCACAGGCCAGGTAAAGATCGCATTCCCCGGCCGCGAGTTTCGGGGCCTGCGGGGTCGGCTCGGCGGTGATCTTCAGATCCGAGACGACGGCGCCGCCCTTCTGCGAGAGCCCGGTCTGATCCAGCGTCCGGACCTGCCTGCCTTCGAGCACGGCGGCGGTGGCGAGGATCTGCGCGACGGTGACCACGCCGGTCCCGCCGACCCCGGTGATCCGCACGGTGAAGTCGGTGCCTGCGGTCTCGGGCTCGGGCAGCTCGGCCGCGGTGATCTCCCCCATCCGCCGCCGCTGCTTCCGCCCGGTGGGCACCACCGTCATGAACGAGGGACAGTCCCCCGCCAGGCACGAATAGTCCACATTGCACGAGGACTGATGGATCGTGGTCTTGCGACCGAACTCGGTGCTGACCGGCTGCACCGACAGGCAGTTCGACTTCTCACCGCAGTCGCCGCACCCCTCGCACACCCGCTCGTTGATCACGACCTTGGCCGCCGGGGTGGCCAGCTTGCCGCGACGTCGTTTGCGGCGCTTCTCCGCGGCGCATTCCTGGTCGTGGATGAGCACCGTCACCCCGGGAACGGCCGCCAGTTCCTCTTGGGTACGCAGCAGTTCGTCGCGATGCCGGACCTCCACACCGTCGGGCAGGCGGACGCCGCGGAACCGCTTCGGCTCGTCACTGGTGATGACCACCCTGGCGACGCCTTCGACCAGCAGGAGCGACGCCAGCCGCTCCACCGGGAGGCCGCCGACGGCGTCCTGGCCGCCCGTCATCGCGACGGTCGCGTTGTAGAGGATCTTGTAGGTGATGTTCACCCCGGCGGCCACCGCAGCCCGCACCGCCAGGCTGCCGGAATGGGTGAAGGTGCCGTCGCCGATGTTCTGCACGAAATGCGAGGCCTCGACGAACGGCTCCATCCCGAGCCACTGCGCGCCCTCGCCGCCCATCTGCGTCAGTCCGACGACGTCGCCGACCTGTTCTGGTTCCATGAACAGCGCCATGGCGTGACAGCCGATGCCGCCGCCCACCACGGTTCCCTCTGGCACCTTGGTCGAGGAGTTGTGCGGGCAGCCGGAACAGAAGTACGGCGTCCTGGTCAGCAACGGCACCGAGATGCGCTCACGCCGCCGTTGTCCCCGCCACGCGGTCACCGACGGGATCTCGTGGTGCGCGGTCAACCGTCCGGCCAGCACCCTGGCGACGGCGTCCGGGTCGAGTTCGCCGAGTTCGGTGCACAGCGTGCGGCCGTCCGGGCCGGTCTTGCCGTGGACGGCCGGCGCTCCGGCGGTACCGTAGAGCACCTCCTTGATCGCCGATTCGACGAAGGAACGCTTCTCCTCCACCACGACGATCTCGGCGAGGCCGTCCGCGAACCGGCGGATGATCGACGGTTCGAGCGGATGGATGACGCCGAGTTTGAGGATCCGGATCCCGTGCCGGGACAACGCGTCGGAGTCCAGGCCGAGCAACCGCAACGCCTGCATCAGGTCCAGATAGGACTTTCCGGCGGTGACGATGCCGACGCGGTCCGCGGGTCCTTCCTGGACGATCCGGTTGACCCCGCTCGCGCGAACGTATTCGACGGCCAGCGGCAGGCGTTCGGTGTAGAGACTGCGTTCGAGCGCCATCAGCGTGGTGCCGAGCAGCCGGGAACTGGGCTTATGCCGATAGGCGGGCAGCGCCAGCTCCGGCGGCGTCCACTGTGGCCGGACGTGGGCGGTGCTCGCGGCGTCGGCCACGTTCGCCACCAGTTTCATCGACGACCACAGCCCGCTCGCCCGGGACAGTTCCACGGCGTGCAGGCCGAAGTCCAGCACGTCCTGGGAGTCGGACGGGAAGAACACCGGCATGGACAGGTCGGCCAGCGCGAGTTCGGAGGCACAGGGCACCGAGGACGACTTGGCGTTCGGATCGTCGCCGACCAGCGCCACCGCGCCGCCCGCCGGATCGGTGCCCGCGAGGTTGGCGTGCCGCAAAGCGTCCGTCGCCCGGTCCAGACCGGGTGCCTTGCCGTACCAGAACCCGGTGACCCCGCCGGGCGACGAGCCGACCGATGCGGTCAGCTGGCTGCCCATCACCGCCGTCGCGGCGAGTTCCTCGTTCAGGCCAGGGCGGTGCACGACGTCGTGGTTGTCGAGCAGGACCGACCGTCGGCCGAGTTCGAGGTCGTACCCGGCCAGCGGGGACCCCTCGTAGCCGGAGACGAACACCGCCGGGGACGCACCGGCGGCGCGGTCGTGCCGCACCCGGTCGAACAGCATCCTGACCAGCGCCTGTACCCCGCTGAGGTAGACGGTGCCGTCTTCCCGTAGATACCGGTCCTCCAACGTGAACTGCTCCACCGACCTGCCTCCTTCGGCACCCCCACGTGATGTCACGACAGAAGACCCGAACTCCCGGGTCGCCGCAACAAGCGGAAGTCTATTGACATCGATCGCGCAAAATATCCAGCCCATCCTCACCACTGGCCGATATCTGTTGCGTCTGCGTACCATCCGGCTCATGGCGGACCAGCTCATCGACGAGACCGATCGCGAAATCCTCGAACTCCTGCGGGAAGACGCCCGGCGCACCCTCGGCGACATCGGGGCCCGCGTCACGCTGTCCACCGCCGCGGTCAAACGCCGCATCGACCGCATGCAGGAGAACGGCGTCATCGTCGGCTACACCGTCCAGATCGACCACGCCAAACTCGGCTGGGCCATCGAGGCGTTCACCGAACTGCGGTTCACCGGGACCACCAAGGTCGGCGAGATCGTCCGGACGACCACCCGGATGCCGGAAGCCCAGGCCGTGTTCACCATCGCGGGTGACCCCGACGCGCTCGTCTGGCTGCGGGTGCGGGACATGGGCCACCTGCAGCACACCATCGACGAGATCCGGCGGCATCACCAGGTGACGGGGACGAAGACCCTGATGGTGCTGGACTCCTGGAGCCGCGGCCAGCAGTGGCCCCAGGCGGGTGACGCCTGAGGCCAGCCGGCCCGTCAGCGAGTGATCTGCCCGGACGGCTGCCGTTGGTGACCCACCGCAGGAGCCATGATGAGCGACGCCAGCCCCATCGTGGCCAGTGGCGAAAGAGACCCCGCGGCGCCGAACCCGACTCCGGTGAAGATCAGCAGGCCGATCGAGGACTACATCGTCTCGAGGTCACACCGGGTGCGGAGCTTGCTCAACAGAGGTTCAGGGACATGCCCCTCCGGCACACGTCCGAGCGGGGGAGAGTTCGGACGTCCAAGGTCCCACCTCCCCACTCGGCCCTGGCAGGCACTAGCGATGTCAAGCCCGGCTTACCACCAGCGGTGACCAGCGGCTCCGCGACTTTGCCGAGACCCTGACCCTCAAAGCAGGGAAGGAGGCCTTCACGCGGCACGACACACCGCAGGCCTGATGTCCCCAGTGCCACATTGGGGGCAGCGAGACACGCTTTGCCCTAATTCTCGAGAGAATTGTCCTTAACACTCACGAGGTGCCGGGCTCGGTCGCCCACAGCAGGCGCCGCCCCGTCCGCGCGAGGTACTCGCCGAACTCGGCCGGTTCCTCCACGGTGAAGCCGATGTCGGTCAGGGTCAGGACGACGGCCAGCCATTCGAACGAATCCACATACGCGACATACCGGCAGCGGTGGTCGCCGAGGGCTTCGAAACTCCCGTCGATCCGGTGGAGACGGGCCGCGGCCTCACTCGCGCCGACGTGCAGGGTCAGCGTGACCCGGAGCGATTTCGGGCTGTGGAAGCGTTCTTGGAGATGCGCCGCGACGTCGTCGACGGGCAGGGCACGAGGCTCGAACGCCACCTCGGTCGTCTTCGGCGCGGTGATCCGGTCGAGCCGGAAACTCCGCCAATCCCGCCGGCCGAGGTCCCACGCGTAGAGATACCACCGCTTACCGAGCTGGACGAGGCGCATTGGCTCGACTGTCCGGGACGACGGGCCCCCTTTCGCCGTATACGCGAACTCGATGCATCGGCGAGCCGCGATCGCCGCGGCGAGGACGTTCAGGACGTCAGGGGCGACCCGCGCCTGTTCACCGCTTCCGAACTCGACCGCGGCGAGCATTTCGTCGGTCCGCCGGCGCAGGGCCGCCGGGAGGACGCGGCGGAGTTTCGCGGCGGCGCGGTCCGCCGATTCGGCGGTGAAGTCGATGCCGGTTCCGCCCGCCGCGGCGAGGCGCAGCCCGAGCACGGTGGCGATCGCCTCGTCGTGTTCCAGCATGAGCGGCGGCAGCGCGCCGCCCGCGACGAGACGGTAGTTGCCACCCGGACCGCGGGCGCTCTCCACGGGATAGCCCAGAGTGCGGAGGTGGTCGATGTCCCGGCGAAGCGTGCGCGGCGGGACTTCCATGGCCGTCGCGAGTTCGGCGGCGGGCCACTGGCGGCCGGTCTGCAGGAGTGACAGCAGCCGCAGCATCCGTTCTCGTGGTGCCGTCACGGCGCCTCCCACCTTGAGATAATTGTGGCCGCAAACCGGCCACATCTCATCGTAGCCTGGCTTCATGGCGAAAGTACGGACTGAACGCGGCCAGTGGATCACCGTGGAAGGAGCCCGGACGCACAACCTCCGCGAGGTGTCGGTGCGGGTGCCGAAGCACAAGCTGACGGTGTTCACCGGCGTCTCGGGTTCGGGAAAGTCGTCGTTGGCCTTCGACACGATCGCTGCCGAAGCCGAACGTTTGGTCACCGGAACCTATCCCGCCTTCGTCCGGAACCGGCTCCCCCAGCATCCGCCCCCCGACGTCGACCGGATCGACGGGCTGGTCTTCACCACGATCGTGGATCAACGGCGGTTCACCGGGAACACGCGGTCCACGGTGGGCACGGCGAGCGACATCGCGCCGTTGCTGCGCCTGCTGTTCTCCCGCCTCGGAGAGCCGGGCGCCGGATTCTCGCCCGCCTATTCGTTCAACGATCCCAGCGGGATGTGCCCGCGGTGCGAAGGGCTCGGCGTGGTCGACGACATCGATCTCGACCGGCTGCTCGACCCCGCGCGGAGCCTGCGCGAAGGCGCCGTACGCTTCCCGACGTTCGCCCCTGGGACTTACCGGTGGAAGCGGCTCGTCCACTCCGGACTCGTCGACCCGGATGTCCCGTTGGGCCGGTTGCCTGCGGCGAAGGTCGAAACCCTGCTGCACGCCGAAGGACTATCCCTCGACGACCCCGGCTCCGAGTATCCCAAGCACGGCATGTTCGACGGAATCCTTCCGCGGCTGAGGGATTCGTATCTGCGCAAGACGCCCTCACGCCTCACCACCGAGGAGCAGGAAGGGCTCGCCGAAGTCGTCACCCGCGGCACCTGCCCGGACTGCGCGGGGACCCGCCTCGCCGAGGCGGCCAGGAAAAGCCTGATCGACGGGCAGTCCATCGCGGACTGGTCGGCGCTGCCGGTGGGCAACCTGCGCGAGGTCGTCGCGAGCGTACGCGATCCGGCTGTGGCGCCGCTGGTGGAGGCGATCCGGGAACGCCTCGACGCACTGGATTCCGTCGGCCTCGGCTATCTCAGCCTGTCGAGGGAATCGAGGACGCTGTCCGGCGGCGAAGCCCAGCGTGTCAAGATCGTCCGTCACCTCAGCAGCGCGCTCAGCGACGTCTGCTACGTGTTCGACGAGCCCAGCACCGGCCTTCACCCGCATGACGTGCACCGGTTGCTCGAACTGCTGGCCGAACTCCGCGACGCGCACAACACGATCCTCGTGGTCGAACACCACCCCGCGGTCATCGCGGCCGCCGACCACGTCATCGACCTCGGACCCGCCGGCGGCGCCGACGGCGGTCGCGTCCAGTTCGAAGGCGGTCCGGGCGAACTCGCCGCGACGGGCACCGAAACCGGCAGGGTCCTGCGTGCTCCGCTTCGCTTCCGGCAGCGGACTCGCACCGCCCGGGGAACCGTGACGATCTCCGGCGCGAGCAGTCACAACCTTCGTGACGTCACCGTCGACGTGCCGCTCGGCGTCCTGACCGTCGTCTCGGGGGTCGCCGGCTCCGGCAAGAGCACCCTGATCGCGGACGAACTCCCCCGGCGGCATCCCGATTTCGTCGTCGTCGAACAGGCTCCGCTGCGCGGCGGCATCCGCTCCACCCCCGCGACGGTGATCGGCGTCGCCGAACCCATCCGCGACACCTTCGGCAAGGCGACCGGGAAGCATCCGTCGTGGTTCAGTGCCAACGGCCGGGGAGCTTGCCCCGTCTGCAAGGGCAAGGGCGTCATCATCACCGACCTGGCGTTCCTCGACGACGTCCAAACCGGCTGCGACGCCTGCGGCGGCACCCGGTTCAATCCGGACACGCTCGCCGCCCGGCTGAACGGCCGCACCATCGCCGACGTCATGGCGATGAACCCCGCGGATGCCGCCGCCCTGTTCGGCGAGGACTCCCCCATCGCGCGGCGGCTGCTGTGGCTGGAGAAGGTCGGCCTCGGCTACCTGACGATCGGACAGAGCCTCGACACCTTGTCCGGTGGCGAACGGCAACGGCTCCTCCTCGCCCGCCACCTCGCCGACGCGGGCCCCGCGGCCGACTTGCGCCTCGTCCTCGACGAACCCACCGCCGGGCTGCACGGCAGCGACGTCGACAGGCTCCTCGCGCTCTGCGACGACCTCGTCGACGACGGCGCGACCCTCGTCCTGATCGAACACAACCAGCGCGTGATCGCGCACGCGGACCACGTCATCGACATCGGGCCGGGCGCGGGTCACGACGGCGGGACGGTCGTGTTCGAGGGCACGCCGTCGGCGCTGGCCGAGGACCCCGCGTCGCTGACGGGCCGTTACCTGCGGAAGCGCTGACCCGCGGCAACGCGTTCCCGGCGCCGGACGGCGCCGGACGGCGCCGGGAACACCCACCCGCCAGGGAACAGTTCCCAGGCAGAGCGAGATGATTCCTGATCAAGCTTTGCCCGACACGCCGGTACCGAACAGTTCTTGGACCTTTTCCGTCCTCGGACTGAGGTCATGGTCACACCCCTCCTGCCTTTTCGGGCAACGACAGAACACGAAACAGGCAGCGTCACGGACGTTTCATTCCGTGCCGCGCACGGGAAGATAAGCTCGCTCTCGAGCACTGGAAAGCACCGAGAACCCATTTTTGATTTGTTTCACCCTTCGCGGCCAACGAAGCGAGAGAGGTGACCATCCATGCGAGAAAGGAAATGCAGCCATAATGCGAAATGGTCTCAAGAGGCTTGCGGTCGTAGGCACCGCCGCACTCGGACTGTTCGTGGCCGTTCCGGCGAGCGCCTTCGCCATCGGTCAGGTCAGCTGTGGAAATCGGGATGACTTCGTGAAGCTGGACATTTCGTTCGGAAACGGAATGGGCACCAACAGGTGCTTCGCCAACTCGGGTGTCACGGGCACCGATATCGGCGGCGTCTACAACATCTTCTCGGGCAACAACAAGGTGACGGTCAACTACGAACGCAATGGCCGCTACGAATCGTCGAACCTCGGCTGTTGGCAGGGCGTCGGCTTCTCTGGCACCGTCCGGGTTTACGAAGTACGCATCTGGTGACGGCACGGTGACCACCTCGGTGACCGGCCCGTTCGCCGCACTCGCGTGCTCCTGAGTACGCCTGGGACGCCACCCGGTGACGCAGGAGGGCCCAAGCAGCAGGACTCAGGACACTAGCGCCGCTGGGGTTTCTGCCCGGGCCGAGGACCCGTCACCTTGGGCTTCGCCACCTTCCGGGCCGCCTCTTCCCGTCGACGACCTTGGTGAGGAAATGCTGCTGCCCCAACGTCCACCCGTTGGTGGCCAGGAAGTACAGCAGGACACCGATCGGCACCGGGAAGAACGAACCCGAGACCAGCATCCCGAGCGGCGCCAGGTACATCATCAGCTTGGCGATCCCCGCTGCCTGCGGAGCGGTCGTGGTCTGCCGGGTGAGGCTCGAGCGCATCGAGAAGAACGTGGCCAGGCTCGCGATCAGCATCAGCGGTACCCCGACGGCGATCATATGGGCGTGGTCGGTGCCGAACGCGGCCAGCTCCGTCGCCGGTTGCGAAAGCCAGTTGCCGAGCTTCGCGCCGAACAGGTCGGCGTTCAGGAACGACTCCACCCCGGCACGATCGAACACGTGGTTCGACTGGGCATCCGGGGTGAAATCACGCAGTACCCAGTACAGCGAGAGAAACACCGGCAGCTGGACCAGCGCCGGCAGGCAGCCGCCCAGCGGACTGGAACCGTTGTCGGCGTGCAGTTTTTGGATCTCCTTCGCCATCCGCTGGCGATCCTTGCCGTATTTCTCCTTGATCTTCTGCAGCTGCGGGGCGAGTGCCTGTGTGCGGCGGCCCGCGCGCAGCGCGCCCAGCGCGGGTTTGACCAGCAGGAGACGCAGGGTGAAGACGAGGAACACGATGGAAAGCACCCAGGCCACGCCTGAGTCCTGGCTCGCCACGGCGCCGAAAACCTTGTGCCAGAACCAGAGAATCGCGGAAACAGGGTAGAGAAAGGCATCGAACATGACCAGGTCACTCCGTCGTTTGAAGGTGCGTGGGCAGGAGTGACTGCCTCACCTTCGAACGAGGAGAAGTCAGGCAGCCACGATGCCCCGTGACGGAGCGCGTGGCCGGACGCGGCCGCGCGCGTCGGGATCGCGCAGGCTCAAGAACAACTGCGCGCGTTCGCGCAGGCTGATGGCGCGCACCTTCATCGCGGCGGCCGTCGGCTCCAGCCGGAGATGCGCCGCGAGCGCGAGCAGGATGACGGCGAGCGACGCGGTCAAGGCGGCGGCCAGCCCGAGCGGGTTGGCGACCGCCACCGACGCCGTCAGCGCGGTGACCAGGCTCAGCGGGTTGACCCCGCCGACGACCGGGAGGAC
Source organism: Amycolatopsis sp. cmx-11-32 (assembly GCF_047608695.1). Classification (NCBI taxonomy): domain Bacteria; kingdom Bacillati; phylum Actinomycetota; class Actinomycetes; order Pseudonocardiales; family Pseudonocardiaceae; genus Amycolatopsis; species Amycolatopsis sp. cmx-11-32. The sequence goes on along the minus strand of NZ_JADNQN010000007.1, from coordinate 58,720 downwards.
GACGAACAACTCGGGCAGGAACAGCGCAAGCATCAGCTTGAGCCGCACGCCGAAGTAGGTTCGCTCCACGTCACCGACCTTACCGGAGATATTGCGTTGCGCGATCGCCGGAGCCGTCTGCGCGCTCGTCGGCGCCAACGGGGCGGGCAAGACGACCTTGCTACGGCTGATCTCGGGCGAGCTCAAGCCCGACGGCGGCTCGGTGACCATCAGTGGCGGGCCGGGGTGCTCGACGAGCCGACCGACAACCTCGACCTCGCCTCGGCGGAAGCGTTGCAGCAGGCACGGGAAGCGTACGAAGGAACCACGGTGGCGGTGACGCACGACCGGTGGTTCGCGCGATCCTTCGACCGGTTCCTCGTGTTCGGCACCGAGGGGAAGGTGCGGGAGACGATGGAACCGGTGTGGGACGAGCGGCCGGTCCAGCGGGCGCGGTAACTCCGCTGGATCCCGACCATGCCGAGGGTGAGACTGTCGCCGACGCACCGGCCATCCCGAGTCAAGCGGCTACACCGTTTCCCCCTGTCGGGCAAGGAAAGCCGACCCGCCGACCGTCGTCGCCACCAGCGCCGCTACCGTGTGCTTCAATGCCGCCGCACCGCGTGCCGATACATGAGTGCTCGCATAGTCCGAAGGCTGGAGATCTCGTGAAGGCCGCCGCAATTCCCTTCGCCATCGCGGCACTGTGCTGCGCGGCGTTCCTGGTGAGCTTCCTCCGCGACCGACGCCAGCTACGGAACGGCTTCTACCTCTTCTTCGCGCTCCTGTTCCTCGGCATCACCCTCATCGCGCTGCTCGCCTCGGTGTCGCCCGACGCGGCGGGCGTGGTCACGTTGGGGGTGGTCCTGCTGATCGTGCCGACGACCCTCGCGTTGACGGTCTTCCTGATCTGCAACGGGATCACCATGCTCCGCCGCGAGGGACGCCGGCTCGCCAACGTGCTGTCGCTGCTGACCGGGGTCGGCATCTGCCTGCTGATCGTGTTCAACGCCACGGTCACGCAACTGGCCTGGGAGCCGCTCGACATCCTCAGGGGCAGTCTCAACGGAATCATCGTCTACGTCTCGTTCCTCTTCGTCTGCTTCCTCCTGTACTCGATCGTCTACGGCCGTATCGGCCCCGAGAAGGGCGTGGACTTCATCGTGGTGCTGGGCTCGGGGCTGCTGGACGGCCACCAGGTGCCGCCGCTGCTGGCCAGCCGCCTGAAGCGGGCCAAACGCGTCGTGGACGCGGAGGCTCGCCGTGGCCGGGAGACGATGGTGGTCACGTCGGGCGGGCAAGGTCCTGACGAGGACCTGCCGGAATCCCATGCCATGGCCGATTATCTGGTCGAGACCGGGCTGCCGAGGGAGCGGATCCGCCTGGAAGATCAGTCTCGGACGACGTTCGAGAATCTTACTTTCAGCGCCGAGATCATGAAGCGGGAGAAGGCGGACTATCGGTGCACAGTGGTCACGAACAACTTCCACGTGCTCCGCGCCGCCCTCGTCGCCCGCCGCGCCAAGGTGCACGGCCAGGTCATCGGGTCGCCGACGGCCTGGTACTTCTGGCCGAGCGCCACCATCCGCGAATTCGTGGCCATCCTGGTCGACCACAAGGTCAAGAACCTGATCATCTGCGGCTTGATCGTCCTCTCCCAGTTGTCCCGAGCCTTCTAGCCGGCAGCTCAGCGCTCGCGTCGCCGCCGATCGGCACGGGATGACAAATCCCGGCCCTTCCTTTGACAACGGCATTCCGCCGGGTCATCGTCCTGCGCATGAGCGCGTATACCCGGCAGGCGATGGCGCAGCTGTTCGACCGGACGGCGAAAACCTACGACGCCCTCGGCGTCGACTTCTTCGGCGCGTTCGCGCGCGAACTGCTCGATCGCGCCGGGGTCGCCCCCGGTGAGCGGGTGCTGGACGTCGGCTGCGGACGTGGCGCGGTGTTGTTCCCGGCGGCCGAGCGGGTCGGCGCGGGCGGATCGGTGCAGGGCATCGACCTTTCCTCCGCGATGATCGAGCGCACCGCGAAGGACATCGAGGACCGCGGGCTGGCCAATGCCTCGGTTTCCCTTATGGACGCCCAAGAACCGACGCTGGCCGACGCCTGCTTCGATGTGGTCCTCGCGTCCTTCGTGGTGTTCTTCCTACCGGATCCGGTCGCCGGTCTGCGGTCGTGGCATCGCCTGCTCCAGCCGGGCGGCCGCTTGGGCATGACCACGTTCGGCGCGGACGATCCCCGGTGGGCGGCCGTGCGCGAAGTGTTCAAACCGTTCGTACCGCCGGAGCTGGCCTGGACCCTCGCCATCAGATCCGGCCTGTTCGCCACCCTCGAGGGCTTCGACCAGGCCGTGGACTCGGCGGGCTTCACCGGTGTCACGTCCGTGGAACGCGTCTATCCGGTGAAGTTCGCCGACCCCGGGCACTGGATCACCTGGTCCTGGTCGCACGGCCAGCGGATGTTCTGGGAACTGGTCCCGGAAGACCGCCTCGACGCCGTACGCCAGGCCGTGCTCGCGGAGCTCGAACCACTGCGCGAACCCGACGGGAGCGTGGTGCTGGCACAGACCGTGCGCTACACCATCGCCCACCGCGGTTGACGGCTCACAACGCGAGCCGCGGCCAGGACGCCGTATCCCGCGACAACTGCCGGTCGTGCGTGGCGATCACCACCGCGGCCGGCGTGGCGCCGAGCGCGACTGTCAGCTCGTCGACGAGCGTGGCGGACAGGTGATTGGTCGGCTCGTCCAGCAGCACCACGTGCGGGCGGCGGGCCAGCACCAATGCCAGGTCCAGCCGCCGCCGCGCGCCGACCGACAGCTGGGCCACCGGCCGGTGCCGGTCGTATCCGGCGAGCAGGCCCAGTTCGCCCAGCCCCGGCCCCGGAGTCCCCGCCCTGGCGAGCTGTTCGTCGTAGAGTTCCATCGCCGTACGCCCGCCCGGTAGCTCGGGCATGGCGAACCTGGCGGGCGGTGGCGGGACCGCCACCACGTGCCCGGCCAGTTCCTCCTGCCGCCGGTGGACCGCCCTGACCAGCCCCGGCGCGCGGGTCACGCGGACATGCCTGCCGGTGCCCTTGGGCGGCCGCCAGTTGTCGCGCAGCCGGTTCTGAGCCGACGACAGGTCGTCCGCGAGCCGCTGCCGCTCGGCGATCTGCTCGGCGTGCGACGTCTCCCAGCGAGCCCGTTCGGCTCGGCGGGCCTCGACATAGGCGGCGTAGCCACCTCCGTAGACCCGTGGCCGCTCGTCGCTCGACGGATCGAGGTCGATCACCGTGGTGGCCACGTCCGCGAGCAACGCCCGGTCGTGACTGACCAGGACGACCACGCCAGGGTGGGCACGCAGCCGTTCGGTGAGGTGATCGAGCCCGGCGGCGTCCAGGTGGTTGGTCGGCTCTTCGAGCAACAGGACGGAATGCCCGGCCCCGAGCAGGCAGGCCAGCCGCACCCGGTGGCGTTGCCCGACCGACAGTGTCCCGAGTGGACGATCACGGTCGTCGACGGCGTTCAAGGCGGCCAGCGAGACCGCGACACGCCTGTCCGCGTCCCACGCGTCGAGGGCCTCGGCCTCCGCGAGCGCGGCGGCGAAGACGTCGTCCGCGCCGGGACGGCCATCGCCGAGCGCGCCGGTGGCCGCCTCCAGACGAGCCAGCGCACCGTGTACGGCGGCCAGTTCGAGATCGATCAGCGCGCCGACGGTGTCGGTCGCCGCGAGCGGAATCTGCTGGTCGGCGACACCGGCCGTGCCCGCGCGGTGCACCTCACCGCGGTCTGCGGCCAGCTCACCGGCGAGTACCCGGAGCAGGGTGGTCTTGCCACGGCCGTTCTCCCCGACGATGGCGACCCGCTCACCGGCGGCGGCGACAAGGTCGACTCCGGAGAGTACCGGCCGTCCCCCGAAGGACAGGTGGACGTCGGACAGGCGGACGTGCGCCGCGCGCAGTGGCGCGGGCGAAAGAGGGGATGACATGAAGGAACTGCCTCCAGCGAAGTGATGAGCAGGAAGAACGAACTCCGGTGCCGCGGTTCGCGGTACCGGTGAAGGCGTCGTTTCTCAGAGGAACAGCAGTTGCTGCATCACGAGCACGAGGGTAGGACATGGGCCAGGATCCGCGCATCCGGTTTTCGGCGAGTGGGAGTTCCACACCTTCGCGCCGACCAGTGACCATCGGTCACCCCTCGGACACCCCCTTCCACCTGCGGCGACACGCCGTGCTTGGCCCGCGAGCGCGGCTTCAAACCAGCACTTTCCGGGGTCACCCACAGGTACACCACGACGGTTGCCATGTGCACCGGCCCGACAGACGGTTGGCCCCTCAGCAACATCGTTCGGGAGGAGCAGGACCGATGGCGAAGACCATGCAGCCGCAGGAACTCATCGACAGTGCCGTGGTCGATCCGACGGGCAACAAGCTCGGGAAGGTCGGCAACGTCTACCTGGCCGACGCGACGCACCAGCCGGAATGGATCACGGTCAAGACGGGCCTGTTCGGCACCAAGGAGAGCTTCGTCCCGCTTACCGGCGCGCACAAGGACAAGGACGGTGTGCACGTCCGCGTCGACAAGGAAGCCGTCTCCGACGCGCCCCGCATCGAGGCCGACGGCCACCTCTCCACGGAGGAGAGCGCGCAGCTGTACAAGCACTACGGGATGCCGATGCCGCGGACGTCGCCGGACGGCAAGCTGGACGACCAGACGCGGGGCAAGACCCGGCCCGGGATGGACGACGCGACCGCCGGGAAGGGTGCCATGGGCGGCACGGGCACCGGCAAGAGGGACCGGGACGCCGAACACTCCATGACGCGTTCCGAGGAGCGGCTGAACGTCGGCACCGAACAGGTCGAGACCGGCCACGTCCGGCTGCGCAAGTACGTGGTCACCGAGGAACAGCAGGTCACCATCCCGGTCAGCCACGAAGAGGTGCGCATCGAGCGGGAACCGATCACGCGGGGTTCCGGCGGGAATGCCGAGATCGCCGAGGACGAGACGGAGGTCGTGCTGCACGCCGAGAAACCGGTGGTGGGCAAGGAAACCGTCGCGGTCGAGCGGGCTCGGTTGAAGACCGAGACCGTCACCGAGGACCAGACGATCTCCGGCAAGGTCCGCAAGGAGCAGTTCGAGGTCACGGACGACGAACGCAAGCACCGCAAGTCCTGATCCCGGCGCAGGGGGCGGCCCGCGCGACGGGCCGCCCCTGGCCGTGCCGCGCTTCCCGTGCGGTCAGCGGGGCAGTTTCACCACGGTGACGAAGAAGTTGTCGATCTGCCGCACCACTTCGATGAACTGGTCGAAGTCCACCGGCTTGGTGACGTAGGCGTTGGCGTGCAGGTCGTAGCTGCGGAGGATGTCCTCTTCGGCTTCGGACGTGGTGAGCACGACGACGGGAATGGTGCGCAGCTCCGGTGACGCCTTGACCTCGCTGAGCACCTGGCGGCCGTCTTTGCGGGGCAGGTTCAGGTCGAGCAGGATCAACCCCGGACGCCGCGCGTCCTCGTACGGCGCCTCGCGGCGCAGGAACTGCAGGGCCTGCTCGCCGTCCGAAACGACCGACAGGGTGTTGCGGATCTTGTGGTGCTCGAACGCCTCCCGCGTCATGAGGACGTCGCCCGGGTCGTCCTCGACCAGCAGGATGTGGATCGGTTCCAGGGACTCGGTCATGCTTGTTCGTTTCCTCCGCTGGAGCTTTCGGCCGTCGCCGGTTCCGGCGCCGGTTGTGCGGGCAGGGTGAAGCAGAATCGGGTCCCGGCCGTGACGGTGGTGTCCAGCCAGATCCGCCCGCCGTGGTGTTCGACGATCTTGCGGCACAGGGCCAGCCCGATCCCGGTACCCGGGTAGTCGCCGCGGCCGTGCAGACGCTGGAAGATCACGAAGATCCGCTCGGCGTACTCGGCGCTGATGCCGATTCCGTTGTCGGTGACGGAGAATCGCCAGTCCGCGCCGTCACGCTCGGCGGAGACCTCGATCTCCGGCGGATTCTCCCCGCGGAACTTGAGCGCGTTGCCGACCAGGTTCTGCAGGACCGCCGTCAGCAAGGACTTCTCCCCTTGCACGGCGGGCAGTTCGCCGCGGGTGATCCGGGCGCCGGACTCGGTGACGGCGTCGTCCAGATTGGCCAGCGCGGTGTCCAGCAGGTCCCCGGTCTCCAGTACCCCGCTCTCGCTCTCCCTGCGCCCGACCCGGGAGAAGGCGAGCAGATCGTTGATCAGCGCCTGCATCCGTTTCGCGCCGTCGACGGCGAACCCGATGTACTGATCACCGCGCTCGTCCAGTTTCCCTTGGTAGCGTTTCTGGAGCAGCTGGCAGAAGCTGGCCACCTTGCGCAGCGGCTCCTGCAGGTCGTGCGAGGCGACGTAGGCGAACTGCTCCAGATCCGAGTTCGACCGCTCCAGCTCGCGCGTCCGGACGGCGATCGTCTCCTGCGCGCGCTCCAGATGGGTGACCTCGTCGAGGATCCGTGACCGCAGCGATTCCACATCGGACGCCAGCACTCGCATTTCCCGCGGGCCGGAGCCGCGGATCGGGCGGTGGATGTCGTTCTGCGCGACGTCGCTCACCTCGGCCGCCAGCTGCCGGATCGGCTTGATCAGCTTCCGGTGCAGCAGGAAGAACACCAGTGCCACCACCGCGCAGAGCAGGACCGCGATCATGATGAGCATGGCCCGCAAGACGTCGGCGGAGGACGACAGGTCCTCGCGGGCGTCCAGCCGTTCGGCTTCCAGACGGCTCTGCAGCACACTCAGGGAGCCACGCACGTCGTCGAACAGCGGTTTGCTCGCGTCTATCTGCGCGCCGGTGGTGGGAGCGCCTGCCAGCACCGGCTCGATGATCTTCTGTCGCCAGTTCGAGGCGGCGCCGAGCACCCGGTCCAGTTCGTCACCGGTGGGAGTACCAGGTGCGGCGCCGAGCTGTCGTAACTGGACGACGGCCGCGTCCTGCGCCCGCAGCCCGTCACGGTAAGGCTCGAGGAATTCGGCACGCCCGGCGAGGATGTAGCCGCGGACGCCGGTCTCCTGGTTCAGCAGCGCCGTCGAGAGCGACGTGGACTGCAGCACCTGCGGATTGGTCACGTCCAGCAACCTTGCCCGGGAGTCGGTGAGGCTCACCAGCGCCATCGAGGCCGCCACGATCGCGCCGCCGAGCAGCAGCGACGCGATCACGCCGGACAGCACCGCCCAACGGCTGATCGACCAGACGCCGGGGTGGGGGTCGGGTTTCATCGAGGCGTCTCCTCGGCGTCGAACGTGAGCAGGGCCAGCGCGACGTCGTCGTCCAGTGGCCCGCCGTGGAGGACGTCCATCTCGCTGATCAGGTGGTCCAGCGCCGCGGCGGAGTCACCCTTGGCGGACAGGCTGTTCAGCGCCGCGGCGGCCATCCGTTCGAGCCCGACCCGTTCGCCGCTGCCTTCGACGCGTCCTTCGAACAGGCCGTCGGTGTAGAGCAGCAGCGACCATCGCGGCCCCATCGGCACCGTCAGCTCCCGCCACCCGGTGCCGGGCGCGACGCCCAGCGGCGGACCGAGCGCTTCCCTGGACAGCAGTCTGCCGCCCGAGTCGTCGACGAGCAGCGGCTGCGGATGACCGGCGAGGGTCATCCGCAGGGACCGGCGGTCCGGGGCGACCGTGATCATGCAGACAGTGGCGAACAGCGGTCCCAGCGCCTCGTGCTGCAGCATCTTTTCCACCATCGCCAGCGTTTCCGCCATCGGCAGCCCGGCGAGCACGACCGAACGCCAGGCGATCCGCAGCGCGACCCCGAGTGCCGCCTCGTCCGGGCCGTGTCCGCAGACGTCGCCGATGACCAGCTGCAGGGTGCCGTCGGGAAGTTCGACGGCGTCGTAGAAGTCCCCGCCCAGCAGGGCGCCGTTCCGGCCGGGCCGGTACCGCACGGCGAGGCCGAGCCGGGGATCGGTCACCAGCGGGGTCGGCAGCAGGCCGCGTTCGAGGCGCGCGTTCTCCCTGGCCAGCAGCTGGTGCTGCAGTAGTTGCTGCTCGATGTGTTCGGCGCGGCTGCGTTCCCAGGAGTACCGCAGTGTCCGCGCCAGCAGCTGACCGTCCACCTGGTGCTTGACCAGGTAGTCCTGCGCGCCCGCCCCCAGCGCCGACACCCCGAGCGCCTCGTCCTCGCGGCCGGTCAGCACGATCACGGCGGTGGACGGCGCGTGCTGCCGCAACCGCGTCAGCCCGGTCAGCCCGGTCGCGTCCGGCAGTTGGAGGTCGAGGAGCACGCAGTCGGCCGTGATCGGCCGCGCGAGGGCCTGTTCGAGCGTCGTGGCCCTGTCGAGGACGACCCGTTCGAGACTCTCGGCCGCGTCCGCGAGCATCTCTTCGACCAGGAGCGCGTCACCGTCGTCGTCCTCGACGAGCAGGACGTGCAAACGATCCAGCTGCGGCGAAGGTCTACGAGGTGGGGACTGCTCGCCGTGACGCACGGCGTTGGACACGGACAGCCACCTTTCCTCACCGGTATTTCCGGCGTGCGGACAAAAGAGGGCTGACTTCTCAACCACCGGGGAGCGTACCGGCCGTACCGGACATGCCGCCGGTTCGGACACCCGACACGCCAGCATTCGATCACGGTCACGGTCCGCGTGGCGGACGGGGCGGCCGCCAGATCGATCAGGACGCCGACGACGAGTCCGGTGATCATCGCTCGCTCCCGTGTCGCCCGTGCGGCTTCGCGGCGCCGCGCGTACTGGCTGGTGAACGAAACCGTGACGAGGACGGCGATGATCACGCACAGCGAAACCGGCGTCGGCACCTGCGGCACCCCCGGCCAGATCCCGTTGTCTCAGGTACCGACCGCGGTGCGCGGATGGCGGTTTCGCTTGCCCAGCGGGACGACTCGCGTGGCCTTCCGGGTGTCGCGAAAGCCACTTTCGCGACGTCTGATGTCCCGAAAGCCACTTTCGGGACATCAGAGGTCGCGAAAGTGGCTTTCGCGACACCCGGGATGGCGGCCCGCGCCCCGTGTGAGCTGTTGCTGGCCATGGCGGCCAACAGCCTGGGCACCGCCTGCCTAGCGCTCGGCGAGACGTCGTCGACGGGGCTCGGGCAGCATCACCTCGCGCTCGAAACGGCGAGGCGGATCGGCTACCGGCTCCAGGAGGCCCGCGCACTGGCCGGGATCGGGCAAGCCCGCGCCGCACGGGACCTCTATGCCGCGATGGGCCCGCCAGCCGAGCCGCTGAAAGTCGTCACCTGAGGAACTCGGTGAGCAGCCCGCGCAGGACGTCCGGCTGGCGAAGGACGCCGTGATCCTGGCCCTCGACGGTGACGTGCCGGGCACCGGGGATCGTTTCGGCGACGGCGCGGGCACCGGCCCGCATCCAGGCGTCGCTCTCCCCGCCGTCCATGACCAGCGTCGGCACGGAGATCTTGGCCAGCTTGTCGGCGGGCAGCCCGTTGCCGGGGCCGCACAGGGCGAGGTCATAAGGCAGCGTGTGCGCGAGGCCGGTGAACCAGGCCCAGAACGGTTCGTCCCGCATACCTTTGACGATCTCGGCCGGGGTGGCCGTCCCCTCGACCAGGAAGAGTTCCACCGCGGCGCCGCGGTCGCCGTCGGCGATCAGCGTCCGGACCCGGTCGAAGAGGTCAGCGGCGGGCTTCGGACGGCTGTCGTCGACGACGTACGGCGGCTCGTACACGGCGAGGCTGGTCATCGTGACACCCCTGGCTGCGGCTTCCAGCCCCAGCACGGCACCCGACGAATGCCCGAACACCGCCGCCGAGCCGCCCACGTGGTCGATCACCGCGGCGAGATCCTCGACCTCGCGTTCCACCGAATAGACCGCCCCCGCCCCGCTGCCGCCCCGCCCACGCCGGTCGTAGACCAGCACGGTGAAGTCCGGGGCCAGCGTCGCGGCGAGCCCGGCGACGGTCGTCCGGTCGTTGAACGCGCCGCCGACCAGGACCACCGGCGTGCCTTCCCCGGTACGGTCGAGGGCGATCGAGGTGCCGTCGGCCGAGGTCACGGTCTCGAACGAGGTGGTCATCAGGTCCTCCACAGGGTCACTTCGACTCTAAGCTTTGTCCCCGAGTCGGAGCCGATGACCACCCCTCGACATCACCGCCGGAGTTCCCCGAAGAATTCCCGGAGCTCGGTGACCACGTCGTCCGGGACGGCCATCGCGACCATGTGACTGGGACTCTCGTGATCCGCCCAGCGCACGATGTCGTTCTTGCGGGAGGCGATCTTGCGCAGGACGGACGGTCCGCCGTGCGAGACGCCGGTCGGCACCACCGTCTGATCGATCGGCATCGCGGCCGCGCCCTCGTAGTACGGCCACAGCGCGGTGCCGCCGGTCGCGGTCAGCCAGTACAAAGTCGCGTTGGTGAGCAGGAGGTCGCGGTCGATCGGTTCGGCAGGCCCGGCACCGTCGGGCCAGCCGTCGAACTCCTTGAACCGTTCGACCAGGTAAGCCAGTTGCGCGACCGGCGAATCGAGGAAACCGAAGCTCAGCGTCTGCGGCCTGTTCGTCAGGTACGGTGCGTACCCGCTGCCGCCCGCGAAGCGCGCCGCGAGATCCTGCAGGGTCGCCAGCTCTTGATCGCTGAGGCCCTCGAAGTCGGCCGGATCGCCCATCGGGATCCCGAGTCCGGACGTGATGTGCGAGCCGATGACGTGCTCGGGCGCGTGTACCGCCAGACACGGCGTCACCAACGCGCCGGCGTCGTTCCCGTGTGCGCCATAACGTTCATAGCCGAGACGGCTCATCAAATCCGCCCAGGTCCGCGCCACCCGCGCGATGTCCCACGGCCGCTCGTCGGCTGGTTCAGGGAACGTCGAAAACCCGAAGCCGGGTAACGACGGCGCGACGACGTGGAACGCCCGCGAAGGGTCGAGGCCGTGGGCTCGCGGGTCGGTCAGCGGGCCGACGACGTTCAGGAATTCGGCGATCGAGTTCGGCCAGCTGTGCGTCATGATCAGCGGGATCGCGTCCGGTTCGGGCGAGCGGACGTGCAGGAAATGCACGCGCTGGCCGTCGATTTCGGTGGTGTACTGCGGGAACTCGTTGAGCCGCTTCTCCAACCCGCGCCAGTCGTAGCCGTCTCGCCAGTACTCGGCCAGATCCTTGAGGTAGGAGACGGGGACGCCTCGGCTCCACTCGGCACCGGGCAGCGCCGACGGCCAGCGGGTGCGGGCCAGCCTGTCGGCCAGGTCGTCCAGATCGGACTGCGGGATGTCGATGCGGAACTGCTCGATGTCAGTCATGGGGCAACCGTATGGACCCTTTAGGACAGATCGTGTCCTAAAGGGTCCGATTCGAGCGTCGCGAAAGCCACTTTCGGGACATCTGACGTCCCGAAATGGCTTTCGCGACATGCTCAGCAGGGTCAGCGGGCTAGTGAGACCACCTGCGTAGCCCCGAAGGTGCCCTTCACCGGCACCTCGACGGTCTTGCGCCGCACCGTCACCTTGATGACGTCCTGCCGCTGCGTCGGGTCCGTAACGGCCAGCTGCCGGCCGTTGCTCCCCCGTCCCAGCGCCACCGACGCCGGACCGGACACCGACACCTCGTCGACCGAGCCCGCGGCGAAGAAGTTCGCCAGCAGCGTCGCGTCCCAGAGCCGGATGGCCTGCACGGTCACGGTGTTGGACCGCACCCGCCACGCCCAAGCCGAGGCGATCGTCTCCAGCACCGACGCGGTGAGCAGGACGGCGTAGGCGTAGCTCGCCCCTGAAGGCTTGGCCCCGTGCTCGATCACCAGCTTCTGGTAACGCCGGGTGTAGGGCACCGTGGTGCCCTTGGTGTTGGCGCCCTTGTCGACGTCGCGCCAGGTCCCTGTCCGGTCCTCGCGCAGCGCGGTCACGTCGGAGGCGTCGAGCAGGACGTACCCACCGACCTTCTCCAGGTGCAGCCATCGCTTGCGCCGCAACGACTCCGACCCGGTGACCAAGCGGCCGTCGGCGAGCAGGGCACCCGAGCCGTGCTCGCCGAGGTTGCGATTTTCAATCGTGGTGCGGATCCGCTCGCCCGACGCGTCGGTGATCCCGGCGCCGAGGCAGACCACCCCCGACGGCGTGAAGAACCACGACTTCTTCGCCGTCAGCGTGCCGTCTTGCGAGACGAAGTCGAGGGCGTGCGCGCCGTGCCTCGCGTCCCAGCGGACGCCGCCGCAATGATCCTTGGTGGTGAGCGGTACTTGCTCCAGTGCCGGGGTCGGACCGGCCTTGGTGGTCGTGCCCGGCAGCAGCAGCGGATCCACGGTCGGCCAGTAGGCGTCGGTGAAGTGCCCCTTGGCCTTGGGCAGGAACAGGTACAGCGAACCGTCGCCGGTGTACCAGCCGTGCAGGTTCATCGCGTTGACCGACTCGTACCGCGAGATCCGTGTCGAGGCGACGCCGAGCGAGGCCGACCAGCCCTCGGTGATGTGCACCATCCGGTCCTGCTGGCCGAACACGCGATGCGTCGCGACGGTGGGCGTCGGCCGGATCTTGGTCGCCAGCAACTCCTGCGCGAACTCGATGCCGGGGACGGCGACGAGGTCCGGGCCCGGCGCGAACCGCTCGGGGTCGGGGATTTCGAGATATGGCGCGAAGGTGTCCTCGGTGATCCACTTCGCGGCGAGCCCGCCGAGTTCCTCCTTGCGTTTCCCGCTCGCCGACCGCGCCAGCAGGACGACCGCGCCGGTGACCTGATGCCCGATGTCGTGCGCGGATTCCCCTTGCCGGGAAAGGAACCGGCCGCGGACCGACTCCATCAGCGCGCCCGCGTGGACGAACGGCGCGAACGTGTCCGAAACCAGTGCGTACGCCGCCTCGCGAACATCGACGGGCAGTTCGAACTCGGTGCCCTTGGTGACGTGGATGGCGGACGCGACGGCGGTGAGCAGGACGATCCCGTAGTGCCCGGGATACGGCACCGAATCGTGCTGGATGAACGAGCCGTCGGTGTGGAATCCGTCGCCTGCCGCGCGATGCAGCTTGGCGATGACACTCGCCACTCCCCCGCCTTCGACGTCGGTGAACGCCCCGACACCGCGTCTGATCCGTTCGGTGTCGCCGAGCATCGCGCCGGAGACGATGGAGATCGTCGACTTGTCCGCGCGATTGGCGCCGGTCTCGACGACCGTCGGGTTGTTCGTGCGCAGGTTCGGATCACCGGAGAACTTCAGCACCGGCTTCAGGTACTTGGCGAGTTCGTCCTTGGTCAGCTCACCGGCCACCGTGGACAGAATGTGCAGCAGGTAGAGCGGGATGCCGATTTCGTAGGTGTACCAGTTGCCGATCTCGGCGGTCTTCTCGCTGTACTGATCGCTGATGTACAAAAGTTCCAGCGCCGCTTTGATCCGGCCGAGCACGGCCGCGTCACCCGCCAGCGCGCCGCCAGGGGTGCCCCAGTTGACCGCGATCGCGCGAAGCCGGGCGTACATCGACGTCGTGAACTCACTGCCCGGGCCGAGAGGGAGGTCCTTCCACAAAGGACCATCGCCGACCGTCATGCTGTCGTAGTAGGCCTTCGCGACCCTGTCGAGGTTCGCCAGCGCGGTGGCGCGTTCCGCCGACGGCCGGTTGATCCCGGTCTGCAGTTCGCGGTAGCCGGTGACGATGGCCGCGGCCTCCGCCGGAACCGCGGACTGGGCGAACGAGGGCCGGGCGATCGCGGTCGTGAGCGCGACCGAAGCGGCCGCGGCCGCGCCTCCACGCAGGGCGGTTCTCCGGTCGACATAACCGAATCCGGGCATGACGGGGCCTCCCAAGGGGTCGAATGACAGCAACTAGGGGCGGCGGCGTGAGGTGGGGCCTCGTGAGTGACCTGCTCGCGCATCAAGGGTTCCCGATGTCGGTGAAACCTGGCTCCGGGTACGCGTTGACGAAGCGATTGGGACGTCGAGCGCCCAATTCCTTCATCAACAAGCCTGAGACCAGACTCGCCACCTTTGCCTTACCCCCCATAGAACGACCCAAATCACTCACGAGCTTCTAGCGTTTCCCGTCGGTCCTGCGTGGCAAGCCCCACGGGTTGTTCTCCCGCAACGGTTCCGGCAGCAGCGCGTCGGGGAAGCCCTGCCAGGCGATCGGCCGCAGGAACCGCTCGATCGCGGCGGTGCCGACCGAAGTGCTGGTCGGCGCGGTGGTCGCCGGGTAAGGGCCACCGTGTTCCTGCGCCCAGGTGACCGTGACACCGGTCGGCCAGTCGTTCCACAGCAGACGGCCCGCGACCCGGGTCAGCGACGGGAGGACCGGGCGGATCCAGTCCACATCGGACTCTTCGCCCTGGATGGTCGCGGTGAGCCCGGGTTCCATCACCTGGAGCAGGCTGATCAGCTCGGCCCGGTCGGTGTAGGTGACGAGCAGCGACGCCGGGCCGAAGCACTCCTCGCGGACCGTGCCGGCGTCGGCCAGGAAGTCCTTGGCGGTGGTGGCGAGCAGGGTCGCGCCGTGCGAGATCCCCTCAGTACCACCGGACTCGGACAGCACCTCGACACCCGCCACGTCCCGCAGCTTCGCCAGCCGGTCGGCGAATCCGGCCGCGATGCGCTCGTTGAGCATCGGCTGCGCCGCGATCGTCGAGACGGCCTCGCGCAGGGTGTCTTCGAGCCCGTGGCCGTCGGGGAGGAACAGCAGCCCCGGCTTGGTGCAGAACTGCCCGGCACCGAGGGTGAACGACCCCGCGTAACCCTTCGCGATCGCCTCGCCACGCGCCTCGATCGCCGAGGGCGTGACGACGACGGGGTTGACGCTGCCGAGTTCGCCGTAGAACGGGATGGGCGACGGCCGCGAGGTCGCGATGTCGAACAGCGCGCGCCCACCCGGCACCGAACCGGTGAACGACGCCGCCTGGATCCGCGGGTCCTTCAACGCGGCCACCCCGTTCTGCTGGCCGTAGATGACCGCGAAGATCCCGTCCGGCGCACCGGCCTTGACCAGCGCCTCACGCAGGACCTCACCGGTGCGGGCGGACAACTCCGGGTGCCCGGAGTGCGCCTTGAGCACGACCGGGCATCCGGCGGCGAGTGCCGACGCGGTGTCACCGCCCGCGACGCTGAAGGCGAACGGGAAGTTACTGGCGGCGAAAACCAGCACCGGCCCGATCGGCGTGAGCAGACGGCGGATGTCCGGACGCGGCCCCATCGGCCACGCGGCGTCCGCGTGGTCGACGGTGGCGCCGAGGAACGCACCGTCGGCCAGCACCTCGCCGAACAGGCGCAGCTGGAACGTGGTGCGCTTCAGTTCGCCCTGCAGTCGCGGGGAAACCGGGAGGTGCGTCTCCTGGTTGGCCAGCGCGATCAGCTCGTCGGCGGAGGCGTCGAGGGCGGCCGCGGCCGCGTTCAGCCATTCGGCTCGCTGGGCTGGGGTCGCGGCCGCCGCCGTGCCTGCCGCCGCGGTGGCGGCCGCGAGGATCTGTTCGAGCGTGGCGGGATCTGTTGCCTGGCTCATGATTTCCTACTTCTCCTAGAGTTCTTGTGCGGCGCTGACGGCGGCGATGAGATCCGCCCAGCGCCCCGGGCCTGCGAGGCCGAGGTGGTACAGGTGCAGTTCGGTGGCGCCTGCCTTGCGGAGTTCGGTGGTGTAGGCCTCGATGTCGGGCACCGGGCTCGCCGCCACCGCGGTGACGTAGCTGCCGACGGCGACCTTGCGCGGCAGTTTCGCCCGCGCCGTCGCGACGGACTCCCGGCTGGCTTGCCCGGGTACCCAGTTCTGCAGCACCACCGCGTCGACGTCTTCGGGGACCGACGGCGTCAGCCCCGGCAGCGCGCCGGTGACCCACGGGTCCATCGCGCCGTGGAGCACGATCCGCGGCCCGGCCGGGATCTTCGCGAGCACATCACGCCGGAGCGCGTCCGTCGCCTTTTGCCGCGTATCGAGCAGGACCTGCCGCAGGGTGGGCAGGATCTTGTCCTCGGTGGCACGGAGGTCACCGCCGTCGATCAGCCGCCGGACCTCGGCACGCAGCTTGTCCAGCGCCTTCGCCGGATCCTTGCCTGCCGCGGCCCAGGACTCCAGGCAGGCGTCGCAGCAGCAGACCGACAGCAGTCGCGCCACCGCGGGCGACCAGACACCGTCGGTCTTCTCGTGCTGATGCTGGTGGATGGCACCGAGCGGGCCACACGCCTCCAGGATGACCGAAGCGAAGTCGAGCCCCGCGAGACTCTCGGCGGTCATGTTCGCCGCGTACTCGCGGACCTCCGGCTGCCCCGGGCACAGCGCCCACGGGTACCGCTCGCCGAAGCAGTTGCGCACGGTGAAATCGGGGAACTCCGTGCCCAGCTGGGAATTGTGGGTCAGCACGATCCACGCCGCCGCCGGGATACCCGCTTCGTTCAACGACCGGACGGCGTCGCCCGCGCTGTCGCGGCTTTCGACCCAGTCCGGTTCGGCGGGCCGCAGCTCACCCCAGGCCTCCTCGCGCACCGGCCGGTACAGCGCCGCGTGGCGAGCGACGACCGAGGTGCGCTCGGCCGACCAGGGCGTCGCCGCGCGGGCGCTGTGGTACGACACGGCGACGGCGACCTCGTCGACGCCGAGTTCCCGTACGCGCTCGACGAACCCCGGGTCGTCGACGACGTCCCAGGGGTAGGCGTATCCGGTGACCTTCACCCCGTCACCACCGCGCCGTGTTCGGTTCGAAGTTTCCGACGAACTTCCGCATATAGGTCACGTCATCCCGTTTGGTCTGTCCACTTCGGACATAGGCTTCATGGGCCCGCGCCAGCGCGTCGGGGTCGAGTTCGACTCCGAGCCCCGGTTCGCCGGGCACCGCGACCGCACCGTCGACGAACTCCAGCGCACCCGGGGCGATGACGTCGGCCGTCTTCCACGGCCAGTGGGTGTCGCAAGCGTAGGTCAGGTGCGGCGTCGCCGCGGCCACGTGCACCATAGCGGCCAGACTGATCCCGAGATGACTGTTCGAATGCATGGAAAGCCCCACGTCGAAGCATTCCGCCGTGGTCGAGAGGGCTTGCGTGTCCCGCAGCCCACCCCAGTAATGATGGTCCGAAAGTATTACGCTGACCGCTCGCTGTCGGAAGGCGGGCTCGATGTCCGCGAAGCGCACGACGCACATGTTCGTGGCCAGCGGCATGTTCGCCTTCTCGGCGACCCGCGCCATGCCCTCGATGCCCGGCGTCGGGTCTTCGAGGTACTCCAGGACACCGTCGAGCTCTTCGGCGACCCGGATCCCGGTCTCAGGAGTCCAGGCCGCGTTCGGGTCGATGCGCAGCGGGTGGTCCGGGAACGCCCCGGCGAGCGCGCGGATGCCGTCCATCTCCTGATCCGGGTCGAAGGCACCGCCCTTGAGCTTGATGGAGGAGAAGCCGTACTCCTCGACCATGCGCCGCGCCTCGCCGACCAGTGCTTCCGGCGTGGTCACCTCGCCCCACGAGTCCTCTTCGGCCCCGATGTGGGCGCCGAACTTGTAGAACAGGTAGGCGGAGAAGTCGACGGCGTCACGCGCCTTGCCGCCGAGCAGGTCCACCACCGGCCTGCCGAGGTAGTGGCCCTGCGCGTCGAGAGCGGCCACTTCGAACAGCGAGTACACGCTGGCGACCGTCTTGCTGACGGAGAATCCGCCGGTGAGCCCGTGCGCGTCGGCGAAGACGACCTCGCCCAGCGTGGTGGCGACCTTCCGGCGGAGGCCGGGCAGGTCGAACACGTCCTGTCCCTTGAGTTCCGGCAGTACCTTCCGGACCTGTTCGAGGAACGCGAGGTCACCGTAGGACTCGCCGAGACCGACCACACCGTCTTCGCAGATCAGCTGGACGACGCCGCGCAGCGCGAAGGGCTCGTGCACTCCCATCGCGTTGAGCAGGGGCGGGTCGGCGAAGGCGACCGGGGTCAGGACGACTTCGAGAACCTTCATCTTCAGGCACCGGCCCCGACGGACTTGAGGACGGCGAACCCGTCGTCGACGATCTTCTCCAGCCGGGCGATCTGGTCGGCGGTGGGCTCGACCAGCGGCGGCCGGACCGTGCCGACCTTGTCACCGCGCGACCGCGCCGCGGCCTTGACCAGCGACACGGCGAAGCCCTGTCCCTCGTCCCGCAGCGCCACCAGCGGCAGGTAGAACCCGGCGAGCAACGCCTCCATGACGGCGTCGTCGTTCTCCACGAGGGCGCGGTGGAAGCGGGCCGCGATCTCGGGGGCGAAGCAGTGCACTGCGCTGGAGTACCGCGCCACACCGATGGCGGCGTACGCGCGCGCGGAGACCTCGGCTGTGGGAAGACCGTTGAAGAACAGGAAATCCCGGGCCCGATCGCTGTCGACGGAGCGGATCGTGGTGATAATCCGGCTCATCAGTTCGACGTCGCCGAAGCCGTCCTTGAGACCGACCACCGACGGGATGTCGAGCAGTTCCACCGCGGAGTTCGGGGTGAACACCCCGGTGGAACGGTGGTAGACGATCACCGGGATCGAGGAATCCCCGGCGGCGTACCGGACGTGGTCGACCAGCCCGGACGGCGGGCCGGTGACCAGGTAGGGCGGCAGGAGGAGGACGCCGTCCGCGCCGCCCGCCTCCGCCGCCGCGATCCCGGCACGGGCCGACGCCGCACCACCGCCTGCCCCGACCCATACGGGCACGCGCCCGGCGACGACCTCGCGAGCCTTACGCAGGATCGCTGCGTGCTCGTCCGGGGACAGCGAGCTGAATTCGCCCGTACCGCAGGCGACGAACAGCGCGCCGGCTCCGGCGACCACGTGGCTCTCGACGTTTTCAGCGAACGCGTCGAGGTTCAGTTCCAGCCCCTCGGTGAAGGGGGTCAGCGGGAACGCCAAGAGGCCGTCGAGTTCGATCTGTGCTGATGAGTTCTCGGCGGGAAAGCGTGCCTCGAACTTGGGCTGTGCCATGGATTTCTCTTTCGTCTTTGTGGTTGGTCCCGGGTACGGGCCCGGTCAGGCGGGCACGGTGGTGCCGTCCTGCGACTTGCTGGGTGTGACGTCGTCGTCACGGTCGATCGTGTCGATGATCTCGTCGGTGGTGGCCTTGCGCTCGGGCATCAGGTGGCCGAGTCCGATGAACAGCGCCAGCGAGACCAGGATCGGGGTGGACACGGTGACCGCGAGGGTGGCGTTGTAGCCGTAGTAAGCGATCGCGTAGGCGATGAGACCGCCCGCCCACGAGATCAGCGCCGCGCGGGAGCCGGAGCGGCGGAACGCCGGGAGCATGCCCAGCAGCAACGGTACCGAGATCGGGCCCATCAGCGCCGCGACCCACAGCACGACGATACCGAGCACACCGCCGAGTTTCTCGGCCTGCGTGGCGACCGCCATGGTCAGCACGACGAAGACCACCGTCGAAACGCGCGCGGCGAGCAGCCCCTGTGCTTCGGTGAAGCTACGGGCCTTCTTCCACAGCACCGGCATCATGTCGCGGGTGATCACCGCGGAGATCGCGTTGGCGTCCGAGGAGACCATCGCCATCGTGTGCGAGAAGATCCCGGCCAGCACCAGCCCGACCAGCCCCGGCGGGAGGAACGTCGTGGTCATGATCGCGTAGGCGTTGTTGGGGTTCGCGATGTCCGGGATCAGCAGCGGGGCGGCGAACATCGGGAACATCATCACCAGTGGCCACACCAGGTACAGGATCGAAGACAGCCGCGCGCTGCGCCGGGCTTCGAACGTGTTCGGCGCGGCCATGTAGCGCTGCGCCAGGTTCCACATACCGCCGTTGTACTCCAGCGTCTTCACCAGGACGTAGACGAGCAACACGACGGTGGTGAACTTCGAGGTGGTCGGGTTCAGGTGGGCAGGCGGGAGGTCTCCCCACACGGTCCACAGGCCGGAGACGCCGCCGAGTTTGTCCAGCACGACCCACAGCATCACGATCGCCGCGATGGCCTGGATGACGAACTGGCCGAAGTCGGTGAGCGCGTCGGCCCAGAGACCGCCGACGGTGCAGTAGATCAGCGTGATCGAACCGGTGATGATGATGCCCCAGGTGTAGGGCACACCCGCGAAGACGTTGAGGATCGTCGCGACCGCGAACCATTTGGCCGCGATGTCGAAGATCTTCAGGAGGCTGCCGCTCCAGGCCAGCGCCTGCTGGGTGGGCACGTTGAAGCGCTTCGCCAGGTACTCCAGCGGTGAGGAGACGCCCAGCTTCGAGCGCAGGCGGTTCCACCGCGCGGCGAACAGCCAGCTGCCGATGCCGACGCCGACGCCGATGCTGGCCATGCCCCAGAAGTAGACCGTGATGCCGTCGGTGTACGCGACGCCCGCGTACGCGACGAAGAGCACCGCGCTGTAGCCGGACATGTGGTGGGAGATCCCGGCCAGCCACCACGGCATCTTCCCGCCGGCGGTGAAGAAGTCACTGACCGTGTTGACCCGGCTGTGCGACCACAGGCCGATCACCACCATCAGCACGAAATACGCGGACACCATGATCCAGTCCAGCAAATGCACCGCTGACTCCTCTCCGCGTCCACGGTGATGTGATCCAGCCCGACATGTTCACATCCATGAACGGATTCTGTTATAGTGATTATGTTCATCCATAAGAACGCTGTTCGGGACGCTAATATGGCCGAGGTCACTAGTCAACGGCCGGATGGAGGAGCGCGGATGCCACAGCAGGAAGCCGCTGTCACGGTGGCGAACGGTGCGTCCGAGCCCGCCGGGGTCAAGTCGGCACGGCGGGCGATCGACCTTATCGAGACCTTCGCCGCGAACGACGTCTGGCTTTCCCTGTCGGATCTCCACGCGCGGACCGGTTTTCCCAGGTCGAGCCTGCACGGACTGCTCCGCACCCTGCTCGAAGCAGGCTGGCTGGAAGTGGACACCAACACCGCCCGCTACCGCCTCGGCGTACGCGCGCTGATCTGCGGCACGGCCTACCTCGACCGCGACCCGGTCGTCCCGTTCGCGACCGAGGCGCTGGAGCGGATCCGGGAGAAGACCGGTTTCACCGCGCATTTCGCGCGCCGCGAGGGCACCGACGTCGTCTACCTGGAAACACGGGAGTCACGGCACTCGACGCACCTCGTCTCCCGCGTCGGCCGCACCCTGCCCACCCACGCGACCGCGCTGGGGAAGGCTTTACTGGCCGAACTGACGCACGACGAGATCGACGGACTCCTCACCGGGGAGTTGTCGGCGCTGACCCCGAACACCATCACCTCGGCCGAGTCGCTGCACGCCGAATGCGCGAAGACCCGCGAGCGCGGCTACGCGTCGGAAATCGAGGAAGGCAGCCTCGGCGTCCGGTGCGTCGCGGCCGTGATCCCGTACCGCATCCCTGGCACGGACGCGATCAGTTGCTCCATGCCGGTCACCGAAGTCACCGACGCGGACGCCACACGCGTCGGCGAACTCCTCGCCGAAATCACCGCGGAACTCGGCCAGCAACTGCGCCGCGCCGGTATCCGTTGATCATTCCCGTTTCTTCACTGACAAGGGGTACTCATGGCAGACCAGCGCGTCCTGATCACCGGCTCGGCGGGCATCGTCGGCACCCTGATGCGGCCGCGGCTGCGCCGCTCCGGGCGGGTGCTGCGGCTGCTCGACCTGGCCGCGCAGCCCGAAGCCGCGGGAGGTGAGGACGTCGAGCTGATCGTCGCGTCGGTGACCGACCCGGAGGCGATGGCCAAGGCGTGCGCCGGTGTCGACGCGGTGATCCACCTGGGCGGGCACAGCCGGGAGCACTCGTGGGAAGCCACGCTCGACGTCAACATCAACGGCACCCACACCGTCCTCGAAGCCGCGCGGGCGGCCGGTGTGCCGCGGGTGATCCTGGCTTCCAGCAACCATTCCGTCGGTTTCCGTCGCAACGACGAGGCAGGCGAGAACGGCCTCCCCGCCGATTCCACCCCCCGCCCCGACACCTACTACGGCGTCAGCAAAGCGGCCATCGAAGCACTCGGCAGCCTGTACCACTCGCGGTTCGGCATGGACGTGATCGTCATCCGGATCGGCTCGTGCTTCGAAGACCCGCTCGTCCTTGGTCCGCGCGGCCTGATGACCTGGCTCTCCCCCGACGACGGCGCCCGCCTGTTCGAGGCGTGCCTGAGCTACCCCTCCCCCGGCTACCGGCTGATCTGGGGCGTCTCCGACAACACGCGCCGGATCTACTCGCTCGCCGAAGCCGAGGAACTGGGCTACAAGTCGCTCGACAACGCGGAGACCTACGCCGATCAGCTGGCGGACAAGCCGGCGCCGACCGGCGCGGCGGCGGAGTACGTCGGCGGGCCGTTCTGCACCGCTCCGCTGGGCGCTTACAACCCGCTCTGACCCAAGCCTCGTGAGTGGTAGGGACGGTTGAAGCGGACCGGTATGTGCCTACCCACGTGTGACCAGGATCGGCACGAGGTTTCACCGGTCTCGGACCTGATCAACGGAGGATCGGGGACGTTGAGTGTCCCCGATCCTCCCCACTCAGTCCCTCCTGTATCACCTTCCTGGCTCGAGACTCAGTATGAGTCCGGTGGCAGTGTTTCGATGACTGTCAGGGTTGACGATGGGAGGAATCGGGACCCGTGCGCCCGCCCACACTCACGAGGGCCACCCGATCAGGGCCTCGAGCGCGGTGATCGAAGTCAGTAGGTAGGCAAACCGGTCCAACAGAACCGTCCTTACCACTCACGAGGTGGCCACTCAGCCGACCGCGATGGACTGGAACGTCACCGGGGTCTTCGGCGGCCCCGTCCCGTCGCCGGGTCCCTTCGCTTCGTCCACGCCACCGCGCGCGACCTCGTCCAGCACCTGCAGTCCCGCGTCCGAGATGCTCCCGAACACCGTGTACTCCGCAGGCAGTTCCGCTTGACCGAAGACCATGAAGAACTGGCTGCCGCCCGAGTTCGGCGCCTGTGTCTTCGCCATGGCGAGGAGCCCGCGGCCGTACTTGAGTTCCGGGAAGACCTCGTCCGGGATGGTGTACCCCGGCCCGCCCATGCCGGTGGCCGCCGGGTCGCCGCACTGGAGCATCTGGAGCCCCGACGTGCCGAGCCGGTGGCACGAGGTGCCGTCGTAGTAACCCTGCTGCGCCAGCGAAAGGAAGTTCGCCACGGTGCACGGCGCGAGCCCGCGGTCCAGTGTCAGTCCGATCTCACCCGCGGTCGTCTTGACCGTGGCCGCCGTCGTGCCGGACGCTGGGGTCGGGCCCGCCGCGGGCGGGGTGGCCTTCTTCGGCACCTCGCCGCTGGAGCTCGCCGGATACGCGCAGTCGGTCGGATCCGCCAACGGCGTGGAGCGCTTCGGCAGCGGAATCCGGCCCGCGGGGATCTGCACCGGGCTCCGCGTCGTCGTGTCCTGGGCGCTCGACGTCGGAGCCTGCGACGAGGACGCGACCGCGCTCTCGCCCTTCGAGTCCGACAGGAAGAACCCCGGCGCCACGAATCCGGTGATGGCCACGACGGCCACCACCACGACCAGTCCCAGCACACCCAGCCCGACCCAGAGCGCCGTCTTGTTCGACGACGGCGGCGGCGGCTGTTGCGGCGCGCCGTACCAGCCCTGCTGCTGGTACGGCTGCTGCGGATAGGGTTGCTGCTGGTACGGCTGCCCCTGCGGGGGCCCGGAATCGGGAACCTGGCCTTCGGGCTCGCCCGACTGCGGCGGCTGGGACATCTGTGCTCCTGTCATCCGGCGGAGGAAGTGCAGAAACACTCTCACGTACCACATGCGGAAGTCAGGGCATCCCCCGCGGCGCGCCGTCCCCGTTCGCCGGGACGGGCCGGATCTCGAGGTCGGGCCCGTCGCCCCGCGCGGTGCACGACGGCCCCCTCCCCGCGCCTCAGGTCGATCTGGACGTCTCCGCCTGCCCCATCGGTCGCGGACGGTGTCGTACGCAGTCACGAGTTCAGCGGCGACCTCCTGCGGCTCCGATCTCAAGCGGCTCGGCAAAGTCTGCAGGACAAGGATTCCCTCGGCGGTGTATCGACCGTTCCTCTCGAGCGTGCCGGCGTACTGCCTCCGCGCGAAATGGAAGTCATACGAGTCGATTTCCCACGCAAGACGGACTTTCCTGAAGTAGCCATCGGGAGTCCCGACGTAGCGACCACCGGAATCCCTCAGTTCGTGATTCCACAGCGGTTCCGGGAGACCGGTCCGGCGCCAGACAGCCATCGCGTCGATTTCCGCGACCGAACGCCCCCCTCTGAGGACGTCACGCAGGACCTCACGGGGCATTGCGCTACCTCGATCACTGCCTGCTTCGAGTTCCCGGATGAGGGCCTCGGGATTCAGCCCGCCTCGGTGAACGGCCTCGATCAACAACGCTCGAACCGGGTCGTGCGCGGCAAACCTACGACATTCATCGAGAACCGCCCGGACGAGTGGAGCCATGGCCACTCCGTCGACGATCACTGGGCGAGGCATTCGAGTAGTCCGCTCTACGAGCACATACCTTGCGCTGCTGACCTGGCAAGAAGCGGGCACCAGCAGATGAACCCGGTCAGCCGTGCTCCGCGGCCCCCTCAAACCTTGACGGCGGCAAGCTTCGAGACCGGTGACGATCGCTTCCGACCCGCCACAGAGCAGAGCTGCGTCGACCATCTGGCGGCGAGTCGGCCGCCCCGAGCCGAGCAGCAACACTCCGGGCAACAACCGCTGCCAGGGCTGCCCAGGTCGGCAACGCCGGTAGCAGGTTCTCTTCGAAACGCCGAACTCCACCAGCCGCGCGACAGTGATCACGCCGTCGCGGCTCAGCTTGTAAAGGCCCTCGTGATCGCGAGCCCATTCCCCAGATCGCACCCCAAGATCATCGTCAGCGACACGTACCCCTCACCAGCACTGATTCGTTCCCTGTGGACAACTCGCCACACCAGCCCCATTGTGGACAACTCAAGACATGCCCCCAATGTGGCATTGGGGGCATCCGGACCTTTAGACCAGCGGAGGCAGCGCTGGAGCGTCAGGGGCGGGAAGCGGAGGCAGCGCCGGAGCGTCCAGCCAAGCTTCGAAGAAGGCGTCCAGCGAGCGACCAGCGAAGCGTTCAGCCAGCGCGACAAAAGCAGCAGTGGTCACCAAACCGTGCCGGTTCTCCACCGCCCAGGCCTTCACCAGCGGGAAGAACACCGCACCGCCGACGGTACAACGCAAAGCGTGCAACAACAGGCCGCCGCGTTTGTACACCCGCTCGTCGAACATCCGCGAGACGCCGGGGTCGGCGAGACGCAGATCCGCGGGCTTCGCCTTCATCCGCGCGTGCCACGTCTTCGCCAAGGTGTGGGCGCTCTGCTCGCCGGATTCCTCGGACCAGAGCCATTCCGCGTACGTCGCGAAGCCCTCGTTCAGCCAGATGTGCCGCCAGTCGGCGACGGTCAGGCTGTTGCCGAACCACTGGTGCGCCAGTTCGTGCACGACGAGCCGTTCGTGGGTGCGCCGTCCGTCGACGTGGTTGGCGCCGAAGATCGACATGCCTTGGGCTTCGATCGGGTCGTCGAGGTCGTCGTCGGTGACGACGATGACGTATTCACCGAAGGGATACGGCCCGAAAAGCCGTTGCAGCGAGTCCATGATCCGGCCCTGCCGCCCGAAATCGTGCTCGAAGGGCCGGCGCAGTCGCGGCGGCACGGCGGCCCGTTGCGGGACCGAAGTGACCACGGAGCCGCCGTCGAGGTTGATCCGATACGCGGCGGCTTCGGGGTGCGAGAGCCAGCCGGGTTGGGGGCCGGAGACCAGTTCGACGTCGTCGTACCGTCCTGTTTGGACGCTCATCAGGTAGGTCGCCGTCGGCTCTGGCCGTTCGAAGACCCACGTCGTGGTGCTCGCGCGCTCGTGCCGCGACACCAGGTCCCCGGTGATGGCCACGAGATACGGCGACGATGTCGTCAGCGCGACGCGGTAGGTCGCCTTGTCCGCCGGATGGTCGTTGCACGGGAACCAGGACGGGGCCCCGACCGGCTGGCTCGCGACGAGCGAGCCGTCGGTCAGTTCGTCCCAGCCGATGTCGCCCCACAGCCCGGAAAGCGGGCGCGGGTTGCCGACGTAGAAGACTTCCGTCAGGAACTCGGCCCCGTCGGGCACCGACTTCGCGGGTTTCACCTGCAGCTTGTGCCCACGCCGCAGGTACTTCGCGGGTTTGCCGTTGACCAGCACCCGGTTGATCCGGAAGTCGCCGAAGTCGAGTGTGAACCGCGACAGCGCCTGCGTCGCCTCCGCCGTGATGGCGGCGGAGGCCGACAGCCGGTTGGGACCGATCTTGTAGTCCAGCTCCAGATCGTAGTGCCGGACCCGGTAACCGCCGTTACCGTGATGGGGCAGATAGGAGTCGCCGGAGGTGTCCGCGCCGGGCGAGGGCTGCGCGGAGGCCTTCGAAATCACCCGCGAAGAACCCCGCTTCCCATCTTGTCTGTTGATGAACCCGCGGCCGTGATCGACGGCGGGTTCACCCGCACGGTCACCATTCCGAACACACCTCAGCTCCGCCGACAGTCCCCTACTTCGTCCAGGCCGAGATGGGATTTCCCAGCCAGCGCGAGTCGGCGGGAACCGCGTCGCCCCGGGTCACCAGTGACCCCGGTCCGACGGTCGTCCGCGCGCCGATGCTCGCGCCAGGCAGCACGATACCGTGCGACCCGAGCGTCGCTCCCTCGTCCAGGGTCACCGGCGACATCGTCATGATCCGATCGTGGAAAAGGTGCGTCTGCACGACACAACCGCGGTTGATCGTCGCGCCGTCACCCAAGCTCACGAGGTCCGACTCGGGCAGCCAGTACGTCTCCAGCCACACACCGCGACCGATCTTGACGCCCATGGTGCGCAGCCACGCGGGAAGCAGCGGCGTGCCGCCTAGCGAACCGATCAGCCAAGGCACGGCGAGCGCCTCGACGAAGGTGTCGGCGAGTTCGTTGCGCCAGACGAACGAACTCCACAGCGGGTGGTCGACCGCGCGGAACCGGCCGACCAGCAGCCACTTCATCGCGGTGGCGGTCAGCGCGGCGACGGCACCGGCGGCGAGCAGCAGCGGCCCACCTAGCAGCAGCGCGACCAAGAAGCCGTAGGACCCGGCCAGCGCGAGGATCCCGGCCGCGACCAGCACGGTCAGCGCGACGCCACACATCACCGGCACGATCCGGCACAACTCGACGAGCGCGCGGGCCGCCTTCAGCCGCAGCGGCGGCGTGTAGGTGCGGCTCGTGTCGGATTCGCCGACCGACCGGCGGACCGGCAGCGGCGGCATCCCGAGGTACGACGAGCCCTTTTTGGCCTTCAGCGGAGCCGACGACAGCACGCCGACCAGACCGCGTTTCGGCACTGAATGACCGGGCGCGGCCATCCCCGAGTTGCCGAGGAACGCCTGCTTGCCGATCCGGGCGGGCGCGACGTGCAGCCAGCCGTGGCCGAGTTCGTAGGTGGCGACCATGGTGTCGTCCGCCAGGAACGCGCCGCTGTCGACCTGGGTCATCTTCGGCAGCGCGAGGACGGTGGACGCCTCGACGTTGCGGCCGACCTTCGCCCCGAGCAGCCGGAGCCACACCGGGGTGAACAGGCTGGCGTACAAGGGGAACAGCCCGTCGCGCGCCATGCCCATCAGCCGTTCGGTCGCCCAGACCTGCCACGCGACGCTGCCGTGGACGGGGTGGTAACCCTCGACCATGCCGATGCTCAGCGAACGGACGCCGACGAGCACGAGCACGGCGTAGCTCAGGAAGTACGCGACGGTGGCCAGCGGCGTGAACAGCAGCGCCTGGCCGAGCGCGGCGCCCAGCGAAGGAGTGCCTGCGATCGCGTAACCCAGCACCGCGACGGCGGGCAGGGCGGCGACGGCGGGCAGGAGGCCCAGTGCGACCGAGGTCGCGCCGTAGACCGAAGACCAGAACCGCGAACGCGGCGGGCGGCTCGGCGGCCACTTCAGCGCGTCCTTGGCGGCGCGGGCGGCGGGAGCACCGGCCCAGCGCTGCCCGGCGGGCACGTTGCCGCGGACGGTCGACCCGGCCGCGATCTCCGCGCCCTTGCCGATCCGCGCGCCGGGGAACAGCGTGCTGCGCGCGCCGATCCGCGCGTCGGCGCCGATCCGGATCTTGCCGATGTGCACGAGGTCGCCGTCCACCCAGTGCCCGGTCAGGTCGACCTCGGGTTCGATGGCGGCACCGCGGCCGAGCTTCAGCATGCCGGTGACCGGCGGCGGCGAATGCAGGTCGACGTCCTTGGCGATCCGCGCGCCGAGAGCCCTGGCGTACGTCGTCATCCAGGAAGCACCCGCGACACTGTCCGCGCCGCTGAACTCGGCGATCTTCTCGGCCGTCCACAGTCGCAAGTGGACACTCCCGCCACGCGGGTAGCTGCCGGGACGGACCCCGCGCAGCAGCAGCCGCGCACCGGTCGCGGAGATCGCGATCCGGCCGGCCGGGCTGAACAGCGCGACCCACGCGACGGCGATCCACGCCCAGTGCAGCGTCGGCGCCCAGGTGAAACCGGCCAGCGACAGGATGTTCGACAGCGTCGCGGCGATCGTCGTCCAGCGCAGGCCGACCAGGCCCATCAGCGGGATCATCAGCAGCGACTGGATGATCCCGGCCTTGCGCGGGGTCGGCGCGATGTCGCGGCGTTCGGTCTTCTCGCCGCTCAGCGCGTCCAGCAGCGTGGCCAGCGCGCCGAGCTTCGGGTTGGCATAGATGTCGTTCACCGACACCTGCGGGTGGCGGGTACGGATCCGCGCGATCAGCTGCGCGGCGGTCAGGCTGCCGCCGCCGTTGGTGAAGAAGTCGGCCTTCGGATTGCCGACCGAGACGCCGAGGATCTCCGCCCAGCCTTCGGCGAGCCAGCTCTCCGTCGGCGACAGGCCCGATTTGGCGGCGTCCACAGTGGACAGCGGCCAGGGCAGCGCGTTGCGGTCGACCTTGCCGGAGGTACGCGTCGGCAGGTCATCGACCAGCGCCAGCAGCGGGACGAGCGCCGCGGGCAGCTGCTCGCGCAGCCTGGTCGCGGCCTCGTCGTGATCGAACTTCGTGCCTTCGGCGGGCACGACGTACCCGACGAGCACCTGGTTACCGGCCTTGGTGCGGCGGATCGCGGCGGCGGCGCCCTGCACTCCGGGCAGCGCCTGGAGCGCGGCGTCGACCTCGCCGAGTTCGATGCGGCGGCCGCCGAGCTTGACCTGCTCGTCGAGGCGGCCGAGGAACAGCAATCCTTCAGCCTCGGCGCGGACCATGTCACCGCTGCGGTAGGCGCGGCGCCAGCCCAGCGACGGCAGCGGCGCGAACTTCTCGGCGTCCTTCTCCGGGTCCAGGTAGCGGGCAAGGCCGACACCGCCGATGACCAGCTCGCCGGTCTCCCCCATCGCGACCGGCTCACCGGCCTCGTTGACGACGGCCAGCTGCCAGCCTGCCAGCGGCAGGCCGATGCGGACGGGTCCTTCGCCGGTCATCTGCGCGGCGCAGGCGACGACGGTGGCCTCGGTCGGGCCGTAGGTGTTCCAGACCTCGCGACCCTCGACGGCGACGCGCTCGGCCAGTTCGGGCGGGCACGCTTCGCCGCCGAAGATCAGCAGACGGACGTCTTCGAGCGCGTCGGCGGGCCACAGCGCGGCCAGCGTCGGGACGGTCGAGACGACGGTGATGCCCTGCGCGACCAGCCACGGGCCGAGGTCGACACCGGTCCGCACCAGCGAACGCGGCGCCGGGACCAGGCAAGCGCCGTGACGCCAGGCGAGCCACATCTCTTCACAGGACGCGTCGAAGGCGACGGACAGGCCCGCGAGCACGCGGTCACCGGGGCCGATCGGCTCCTCGGTGAGGAAAAGCCGCGCCTCGGCGTCGACGAACGCGGCGGCCGAGGCGTGCGAGACCGCCACGCCCTTCGGCTTACCGGTCGAACCCGAGGTGAAGATGATCCACGCGTCGTCGGTCGGCGCGGGAGAGCCCTCGATGCCGTTGGGTGAGCCGAGCACGGTGATCACACCGCCATCGGAGACGACGGCGGCGACCTCGGCCTCACCGAAGACCAGGTCGGCGCGCTCGTCCGGGTCGTCCGCGTCGACCGGCACATAGGCGGCGCCGACGGACAGGACGGCGAGGATGGCGATGTACAGCTCCGCGGTGCCGGAGGAGATCCGGACGCCAACCCGGTCACCGACGCCGACGCCGTTGGCGGTCAGCTTGCGGCCGTAGGCGTCGATCTCCTCGACGAGCTTGCGGTAGGACAGCGTGGTCTCGCCGTCGTCGATCGCGCCCGCGTTGGGATGGCGGGCGGCGGTCTCGGCGAGGAGGTCGGTCAGGGTGCGCTCGCCGGCACCGAGGCCGGACCAGAACAGGGCGCGGTCGGCGATGGGGGCGGGTGACGGGGCGACGGTGATGTCGGCGACACAGGCGATCGGCCGGGAATCGGCGGTCAGCGTCATCGGGACATCACCACGGGCAAACCAGAACCATGGGCGCGCAAGCCCATCACACCTTTCACGAAGTGCGTCATTCGGGCTCGCTCTTCGAATGAGGCGCCCGCTAGTCAGACCATTCAGTTTACCGCAGTTGCCCGACATATCTCGGCGAGGTCTCGGCAGAGTGTCGAAACTCACCGGGGACACGCCGAAGACCGAGGTCATCGACGTGTCCGCCTGGTGAACTATTCACCTACATGGTGAGAAATCAGCGGGTCTTCGGTTTTCCTGCCGCTTTTCCGCCGACCTTAGGCCTCTGCTTCTTTTCGCGTACTCGGACATTCACCCGGACGGGGCTGCCTTCGAAGCCGAAACGCTCACGGAACTTGCGTTCGATGAATCGCCGATAGCCGGCCTCGAGGAAGCCCGTGGTGAACAGGACCAGCGTCGGCGGCCGAATGCCGGCCTGGGTCGCGAAGAGCACCTTCGGCTGCTTGCCACCTCGGACCGGCGGCGGGGTCGCGGCGATGAGGTCGGCGAGCCAGCCGTTCAGCTGACCGGTGGGGACCCGCTGGTCCCAAGACTTCAGCGCGGTCCGCAGCGCGGGCGCGAGCTTGCGCACGGAACGCCCGGTGAGCGCGGAGATGTTGACCTTGTCCGCCCACGGCACCCGGACCAGGCCGCGGTCCAGTTCCCGCACCATGGCGTGACGACGGTCCTCGTCGACGAGATCCCACTTGTTGAAGGCGAGGACGCAGGCGCGGCCCGCCTCGACGACCATGGTCAGCACCCGCAGGTCCTGCTCCGAAAGGGGTTCGGCGGCGTCCAGCAGCACGATCGCGACCTCGGCCGCGTCGATCGCGGTCTTGGTCCGCAGCGACGCGTAGTACTCCGCGCCATTGGCCGAGTTCACGCGCTTGCGCAGGCCCGCGGTGTCGACGAACCGCCAGATGTCGCCATCCAGCTCGACCAGCGAGTCGACCGGGTCGACCGTGGTACCGGCGACCGAGTCCACGACGGACCGCTCTTCGCCGGAGATCTTGTTCAGCAGGCTGGACTTGCCCACGTTCGGCTTGCCCACCAGCGCGACCCGGCGCGGGCCGGCGGTGGCGCGGTCGCCGTCACGCGGCATCGTCGGCAGTGCCTTGACGATGGCGTCGAGCAAGTCACCCGAACTACGGCCGTGCAACGCGCTGACCGGATGCGGTTCGCCGAGGCCGAGTGACCACAGCGACGCGGTGTCGGCGAGCAGGCGGTCGTCGTCGACCTTGTTGGCGACGAGCAGCACCGGCTTCTTCGAGCGGCGCAGCACCTTCGAGGCGGCCTCGTCGGTCGCGGTCGCGCCGACGCTGGCGTCGATGACCAGCAGCACCGCGTCGGCGGTGGCCATCGCGATCTCGGCCTGCGCGGCGACGGAGGCCTGCAGCCCGGTCGCGTCCGGCTCCCAGCCGCCCGTGTCGACAAGGGTGAACCGGCGGCCCGCCCAGAAGGCGTCGTAGGCGACGCGGTCCCTGGTCACGCCGGGGACGTCCTGTACGACCGCCTCGCGACGGCCGAGGATGCGGTTGACCAGGGTCGACTTGCCGACGTTCGGCCTGCCGACGACGGCGAGGACCGGCTGCGCGAGTTGCGCCTCCTCCTCGGCCTCGCCGGCGGCGATCTGCGCGTCGAGCGCGGTGAATTCGGACTCGTCGGACCAGGAGCCGTCGATCTCGCCGACTCCGTCAAGCTCAGACATTCGTTACTTCACATTCTGTCGCGTGTCTTGGAGCCCGTGCTCCAAGCGCCATTCGTCCAGTGCCTTCACGAGGTCCGCGAGCGCGATGCGAAGCCGCTCGGTTCCCTCCTCCAGCCCTGTCCTTCCCTTCCCGATCGCGGGAGTGAAAGGTTCGCCGACCATGATGTCGACGCGGGGCCGCCAGCGCCTCTTGGCACCAGCGGGTCTGTATGTCCCCCGAGTGGCGACCGGAACCACGGTCGCGTTCCCGGCGCGGACCAGGAAGGCCGCGCCGCGCTCGAAGTTTTCGGCGTCACCGAGGCCGCGGGTGCCTTCGGGAAAGATCCCGACCGCACCGCCGTCCTCGAGCACCTTGACCGCCATCATCAGCGGTTTGCGGTCCACCGCCCCCCGTTTCACCGGGATCTGGCCCAGTTTCGAGAAGAACCAGCCGACGAAACCCGTGAAGAGTTCCGCTTTGACCAGGAACGCGGTGCGCCGCGAGAACATTCCGAACAGCAGCTGCGGTTCCACCATCGAACTGTGGTTGGCGACGAACACCACCGGACCGGACGACGGCACGCGGTCGCGGCCGTGCACCCTGACCCGGAACGCGGGCCGGACGATGAACTTCGAGATCCCCCGGCCGAAGGCGTGCAGCGGGCCGCTCGCGCCCTCGGGCAGGCCTTTCGCGCTCACCTGGCGGCCTCCGCGGGGCAGCCTTCGAGCAGACCGCGGTGCAGCGCCAGCTCCGCCAGCGCGACGATCACCTGGTCGATGTTGAGCTGTGAGGTGTCGACCTCGACGGCGTCTTCGGCCGTGCGCAACGGTGACGCGGCCCGCGTGGAGTCCAGGTGGTCACGCCGCTCCACCGCCGCCTTCGCGACGGCGTGGGTGGACTCGCGACCGGCGGCCGAGTCCTGCGCGCTGCGGCGCGCGGCACGGACCTCGGCCGAGGCGGTGAGGAAGATCTTGAGCGGGGCGTCCGGTGAGACGACGGTGCCGATGTCGCGGCCTTCGACCACGATGCCGCCGACGCGGCCGAGCACCTCGTCGATGATCTCACGCTGCCGGGCGACCAGCAGTTCGCGGACGGCGGGAACGGCCGAAACCGGCGACACCGCGGTGGTGACGTCCGCGCCGCGGATCTCGGCGGCGACGTCCTCGCCGGACAGGGTCACGGTCGCTTCGTCAGGGCTGGTCCCGATGCCGAGTTCAGCCTTCCGGGCGACGTCGGAGACCGCGTCCGCGTCGGCAAGGTCTGCCCCGGCGCGCAGAACGGCGAGGGTCACCACGCGGTACATCGCGCCCGTGTCGAGGTAGCCGGCGCCGAGCTTCGTCGCGAGCTTCCGCGAAACCGTCGACTTCCCGGTACCGGATGGGCCGTCCATCGCGACCACACCACGCAGGGCTCCCGCCACCGGAACACTCCTCTGACTCATCGTCGTCGCTCACCTGATCGACGACCATTCTGCCTGGTGGCGAACGGCCCGCCTCAGCCGCCCACGGCGAACCGGTCGACGAGCATGCCGATGCGTTCCGCGCGCGCGTGCGGCGGCAGCCGTCGGCTGCGCTCGAGGGTGACCAGGCCGTGCAGGGCGGCCCAGAAGGTCTCGGTGTAGAGGGCGGGATCGTGCTCACCCGCCGCGGGGCCTGCGCATTCGAGCAGGGCGCCGAACGCGTCCCGCAAGGGGGCGGGGCTGTCCGCGCTGGCGAACGTCAGTTCACTGGCGAGGGTGAATATCGCGTCGTAGAGCGCGGGTTTACGGTCGGCGAAGTCGAAGTAGTTCTCGGCCAGCCGCAGAAGGGCGCTACGCGAGTCCTCCGCCATCCCGGCACCCTTCCGCAAGTCCACGGCCATTTCGGCGCACCCTTCGAGGGCCGCGGCCGCCATGATCGCCCCTTTGCCGGAGAAGTGGCTGTAGAGCACCGGCTGGCTGTACTCGATCTTCGCCGCCAGCCGCCGGGTGGTGACCGCGTCCCAGCCCTCGTCTTCGGCGATCTCGCGGGCGGTCGTGACGATCAGCTGTTCGCGTTGCGAGCGGTCCCGCTCACGCCGGGGGTTCGTGACCATACGTAAACACTAGCATCGCTAGACAATCTAGCATCGCTAGCACTAACGTCCACCGTGTTCCTAGCGCTGCTAGCTTCTGGAGTCGGAGACCATGACCAGGATCAAGATCGCTTACACCCTGTCCGCCGCTCTCGTGCTCTTCGTCCTTTACTTCGGTACCGGTTACGTGTTCTTCCCGCAGACCCAGACGGGCGGCTTCGGGCTGCCCGTGATGCCCTCCGTCGGCGACCCGATCCTCGCGGTCAAGGGTGTCCGCGACATCGGCACCGCGCTCGTGCTGCTCGCGCTGCTCCTGTTCCGGAACGCCCGCGCGGTGGGCTGGGCGCTCCTCGCGCTGGCGTTCATCCCGGTCGGCGACATGCTGATCGTGTTGACCCACAACGGGGCCGTCGGCGCCGCGTTCGGCATCCACGGCGCGACGGCGGCGGTGATGGTGCTGATCTCGGCGCTGTTCCTCGTCCGCCCCGCCCAAAACGGACAGTGAGTTACTGTTGACAGCGTGAACGTCGAAGTGACCCCGCTCCCCGGCATAGGCGTCCGCAAGGACTTCGCCACTCGCAACGGACGCCGCGTAGGCGTCGTGACCCATCGCGACGGGCATGTCGAGCTGATCGTGTCCAAAACGGACGATCCCGACGCCTGCCTGGCCTCACTTCCGCTCAGCACCGACGAGGCCGGCGCGCTGGCGAATCTGCTCGGCGCGCCCCAGCTCGTCGCCCAGCTCACCGAGGAACACCGGGACCTGCCAGGGATCAACACCAAGCAGCTCCCGATCAAGTCGTCGTCGCCGTTCGACGGCCGGACGCTGGGCGACACCGCCATGCGGAGCCGGACGAGCGTCTCGGTCGTCGCGGTGATGCGGGCCGGTCAGGTTCACCCCTCCCCCAACCCGGACTTCAACCTCACCGCGGGCGACGTGCTCGTCGCGGTCGGGACGTCCGAGGGACTCGAAGCCGCCGTCAAGATCCTGAAGTACGGCTGATCGCGGATGGATCACACCGCACTGTCCTTGATCGAACTCGGGGCGGTCTTCTTCGGGCTGGGCGTGTTGGGGCGCCTCGCGGGGAAGATCGGAATGTCCCCGATCCCGCTGTACCTGATCGGTGGCCTGTGTTTCGGACAGGGCGGGCTGATCCCGCTCGGCGACATCGGTGACTTCACCCACCTCGCCAGCGAGATCGGCGTCGTCCTCCTGCTTCTGCTGCTGGGCCTGGAGTACTCGGCGGCCGAACTGTTCACCGGGCTGAAACGCTCGTGGATGGCGGGGCTCGTCGACATCGTGCTCAACGCCGCGCCGGGTGCGATCGTGGCACTCATCCTCGGCTGGGGGCCGATCGGCGCGATCGTGCTGGCGGGCGTCACCTACATCTCGTCGTCCGGGATCATCGCGAAGGTGCTCGGCGACCTCGGGCGGCTCGGTAACCGGGAAACGCCGGTGGTGTTGTCGATCCTGGTGTTCGAAGACCTGGTGATGGCGCTTTACCTGCCGATCCTCACCGCGGTGCTCGGCGGTGTGAGCTTCCTCGGCGGCATGAAGGCGGTCGGGATCTCGCTGATGGTGATCACGGTCGTCCTGGTGATCGCGCTGAAGTTCGGCCGGTACGTCTCCGCGGCGGTGGACAGCCCGGACCGCGAGGTGTTCCTGCTCAAGGTCCTCGGCGCGGCACTGCTGGTCGCGGGACTCGCCTCGGCGATGCAGGTGTCGGCCGCGGTCGGCGCGTTCCTGCTCGGCATCGCGATCTCGGGTTCCACGGCGGAGAACGCGACGCATATGCTGGAACCACTGCGGGATCTCTTCGCCGCCGTGTTCTTCGTCGTGTTCGGCCTCAACACGAACCCCGCGTCGATCCCGCCCGTGCTCGGCTGGGCGGTCGTGCTGGCGGTGGCGACCACGCTCACGAAGGTGGGCACCGGCTGGTGGGCCGCGTGGAGGCAGGGCATCGGGAAGATGGGCCGGGCGAGAGCCGGGGCCGCGCTGGTCGCCCGAGGCGAGTTCTCGATCGTCATCGCCGGGCTGGCGGTGGCGGCGGGAGCGGTGACCGCCGAACTGGCGGCCCTCGCGACGGCCTACGTGCTCCTGATGGCGATCCTCGGCCCGACAGCCGCGCGGATCGTCGAACCGGTGGCCCGCGCTCTGCAGCGCCGTCCCTTCGGCTCGAAGAGCCCCGCCTCCCAGACGAGCTGAATCTCTCTCACGTGTTCCCTAGTGTCGCGTGATCCTGCAGGTCTTACCCGTGATCAGACGGCGATCTCCGGAGATCGCCGCCCAATCACGCGTAATAGCCGTCTGATCACGCGAGATCGCCGTCCGAGGAACGAAACCCAACGTCAAGCAAGCAGGATCACGCGACACTAGCCGCGCTCAAGCCCCGAAAGGGTGGCCGGAGCGATCTGGACCGGAGCCGCCGGAAGCGCGGCCGGAACAGCCGACGGACCCGAGCCCGCGACCGGCAGAGCGAGCGACGTCTTACCCAGGTCCACCGTGATCTTCGGGTACCGTGACGGCCCGCCGATGAACGATCCGTCCGTCCCGCCGATGATCAGCGCGAGCTGATGTCCTTGCGGGACAACGTGATCCGTACTCGCCAGCCGGAACGTCATGGTGTACGGCTGCCCCGGCGTCAGCGGTGATTCCTGGCTCAGCGAACGGTGGTTGGCCAGGTCGGCCCAGCCGCGGCTGATGATGTTCAACCCGACCGAAACCGCGTCGGTGCTCGTGTTCAGGTAGCAGGCGTCGTTGCCGGAAGCGCTCGATCCCCAGCACGACTGCGTCATCTCGTTCTTGATGCCTTCCTTCGGCCCGGTGTAGTTCCGGATGGTCGCCGGGCCGTAGTCCACCAGGATCGCCGAGAGCCGCGCGGTGGACGTCGACGGCGTCGCGGTCACGGTCACCTTCGCCGTCCCGGAGACGTGGAAATCCTTCGCGAGAGCGCCGGTGCTGAACAGCACGCGCCCGCCGGAGGTCTCCGTCGGTCGTGCCGCCCAGCCGTTCGACGTCTGGCCGGAGGAGTCCGTGAACGAAGCTGTGCCCGTCCCGGCGGTCGTGCCGAGCGTGCCGACGCCCGGAGTGCCGCCGGACGCGGGGCGCAGGGTCACCGCGCTGCCCGCCGGCCAAGCCGCCTGGTCCACCCAGACGTCCGGAGCCCGTTCCACGCTCGCACCCGGCGTCTTCTCGATGCCGTTGTCGACGCCGAGCAGGTAGTGGTCGAACCACTTGTGCAGGGTGTCGACCCACGCCGAGCGCCGGTAGTCGAACGGGTCGACGTGACCGGCCTGCGTCAGCCACACCTTGCGCTCGACCTTCAGCGCTTCCCACCACTGCCCGAAGTTGATCGTCTTGACGTTGAGGTCGCCCAGGCCGTGCGAAGCGAGCACGCTGGCCCTCACCTTCGAGGCGCTCTGCATGTGGTCGCGGTCGAGCCAGAACGAGTTGTAGTCGCCGTTCGCCGTCGCGCCCTCGGTGAGCTTCCGGTTCGCGGCGCTGCAGTTCTGGCCGCCGTTGCGCTGGGAGACCGTCTGCGCCAGCCCGGCCGGGCTGCCCTGGCGCAGGCTCGCGCCGTCGGAACGGTAGTAGTCGTACCAGGAGCTGATCGCGCCGATCGGCACGATGGTCTTGAGCCCGTCGACGCCGGTCGCGGCGACACCGTTGGCGATCGTGCCGTCGTAGGACTTCCCGATCATGCCGACCGCGCCGGTCGACCACGTCGCGTGCGTCTTGGCGGATCCGGTCGCCGTCAGGTAGCCGTTGGCACGGCCGTTCAGCCAGTCGACGACCTTGCGCGCCGAGTTGACGTCCGAAGGCCCGCCGACGTCGGTGCAACCGCGGGATTTGTTGGTACCGGCCAGATCCACCAGGACCACGGCATACCCGCGAGGGACGAAGAAGTTGTCGTAGTAGAGCGGGAACCCGACCGGCCTGCCCGCCGGGTCGTAGGTCTTGAGTTCGCTCTCGTTGCCCCGCCCGCAGCACGAGTAGTACGGGCTCGCGTCCATGATGACCGGGACCTTCTTGCCCTGCGCCGCCGGTTCCTTCGGGCGGATGATGTCGGCGGCCACCCGGTCCGAGCGGCCGTCTCCGTCACCGTCGAGCCCGATGTCCACCCAGGCCGTCTCGCGGACGGCCTGGGCGAAATCGTAGACCGGTTCGCTGCCCCGCGGTTTGGCGGCGGCCTGCGGCACCACGACCACGGCCGCGGCGACCGCCAAAATCCCTGCCAGCACAACTGTTTTCACGGTTGAGCCCTTCCCCGTCGGCTGAAAGCCCGTCAGGAAGAGCTAAACGCGATGCTTACCCGCGCAGTAGAGCGGAAAGTCTTACAGTCAGGCGCAGCCTGTCCGTTGAGGGTGGTGGCGGGGCGGGGTCCGGGCTTACAGATCGACGGCGCGGTAGAGCGAACCGACCTCGCCGCGGTTGAGCCGCCGGACCGAACCCGACCGCTGAGCACCGAGCTGGACGTCGCCGAGCGCGGTCCGGACCAGTTTGCGCACCGGGTGCCCGGTGGCCGCCATCAGCCGCCGCACGATGTGCTTGCGACCCTCGTGAATGACCAGTTCGATCTGGGTCCGCCCGGCCAGCATGTCCTTGACCCGGAACTGGTCGACCTTGACGATGCCGTCCGGCAGCTCGAAGCCCGCCCGCAGTTCCTTGCCGAGCCCACGCGGGACGATGCCCTCGACCTCGGCGAAGTAGGTCTTCAGCACCTGGAACGACGGGTGCATCAGCCGGTGGCCGAGGTCGCCGTCGTTGGTCATCAGCAGGAGGCCTTCGGTGTTCTCGTCGAGCCTGCCGACGTGCACGATGCCGGGTGTCTCCTCGAACCGGCCGCGCAGGTAGTCGCCGACGCACGGGCGGCCGCGGTCGTCGCTCATCGTGCTGTGCAC
Source organism: Amycolatopsis sp. cmx-11-32 (assembly GCF_047608695.1). Lineage (NCBI taxonomy): Bacteria > Bacillati > Actinomycetota > Actinomycetes > Pseudonocardiales > Pseudonocardiaceae > Amycolatopsis > Amycolatopsis sp. cmx-11-32. Next base: position 19,872 of record NZ_JADNQN010000007.1, on the reverse strand, counting down.
GCCCTTGGGCTTGTTCAGTACGAGATAGACGAGATCATCACGGACCTGGACGCGGGTGCCGTCGACGTGGATCACGGAGTTGTCCGGATCGACCCGGCGGCCGAGTTCGGTGACCACCTTGCCGTCCACGCTCACGCGACCGCGCACGATCAGGTCCTCGGCCGCGCGCCGCGAGGCGACGCCTGCCTGCGAAAGGACCTTCTGCAGCCGAATGCCGTCGGGATGCGGGTCAGATGTCATCGATGGTGTCCACTTCGGGTAGCAAAGGAGCGATCGGGGGAAGGTCGGCCAGGGACGACAGCCCCAGTCGCTCCAGGAACAGCTCGGTCGTCACGTACAGCGTGCCAGTGGTTTCGGGGTCGGTCCCCATCTCCTCGATCAGGCCGCGTGCCAGCAGCGTCCTGATCACCCCGTCCACGTTCACACCTCGGACGGCGGCGACCCTGGCCCTGGTCACCGGCTGCCGGTAGGCGATCACGGCGAGGCTCTCCAGTGCGGCTCGCGTCAGCTTGGAACGCTGGCCGTCGAGCAGAAGCTTCTCCACGAACGGGGCATAGACGTCCCTAGTGTAGAACCGCCACCCTTCACCCACTCGGCGCAGGTCGATTCCGCTGGCCCGGTCGGTGAACTTCTGCGCCATCGTGCGCAGCGCGACGGTCACCCGTGACTCGGGCTGCCCGACGGTGTCGGCAAGCGATTCCTCGTTGATCGGCGAGTCCACGACCAGCAGCAGCGCCTCGAGCGAGGCTTCGAGCGCTTCGTCGGAGGTGACGTCGGGGTAGTCCCCGTCGCCTGCCGCGACGAGCCGTTCGTCGGCGGGCGGCTCCGGCGTGGCCCCGGTCTCCGCCTCAAGCTCCGGGGAGCTGAAGGGGACTTTCCCCTCATCAGATGCGACGAAAGCGTCCTTCACCTCATCAGACTCGGCGATGGGAGCCTTCGGCCCGTCACTGGTCTCGGCCGGGGTCTCTTCGGTCTTCTCGGTCTCTTCGGTGTTCTCCGGGCTCACCCGTACTCCTCGTCCTCGACGACGGCCAGATCCTGTTCGGCCGCCACCGACGCCTCCGCCACGGACCCGCCGGTCCAGCGCACGTGCAGTTCTGCGAGCGCCTCCAGCTGCTCGAACTGGACCGTCGCTTCGCGGTACAGCTCCAGCAGCGCGAGGAACCGCGCCACGATCTCGACGGTGTGCTCGCAATCCTCGATGAGTTCGCTGAAGGTCGCTTCGCCCCGTTCCGCGAGTTTGAGCCGCAGCAGCGCGGCGTGTTCGCGCACCGAAACCCGGCCCATGTGGATGTGCGCGATCGACACCGTCGGCGGCGGCTTCGGTTTGAAGACCGCGACCGCGATCTCGGCGAACTTCGCCGGGTCGACGCCGAGCATCACCTCGGGCAGCAGACCCATGAACCGGTCTTCGAGCGCGACCGACCGCGGGTACCGGCGCAGCGCGCCGGCCTCCAGCTCGCCGAACAGTGCCGCGACCTGCTTGTACGCCCGGTACTGCAGCACGCGCGCGAACAGCAGGTCCCGTGCTTCGAGCAGGGCGAGGTCGTCTTCGCTCTCCACCTCGGCGGCGGGCAGCAGTCGCGCGGCCTTGAGGTCGAGCAGGGTGGCCGCGATGACCAGGAACTCGGTCGTCTCGTCGAGGTTCCATTCCGTGCCGAGCGCGCGGGTGTAGGCGATGAAATCGTCCGTGACCCGGTGCAGCGCGACTTCGGTGACGTCGAGCTGGTGCTGCGAGATCAGCTGGAGCAGCAGATCGAAGGGGCCCTGGAAGTTCGCCAGGTTCACCTTGAACCTGGACGTGCTCAGCTCTTCATTGGCCAGTCCTTCGGGGACCATCCCGCCGTGCACGGTTTCGTGCACGGCGGGGGTCTCGTCTGCCTCTGTCCGCTCGACCGGCTCTGGGCCGCTTGGAGCAGCCTCGGCCGGGTCGTCCATCAATTCTCGGTCTCTTTCCCGTCCTCGGTGCCCGCCCGCAATCGCTGGACGAGTACCGACTCTTCACCGCCCGCGTCGAAATCGGCCAGCAGGACGGCCACCGCCTCGCGGACCAGCCTGCCGCGGTCGAGCACGAGCCCGTGCTTCGCCCGGAGGTTCAGCCTGGCCTGCTCCATCGCCAGCAGTTCGTCGCCGGAGACGTAGACGGTGATCTTCGCGTCGTGTTTGGTCCGCCCGGAACCACTGCGCGCGGCACGGGTCAGCTGTTCCTTGTGCCCCTGTCCCGCCTCGTTCTCCGTGTCGTGCCCGTTGCCGTTCCCCGTCGAGGGGGCGGGCTGCTCGGGCGCGGGCGGGAGATCGAGGGCCGGGCTGGAGGTGATCCTGAACAGCTCGGACGCTCCGGGCAGGGAAGCTCGCCTGCTCACCGGGCTATCACCTCACGGGCCAGCGCGCGGTAGGCCGCCGCGCCGGCTGATTTGGGGGCCCAGGTCGTGATCGGCTCGCCCGCGACAGTCGTCTCGGGGAACCGCACGGTGCGGTTGATCACCGTGTCGAACACGATGTCGCCGAATGCCTCCACCACTCTCGCCATGACCTCCTTCGAGTGCAGGGTTCTCGGGTCGTACATGGTGGCGAGAATCCCGGTGATGTCCAGTTTGGGGTTGAGGCGTTCCTGCACCTTCTCGATGGTGTCGATCAGGAGCGCTACGCCTCGCAGACTGAAGAACTCGCACTCCAGCGGGATGATCACACCGTCCGCGGCGGTCAGTGCGTTCACCGTAAGCAGGCCTAGCGAGGGCTGGCAGTCGACAAGAACATAGTCGTAGTCGTTCATGACCGGACGAAGGACCCGTAACAAAGTGTGTTCGCGCCCTACCTCTGCGACCAACTGGACCTCGGCCGCGGACAGGTCGATGTTGCTCGGCAGCAGGTCGACGCCGTCCACCCGGGTCTTCCGGATGACGTCGGTGATGCTGACCGAGCGCTCCATGATGACGTTGTAGACCGTCTGGTCCAGCTCGTGCGGCTGGATGCCGAGGCCTACCGAAAGCGCGCCCTGTGGATCGAAGTCGACCAGCAGCACGCGGCGGCCGCATTCGGCGAGCGCCGCACCGAGGTTGATGGTCGAGGTGGTCTTGCCGACGCCGCCCTTCTGGTTGCACATGGCCATCACCAGTGCCGGGCCGTGCCGTTCCAGCGGCGGCGGTTCGGGGATCTCGCGGTACGGACGGCCGGTCGGGCCGATGCCGTCCTTCTCGCGTTCTTGCTGTTTGGTTTCTTTGGCGCGCTTGGCCTTGCGGCCGCGGGAAGAGATCGTGTCCTCCGACGGTTCGTCGCCGTCGTGTTCGGCGGGGGTTGCGATGGTCACCTGGCTGAGGCCCGCCGCGGCCGAACCGGCGGACGCGGACGGCTTCGCCGGCTCGTTCGGTGTCGACATAACGCGAAAGCTCCTCTTCGGCAGGATCCTCGGCAGCCTATGCGCGATTCGCGAATCGAGCCAAAGAGGCTCGCCGTGCCGACAGGGTCGATTAGCCGAGCGCGCGGGGGTGTGCTGTCGCGTAGACCTCGCGGAGCGTGTTGACCGTGACCAGGGTGTACACCTGGGTGGTGGTCACCGAAGCGTGGCCGAGCAGTTCCTGCACGACGCGGACGTCGGCGCCGCCTTCGAGCAGATGCGTGGCGAAGGAATGGCGCAGCGTGTGCGGGGAGACGCCCGCCTTGATGCCCGCGGATTCCGCCGTGTCCTTGAGAACCTGCCACGCGCTCTGCCGGGAAAGCCTGGAGCCGCGGGCGTTCAGGAACATCGCCGGTGTCCCCCTGCCGTGTGTGGCGAGCGCCGGCCGCGCGCGGACGAGGTAACCGTGCACCGCTTCGAGTGCGGGACGGCCGATCGGAACGATCCGCTGTTTGCCGCCCTTCCCGTCGAGCAGCACGGTCCGTTCGGTGTCGTCGATGTCGTCGACATCGAGCCCGACGGCTTCGGAAATCCGCGCGCCGGTGGAGTACAGCAGTTCCAGCAGCGCCCGGTCCCGCAGCGGCCGTTCCCCTTCCGGTGGCGGGGTTTCCAGGAGTCTCAGCACATCGTGCACCGGCAACGCCTTGGGCAGCCGCTTCGCCGCGGCGGGCGGCCGAACCTCGCGGGCCGGGTTGTTTTCGGTGATGCCGTCGGCGTGCGCGAACTTGTGCAGCCCCCGCACCGCGACAAGCGCACGAGCCGCCGAGGACGCGGCCAGTGGCCGATGCTCTTCGTCGCCTTCGCGCAGCGCCGCGCCGAACGAGGTCACGTGCGCGGGGGTGACGTCGGCGAATCGCTCGACCTCGGCGCCGCCGAGGTACGCGGTGTACCGGCGCAGATCTCGGGAGTAGCTGTCGAGGGTGTTCCTCGCGGTTCCGCGCTCGACCACCAGATGGTCGAGGTAAGCGGCGACCACCTGGGCGACTCCGGCGGCCCGTGACACACGGACACTCTAGGACGACCGCGGCCCGTTCGGGGGTTCGCCGCGCGTACCGCGTCGCAGGTGTGAAACGGGATACGTTGTGGGCAGGTCTTCGGAGGACCTCCGCTCTTCCGGGGCCTGCCCGCGCGCAGCCGAGATACCCAGCTGTTGGTCGACAGGACTACTGCCTCGTGAGTGGTAAGGACGGATAGAGCCAAGGGTGTCTTGGATACCTACTGTCGGCCGTCTCCGGTGTCGCGAAAGTGGCTTTCGCGACACCGGAGACGGCCGCGCTTCGGTCGGGGTGGTCGTGAGTGGTAGGGACGGTTACAACCGTCCCTACCACTCACGAGTTTCAGAGACCGCGCGAAGCGAACTTCGTCGGCCGATCCTCCCAAGGCGCGTCCGACGGCCGCGTCGCGGCAGCGCCCGTGAGCACCGCGTGCGCGGCCAGCACGCCGCCGACGGTCGCCCCGTTCACCAGCTCTCCGGCCAGCGCCATCCGGACCGCCTCGGCGAGCGGGAACTTCGCCGTGACGAGGTCGGCCTCCTCCTCGCCGAGGATCTCCCTGTCCACTTCGGACAGTTCCCTGGCGAGGTAGACGCGCACGACCTCGTCGGTGAACCCTGGCGACGCCGCGACGTCGACGAGGGTCTCCCAGCGCTCGGCGCTGAGCCCGACCTCCTCGACCAGCTCGCGTTTCGCCGCGCCGACGGGGTCCTCCCCCGCCTTGTCGATCAGGCCGGCGGGCAGTTCCCACAGCCGCCGCCCGACCGGGTGGCGGTACTGGTGGATGAGCGTGACCGCCCCGTCGGCGTCCAGTGCGACGACGGCGACCGCGCCGAGGTGCTCCACGACCTCGCGGCGCGCGGTGCCACCGCCGGGCATCACGACCTCGTCGACCCGCAGACCGACGACCCGTCCGATGTGGACGTCCCTTGTGGACGCCACGGTGAACTCGTGCTTGCCTGGCTCGGTCACCGGGTGGCCGCGGGGGTCTCGGCCAGCTCGACCGGGAGCCGCTCGGCGACCTTGCGGTCCACGACGGCCTTCACGAACGCGCTGAACAGCGGATGCGGGCGGGTCGGGCGGCTCTTGAGCTCCGGGTGCGCCTGGGTGCCGACGAAGAACGGGTGCTTGTCGGCCGGCAGCTCCACGAACTCGACGAGGTGGTCGTCGGGCGACGTGCCCGAGAACACCAGACCGGCTTCGGAAAGGCGCTTGCGGTAGGCGTTGTTGACCTCGTAGCGGTGACGATGCCGCTCGGAGACCTCGGTGCTGCCGTACGCCTTCGCGACCTGCGAGCCCGGCTTGAGCTTGGCGATGTAGGCGCCGAGCCGCATCGTGCCGCCCATGTCGCGCTCGCCCGCGACGACGTCGCGCTGGTCGGCCATCGTCGAGATGACCGGGTTCGCGCTCGCGTCGTCGAACTCGGCCGAGTTCGCGTCCTCGATCCCGGCCAGGTTCCTCGCCGCGTCGATCACCATGCACTGCAGGCCGAGGCACAGGCCCAGCAGCGGCAGCCCGTGGGTGCGGGCGTAGGCGATCGCGCCGACCTTGCCCTCGATCCCGCGCACGCCGAACCCGCCCGGCACCAGCACACCGTCCACATCGGACAGCGCGGCCGCGGCACCGGCCGGGGTCTCGCAGGAGTCCGAGGGGACCCACGAGATCTGGACCTTGGCGCGATGAGCGAACCCGCCCGCGCGCAGCGCCTCGGTCACCGACAGATAGGCGTCCGGCAGGTCGATGTACTTGCCGACGAGCGCGACCCGCACCGTCTCCGACGGGTTGTGGACGCGGTCGAGCAGGTCGCCCCACACCGTCCAGTCGACGTCGCGGAACGGCAGCCCGAGACGACGCACCACGTAGGCGTCGAGCGCCTCACGGTGCAGCACCTTCGGGATGTCGTAGATCGACGGGGCGTCGGGGCAGGCGATGACGGCCTCGGTGTCGACGTCGCACATCAAGCCGATCTTGCGCTTGAGGTCCTCCGGCAGCTCCCGGTCGGCGCGGCAGACGAGCGCGTCGGGCTGGATGCCGATGTTGCGCAGCGCGGCGACCGAGTGCTGGGTCGGCTTGGTCTTCAACTCGCCCGACGGCGCGAGGTAAGGCACCAGCGAGACGTGGAGGAAGAAGCACTGATCACGGCCGACGTCGTGGCGGACCTGACGGCAGGCCTCCAGGAACGGCAGCGACTCGATGTCGCCGACGGTGCCCCCGACCTCGGTGATCACGACGTCCGGGCTGTTCCCGTCCTCGTCCGCGGCCGCCGCGGCGGTGATCCTGGACTTGATCTCGTCGGTGATGTGCGGGATGACCTGCACGGTGTCGCCGAGGTACTCACCACGGCGCTCCTTGGCGATGACCTCGGAGTAGACCTGCCCGGTGGTGACGTTGGCCTTGCCGTCGAGAGCCCGGTCGAGAAAACGCTCGTAGTGCCCGATGTCCAGATCGGTTTCGGCGCCGTCGTCGGTGACGAACACCTCACCGTGCTGGAACGGGTTCATCGTGCCTGGATCGACGTTGAGGTACGGATCCAGCTTCTGCATCGTGACCCGGAGCCCACGTGCGGTAAGGAGCTGACCCAGGCTGGAAGCCGTGAGTCCCTTACCCAGAGAGGAGGCAACGCCTCCGGTGACAAAGACATACTTGGTAGCCCGCGACTGAAGTCCCACGGGCTTCCACCTTATCCCACGCCCGCCGGAGCGCTCACCGGCCACGCCGCAAGCGTCCGATGGAGTGGAAAACCGCTACCCTCGCGACGTGACAGACGCGCACGACACCTGGACCGCACCGGTCGCGGAAGGCCCGCTCGACGCGGACATCCGCGTTCCCGGCTCGAAGTCGATCACCAACCGGGCCTATGTCCTCGCCGCGCTCGCCAGCGCGCCGACGCGGGTGCGGGCCCCGCTCGACTCGCGGGACGCGCGGCTGATGCTCGGCGCGATCTACGCACTGGGCGCCCACTCGCAGGGCAGCATCGGCGGCTATCTCGTGCATCCGCTCGGCCCCGGCCGCGTCCATCCCGACGAGACCGTCCGGGTGGAACTCGGCAACGCGGGAACGGTCGCCCGGTTCACCCCCGCGCTCGCCGCGCTGGGCACCGGCCCGGCGCTGTTCGACGGGGACGAGGCTCTCCGGCGCCGTCCCATCGGGCCGCTGTTGAAGGCGTTGCGTGGCCTCGGCGCCCGCATCGACGACGACCGTCGTGACGCGCCGCCGTTCACCGTCCACGGCGAAGGTGGCTTGCGGGGCGGCAAGGTCGATCTGGACGCCTCGGCGTCGAGCCAGTTCCTGTCCGCGCTGCTGCTCGCGGGACCGTCGTTCCAGCAGGGCGTCACCGTGCGCCTGGTCGGCGGCGCGGTGCCCAGCGAACCGCATATCGCGATGACCGTGGAGATGCTGCGCCGCTTCGGCGCCACTGTGGACCGTGAGGGAGCCGAATTCCACGTCGCCCCGACACGGCTTTCCTGCCCCGAGTACATCGTCGAGCCGGATCTCTCGACGGCCGCCCCGTTCGTCGCCGCGGCGCTCGCGACCGGCGGCACGGCGCGGATCGCGGGCTGGCCGCGGCAGACGACCCAGCCCGGCGACTGGCTTCGCAGCCTGGTGCCCGTCCTCGGCGGGACCGCCGAACTCGACACGGGCGGCCTGACGGTCACCGGCGACGGCACGATCCCCGGCGTCGAACTGGACCTGCACGAGGTCGGCGAACTCACGCCGGTGATCGCCGCGCTGCTGTGCTTCGCCGAAGGCCCGTCGGTCATCTCCGGGGTGGCGCATCTGCGCGGCCACGAGACCGACCGGCTGACCGCGCTCGCCACCGAACTGTCGTCGCTCGGCGCCGACGTCCGCGAGACCGAAGACGGGCTGCGGATCACGCCGGCGCCGCTGCACGGCGGGAAGTTCCACACCTACGACGACCACCGGCTCGTGATGGCGGCCGCGGTGCTGGGGCTGAAGGTCGAAGGCGTCGAGGTGGAGAACCCGGGGACGGTCGGGAAGACCTACCCCGGATTCGCCGAAGCCTGGACCGCAATGCTCGGCTAACCGGGGAACGGCGTCTCGCGCCACTGGTCGATCATCGGCTTGAGGCCGTCGACGAGCATCGGCAGCTCCGGTGCCATCGCCAGGCAGGCGACCACCTGCAGCAGGCCCACGGCCTCCAGCGTCCGCAATACGCCTTCGTCGACCTTGCGCAGCCCTGCTTCTTCGGCGGCGGCGTTGTACGCCTCGATGCCCTCGGGGCCGTTGAAGGTGAGGTCGCGCTCGATCGGGCCGCGGTTGACGAGTTCGAAGTCGGCGTAAAGGTCGCCTTCGGTGGTGACGATCAGGTTGTAGCCCGGCGAGTCGCCGTGGATCGGCTGGACGGTGACACCGGGGAAAGCCTCGGCGAACGCCTCCTCCGATTCGAGCATCGGCCGGAACACGTCCCATTCGCGACGGGCGCGGTCGAGGTCGGCGGGGGCGAGCAGATCCGGCCGGTCTTCGAGCTGGGCGAGAGCGTCGGGGACGAACGGATCGAGTCCGTTCAGGAACTCCAGCTCACCCGGGTATTCACGGAGCGCCGCGTGCAGCTTCGCCACGAGCTTGGCCGAGTGCTCCACACTGAGGTTCGCGTCCTCGACGAACTCGATGTACTCCCAGAACGTCATCGAGAAACCGTCGTGCTGCACGGGTTCCGCCGGCACGAGCGGACTTGGCGCGACGACCGGGAGCCCCTGCCCGGCGAGCCAGCTCGCGACGGCGAGTTCGCGCCGCTGGTCAGCTTGTTGTGTCTCCAGGGTGGTCGTGCGCGGCAGCACGGTCGGCACGCGCACGACCACGGGCGAAGGCGCCAGCCGCACGATGACGGAGAAAACGTCGTAGAGGACCTCGGGTTCGGTGACGGTGATGCCGAGGTCTCGTCCCGCGGCGACCGCGGCGGCCACCGCCCGCGCGGTGCGGGCGGCCCGTTGTTCGTCGGTGATCATGTCGCGAGTCTGACATGTCCGGTTCACCCGGCGGAGCGTTCTCCGTCATCTTCGGGGAACAGCGCCTTCAGCGTGACCTCCCGGTTCACCTGCACATGCTCGACGGCGTGGGTCCGCGCTTGGTCCGCGTCGCCCGAAGCGATCGCGTCGTAGAGGCGACGGTGCTCGTCGAGCAGCTCGCCCCAGTGCTCGTTCTGGCTGGTGAGCCAGCGCAGCCTGCCCTCGAGCGGGCGGAGGATCTCGTGCAGGAGCCCGTTGCCCGCCAGCGCGACGATCTCGTCGTGGAAGCGGGTGTTGAGCAGGGTGATCCGGGCCGGATCACCGCTTTCGGTGGCACGCGCGGCTTCCGCGAGCAGGCGTTCGAGCGCACGGAGTCCCGGTTTGTCCGCCCTCTCGGCGGCCAGCCCCGCGGCGAGGCCTTCCAGGGCTTCCCGGACGTCGAACAGCTCCTCGACGTCGGCCCTGGCCAGCTGCCGCACGACGATGCGCCGAGGCGACTGGACGGTGAGGAAACCTTCGGCCTCCAGGCTGCGGATGGCCTCGCGCACCGGGACCCGTGAGACACCGAGGTCCTCGGCGAGTTCGCGTTCGACGAGCCGGTCTCCCGGCTTCAACCGCCCGGTGAGGATCCGTTCACGCAGCTCGTCCCGGACCCGTTGCCGGGTCGCGGCCAGCGGCTGGCGCGGTCCGTCCTCGGCCACCCGACCTCCTTCTCGACACAGCCGTAACAGCTCGTAACCGAGTCTATCGGCAGAACCTTGACGACGGGTCACCTCGTGATGATATTTGGGATACCAAATCGCCCATCGCTTGTCAGCGGTCGGTTTCCTGGGCCTGCACGCACTCGGCTCTATCTGTTTCATCGCGCTGTGGCTCGCGCAGGCACCGGTGCTCGCGGCCCCGCAATTAGTCCTCTGGTTGCGGTAGATGCGCGTGCAAGTACCGCAACTAGAGGACTAATCGCGAGGGGGGGTCAGTTGCCCGCGGCGGCGATACCGGGGGCGGGAGCCTGGGCGTTGCCCGCGATGCCGTAGCGTCCGGCGCCGCCTTCGAGCTGCTCGCGCAGCGCCATGATCGTGGTGACCCGGCCCGCCGAGGTCTCCGCGTTGTCCACAGTGGACAAGATCGAGGTCGCCGAGGTGTCGGCGCGGACGACGCCGATCGCGCCGGTGCCGTCGGCGGACCCCGCGTCGCCTGCCAGCACCGTACCCGCGCCGGAGCGGTCGAGCTGTGCGGCGAAACGCGCGACGGTCGAAGCACGGTCACCGGCGCCGTCGCCGGTGTACTTGGAGCCGGTGAGCACGATCGCGAGCTGTGCGGGCTTGACGTCCTGGCCCGCCTTGAGAAAACCGCCGTCGGTGAGCCCGCCGAGCGCGGCCGCCAGTTCCACCGGTGTGGACTGCGGCTGTGCGTTGTCCTTGTTCAGCAACGCCACGGAGCCGAGCAAAGCACCGGCGAGGGTGCCAGGGTCGCCCGCGGTCGGGAACTGGACACCGGCGGGCTGCAGGCGTGTCACGACGTCGCGCAGCTGATCGGACCGCATCGGGTCGGAGAACGCCTCGGTCAGCTGGATCTCACCGGTGACGGCGGCACCGGACTGCCCCACAAGCTGCTTGAGCGCGTCGCGGTCCGCGGGCTTCGCGTCCTCCGTGGTCACCAGCACCACCGAACGCTTGTCCAGCTGACCGGCGACGACTTTCGGTCCCATCGCCCCGGCGAACGAGTCCGCGTCACTGAGCCGGGCGTTCAGCGAATTGCGCTGTGCCTCGAGATCCGCGACCTGGGAGCCCAGGTCCTCCTTCTGCCCGGCGAGACCGGACAGCAGCGAACCGTTCAGCGCCGTGGACCCGAGCACCACCCCGATGGCGAGCGCCAGGAAGCAGGCGGCGATGGAAACGATGTGGTACCGCAGTGAAATCACGTGAAAAGTCCCTTGCCCCAGGCGATGAACGAGTTCCAGGTGTCGCGGATCCAGTCGAGATAGACCGAACCCACGTCGGAGACGAGCAGCGCGGCCGCGACGGCAACCAGAGTCGCCAGTACCAGCAGGACAATGGCGCCGATCGACACACGACTGCGGTGCAGGGTCGCGACCGCCTTGCCGTCGACCAGTTTCGTGCCGAGCTTGAGCCTGGTGAGGAATGTCGACGGGTTCGACCCGGACCGCCCGTGGTCGAGGAATTCCCGCAGCGTCGCCTGGAAACCGACGGTGACCACGAGGCTGGCCTCGTGCGCGTCCGCCAGCAGCAGCGCCAGATCCTCGGCGTTACCCGTGGCGGGGAAGGTCACCGCGCCGATCCCGAGGTCCTGGATCCGCTCGACGCCCGGCGCGTGCCCGTCCGGCTGCGCCGGGACCACGACCTCGCCGCCGCTGCGCAGCGTTTCCGCGCCGATCCCGTGCGGGTCGCCGACGATGACGTCCGGCTGGTACCCCTGCGCTCGCAGGGTGTCGGCCCCGGCGTCGACGCCGATCAGCACCGGACGGTGCTCGGAAATGTACTTCTTCAACTTCTTGAGGTCTTCGGCGTGCCCGTTGCCGCCCGCGACCACGAGGGCGTGCCGGTCCTTCAACGGAACCCGGATCTCCGGTACCCCGACGCCGTCGAGAATGAGACTGCGTTCCCGTCGGAGGAATTCGATCGTGTTCGCGGAGAACGCCTCCAGCTGGGTGGACATCCCGGCCTTGGCCTCGATCATCTGGTCCGCGACGCTTTCGCGCGTCTGCTGGATCCCCGATCCGAGCTGCCGCTCACCGATGTAGACGATGCCCTCGTGCAGGCGGAGTTTGGTGCCGTCCTTCACCTTGCGCAGCAGTTCGCCGCCGATCGAATCGACAAGGGGGATCCCGGCCTCGAGCAGGATCTCCGGGCCCAAGTTGGGGAACCGGCCGGAGATCGACGGCGAAGCGTTCACCACCGCCGCGACGTCGGCCTCCACCAAGGCATCGGCCGTCGACCGGTCGAGATCGAGCTGGTCGAGGACGACGATGTCGCCCGGGCTCAGCCGGCGAAGAAGTTCACGCGTACGCCTGTCGACCCTGGCGACGCCGGTGATCCCGGGGAGGGTTTCTTGGTTACGAGTGAGCAAGCCGGTGAGCTTCATGCGACCGATAGTGACAAATCCGCGCGGCCTTCTGCGTCCGCCACGCCGAAGAAAACACGCCGATTAACCCACACCCGGTCGCGCCACGTCGGCTGTCCCACGAAGGGGTTGACCTGGTTTCGGAACGTAATTCAGGCTGGCGGCAGGCCCGGTGGGCGGCCACTCCCTGTGACTACTCGGTCCGAGCGCTCCCCTGGTCCGGATGAGATGAACGGGACTTTCATCGCAAATTTTGCGATGAAAGTCCCGTTCATCTCACGCTGTCGGCGGCGACCTGACCGTGGCAGGAGCGGAGCCGTTACTTCGCCTTCTTGCGCTTTCCGCCGCGGCGGGCCTTGGGCTTGTCCGGCGCGCTCTTGTCGGCCTCGGCGACGGCGAGCAATTCCTCCGCGTGCGCCCGGCCGGTCTCGGTGCTCTCCATTCCGGCGAGCATCCGCGCGAGTTCGACGACGCGCTCGGATTGTTCGAGCACGCGTACGCCACTGCGGGTCACTCCGCCGCTGGTGCCCTTGTCCACCACCAGATGCTGATCGGCGAACGCGGCCACCTGCGGCAGGTGGGTGACCACCAGGACCTGGTGACTGCGCGCCAGCCGCGCGAGGCGCCTGCCGATCTCGACCGCCGCGCGGCCGCCGACCCCGGCGTCGACCTCGTCGAACACCAGCGTCTGCACGGTGTCGGCGTGCGCGAGAACGACCTCGATCGCCAGCATCACGCGGGAAAGCTCACCGCCGGAAGCGGCCTTGTGCACCGGGAGCGGCGGCGCGCCGTTGTGCGCGCGCAGCAGCAGTTCGACGTCGTCGACGCCGTCCGGCCCGGCGTGCACGAGCCTGCCTTCGACCTTCACCGCGTGGGTGTCGCTCTCGTCGACGGTGCGCCGCTCGACGGTGATCTCGATCTCCGCCTGTCCCATGGCGAGCCCGGACATCTCGGCGGTGATCGCCTCGGCCAGTTCGGCGGCGGCCTCGACCCGCGCCTCCGACAGGCGGAAAGCGTGTTCCGCGAGCGACACCGCGAGTGCGTCACGGCGGGTGGCCAGTTCGGACAGAGCCTCCTCGGAGGTGTCCATCGTGGACATCCGGCGACGGGCGTCGTCGGCCCAGGCGAGCACACCGTCCACATCGGCCGCGTACTTGCGGGTGAGCCGCTTCAAGTCGGACTGGCGCGCGAGGACCTTCTCCAGCAGCGCGGGGTCGGCGTCGAGCGTTTCGAGGTAGCTGCCCAGCTCGGTGCCTACTTCGGACAACAGCACCGAGGCTTCGTCCAGCCGTGGCCCGAGTTCACGCAGCACGGCGTCCTCGGACCCGGTCAGGTGGCGTGTCGCCTCCCCGATGAGCCCCAGCGCACCGGGAGCGTCCGGGTCACCGTCCGCCGAACCGGCGACGGCGGCATGCGCCGCACTCGACGCGGCACGCAGTTCGTCGACGGCGGCGAGCCGTTTGATCTGCTCGGTGAGCTCGGTGTCCTCGCCGGGTTCCGGAGCGATGGCGTCGATCTCGGCGAGACCGTGCCGCAACAGGTCGGCCTGCTGGGCCATCTCTCGGGAGCGCGTGGACCGTTCGGTCAGTTCGGCGACGACAGCGAGCCAATCGCCGCGGACCGCGCGGTACTGCTCCAGCGGTTCGGTGACGGCCTCGCCGGCGAACCGGTCGATCACCGCACGCTGCTCGGCGGGCCGCAGCAGGCGCAGCTGATCGTTCTGCCCGTGCACCGCGATCAGCTGCTCGGACAGGTCGGCCAGCACACCGACCGGCACCGAACGGCCACCGAGGTGGGCCCGTGACCGGCCGTCGACCGAGACCGCGCGCAGCGCGATGACGCTGCCGTCCTCGTCGACCTCCGCCCCGGCGTCGGTGACGATCCGGGTGGCGCCCTCGGCGCCGCCCAGCTCGAATCGGCCTTCCACGAAGGCCTTCAGCATTCCTGTTCGCACCTTGGACACTTCGGCTCGGCCGCCGGAGAGCAGGTGCAACCCGCTGACGACCATCGTCTTGCCCGCACCCGTCTCACCAGTGACCACGGTGAAGCCCGCGTGCAGTTCCAGCAGGGCGTCCTCGATGACTCCGAGGCCCTGGATGCGCATCTCGGCCAGCACGACGCCCACCGTAGCGGCCCACCCCGACGGTTCCCGCACCCGCCATGAGATGAACGGGACTTTCATGGCGAATTTTGAGATGAAAGCCCCGTTCATCTCATCCGTCAGCGGGCGTGTCGCTCCCGCCAGCCCTTGATCGGCAACGAGAACTTGTGCACCAGCCGGTCGGTGAACGGGCCTTCCCACAGCCGGATCAGGCGCACCGGCACCTTGCCGCAGGTGACCCGCACGGCCGCGCCGGCTGGAAGATCGAAGGTCCGCGATCCGTCGCAGGTCAGGACGGCAGGCGAGCCGTCCGGATCGATGACGACGGTGATCTCCGAGTCGCGGGAGACGACCAGCGGCCGGGAGAACATCGCGTGCGCGTTGCTCGGCACCACCAGCAGCGCCTGGACGTCCGGCCAGATGATCGGTCCGCCCGCGGAGAACGCGTAAGCCGTCGAGCCGGTCGGAGTGGCGCACAGGACACCGTCGCAGCCGAAGGACGACACGGGCCTGCCGTCGACCTCGATGAGCGCGTCCAGCACCCGCTCCCGCGAGCTCTTCTCGACACTCGCCTCGTTGAGCGCCCAGGTGTGGACGGTCTCCTCACCGTCGACGGTGACCGCCACGTCGACGGTCATCCGCTCTTCGACCTGGTAGTCGCCGTCGACGGCGCGCTGGACGGTGTCGGCCAGCTTGTCGGAATCGGCCTCGGCGAGGAACCCGACCCGGCCGAGGTTCACGCCGAGCACCGGGACACCGTTCGGCCTCGCCAGTTCGGTGGCCCGCAGCAGCGTGCCGTCGCCGCCGAGCACGAACACCAACTCGGTCCCGGCGGCCGGATCCTGCTCCGGTGCCATGACCGTGCAGGGCGCGCCGATCCCGCCGTCCGCCTCGAGCATCTCCCGGACGTCCTCGTCGAGTACCCGCAGCCGCACACCGGCCTTGGCGAAACGGGCCGAAACCTCGCGTGCCGCGTCCCGGGTCGCGTCCCGGTCCGGGTGCACGACGAGCAGCACCTCGCGATCGCTCATTGGGGTCCCTCCAGGACTGCGGTCCGGACGAGCCGTTCGGCGTCGGTGCCGACGGTCTCCCCCGCCCCGCGGGTAAGCCAGACGAAATATTCGACGTTCCCGGCAGGCCCGGGAAGCGGGCTCGCCACGACGCCGCGCAGGCTCAGGTCCAGCTTCTCGGCCTCGGCGAGCACGCCCAGCACCGTTTCGACGCGCAGCTCCGGGTCACGGACGACGCCACCGCTGCCGAGCCGGTCCTTGCCGACCTCGAACTGGGGTTTCACCATCGGCACCAGGTCGGCGCCGTCCCGCACGCAGGTGGCCAGCGCGGGCAGGACGAGTTTGAGCGAGATGAACGAGAGGTCCCCGACCACGAGATCGACCGGTCCGCCGAGGTCTTCCGGGGTCAGGTTTCGGACGTTCGTCTTGTCGAGGACGACCACGCGGTCGTCGGTGCGCAGGCGCCAGTCCAGCAGGCCACGGCCGACGTCGGCGGCGATCACCGTGGTGGCGCCGTTGCGCAGCAGGACGTCGGTGAAGCCACCGGTCGAGGCACCCGCGTCGAGGCAGCGCTTTCCTTCGGTGGAAAGACCTTGCGGGGTGAAGGCTTCGAGCGCGCCGAGCAATTTGTGCGCGCCGCGCGAGGCCCAGCCCGGATCGTCGCCGTCGCGCACCACGATCGGCGCACCGGACTCGACGCCGGTCGCGGGTTTGGTGGCCACCATGCCGCGCACGCTGACCTTGCCCTCGGCGATCAGCGCGGACGCCTGCTCGCGGGAGCGGGCCAGACCCCGCCGGACTAGCTCCGCGTCCAGGCGGGCGCGTTTGGGCACGCGGTCAGACCTTGTCGATGGTGGACAGTGCCACCGTCAGCTCGGTGTGCACGGCTTCGAAGCGTTCGACGTGCTCCGAGAGCGGAAGCGAAGCGAGGTCATCGAGACCGGCGACGGCCTCGTCGACCCCGGCACGGGGGTCCGTGTCCTGCTGGGCGAACTGGTCAGCCTGTACCGGCGGCGGGCCGGGCACCGGGGGCCGCGGAACGGGTTGGAAGTGGTCTTGCACCCCACCAAGTTAGCAGCGCTGGTCAGGCGAGGCGCAGCTCGCCGAGCGCGGCGCGGGCGGTGTCGCCCACACCACGGACCTCGGTGATCCCCGACTCCCAGGCCACCGCGCACAACGCGCGCAACAGGTCCAACGAGTCACCTTCACCCTCGGCCTCGAGCACGTCACCCTGTGCGGTGACACGCCAGCCGTCCTTCGGGCCGACCTCGAGCAGATCCGCACGGTCACTCAGACCGGACAGGTCGTACGCGAGGTAGCGCGGACGCTCCTCCGGCCTCGCCTTGAGCAGGGAGGCCGCGTCGGCGACACCGGTCAGGACGCAGAGCGCGTCGATCCCGGCCGCGACCGCGCCTTCGATGTCGGTGTCCAGCCGGTCACCGACGACCAGGGCGCGTTCCGCGCCGGCGTCCTTCGCCGCCGTCGTGAACAGCAGCGGTGCCGGTTTGCCCGCCACCAGCGGTTCGGCGCCGGTCGCGTGGCGCAGGGCGGCGGCCATCGACCCGTTGCCCGGCAGCAGACCACGTTCGGTCGGCAGGGTCGCGTCGACGTTGGTCGCCACCCACAAGGCGCCCGCGCGGATGGCGAGACACGCCTCCGCGAGGGCGGCCCAAGTGTTCTCCGGAGAGTGACCCTGCACCACTGCCGCCACGTCCGGACCGGCTTCCCGGACCGTGCGCAGCCCCACCGATTCGATCTGGGCGGACAGGGACTCCGTGCCCACGACGAGCACGACGGCGCCCTGGGGCAGCCGCTCACCCAGCAGGGCGGCGGCGGCCTGAGAGCTCGTGTGAACCTCGTCCGGGGTGGCGGGGAGTCCGAGTGCCTCCAGATGCGCGCAGACCTCCGCGGGTGCCTTGGAGGCGTTGTTCGTGACCCACCGGACGGCGGTGCCGTGGTCCCGGAGCGCCCGGAGTGCTTCCGGAGCACCCGGGACCACTTTGCTGCCGTGATAGACCGTGCCGTCGAGGTCGAACAGGACCGCGTCGTACCCGGCCGACAGGGCGTCAGCCATTCGTGAGCTCCGCGGCGCGCTCGGCGGCGTCGGTCTCGTCCTCCTCGTCGGCCTCTGCCGCGTTCAGGAACCAGCGGATCGCTTCGTCCTTGCGGTCGGCGGCGGCGAGGTTGTCGGCGTAGGCGTAGAACAGCCGGGCGCTCCACGGGTCGCGCTTCTCCGCCTTGAGGTCGTCGCCCTGCAGGGAGACGACGGCCGCGTCCAGCTGACCGAGGTCACGGCGCGCGCCGGCGGCGACGATCGAGAGTTCGACCTGGGTCGCCTTGCCGAGACGCTCCTTGTCGACCTCCTTCGCGAGGTCGAGCGCCCGCTCCGGGCGGCCGATGGCGCGCTCGGCGTCCGCGATGATGGCGATGTGCTCGTCGGACCGGGTCATCCGGCGGACGGCCCGCAGCTCGGACAGGGCTTCCGACCAGTTGCCCGCGTGGTAGGCCACCAGGCCGAGCGCCTCACGGACGATCGGGACACGCGACGCCTTGGCCTTCGCGTACTTGGCGTGCTCCATCGCGGCTTCGGGGTCTTCGTCGATCAGACCGCCCGCAGCGACGAGGTGCTTGCCGACGGTTTCCGCGAGCGCCTTGGGCAGGGTGCGGAGTTCACGGCGGACCTCTTCGTCGAGTTCGGAGAACTCGATGCCCTCAGGCAGTTCCGGAGCCGACAGCAGCTCGCGCGCCATGGTCTCGTCGTCGACGGGCCTGTCGTCGGTGCGAGGCGTGGAGCGGAAGTCTTTGCGGCCCTCGGAACGGTCACGCTGGGGACGGTCGTCGCGCTTGCGCTCGAACCGGCCTTCGTCGCCACGGGAGTCGCCGCGCTTGTCGTCGTAGCGCTTCTCCGGGCGGTCGGAGGAAGGCCTGCGGTCGGGCCGGTCGCCGGAGGGACGGTAGCCGCCGCCGCGGTTGTCACGGTTGTCGCGGTCGCCGTAGGACTTGCGCTCGTAGCCACCGCCGCTGGGACGACGGTCCCCCGAGGAGGGGCGATTGTCGTCACGGCGGTCGCTGTTGTAGCCACCGGAACGTGAACCACCGCGGTCGTCACGGTCGCGGTAGGACGGACGACGGTCGTCGCTGCCACCCCGGTTGTCACGGTCGCCGTACGACTTGCCCTGGGGGCGCCCTTCGTAGCGGTTGCCGGACGGGCGGTCGTCGGAACGGCCGCGGTTGTCCGAGCCGTAGCCGGAACGGGCCGGCCGGCTGTCGGAGCGCTTCTCGTACCGGCCTTCGGAACGGTTGTCCGAACGGCTCTCCGAGCGATTGTCGGAACGGTTGTCGTAGCGACGCTCGGGACGGCTGTCGGAAGAGCGGTAACCGCCGCGGTCGCCACCCCGGCTCTCACTGCTGCGGTTGTCGGACCGAAAACCACCGCGGTCACTGCCACGATTGTCGCCGCGGTTGTCGCCGCCGCGGTAACCCCCACGGTCTCCGCCGCGGTTGTCCCTGCTGTCGCGATTGTCGCGATTGTCGGAACGGTACCCACCGCGGTCACTGCCCCGGTTGTCACCGCCACGGTTGTCCGACCGGTAACCACCGCGATCGCCGCCGCGGTTGTCACTGCGGTTGTCGCCGCCGCGGTAGCCGCCACGACGGTCGTTGTCGCGGCTACCGGACCGGTCGTCACGACGGTCGCCGGCACCAGGGCCGCGACGATCGTCGTTGTTGTAGCGCGGGCGGTTCTCGTCACGCCCCTGGCCCGCGAACCGACTGCCGCCGGAGCGCTGGTCACGGGGACCGTCTCCACTGCGCGCGGGCTTGCCGGGATAGCTGCTCGTACCGCGGGCACCGCGGTCGTCACGGCGCGGGCGGCCCTGGTAGCCGCCATCGCGACCGCCCCGGTCCTGGCTGCCGCCGGCGGAACCACGCCGGTCACCTCGCTGCGCGTCAGACCGGCCTCCGCGGGGACTCTCGTCCCGGCGGCCCGACCGGCCGGACGCGCCATCATCTGAGTCACGTCGACCGAACTCGGACACCTGGCCTCCTGCCACTATTGAAAAAGTTTCGATACCGGCGACACCCTCTGGGCGCGCCAACGGACCACTGTAGTCCGTCCTCGGACATGAAAAGAGACAGGGCCCTGACCGGGGAGAACCTGTCAGAGGTTCTCGACCCTGGTCAGGACCCTGTCCTGAAGTTAGTCCGGCGGTGTCCTACTCTCCCACAACCCTTCGGTTGCAGTACCATCGGCGCTGTCAGGCTTAGCTTCCGGGTTCGGAATGGGACCGGGCGTTTCCCTGACGCTATAACCACCGAAACACTGTGA
>NZ_JADNQN010000006.1:0-455291 GCF_047608695.1 Amycolatopsis sp. cmx-11-32 | reverse complement strand
CCTGGTGCACATCCTACTTCTCCGGGTGTGGCCTGATCTCGAGAAAGGGCGGCGATGCGGGAAATCATCGGCGGCCGCGGCGTGCTTGAAGGCGCGCTCGCGTTGCTCGAAGCATTCAACGAGCACGAAGTTCGTCTCCCGGACGGCCTGGTGCACATCCTACTTCTCCGGGTGTGGCCTGATCTCGAGAAAGGGCGGCGATGCGGGAAATCATCGGCGGCCGCGGCGTGCTTGAAGGCGCGCTCGCGTTGCTCGAAGCATTCAACGAGCACGGCGGGCAGGCAGACCTGACCCAGCTGGTGCGATCGACCGTCCACCGGCTAGATGAGCCGAAGGCGTCCTTCACCGCGTCGCACGCGGTGAAGGACGCCTTCGGCCCTACCAGGCCTTGCCGAACTTGATGCGGTACTCCGGATCTTCGGCGGGCTTGCCCGCCCCCTTGATCCTGGCCCTGGGCTTGCCCGCCTTCTTGCGTTTGGCGGCCAGCGTCTCCGGATCCCACGGGTTCTCCAGCAGGCTTTCGGCGTCCTCCTCCTTCGGCGGCTCGTCCGTCACTGCGCGGCCGCGGGTTCCTTCGGCACCGGCTTGACGGCCCAGAGGCCGGGGTTCCCTGCCGGTTCGGCCAATTTCATGACGTCGGCGAAGTCGTTCGCCTGCCGGGAGAGGAAGACACCCATCTGGCGCAGATCGCCCATCTTGCGGACCGAGGCCTCGATCAGATCGCTGACGGCCTGGACGAACCCGTTCAGGACGCGAATCATGTTCGCCGCCTCACCAGGAGGGTTGAACCAGTCCTCGATGAGGTTCGTCGCCGCATCGACGAGCTGGTTGGCACACTCGCTGATGAACCCGATCGCGTCGGCGTAGGTTTCGTAGACGATGTCGATGCAGCTTTCCATCGTGCCCGCGATCTCGTTGAAGACGCCTTCGTTACGCGAGATGCGCTTGGTCGCGTTGATCGCGTAGGTGTTGTACGAGTCGTAGCCGCCGCCCTGCCAATACGCGGCGAGGTTGTTGCGGGACTCGTCGATGGCGTTCTCGGAGTCGACCATGTACGGAGCCTTGCCCCACCACCCGGCCAGTTCCTCCATCCGGTCGGCGTTGCCGAAGAGGCCGTCCCGGATCATCGCCAGGGTGCTGAGCGCGCCCTTGTGCTTGTACTTCTCGGCCTTCTCCTGGACCTTGTTCGCGCTGTTCTCCGGCCATTCGGCCTTCTCGCGTGTCACCATGCTCTGTTCCTCAACTTTCGGAAGGCCTAGAAGCGCTTGTTCGCGTCGTCGTCGCCCATGTAGCCGAACTGCTCGTAGTACTCGGCGTCGCGGTCCTCGTAGTCCTTGGCGACCTTGTCCAGGTTGTCGCGGACCTCCTGGATCTGTTCGAAGCCGGTCCGAGCGGTCTTCAAGATGGTTTCGCGGGCGACGTTGTAGTCCCGCGGGAAACCGGTCTTCACACCGAGGAGCCCCATGTCGATGTTGGACATCGCCGCGTAGTCGCCGCCGAGCTTGAAAAACTCGTACCAGGCGTCGCCCGCGGTAACCCAGGCGTCGGTGTTCTTGCGGAGGGCGTCCGGTACGACGTAGTAGCCGGTACCTTCGATCTGAGCCAAAGTCGTTCTCCGTTCAGCGGGGGCGCGAGGCCGCGAGGGCCTGCTGCCTGAGTTCCTGCGCGTGCTCCTCGGCGGCGACGATCGCCTCCAGCAGGCTCGCGCTCAACGCGGTGGCCGTGGTGTAAGGCAGGTTTTCGAGGTCGATCTCGATCCGCTCCAGCCGTCCGGTGCCGGAGACCTCGATGACGCCGAGGTCGTCGGGGATGTCGACCTCGATGGTCTGCGCCCGGACGTCCGCTAGCGCCCGCGTCCGCGCCGCGTCCTGCTCTTCGATCTCGCTGACCAGGTTCTCCAGCCTTTGCCTGCGGCTCACGCGGACACCTCCGGCAGGATCCCCACGAACTTTTCCCGGCCGGCGGCACCGGCCGCCGCGCGCGCGGCGGCGATGGCCTCGATCGTGTCCGGGCCGATGTTCTGCGGGTAGGCCTGACGCAGCGCGTCCGCACTGACGTCGAGGTCGGTCAGCCGTCCGTTCCCATCCACCTCGGCCTCGACGAGCCCACTGTCCGAACGACCAGAGAAACGTTCTTCGGCCTGTTCGGCGGCAAGACGTTCGAATTCCGCGGCCGTCGCCTCCCAGGCTTCCATTTCCGCAGCCGTTGGCGGCTCCCAGTCGTATCCGTTCATGCGGTGCATGTAAACACCGTTGACTTTGCCGGGCGGGAGTTTCAGGACATCGCCGGAAACATTGTGGCCCAGATCACTCGGACGGTCGCCTTCCGGCGGTACCGACCAGGAACGCGAGGCTGCGCTCGGCCTCCGCGACAGCGGAACCGCGCTCGACGTGGCCGTCGATCACGAGCGTGGCCAGCCCATGGAGCAGGCACCAGAGTGTGACGGCGAACCCGCCCGGATCGTTCCGCTCACCCACCCGATCGGCCAGCACCGCACAGGTCTCCCGATGCGCCTCGCCGAGTCCGGGATGCGCGGCGCGGTCACAGATCCCGGCGCCCGCCATCAGCCGGTACAACGCGGGATTCTCCAGCGCGAAACCGAGGTAGGAATGCCCGAGCGCGGTCACCGTACCGGCGCCGCAGCCCCGCAGGCAGTCCTGCAGTTCGGCGTGCCCCTCCAGCGCGACCGCCACCAGCAGCGCGTCCTTGTCGCGGAAATGCCGGTACGGCGCCGCGGTGGACGCGCCCACCTTCGCGACCGCGCCGCGCAGGCTCACCCCTTCCGGACCTCGCTCGACGAGGGCCTCCCGTGCGGCCAGGACGAGCGCCCGACGGAGGTCCCCGTGGTGATAGGAACGTTTGACGATCATGGCGGACCCCCCCAGCCCTTGATGCCACGCGAACGCCCCACCTTAGCCGAGGGCCGAAGGGCGCCATACCCGCGTCAGACGTGCCGAAGGGGCCCTTCACCGCATCTCATGAGGGGAAAGTCCCCTTCAGCTCACGGATGATCCGCGAGGTCCTTGGCCGCGACGTACCCGAAGGTCATCGCCGGGCCGATCGTCGACCCGGCACCCGCGTAACTGTTGCCCATCACCGCCGCGCTGGCGTTCCCGGCGGCATACAACCCGGAGATGACCGAGCCGTCCGCTCGCAGGACCCGCGCCCGCGCGTCGGTGCGCATGCCACCCTTGGTACCGAGGTCGCCCGGGACGATCTTGAACGCGTAGAACGGGGGTTCCCAGAGCGCGGCGAGGCACGAGTTCGGCAGGACGTACGGGTCGGTGTAGTAGTGGTCGTAGACACTGGCGCCCCGGCGGAAGTCACTGTCCACACCGGACAGTGACTGGCCGTTGAACCGGTTGACCGTGGCACGCAACGCCTGCGGCGGAACGCCGATCGCGGCGCCGAGCGCCTCCACGGTCCACGCCTTCTTGACCGCGCCCGCCGAGTACCACTCATCGGGAAGCGGCAGCAGCGGCGCGACGTCGCGGAAGAGATACCGGTTGCGGTAATGCTGATCGACGACCAGCCACGCCGGGATGGTGGGCGAACTCGGGTTCCGGTCGTACATCGTGTGCACGACGTCGCTGTACGGCGCCGCTTCGTTGACGAACCGTTTGCCCGCCGCGTCCACCATCAGTCCGCCGGGAAGCGTCCGCTCGGCGAGGCAGAAGTAGGGCTCGCCGGGCAGCGGGATCGCCGGGCCCCACCAGGCGTCGTCCATCAAGTCCAACGCCGCTCCGGCCCGTTTTCCGGCGAGGATCCCGTCGCCCGTGTTCGACCGGGCGCCGACCGTCCACTGTGTACCGATCGGCTGGCGCTGGTATTTCGCCCGCATGGCGGCGTTGTGCTCGAACCCGCCGGAACCGACGATGACGCCGCGCCGCGCTTTCACCACACCTGCCGCGACGGTCACACCGGTGACCTTCCCGTTCTCGATGACGAGATCGGTCAGAGGCGTGTTCAGCCAGACCGGGACACCGGCGCGCCGCAACCCGGCCCGCAGGCCGGCGGCCAGCGATTGCCCCATGGTGAGCGGTTTCTGTCCGGCGAGCGCGGCGGCCGTGCCGCGGGCGAGGCAGGTGGCGGCCACCGCGGCGCCCTTCGGGTTGACCGCGGCCAGCGCGAGCCATTTGTAGTCCGCGCTGAAGACGGCCATCCCCGCGGGCGTGGCGAGATAGGGCGGGTTCAGGTTGGCCAGTTCAGCGCCGAGGACGTTCCCGTCGAGTTGATCGGGTTCGATCGAGCGCCCGCCCGGCTTCCCGCCCGGCAGTTCCGGGTAGTAGTCGCTGTAGCCCTCCATCCACCGGAACCGCAGCGGGCTGTTGGCCATCACGAATGAGAGCATCGCCGGGCCGTTGGCGAGGAACGCCTGCTGTCGTGAGGCGGGGATCGACGGGCCGACCACGGCGGCCAAGTACCGTGCGGCCTCTTCCGGGGTGTCGCGGACGCCGGCCGCGGCGAGCACCGAGTTGCCAGGAATCCAGATCCCCGCCCCCGACCGGGCGGCCGAACCGCCGAACTTCGCCGCTTTCTCCAGCACGACACAGCTGAGCCCGCGTTTGGCCGCCGTCAGCGCGGCGGTCATCCCGGCCGCTCCCGCGCCAACCACGACGACGTCGTACTCGCCGATCACCGCGGCGTCGGCCGAAGCCGTTCCGGCGAACGGTAGTCCCGAAGCGAGCGCGATCCCGGCACCGGCGGCGGTACCGCGCAGAACCTGGCGCCGGGACAAGCGGGGGTCGGGACCCATGAATCCTCCTCGCGTGGGGACCGAGCGAGGTCATGTTCTCCAGCCGGGCACAAAAGTGAAACAAGTTCTACCCGCTTGGAGCAGGCGGGAACGGCCGCGCTCGGCCGGTCACCTCAACCGGCGCGGGCATTCAGCCCAGCGCGCGGACCAGGTCCAGTGCGCGACCGAGGGTGGCGAGCCGGTCGGCGACCGTCTCCCCCGCCGGGTACAGCCGGACCGTGTCGACCCCGGCGTCACGCCAGACACTCAGCCGTCGCGCCACCATCGGTTCGGTGCCGATCAGCGTCGTGCCGAGCACCATTTCGTCGGTCACCAGCGCGGCGGCGCCTTCCCGGTCGCCCGCCTGCCAGCGCTCCCGCACCGCCGCGGCGGCCTCGGCCCAGCCTTGCCTGCTGTAGGCGTTGTTGTAGAAGTTCGTCTTCGCCGAACCCATCCCACCGAGACTGAACGCGAGTTCGGCCTTGCGGCCCGCGACCATGCCACGCAACTCGTCCTCGTCCCGGGCGAACGCGACCTCGGCGCCTTGGCAGACTTCGAGGTCCGCCCTCGACCGGCCAGCCTTCGCGAGGCCGGCGTCGAGATGCGAGAAGTAGGCCCGCGCCCCCTCCGGGACGAAACTGGTGCCCAGCCAGCCGTCCGCGACCTCGCCGGTCAGCTCCAGCAGCTTCGGTGAGAGCGTGGCCAGGTGGATCGGGATGTCCGGATTCGGCGTCGTCGACAGCCGCATCGGCTTGGCATCACCCGGCAGCGGGATCTCGAACTCCTTGCCGGTGAACGAGATCTTCTCCCCCGCGAACGCCTGGCGGATGATCGCGACCGTTTCGCGCATCCGCGACAACGGGCGGGCGAACGGAACGCCGTGCAGCCCCTCGATCACCTGCGGCCCCGAGGCCCCGAGCCCGAGGGCGAACCGGCCGCCGGAAAGCTCCGAGAGCGTCAGCGCGGCCTGCGCGATCGCGACCGGGCTCCGCGTGCCGAGCTGGATGATCCCCGAGCCGAGCCGGAGCCGCTCGGTCCGCGCGGCGAGATAGCCGAGCACGGACGGCGCGTCCGATCCCCACGCCTCGGCGACCCAGCAGTCGTCGAGGCCGAGTTTTTCCGCCTCCAGCACGAAATCCAGCGTGTCCCGCCAGCCACGCGAGGCCTCGACCGTGGTCGCCGTCCGCATCACGCGCCTGCCGCCTCTGCCCGCTGCTTGATCGCGGCGAGGGTCCCGGTCATCGCGTTCTCGAATTCACGCAGCCGGACGAAGACGATCTTCTCCTCCTTGTCCGGCATCTGCTCGATCGCCAGCGAAAGGCCCGACCGGCCCGGCCCCAGCCGCATCCACTGCCGGAGCTTCGTACCGCCGTTCTCGGGTTCCAGCGTGAACCGCCACAACGCGGTCGGCGTCTCGGGATCATGGACCGCCCAGGTGAAGGCGCGCGGCGCCTCGCATTCGACGACGTGCGACGTCGTCTCCCATTCGCCGAGCGCGTCGTGCTTGCTGCGGCCGACGAACCGCCTGCCGACCGCGGCGTCACCGGCCGCGCCGTCGCACCATTCGGCCGACTGGAGTTCCTGGCTCATCTCCGGCATCAGCCGCACGTCCGAGACGATCGACCAGACGCGCTCCGGAACGGCATCGACCCAGACCTGGACCTCGACCGTCGGTTCGTCGGCGTATTTGGCGCCGGTCCACTCCATCGCGGCCACCTCTCCATCCTCGTGACCTCGATAGTTGCGTAGATGGACTTACGTTGTCAAACCTTGCTGTGTGGCGAAGCGGCGCACTACATCGGGACGATTCGCCAGCTTTGGCGGGTAGCCCGGCCCGAGCCGCGCCCGGGTGTTCTCCGCGGTGAGCGACCCGGCGCAGTGCGCGCAGACGACCTCCGCGTGCGTGTCATGCCCGCAGGCGTCGTGGTGGAGGGTGATGGGCGGTCCGGCCTCGCCGGAGAGCCAACGGTCACCCCAGCGCGTCATCGCGGCGAGCACACCGTAGAAATCGGCGCCCTTCTCGGTCAGCACGTAGTCGTAACGGACCGGATCGGCCTGGTAGGCCCGCTTCTCCAGCAACCCCTCACCGACCAGGCGGCGCAGCCGGTCGGCGAGGGTGTTCCGCGCGATGCCGAGTTCCTGCTGAAACTCGTCGAACCGGCGGATCCCGTAGAACGCCTCCCGCAGGACCAGCGGCGTCCACCAGTCGCCGAGCAGGTCCATGGTGCGCGCGATCGAACACGGCCACTGCGCGAACGAAGTCCGTTTCATGCCCGCGAGCCTACGCCCAGTGCAATTGATCCGGTCATTCCTCCACCTATTCTCCGGCGCTCAGGCGCTGGCACGAAATGTCGCGATCCGGTCAAGGAGATCCCGCGCGTTAATGTCATCCACTCGCCTACGCACGCATTCCGACAGCGGCCGCAAACGATCCCGCGTACGCGCGGAACGGATTCCGTTTGCGATCTCCATCGCGGCGAGGCCGACCTCCGCCGCGCGGTCGAGGTCGCCTTCCAGGGCGTGGTCGACGGCGAGCCAGATCATCGTCAGCGACCGGCTGCGCACCATGTCCGGGCCGTAGCCGTCGATGGCCTCGGCGAGCGCGGGGATGGCCTCCCGGCTGTGGCTGACGTCGACGAGCCTGGCGAGTTCGGTGCGCACCATGCCGATCATCGCGGCCATGTCATTGGCCGTGAAGAAGGCGGACCACGACGGGGCGGCGTCGCCCGAGAAACTGGCGAAGTGCTCCGGGGCAAGGGAAAGCTCGTCGAGCGCCTGGCGGACATCACCAAGCAACGCGTAGGCCCAAGCCTCGTTCGCCGACAGGATCGCCTGCGACAGCGGCGTTCCCGCCCGGCGTGCCGCGAGCTGCCCCTGAGCGAACTGGGCGAGCGCCTCCGCCGGAGAGCGGTGATGCAGGTACATCCGGCCGAGCCGGTAGTGGATGTTGGCGGCCAGGTCGTCGTTGTCCGCCTCCGCCGCGAGTTCGAGCGCACGACGAAAGTGCCGCTCCGCCCGGACGGGGCGGCCCGAGTCGAATTCCGTCCAGCCCACCAGGTTGTGCAGATCCGCGACCACGCCGGCCAGCCTCCGCGCCAGTGCCTCGGACATCATCCCCCGCCGCAGTGCCACACCGTAGGGTTCCAGCACCCGCAGAAGTTCGCGGCACGCCCCGCCACCCTCCCGGTAGTCGCGCGCGCGGAGCGTGCCGATGACGCCTTCGAGCCGATCGATGTCGGCCTGTCCGACGCGCATCGGGAGCCGCTCAATCACCGCGGCGTCCTTGGACCTTCGGCACAGCCGGTTCGGTCCCGTTGCCTGCCCGAGGCGTGGGCAGCACGCAGCCCTGGAGCTCCCGCCGCCGCGACGACCCGTGAACGGCCTCACGCCTCCGGAGCTCTTCCTTCGGAATGGTGACGGTGATTCGCACACCCATTACTCGATCTCCTCCCCGATCCGCAACGACCAAGCTCGTCGAGGTCCAGAACGGGGCCACGTCGGACTCCCGAATTTAGCGAACGACGCAGTGCCGATGCTAACCTCGAAGAATACCGATTCCATCCGCCGAATGGTTGGCTATTTTCATTCACCGGAATATGCACGTGCGGAATCTCTTTCTTTTGCACGGATGATCGCTTATCCCGCTTGCTCACCGCACGTACACGGCTGGAACCGTCCGTGAGCACATGAGACACAGCTCTCAGCCGAACGTGTGAAAGTTGTCGACTCGGGTCACGAAAAGGCTTCACATTGCGTTATCCATAGCTGAAGATCAACAGCAACCGAACGTAAGGGGCTGAAGCGTTGGACAAGGAAACTGACCTCATCCGGGGGACGATCGTCTTCGGTCTGCGCACTTTCGGTGCGGACCCACTCCCCGTCCAGGCCGATCTCGAGTACGACCCGGAAGACCCCTACGCCGTTGTGGTGGCCTACCACTCGGGCGGCGGGACGGTCCGCTGGATGTTCGGCCGTGACCTGCTCGCGGACGGCCTCCTCACCCCATCAGGTGAGGGCGACGTGATCATCAGCCCGGCAGACGACGCCTCGATCGTGATTTTCGCGCTCAGCGCGCCCGACGGCAGCGCGGTGCTCGAAGCTCCGGCGCAGGAGCTGGCCGAGTTCCTCGACCTCACCTACGACGTGGTGCCCGCCGGTTCCGAGCCGGAATGGTTCGACTTCGAGCAGGAACTCGGCAAGCTCGTCACCGAGTCCTGAGCGACCTGGACGAACGCTTCGACGGCTTCCCGGTCGTCATCGGCCCGCCGGACGACACAGTTCGGCGGGTGGCAGACCCGCGACGCGGCGATGGACCCCGTCGTCGCGGTGGCGCGCGAGACCGCAACTAGAGGACTAATCGCGGCGGTAACGGGCGCCTGGGTGGTCGTCACGAAACCGCACCTGACCGGGTTCCTGGATGCTCTCCCGCAGGGTCTCGCCTTCCGGCACCACGAGGTCGATCACCGACGGGTTCGAGGATCTCGATCAGCGAATAGCCGGAAAGGTCGATTCCGGTCCACCCGCCGAACAAGGTGAACGCGGCTTCGTCGGTCTCGGCGACGATCGGGGTCACGAGCGCGAAGAACTCGACGCTCTCGGATCGCGGCCGAATTACGCCGCCTGACGGCGGACGTCGGTCGAATGCCCATGATGAACACAGCTCGGCGTGTTTGGCGGCGAAGGAACACCGGTGTCCGCTGTGGCGACGGTTCGGCGAGGAACTCCTCGCCGATCTCATACCGGTTGTCGTACGTGATCTGCTGATCGAGGCCGAGTTCATCGCCGCACTGTCCTCGTGACCGCGGCCATCGCCGAAACCCGCGTCGACCCCGAGGGCGCCGATGCGCCTGATTGTCGGGATGGCCATGCCGAAAGCGCGGGCACGGACGAAAGGAAACCCAGCGGCGACCGGAACGGTCGGCGAGGTCTCACCAGCCGGGTGGCGGCGCCGCGCGACCGGTGCCGCCACCCGTACCGGATCAGCCGAGTTCGCGGAGACCAGGGACGACCTGTTCGGAGAACGAGCGCAGGAAGCGCTCCTGGTCGTGGCCGGGGCCGTGGAAGACGAGGTGGTTGAAGCCCGCCTCGACGTACGGCTTGATCTGCTCGACGGCGTCGGCCGGGTCGGACGTGACGATCCAGCGTTTCGCGACCTGCTCGATCGGCAGCGCGTCCGCGGCCTTCTCCATCTCGGCCGGGTCCTCGATGCCCGCCTTCTGCTCCGGCGTCAGGGAGAGCGGTGCCCAGAACCGGGTGTTCTCCAGCGCCTGCGCCGGATCCGGGTCGTAGGACAGCTTGATCTCGATCATCTTGTCGATGTCGCCGGTGCTCCGGCCGACCTGCTCCGCGCCTTCCGCGACCGCGGGCAGCAGCTTCTCGGTGTAGAGGTCCATGCCCTTGCCGCTGGTGCAGATGAAGCCGTCACCCTGCTTGCCGACGTACTTCGCCATCACCGGACCGCCGGCCGCGATGTAGATCGGCACGCCGCCCTCGGGACGGTCGTACACGGTCGCGTCGGTGGTCTGGTAGTACTCGCCTTCGAACGTGACACGCTCTTCTGACCACAGTTTGCGCATCAGTTCGATCGCCTCGCGCAGGCGCGCGAACCGTTCCTTGAACGCGGGCCATTCGATGCGGGCGACCGCTACCTCGTTGAGCGCCTCACCGCTGCCGACACCGAGCAGCACCCTGCCGGGGTACAGGCTGCCGAGGGTGCCGAACGCCTGCGCTACCACGGCCGGGTTGTAGCGGAAGGTCGCCGTCAGCACACTGGTGCCGAGAACGACCCGCTCGGTGCGCTCGCCGACCGCCGCCATCCACGCGAACGAGAACGGCGCGTGCCCGCCCTGGTGCCGCCATGGCTGGAAATGGTCGCTGACCATCACGCTGTCCAGCCCGACCTGTTCGGCGAGCACGGAGTACTCGACGAGGTCGCGCGGGCCGAACTGTTCGGCCGACGCCTTGTAACCGATCTTCAGTGCCATCCGGGTCACCGCCTGGGCTCTTGGGGTTGTTCCGCTCTTCACCTTGGCACAGAGTCGATCAGGTCCGCCCATGCCTCGACGAGGCGGAGGGTGTCAGGAACACCACTCGGATGACGGGAATGCGACCGCAACCAGAGGACTACTTGCGGCTCGGCGGAGCGCGCAGCAATTAGAGGACTACTTGCGGAACGTGGAAAGGCCCCGTACCCACCCTCGCCTTCCGGGACCGGCACGTGGTGATGAGCTGTGCCGTTTGCGCCGTCACCTGTGCGTCGTGCTGGGCGGAGTTGTGATCGGGGAGTCGAACCCCACGCTGCCCGCCACGTGCCAGGAGGTGAGCCGGTGAACCGCCGGCTCTCGGCTTGTGCCCGCTTCCCGGAGGGCTACCTGCTTTCCACGTTCAGTCCAGGAGGTCGGTCTCCCAGTTGGTGCG
Organism: Amycolatopsis sp. cmx-11-32; assembly: GCF_047608695.1. NCBI lineage: Bacteria > Bacillati > Actinomycetota > Actinomycetes > Pseudonocardiales > Pseudonocardiaceae > Amycolatopsis > Amycolatopsis sp. cmx-11-32. The sequence continues at coordinate 444,139 of NZ_JADNQN010000006.1, read as the reverse complement.
CTGGATTTCGACGTCGACCACCCGGATCTCCCCCGCGACCCGATCCGCGCGGGACCGCAGTTCCGCGACCGGGAGCGCGGAGAGATACCGGAGTTCCGAACGGAGCTGACGTCCGTAGCCGCCTTGGTTGCGGCCCGCCGCGGCGTCGGCGGCCGCGGTGAGGACGCCGTGCCGGAGCCGGAGGACGTCGCGGCGCGCGATCGCGTCGGTGATCGTGCCTTCCCCGAGCGGGGTCGCGGCGTTGGTCCGGTTGATCCGCTGGATCAACGATTCCAGTTCGCCCAGCGCGGTTTCGGCGTCGACGAGCAGGGCGGCCGCGTTCTCCGCGGGCTCCTCGCCCTCTTGGTGCCGCGCGTTGTCGACGATCCGGGCGCGCAACGCCTCCACCTTCTTCGTCGCGTCGGCGCGCAAAGCGAGCGCTTCGGCCAGTTTGATCCGGGACATGCCGGGAAGTATCGCCGAGATCGGCGGCCGAAGCATCCGGTTTTTCAGCCTGCCAGGGAATGCTTCCGGTAGTCCGCACCGGGCTCCGTGTACTCGAGCCCGTTCTCGTCCATGGCGTTGAAGACGGTGAACCGGCCGCGCGGGAAGACGAAGCCGAGTGCGACCATGCTCCCGGCCACGCCCTTGTACGTGGATTCGAGCAGTTCGACGTCCTGGAGCACCTGACCTTCCAAAGCGGACAGTTCGGGGTAGATGTCCTGCCGCCACCGGAGCGGGCTCGGTTCCGCCGGGTCTCCCCAGTCCCATTCGGACCTGCCGTACGGGTCGATCGTGTTCCAGGTCAGGGAAAGCTCGTCGAACTTCCAGTGCGTGACCTCCAGCCGCTCGTCACCGAAGTCCACCACGACAGGCGCGTCCTGGAGCCACTCGCCGTATTCGACATACCAGGTCAGGTAAACGCACTGGAGCCGCTTGCCCACCAGTGCGCGCAACCGGTCCCCGTGTGCCCTCCGGATCGTCTTGAGCCCGAAGAGCCACACGGGTTCGTAACCCTCGATGTCGAAGAAAGCCATCAGGCGAGTATGCCGGTGATCAGCAGGAACTCGGCACTGGTTTCCCGGCGAGCCGGTCGTTGACGTAGGCCAGCGCGCCGGGTGCGCCCTGTACCGCCACGGTGACGTGTTCGCCGACGGGGATCCGGTCGTACTTGATCTTCACCCCGGCCGCGCAGTACTTCGCGACCAGCTTGTCGACCGGCGGGATCGGTGTCAGTTCGTCGAAGATCCCTTGGTAGAAGTACGTCGGCGAGCCCGGCTTGTGCCCGCCCATGACGTTCTCGGCGATCACCTGTTTCACCGCCGGGACGTCGAGCAGTTCCGGCACGGTCACGTAGTCGGCCATGCGACGGAACGCCTGCCCGACACTGAACCGGTCGATGCACTGCTTCCCGACCTCGACGAAAGCCGCCTTGCCGCGCGCGTTGAGCAGGGTCTCGAGGTCGATCTCCGGATACGCCCGGCTGAGTCCGACGGCCGCTCCGATGTAGACACCCGACAGCGGCCCGCCGTCGATCTGCCGCGCGATGTATCCCATGTCGGCCGGGACCCCGCCCGCCGCGACACCGGCGAACTTCAGTTCCGGCGCGTACGACGGCTGGATCTCGTTGGCCCACTGGCTCGCCAGCGCACCACCGGAGTAGCCCATCAACGCCGTCGGTGTGGCCGCGCCGTTCAGCCGCGCGGGCGCGAAGCGTTGTGCCGCACGGATTCCGTCGAGGACACCGTGCGCGGTGTTGAGCCCGGCCGTCCACTGTGAATCGGGGCCCTCGTAGTCCGCGGTGACGACGGTGTGCCCGGCGGCGAGCAGCGGCACCATCAGGGCGAGTTCCTCGGCGGGCAGGGCCAGCCCGGTCCGGAGCACGTACGAAGGCGCGCAATCGGTGGTGAGACCGTCCTGCGCGGTCTGGTACGAAACGAGCTTGCGCGGCCCCGGCGGTGGGACGAGCGGCTGCAGGACGGTCGCGACGTCGGCGATCGGCCTGCCCCGGGTGTCGGTGGACTTGTACTTGACCTGCCAGGCCCGGATCGGCAGCGGCAGGGCGAGCGCCCGGACGATGACCGGCCGGGAGTCGAGCACGGTGCCCGGTGCGACGTCAGGGAACGGCGACGGCTGGGCGTAGAAGGGATCGTTCCGGGGATTCGGTGGCAAATCGGCGGCACGGACGGGTGGTGCGGCGACCACCAGGGTGGCGAGGGCGACGAAGGCCGCGGCCAGGACGGCCATGGCGCGGCGCACATCGACGGTGACTGCGAACACGGGACCTCCAACTCAATACCGAGCGGTATCGAGTTGCCTCCCTACCATATGAGCCAGATCACAGTCAATGTCCGGAGTTCGAGTTCAGCGGGTTGTACCCTCCGGATTTATGGCCGCTTCCCGTCCTCCGCGCACCCGCCCGAGCCGGGCCGAAACCCGGCGGCGCGTGCTCGACGCGGCGACCGCCGTGTTCGCCCGCCAAGGCATCGCGGGGACTTCGCTCAACGACATCGCGGCCGAAGCCGGGCTCACCAAAGGCGCCGTGTACTCGAATTTCAGCGGCCGCGACGACCTGGTGCTGACGATCATGGAAGAGCACATCGTCGACCGGATGGGCGCCGCCACCGCGGTCTTCGACGAGATCGCCGATCTGAAGGAGGCGACCGCCGAGGCGGGCGCGCGGTTGCTGAGCGGAATCGGCACCGACGCCACCTGGCACCGGCTGCTGCTGGAGTACTGGGGCCTGGCGATGCGGGATCCGGCGATCCACGCGGGTTTCGCGGAACGCCGGGCCCGGCTGCGGGAGGCCATCACCCGCGCGATCCGCAAGGCCGCCGGGGCGCACTCGGTGGAATTGCCGCTTCCGGCCGAACAACTCGCTGTGGTGATCCTCGCGCTGTCCAACGGCCTCGCCGTCGAGCGCGGGGTGGACGCCGACGCGGTCCCCGAAACGCTCTTCACCGACGTCCTGCGGCTCTTGATCACGCCGCGCCCCACCTGATCGGCGAACCTCGCCCTTCCGTGGCACCTTGAAGGGATGCGAACCCGGATGCTCGCCGTCGCCGTCGACTGCCGTGAAGCCGAAGCGCTGGCCGCGTTCTGGAAGGAAGCACTCGGCTTTCCCGAAACCGAGCGGTGGACGGACGGCCACGGAGTGACTTACGTCGAGCTGAAGAGCCCGGACGTCCCGAGTCTTCTCTTCCAGCCGGTGCCCGAGGAGAAGTCCGACAAGAACCGGCTGCACCTCGACATCGCTCCCGTCGAACTCGACCAGCGCGAAGAGGTCGCCCGGCTCGTGTCACTCGGCGCCAAGATCGTCGACGACCCCGAGGCGGACCCTTGGGTGGTCATGACCGATCCGGAAGGCAACGAGTTCTGCGTCCTCCCCCGGCGCTGAAGCGCCCGGTCCGGAGTGGACTCAGGCGGCCTTGTCGTCGGCTCGGGCCGCGGGCCGGGAGTGCAGCCCGAGCATCTCCAGCAGCATCCGGCAATCCGTCGCGTCGCGGGCGTTCGCGACCACCGCCTCGGTCGCCTTGCGCAGCACCACCGCGCGCACGGCCGTCGCCCCGCCTTCGACCAGTTCCCCTGCCGGGCGCAGTTCCTCGTACGGGTTCCCCATGACCCCACCTCCGTCTTCCCTGTCGTTGATACCCGATCCAGGCTGAGAAGACCCCCTGTCTTCGTGCGGTCCCGGTGGGTTTCTCCCTAGAATGGCGCCATTCGGACGAGCGGACGGAGCGGGGAACTGATCACCGAGTTACGCGGGGAGATCGTGATCCTGACCCCGGTCACCGAAGCCCACGTCCCGGAACTGCGCCGAATCCGCGGCACGGCCGAGGTCAGGGCGCGCTGGGGTTCGGTCGAAGACTCCCCCACCTGGCCGTTCGACGATCCCACGACGGCCCGCTTCACCGTCCTGGAGGAGGGTGTCGTCCGGGGTTTCGTCCAGTACGGCGAAGAGGACGATCCGATGTACCGGCACGCGTCGCTCGACCTCTTCCTCGACCCGGCGGCGCACGGCCGGGGGCTGGGCACGGACACCGTCCGCGCGATGGCCAGCCACCTGGTGCACGAACGCGGACATCACCGGCTGGTGATCGATCCCGCAGTGGACAACGACGCCGCGATCCGCTGCTACAAGTCCGTCGGCTTCCGGGAGGTCGGGGTGCTGCGCCGCTACGAACGCGACACCGAGGGCGACGGCTGGCACGACGGGCTGCTGATGGATTTGCTCGCCGAAGACCTCACGTAGCGCGTCAGGACGACTCCGATCAGCACCACCGCCATCCCGGCGAGCACCCGTGGGCCGAGTTCCTCGTCGAGCACGATCGCGCCCAGCGTGACCGAGACGACCGGCAGCAGGTAGCCGACGGTCGCCGCGGAGGTCGCGCCTTCGTCCTCGATGAGCCGGTAGTTGAGGTAGAAGGTAATGCCGGTGCCGAAGATCCCGAGAACGACGACGGCGACCAACGCGGTCACGTTCAGCGGCCCGGTCGGTGAGGCGTCGAACGGCAGCGCGAGCGCGCTCAGCACGGTGGCGGTCAGCAACTGCGCGGCGGAGAGCGCGATCGGGCCGCCCTGCCCGACGAGTTTCCGGCCCAGGTAAGCGAAAGCGATGGCGTAGCTGATGCCGGCACCGAGCAGGGCCAGCGTCCCCCAGCCGAGCAGGCCGCTCTTCTGCCAGGGCGCGAAGATCAGCAGGATGCCGGCGAAACCGAGGATCAGCCCGCCACCGCGGATCGCGGTGATCCGGCGTTCGCTGCCGATCCCGATGCCGATCAGCAACGACCACAACGGGGTCGTCGCGTTCATCACGCCGGCGATGCCGGAATCCACGGTCAGCTCACCGATGCCGAACAACGCGAACGGCAGGGCGTTGCAGAAGAAGGCGGCGACGAGGAGCCTGCCCCAGATCCGGCGCTCACGCGGAAGGCGTTGCCCGGCCCAGCGGCTCAGTACGAGAAGGACGGCCGCGCCGAGTGCGCAGCGGATGACGGTGACCTGGATGGGCGAGAGCCCGGCCAACGCGAGTTTGATCCAGAGGAACCCCGATCCCCACAACAGGGCGAGAACGCCCATCCGGACGAGGGTTCCTGGCGCGCCGATGCTCACTTCGTTCCTTTCGCCGGGCCGCTCGATACCTCTCCAAGCTGCCTCGGACGACTCATCAGGACAAGTGAAAAGATCTACACCGACGTTAAGCGGTCCTACATGTTCCGAAGGGTCACGGTCGTGGCCGCCGGGAAAAGACGACCACGACCGGCAAGCGAGGAGATCAATACTCGCCCGGTTGTTCGCAAGGCGGAACAGGGCCTGCTCACATTTCGCGGTCGCGCATGATCCACCTCCCTTTCGACTGGTGCGCCGGTGGGGAACGGGCGCGTTCTCGCACAGTTTGGGGGCTGTCTTCGCACCTCCGTATACCCGGTGGCCGTCTTGTGACCCATGTAATGGGAAGGTTGTCTCACGCGGAGCCGTTCCGCCCAGCGGCGGTTCGGCAGATGGCCCTGCCGGCCGTCGCGCCGTTGTGGCACGATCTGCCGCGGGCAGGGAGAAAGGTGCTTCTGGTGACCGAGAATTCCGGCTCGGCCAGATCCGGGGAGACCGGGAAAGCACGGGCGGAACCCAGGCCGGTTTCGACGGCCGCGTGGGCTTTCGGACGCGCGCTGCGCCAACGGCGGCAGGCCAAAGGACTGGCTTTGCGCGAGCTCCAGAAACTCGCCTATGTCGACAAGAGTCTCATCAGCCGGGCCGAACGCGGCCTGACCCCGCCGAGTGCTGAATTCGCCGAAGCCTGCGATCGCGCGCTGGAGGCGGGCGGGACGCTGATCGTGCTCGCCGAAGCCGCCCGCGCGGAACCGTACGTTCATCTTCCCCCGCCACCGAGTCATTTCGTCGGCCGCGAAGAGCACTTCGCCCTGCTCGACGAGAAAGCACTCGCCGGACCGGCCAAAGTGGTCTTCGTGGCCGGGCCGCCCGGAGTCGGCAAGACCGCGCTCGTGCTGAAATGGGCGAACCGGCGGCAGGAGGAGTTCGACGGCGTTCTCTGGTCGGATCTGCGTGGCTACGCGGCGGGCTCACCCGCGCAACCCGCGGACATCCTCGACGACCTCCTCCGCTGCGTCGGCGTCCGCCCCGACCGCATCCCCGCCGAGGACCACATGCGGCTCGCGCTCCTGCGCGGCCTGCTGCGCGGCCAGCGCACCCTCGTCGTGCTGGACAACGCCCTCGACTCGCACCAGGTGCGGCCGGTACTGCCCGGCACCCCCGACACCACCGTGCTGATCACCAGCAGGCGACGGCTTTCGGGACTGGTCGTCGGCAGCGGCGCGGTCCAGGTTTCCTTGGACCCGCTGGAAGAACTCGAAGCGACCCGGCTCATGGCAGACCTCATCGGCGACGAACGCGCGGCGAGCGACCCCGAAGGCGTCAACAGGCTCGTCCGGCTGTGCGCGGCACTACCGCTGGCGGTGAACATCGCCGCCGAACGGGTCGCCACGCATCCGCATCAGAGTGTCGGCGACCTCGCCCGCGAACTGGTCGCCGAGGGACGGCGGCTGGAACTGCTCGCGGTCGACGACGACGCCGTCGGGGTCCGGGCCACCTTCAGCTGGTCCTACCGCGCGCTCGAGGCCGACACCGCCCGCATGTTCCGGCTGCTCGGCCTCCACCCCGGCCCGCGGTTCACCGCGGACGCGGCGGCCGCGCTCGCCGGGCTGCCCGCACACGACGCGCGACGGCTCGTGGACAAACTCGTGCAGGCGCATCTCGTCCAGCAGGTCGGCGCTCAGTATTACCGGTTCCACGACCTGCTCCGCGTCTACGCCGCCGAAGAAGCCGCCTCCGAACAATGGCGGGAAGAGCGGCAGGCCGCGGTATCCCGGCTGACCCACTGGTACCTCTACGCGGCCAACGCGGCGAGCTGGACGCTGACGCCGGCCCGCGATCACCACATCGACCTCGGCCCCGCCCCCGAAGGTGTCGAGCCGATCCGGTTCGACACCTTCGACGAGGCCTACATCTGGTGCGCGTCGGAGATGCCGAGCATCACCGGCGTCGCGCGGCTGGCGCTGGACCACGGGCTGTACGAGATCGGCTGGCGGCTGCCGGTGGAGATGTTCGACTACCACCTGCTCGGCAGGCCGTGGCAGACGTGGATCTCCAGCCATGACGTCGCGATCGAGTCCGCGACGGCGGGCGGTGACCTCGGCGGGCTGGCGTGGTCGGCGATCAACCTCGCCGAGGCGCACCGGCGGCGCGGCGACCTCGACCGTGCGCACGAGCTGTACGGCCAGGCCGTCGACATCTCCGGCGAGATCGGCGAGAATCCGAGCCTTGGCTGGGCGCTGGTGGGGCTCGGCAATATCGCGCACGAACGGGAGGACTACGCCGAAGCCGTGCGGCTGATCGAACAGAGCGTGGCGGTGAACGCCCGGATCGGCTACCAGCTCGGTGAAGCGACCGCGCGGGTCCACCTCGGCCGCGCCTACCGCGACCTCGGTGAACGAGACCTCGCCCTCGACCACGGGCTTCGCGCCTTCGACGCGTATGCGAAGGACGCCGACCAGCACGGCATGGGCTTCGCGCTGGTGCCGCTCGCCAGGACCTGCCGCCGCTTCGGTGATCCGGAGCAGGCGCTCGGGTACTGCGAGCAGGCGCTCACCGCCTACCGGAACTGCGGCGACGTCTGGGGCCAGGCCGACGCGCTCGACGAACGCGGTTGCGCGCTGGCCGCGCAGGGGCGCACCGAAGAGGCCATGACGGTCTGGCGCGACGCGCTCCAGCTCGTCATGGACCTGGACGACCGAAAGGCGAGCGTGCTGCGCGGCCGCCTCGAAGGCGCCGCCTAGAGCGGGGAGCTGAAGGGGACTTTCCCCGCATGCGATGCGGTGAAAGCGCCCTTCACCGCATCGCATGCGGGCATGGTCCCCTTCAGCTCCCGCCGTCTAGAGCTTCACGGGCAGGTTGTGCAGGCCGCGGGTGATGGCGCTCGGCCACCACACGAGCCGGTCTTCGGGCACGGTCAGCGTCATCGACGGCGCGCGGGCGAACAGCGTCTCCAAAGCCGCGGACGCCTGCATCCGCGCGAGCGCGGCGCCGATGCAGATATGCGGGCCGAGCCCGAAGGCCACGTGCCGCACCGGCCGCTCGCCCGGGCGGAAGGCGAGCGGTTCGGGGTGGACCTCCGGGTCGCGATTGGCCGCCAGCAACGACAACAGGATCGGGTCGCCAGCCTCCATCCGCTGCCCGGCGAGTTCCATCGGCTCGGTGACGAAGCGCCAGCTGGTGTTCTGCAGCGGGGTGTCGCGGCGCAGGACCTCCTCGATGACGAGCGTCAGATGGGAGCCGTCGTCGCGGGCGCGGGCCGCCTCCTCGGGATGGGTGATGAGGGTCAGCGCGGTGGAGGCGATGAGACTGATCGTCGTCTCGTGCCCGGCGATCAGCGACAGGAACGCCGTCGCCGCGACCTCTTCTTCGGTGAGCTTGCCGTCGGCTTCCTGCGTGAGCAGGTCGCTGATCAGGTCCGCGCCGGGTTCGGCGCGTTTCCGGGCGACGACGTCGGCGAGCAGTTTGTCCAGGTCGTCGGTCGCCTTGAGCATCGACGGCATGTCGGTGACGTCGCCGGCGGCGACCACCAGCGCGGGCGGGCGGACCTCGTCCAGGAGGCTGTCCGGGATGCCGATCAGTTCGCAGATCGACCGGATTCCCAGCGGGTACGCGAAATCTTCGACGAGATCGCCCTCGCCGCGTTTCAGGATCGGGTCGAGCAGCTCGTTCGCGAGCTGATGTGTGCGGTCGCGCATGTGCTGCAATCGCCGCGGGCCGAACGCGCCGGCGCAGGCCTTGCGCAGCCGCGCGTGTTCGTCGCCCTCGACGTTGTTCATATGCCCGATGAGCGTCGGCCGGTGGTCGGCGGGCAACCCGAGATTGGCCTTGCGCCAGTGTTCCGCGGCCACGGACGGGCATTTGGACAGCCGGGGGTCGGCCATCGCGGAAACGACGTCCGCGTGCCGGGTCAGCAGCCAGGTCCAGGTGTCGCCGGGCAGCGGAAGCCGGAACGCCGGGGCGTTCACGCGCAACCATTCGTAGGCGGGCGACGGATCCCTGTCGAACTCCGGGCCGAACAGCACAGGGACCGCGGTGTCGTCGTATGCGGCATCGGACATACGAGCCACCCTGCCAGTTTGAGGCGGTTTCGCGTCCGGCGAACGCAGGTATTGGGCTGTCTCACGCGATCGTCAACGCGGTCCCCCTGTCACCCCCTTGTGGTGACCAGCAAGATCGAAGCGGGTGCGGTGCGTAACGGATGGAGGTGGCCCTCGTCAGCGAGTTGGGCAAGCAGGTCTCCGAGCGGCCCGGCGGTTCGCCACGGAGTTTCGCCGACACCGTCGGTCTCGCCGCCGCCCGCGTCTGGCGGCTTCGTGGCCGAGCCTCGAACACCCTGCGGCATCCGGCGGGGTGGGAACTGTGGCGCCTGCCGCCCGCGGCGGTCTTCTGGATGCTCGGCACCGAGATCGCGGTCGCGATCTGGGCCCTTTACAGCGCCTTCAAGGTCACTGTCACGACCACGGACCTCGTCCGCTTCGGCGTGATCGCGGGCTGTGCCGTCTGGTATCTCATCCAGACCCAGCATCCCGAGGAACAGCGGCGCGCCGACGACCGGCGCGGTGAGCACATCGACCAGACCGCCGTCTGGCTGGGCAGCGCGGCCGTCCTGCTGCCGCCGACGTTGTCGCTCGCGCTGCTGCTGATGGTGCGCGTGCAGCGGTACTCCATCGCGCACAAGGCGATGACGACGTTCCTCTTCACCACCGCCGCGCACGCCGCGTCCATGCTCGGCGTGCACACGATCACCGAACTGACGTCGCTGCACACCTGGCTCGCATCGGGCACGCTCCCCCAGCGAGCGGGCGACATCGTGTACGCCGCCGTCGCGCTGGTCGGCACCGCGCTCTGGTACTTCGGGTCGCAGACGCTTCTGATCAGCATCGCGCGCGGCCTGGCATGGGGCGGCTGGCGGCGGCAGAAGCTGGTCGGCAGCTGGGCGGACAACGCGGACTTCGTCTACGCGCTGCAACTCGCCGCGTGCACCACGATCCTCGGCGCGGTCAACATCGCGCTGGTGCCGCTGGTGATGATCGGCGTGGCGCTGCGCTCGACCCGGCTCTCGCAGGCGCTGGCGGACACGATCGCGCGCAGCCAGCGCGACCGGAAGACCGGGCTGCTGACCGAGGAGTCCTTCCACGCCCCGGCGGCGTTGCGGCTGCTGGAAGATCAGACCGACCGGCGGCCGACGGCGTTCCTGATGCTGGACCTCGACCACTTCAAGCAGTGGAACGACAAGTACGGGCATTCCGGCGGCGACATCGTGCTCGGCTGCGTCAGCGCGGTACTCCGGCAGAACACGCGCGCCTCCGACGTCGTCGGGCGCTGGGGCGGCGAGGAGTTCGCCGTACTGCTGCCGGACACCACGCGGGTGGAGGCCATGCGGATCGCCGAGCGGATCCGCGCGGCCGTCGCCGCCACCGCGATCACCGGCCTGACGGAACTCGCCAGCGGGCACGCCACCAACGAACCCCGTGCGGTGGGGCCGACCTACGGGTGCACCGTGTCGATCGGCGTCGGGCTCTCGCCGGAGAACTCCACGGACTACGGCGAGCTCTTCCGTGCGGCGGACTCGGCGATGTACGAGGCGAAGCGGGGTGGGCGGAACCGGGTCGTGCTGGCCCGTTCGGCTTTGGCGGTGAATCCTCCTTCACCGCGGGTTCCTGCGCCACCGTTGAGCCGGGCCGGGGACTCGCGGCGCGAGTGGTGAAGGACTGTCTTGAGTACGGGGCGATGGGGACTTTCGCCGCATGGCATGCGGGGAAAGCGTCCTTCACGCGGCGAGGTTGCGCTTCCCACGCCTTCACGCGCCGCCGTTGTGAGGTGACCGACTCGGTACCGGCGCCCCCAAACACCGATGTCACGTATGAGACGTAACCGTCCCATACGTGACATTCGGGGCACCTCGGACGACCCGCGTCAGCGGCGGGTCACGAGGCGAGTCTCGAGCAGGTCGTCGATCACCCTGGTCTCCACGACGGCCCGCCGCTCGAACGCGGAACCGCGCAGCGGCCACAGCGCGATCAGCACGACGCCCACCGCGGCCAGCGCGGCCAGCACCAGTGCGGCGACGAACTGGGCGGCGCCGTCGGTCGCCGTGCTCAGCACCGCGAACCCGATCAGCACGAGCGCCGTCGGCAGGACAGCGGCCATCGCCACGATCCAGGCGGGCGTGCGGCGCAGATCCCGGCGCAGGGTGGTCAGCCAGGCGGCGAGGAGGCAGGCGAACGACGCGCCCAGAAGGCAGGCGCCCGCGGTGTCGCTCAGCCGGTGCCAGCCCAGCGCGATGGTCGACGACGCGACCCAGGCGACGGCGACGCCGCCCATTCCGATGATCACCGGGCGGAACCGTTGGGGCAGAACGAAGGCGAGCGCCATCAGGATCGCCATGGCGGCGCTGACGTGTCCGCTCGGGAAGCTGTTGTGGGCCGGTCCGTAACCACCGTCGGGCAGCTCGGGGCGTTCGAGGACGTACAGCTTGAGCAGCTGCGCCGTGATGAGCGGAAGCACGAGGACGCTCAGCGCGGGGACGAGGAGGCCTGGTCTGCGGCGAAGCGACGCCAGGGCGACCAGGATGATCGCGGCGATGCCGAGCACGAGCACCATGTCCTGCTCCCGCAGCGGGCCCGCCCAGTCCATTGTGGACCACCGGCCGGACTGCGCGCTGCGGACGACGCCGTTCTCCGCGAGCTGCCCCGCCGACGTGTGCACGAAGAGCACGTACGTCACCACGAACGCGACGGCCAGTCCCAGTCCGGTGACGAGCTGGAACACGGCCCTGGACAGGGTGAGCCTGGTCTCGGCGTGCCGTCCCGGCTGCGGACGGTGGGTGTGGGCGGGCTTCGCTTCGTGGGTGAGTACGGCCATGCATCTCACTGTCCCCACGCCGTTTAGCGATGACGTCCGGACAATGTCATGGTTCTGCTACAAGATCGAGCCGAGTCGCACACGCGCGGAGATATCCGAATAATGACGACGTGGCAAGTGTCCTTTTGATCGAAGACGACGCGTCCGTCCGGGAGGGTCTGGAACTCGCGCTGCGCCGTCAGGCGCATACCGTCCACACCGCCGAAAGCGGTGAGCTCGGGCTGGAGAAGCTGCGGGTGTTCCAGCCCGACATCGTCGTGCTGGACCTCATGCTGCCCGGAATCGACGGCTTCGAGACCTGCCGCCGCATCCGCGCCGCCGGTGAGGTGCCGATCATCATGCTCACCGCCCGCAGCGACGATTTCGACATCGTGGCCGGGCTGGAGGCGGGCGCCGACGACTACGTGGCCAAGCCGATCGAGCCCCGCGTGCTCGACGCCCGCATCCGGGCGGTGCTGCGGCGCGCGGTGAGCGAGAAGCCCGCGAACGCCGACGACACCGCCGCCGAACGGCACGGCCGCCTGGTCATCGACCGGGCCGGGCTCGTGGTCACGAAGAACGGCGAGCCGGTCTCCCTCACTCCGACCGAGTTGAAACTGCTGCTGGAGCTGTCGCGCACGCCCGGACAGGTCTACAGCCGCCAGCAGATCCTTTCCGCCGTGTGGGATCACGACTACCTCGGCGACTCGCGGCTGGTCGACGCCTGTGTCCAGCGGTTGCGCGCGAAGATCGAAGACGTGCCCGCGAAACCCGACCACGTCCAGACCGTCCGCGGTTTCGGGTACCGGTTCGGCCGTTCATGAGGCTGCTCTCCGGGCTGCGGCCGCGACTCATCCTCGCCTTCGCGGCGATGACGATCATCGGGGCGGCGGCCGCGGCGGGGGCCAGCTACGTCTCGGCCCGCAACGCCATCCTCGAAGCGGTCCAGGACGCGGCGATGAACCAGCTCAAGGACCGGGTCGCCGCCTACGGCCGCCCGCTGTCCACGCCGCCGACCCAGGAGCAGCTCAACGACTTCGCCGGCAGCCTGCGGTTGAACGCCGTCGCGGTCTACCGGGACACGCGGTCGGTCAACGGACCCGATCTGACCACGTTCTCCCCCGAACTGAGGGAGACCGTCGCCAACGACGAGCGGATCCAGTTCCAGCGCCTTGACCGCGACGCCATCCCCGAGCTTCTGGTCGGTATGCCGGTGCTGGCACGGCAGCCGAACGGGTTGATGGGGCGCAGCGGGCTCCAGGTGTACTCGCTCACCTCCCTCGGCCAGCAGCAGCAAGCCATCGAAGAGCTCGCGAAGTACGCCTGGCAGATGGCCGCGCTGGCCCTCCCGCTCGCCGCCGCGCTCGCGTTGCTGGCCGCCAGGCAGGTCCTGCGGCCGGTACGGGCGCTCAACACCGCCGCGGCCCAGCTCGGCGAGGGCAGGCTCGACGTCCGGCTGCCCGCCAAAGGGTCCGACGAGCTGGCCGAACTGGTCACGACCTTCAACAACACGGCCGCCGAGCTGGAGCGCACGGTCGGCGAGCTGCGGGCCATGGAGGCCGATGCCCGCCGGTTCGTGGCCGACGTCTCGCACGAACTCCGCACCCCGCTCGCGGCGATGAACGCGGTCACCGACGTCCTGGACGAGGACGCGGAGGCATTGCCGCCGGACACCGCGGTCGCCGCGCGGCTGGTCTCCGGCGAGACCCGCAGGCTGACCCGGCTCGTGCAGGACCTGGTCGAGATCTCCCGGTTCGACGCGGGCCGCGCCGAACTCGTACTCGACGAATGGGATCTCGCGACGGCGATCCGCGACAGCCTCGACGCCCGGGGCTGGCGGGACGGTGAAGACCTGGTGACCGACCTGCCCGAGGGCGTCACCGCGCGAGTCGACCGGCGACGGCTCGACCTGATCGTGGCCAACCTCGTCGGCAACGCTTTCAGGCACGGCGCAGCCCCGATCGAAGTCCACCTGCGCGCCGAAGACGACGGCGTCACCCTGCGGGTCGACGACCACGGTCCGGGGATCGACCCCGAGGTCCTGCCGCACGTGTTCGACCGGTTCACCAAGGCGGACAGCTCCCGCGCCCGGTCCGAAGGCAGCGGGCTGGGCCTGGCGATCGCGTTGGAGAACGCCCGCCTGCACGGCGGTGACATCACGGCGGGCAACACCGGCCAGGGCGCCCGCTTCGTCCTGCGCCTACCGCATCGGGCCGAAGGAGGGACGCGATGAGGAAAACCCTTCTGACCGCCCTCGCCTCGGCGATGCTGGTGGCGGGCTGCGGCGTCCAGCCCACCGGCGTCATCCCGGCGGGACCGGGACCGTCGTTGCGCGCCACCTCGGGGCCGACGGTCGTCGGCGGGTTGACCTTGTACTTCGTCTCCGAGGGCCGGGTCATCCCGGTGACCCGGCCCAGCGAAGGCTTCATTTCCCCCGAAGGCGCGATCACGTTGCTGATGAAGGGACCGACGGAGCGGGAAGCCGCACAGGGACTCACCACGTTCATCCCGCCCGAGATGGGACGGGTCGAGGTGTACTCGGGCGACCCGGCGTCGATGGTGCTGCCGTTCAGCATGCGAAAACTGTCCAACCAAGCCATCAACCAGCTGATCTGCACCACGCTCGCGGCTGCGACGGCGATTGGACGGGCTGCACGCTCCCAGGGAGTGAACGTGACCTCGCCGGACGGGCAGATGTACTTCCAATCCTGCAAAGCGGACTGAACTCGTCACTCACAGTGGTCATATTAAAGCGCTTCTTGTGTCTGTACGGCTGTGAGCCCTGTTTGGTTCACCGATCAAGGTAACTGTGGGCGAGCACACTCGTGCGTGACATTGCCGTGTCCTTTTCGTAATGTTGCCCGGAGCTCGCGGCCCCCGACGCGAGTTCCCGTCCCCGAATTGGTGAGTGATCAGAGAAATGGCCGGCAGACATCGCAAAACCCATGCCCCGAAGTGGAAGCTCCCCGCGGGTATCGCGGCGGCGGTCGCCACGGCGCTCCCGGCGTCGATGTGGCTGACCACCGTGGGTTCCCCCGACGTCGAAGCGGCCAGTGCCGCGCTCGCGCTGCAGGCTCCCCCGGTCTCCAGCGTGACTCCCCCGCCGTCGGCCAGCAGCACCCCGCCCTCCAGCACGACCACCCCGCCCCCCTCGACCACCGCGGCTCCCCCGAAGCCGACGACGTCGAGCAAGGCCCCCGCCCCGGTGAAGAAGACCGTGCCCGCGGCGACGGCGTCGTGTTCGACCAGCCTCGCCGGCACCAAGCCACACGTGGCCCAGGTCGGCAACCACGTCAAGGCGAAGTTCGGCGTCAAGGACGTCGGCGGCGTCGCCGGCCGCGCGAACGCCAGTGACCACCCCTCCGGCCTCGCGCTGGACTTCATGGTGGACACCGCCACC
Source organism: Amycolatopsis sp. cmx-11-32 (assembly GCF_047608695.1). Taxonomy (NCBI): domain Bacteria; kingdom Bacillati; phylum Actinomycetota; class Actinomycetes; order Pseudonocardiales; family Pseudonocardiaceae; genus Amycolatopsis; species Amycolatopsis sp. cmx-11-32. Next base: position 428,808 of record NZ_JADNQN010000006.1, on the reverse strand, counting down.
GGCAACGCCATCGCCGACTACCTCCTGGCGAACCAGAAAGACTTCGGCGTCGCCTACGTCATCTGGCGTCAGCGCTACAACGACGGCAGCGGCTGGGACACCATGGAGGATCGCGGCGGCGCGACCGCCAACCACATGGACCACGTCCACGTGTCGTTCTCCAAGAGCGCCAAGGTCAACGTCAGCTGTTAACGACGTCGAGCGGACCGCTCGCCGGGCTGGACCACAGGCCGTCCCATGACCTCTTCCACGCCTTTGACGGCGAGCCGGTCCGCTCGCTCGTTCTCCGGGTGCCCGGCGTGGCCCTTGACCCAATGCCATTCGACGTCGTGCTGTGAAGCGGCTTCGTCGAGACGGCGCCACAGATCGGCGTTCTTGACCGGCGTCTTGGCCGAGGTCATCCAGCCGTTGTTCTTCCAGTTCCGCACCCAGCTGGTGATGCCGTTCCGGACATACGTGCTGTCGGTGTAGAGGTTCACCGTGACCCGGCGTTTCAGGCTTTCCAGCGCTTCGATGGGCGCCGTCAGTTCCATGCGGTTGTTGGTGGTCGGCCCGGCTTCCCCGCCGTAGATCTCCTTCTCGACGTCGCCGTACCGCAGCACCGCTCCCCAGCCGCCGGGGCCGGGATTCCCGCTGCACGCGCCATCGGTGTAGATCTCGACTGCTGCTTCCGCCACCGGGACACCCTAGCGATTGGACGGGCTCAGTCCGGCAGCAGTGGCACCCACGGCTCCTCGGCCTGCCCGAGGTGGACCGCCCGCGTGATGGACTTCGCGCCGAAGCGGTCCCGGACGGTGTCGAGTGTCGAATCGAGCGCGTCCCTCGGCTTCGCCCCGAACGGCAAGGCCAGCTGAATCGCGTCGTCCTTCGTCAGGTTCGTCAGCGCGAGACCGATCAGCGTGAGCCCGCGTTCGTCGATCAGCGGCCGTGCCGCGGCGAGCAGGTCGCGCGCCGCCGCGACGATCGCGCCGGTCTGTTCGGTCGCCTCCAGCAGGGTGTGCGAGCGCGTGGCCTTGGTGAAGTCGGCGAACCGCATCCGCAGCACGACCGTCCGGCACACGCGATGCGCCGCGCGCAGCCGCCGGGCGAGGCGATCGGCCAGCGCCAGCAGCATCGCGTCGAGTTCGGCCGTCGTCCGCGGCCTGCTGCCGAGCGCGCGCTGCGCCCCGATCGACCGGCGACGACGACCGGTCTGCACCCGCCGAGGGTCATCGTTGTGGGACAAGGCATGCAGGTGGGCTCCGACGCCGCGGCCGAGCATCCGGACGAGTTCCTTCTCCCCGAACCCTTCCATCTGCCCGACCGTCGTCACGCCGCGCTCGCGCAGCTTCCGCGCGGTCACCTTGCCCACACCCCACAGCCGCTCGACCGGCAGCGGGTGCAGGAACTCCAGTTCCCCGTCGTGCGGCACGACGAGCAGCCCGTCGGGTTTGGCGACACCGCTGGCCACCTTGGCGAGGAACTTCGTCCTGGCGACGCCGACCGTGATCGGCAGGCCGACCTGCTCCAGGACGTCCTTCCGCAGTTTCGCGGCGATCTGACTCGGCGTGCCCGCGATCCTCAGCAGCCCGCCGACGTCGAGGAACGCCTCGTCGATCGAGATGTCCTCCACCAGCGGTGTCGTGTTGCCGAAGACCTCGAAGACCGCCTTGCTCGCCTCCGAATACGCGTGCATCCGCGGCGGGACCACGATCGCGTCCGGGCACAGCCGCCGCGCCTGGCCGCCGCCCATCGCCGTGCGGACGCCGAACGCCTTGGCCTCGTAACTGGCCGCCAGCACGACACCGCCGCCGACGATGACCGGCCGCCCGCGCAGGCTCGGGTCGTCACGCTGCTCGACCGACGCGTAGAACGAGTCCAGGTCGGCGTGCAGGATGGGGCCCTCGATCGTCATAGAACACATGTTCGCATTTGGCGGCCTACCAGCCAAGACCCCCCGCTTCAGTCGAACGGTGGACCAGGCTGGGACGCGGTCGTTTCACCCGACCGACGAACGCGCGCGGCGAGGACCGACACGCGTGCGGAGGAAATCCGTCACCGAGCGCCCGCCGGTGAGACACCAGATCGCGATGACCGGGTCGCAGATGGCGCAGCCGAACGAGGAATCGTCCAGGAACGGGATGATCGGGGCGCCCTTGAGGTGGTGCACGACGTCCCAGGCGGTGTGCAGCAGCCAGCCGATGCCGATGAACGTCCATGACTCGAGGCCGCGGTACGCCACGTAGGCCATCACCGCGGTGAAGACCGGTTCCCAGATGCCGAGCCCGCCACCGCTGGCGTAGGCCGCGCCGGCGCCCGCGATCATGATCGCGTTGAAGCGGCGGCGGCGCGGTTCGTGGATGAGCGACATCAGGACGACGTAGGTGAGGCCGACCAGGATCGGCGCGATGATCGTCATGCCTCGACGCTAGAACCGGACGGCGCCCGCCCCCAGTGGCGTGAACGCCGCCTTCCAACGGGATCTCGCCACGCGCGCGCTAGATTGCGGATATGCACACCGTCGCCGTGCTCGCGCTGGACCAGGTGATCCCGTTCGACCTGTCGACACCCATCGAGGTCTTCACCAGGACCCGGCTACCGGACGGGAGCGCCGGGTACCGGGTGCTCGTCTGCGCCGAACACCCGGACGTCGACGCCGTCCACTTCACCCTGCGCGCGCCGTGGGGCCTGGAGGCCCTGCGCGAGGCCGACACGATCATCGTCCCTGGCACCGCCGAACCGACGCTGCCGGTGCCGGAAGCCGTCCGCGACGCGCTCACCTCGGCCGCGGCGAAAGGCACCCGGATCGCTTCGATCTGTTCCGGCACCTTCATCCTCGCCGCCGCGGGACTGCTCGACGGCCTCCGCGCCACCACCCACTGGATCGCCGCGGACCTGCTCGCCGAGACCCACCCGGCGATCGACGTCGACCCGGACGTGCTCTACGTCGACAACGGGCAGATCCTGACGTCGGCGGGCGCCGCCGCGGGTCTTGACCTGTGCCTGCACCTGATCCGCCGCGACCACGGCTCCGCGATCGCGGCCGACGCCGCCCGCCTTTCGGTGATGGCACTGGAACGCGAGGGCGGTCAGGCGCAGTTCATCGCGCTGCGGCATCCACCGGCTCCCCGTGGCGCGGCGCTGGAACCCACTTTGCTTTGGATGCAGGAAAACCTCGCGCGCGACCTCAGCCTCGCCGACATCGCCGCACGCGCCGGCCTGAGCACCCGCACGCTGATCCGGCACTTCCGCGAACAGACCGGGACGACGCCTTTGCAGTGGCTGCACCGGACGCGGATCCGGCAGGCGCAGCATCTGCTGGAGACCACCCAGGACGCCGTCGAGCGGATCGGCGCCGAGGTCGGTTTCGGTTCGCCCACCTCGTTCCGTGACCGGTTCAAGCGCACGACCGGCGTCAGCCCGGTCACCTATCGACGCGCTTTCCGTTGAGCGGGAACGGTTCTTGCCGGTAGCCGGGCTTCACGGCGGCAGGCTCACGCTGTCCGGAATCTTGTCGTGGGACCAGTACGACACCGTGTACAGGGTCGAGACCGGCGGCGTGCTCCGGCTCTGGCGTATCCGATCCTGTGCGTGCTCTTGTCGGTACTGGGCAGAAGCTCGTACTACTCGGCACCGTTTCTGTTGCTGCCTGCGTTGGCTCGACCGGACTCGGCAACGGACACGGGCTGGTCTCGACGGTCGCCGAGGTTCGGTCACAGTTCCCGGGTTGGGGTGTTGCCGAAAAACGACAACGAGCCGACAGTGGCCGCAAGAGCCCTGACTGTCGACCATCGTCGCCAGTGAAGCCAAGTGACCATCGATACCGGGGAACCCGACCACATCCGACTCGTGCAGTCACCAAAGCACGCCCCTGAAGGCCATTGCCGAAAATCGGCAATGAGCCGTTTCGAGTAACGGTTCGCGACGCTGTGTGATCTTGGGGTCAGGCCGGGCAGCGTCCGCATGTGAGCGAGGGACCCCTGCTACGAAGTGGTCTTCTTACAGATCAACTTCACAGAGGTCCCGCGTCGATGAGTGTTACATACACGGCTGCCCTGGAGGTATCCGAGGACAGTGTTCTGTTCCTGTCCGGTTTGCCGCACGCAGAGCGTGTCCGGCGTGGTACCCGCGAGTAGTGCACCTACAAGCAGGCAGTGCTGGTGCTGCGCTGGTTTCTCGATGACACCCGAATGTCTGCTCTGGCAAGGGATAACGGCATCGCACTGTCGACCGCGTACGAGTACCGCGACGAGAGCGTCGAGGTACTCGCCGTGCGCCGACCGTCGCCGCGTGGGGCATTGCCGGCGGCCAAGGCAGCTGGTCACTCGCATATGCTCGTGGACGGCACGCTGATCTATACCGACCGGATCTCCACACCTGGCCCCACATCCGGGGTGGACTTGTGGTGGTCGGGCAAGCATCACCATCACGGTGGGAACATCCAGGTCGTCTCCGCTCCGGACGGGTGGCCACTATGGACCTCGAACGTGCGGCCCGGTCGCGAGCACGACACCAGCGCCGCCCGCGCCGATCCCGACCTACCGGCCGGGATCACCGATTGGATCAGCGACGGCGCCCACGCACTGGCCGATCTAGGTTACGAAGGCGAACCCGAAACCTTCACGATTCCATTCAAGAAGCCAAAAAACGGGGAACTCACCGTCCACGAGCAGGCCTGCAACGCCCTCCGCGGCGCTCTGCGCTGTCTCGGCGAACGAGCTGACTCGCTACTCGAAACCACCTACAAAACCCTCCGCCGCTACCGCGGCCGCCCCAGGCGCCTCAGCGACATCGCCGCCGCCGCACTGATCCTGCTCCACCACGAACACGGCCACACCACATGACCACCACCATTGTCACGCAACGCAACACGACGTTGCGCGGAAGGCCTCAATGGCCGACAGCGCCGCAAAATCCAAAAGTGTCGGTGGTCGGTTGTACGGTTTTGTCCGTGGATACTCACAACGCCACTGTGGCGCTTCTCGAGGACCTAACCGATCCGAGTATTTTGGAGGATATCAACACTTCTGTTGGGTCCCTGGATGACAGGGATTCCGTCGCTGTCGCGCAGGCCGCGTCCGAGGGCATCGCACGCCTGGAAGCGATCCGGTTCCGCGCCTTGGCCCAACTGAATCGCCACCGGGACGGAGCGAGAAGCGTGACACAGGAAATCGCCTTCGTCTGTCCTTTGTGGACAATAACGCCGCCGCGATGGTCGCCGCCGCCGACGCGTTGACCACCCGCCTGCCCCGCACCCTGGACCTCACGGACCAAGGAAAGGTAAGTGGCTTCGGGGCGATGAAGGTCGCCGCGGCCACGGCGTGGCTGTCCGACGAGAACGCTCTCGCCGCTGATGCTTTGCTGGAAAATCGCCTGCCGGGGAAAAACTCTGACCAGATCCGGAAGGCGGCGGGTCATGCGGCGACAACGGTCGACCGTGAGGGTGAGGACAAGCGGTGCGAGCACCACCGCGGAGGCCGCCGGCTCGCGGTGCGGCAGGGCGAGACAGGGGTGGCGTCGATCGAGATCGAAGACGGCCCCGTCGAGAAGGTCAATGCCGCTTACCGTCGGATCGACCGTCAAGCGCGGGCACTCAAGACTGGCGACGACACCCGCACCCTCGACCAATTGCGCGCCGACGTCGCCCTCGACCTCCTGCTCAGCGGTGACGGCGGGACGAGCGAACGCACGGAGGTGTTTCTCTACATGGACCTGTTCACCTACCTCGACCTCAACAACGACCCCGCGGAGATGGCCGAACAAGGCCACATCCCCGCCTCACTCGCCCGGCATATCGCGACCGGCCCGAACACCGTCCTGCGCCGCATCATCACCGACCCACTGTCGGGACAGGTCACCGACCTCGCCCGAACCCGATACCGGCCCACCGCGGGCCTCGACGAATACGTCCGAGTGCGTGACCGCGAATGCCGAAGAGCCGGCTGCCACCGCCCCGCCCAAGCTTGCGACCTCGACCATTCCGTGCCTTGGCACTTCGGCGGCAACACCGACGCCGCCGACCTCATCAGCTTCTGCCGCCGCGACCACCGACTCAAAGACGAACCAGGCTGGACCTACCATCTCGCGCCCGACGGCACCCTGACAATCATCACGCCGACCGGACAGACCTACGACAGCACGCCTCCACCACTCCACGAACCCCGCCCGAAAGCACTCCAGACCGAAAATCCGCCACCGTTCTGATGGCAGTACCGGGAAACGGCCACACCGTCGGCGGAGCGGACCTCGACAACGGACCTCAACGGCAACGGCCCATCACCAGAAACCGGCCACCTGGTGTCCGACCCGAACAGGTCGCACCACCGCTGAGGTAACGCCACCATTCCGAGCCACTACCGAGAAACGGCGCTATCACGCGAGCAAACCTCGGCGCAGGACCAACGATGGCGCTCCCGCCACCGCTGCGACCCGTTACCGGAAACGACCACCTGCCGCCCCTGTAAGTGGACTCCGAGGTCGACGCCCTCACATCGTCACGACCCAGCAGGCAAGCTGCCGCGACCGTTCTGAGCCATTCCCGAAAACGACCACGCTTTTATCGCGGGAGACAGACCTCGGCACGGACCGGCGACAGCGGCCGACATCGCCGTGCCCAGCGACGCTTGACATCTACCCGCACACCCCGCCGACAAGCCGCCACCGAACCGCTGTTGCCGAAAAACGACCACCTGCTGCCCCCGCCCGAGCGGGGTCTCAGGGGCGACGATCTCGCATCGTCAAGACCCTGCCGACAAGCTGCCGACACCCTGTCGAGCCGTCACCGAAAAACGGCCACAGCCCCAGACCCCGTCCGCCGACCCCGGTGAAACCGGCGTGAACACCTGGTGACACGTCGCGAACCCGGCTACCGAGCCCAGCCCTCGATTGTCCACTTCATCACGTCATTCGGGCCCCCGACTAGGTGTTCCAGGACACTTTTTGGCGGGTTCCTACAACACCCGGCCCTCGGCATGCGTCACCGACGACATTCTCGTACCGGCCGGTAAGAGGCAGGCTGTAAGGCAGGTACAGGAGACTGTCCCGCGCGTGATCCGCGGGCCGTCACCTGTTGTGCTGCGTACTTGGGAGGCTCAGTCGGTGTTCAGTCGTGTCGCCATCGTCAACCGCGGAGAAGCCGCGATGCGGCTCATCCATGCCGCCCGCGAGCTTTCGGCGGAGACCGGACAGCGGATCGAGACCGTCGCTCTCTACACGGATGCGGACCGGTCGGCGACGTTCGTGCGGGAAGCCGACATCAGCTACAACCTGGGGCCGGCGTCGGCGCGGCCGTACCTCGACTTCGCCGTGCTGGAGCGGGCGCTGACCGAGACCGGGGCCGACGCGGCCTGGGTCGGCTGGGGCTTCGTGGCCGAGGATCCGGCGTTCGCCGAGCTGTGTGAGCGGCTGGGCATCACCTTCATCGGCCCGAGCGCGGACGCGATGCGCAAGCTCGGTGACAAGATCGGCGCGAAGCTGATCGCCGAGGAGGTCGGCGTCCCGGTCGCGCCTTGGAGCCGCGGCGCCGTCGCGGATCTCGACGCCGCCATCAAGGCCGCCGAGGAGATCGGCTATCCGCTGATGCTCAAGGCGACCGCCGGCGGTGGCGGCCGCGGTATCCGGGTCATCACTTCCGCCGACGAACTCAAGGACGCCTACGAGCGCACCAGCCTGGAGGCCGAGCGCGCTTTCGGCAGCGGCGTCGTGTTCCTGGAGCGCCTGGTCACCGGCGCCCGGCACGTCGAGGTCCAGGTCATCGCCGACGGTCAGGGCACCGCGTGGGCGCTCGGCGTCCGCGACTGCTCCGTGCAGCGCCGCAACCAGAAGATCATCGAGGAGTCCGCCTCCCCGGTGCTGAGCCCCGAGCAGGCCGACGAGCTCAAGCGGTCCGCCGAGCGGCTCGCGCTCGCGGTCGACTACTGCGGTGCCGGAACGGTCGAGTTCCTCTATCACCCCGGCGACAAGCTGTTCGCTTTCCTCGAGGTCAACACCCGCCTGCAGGTCGAGCACCCGATCACCGAGTCGACCACCGGCATGGACCTGGTCAAGGCCCAGCTGCACGTCGCTTCCGGCGGCAAGCTCGAAGGCCCCCAGCCCGCCGAGTCGGGTCACGCCATCGAGGCGCGGCTCAACGCCGAGGATCCGGACCGCGACTTCGCGCCGTCGCCCGGCCGCATCGCGCGCCTGACCCTGCCGACCGGTCCCGGCATCCGCGTCGACACCGGGGTCAGCGAAGGCGACACGATCCCGGCCGACTTCGACTCGATGATCGCGAAGATCATCGCCTACGGCCGCGACCGCGACGAGGCGCTCGGCAGGCTGCGCCGCGCGATGGCGCAGACCACGGTCATCATCGAGGGCGGCGCGACCAACAAGAGCTTCGTCCTCGACCTGCTCGACCAGCCCGAGGTGATCGACGCCCATGCCGACACCGGCTGGATCGACCGAGTCCGCGGCGAAGGCAAGCTGGTCACCCACCGCCATTCGGCGATCGCGCTCGCGGCCGCCGCGATCGAGGCCTACGAGGATGAAGAAGCCGTTGAGCGCCAACGGCTTTTCTCCACCGCGCACGGCGGCCGCCCGCAGGTCCAGCACGAGAGCGGCCGTCCGCTCGACCTCAAGCTGCGTGGCGCCGCGTACCGCGTGAGCGTGGCCAGGATCGGCCACCGCCGGTTCCGCGTCGGCATCTGGGCGGGCGACGGCGACATCCACCCCGCCGACGTCGAGGTCGACCGCTTCGACGAGCACACCGGCCAGCTCACCGTCAACGGCACCCGTTTCCGCCTGGTCACCGGCACGCACGGGCCGATTCACCTGGTCGAGGTCGACGGCGTCACCCACCGCATCAGCCGCGACGAGGGCGGCGTCGTCCGCTCCCCCGCGCCCGCGCTCGTCGTCGCGACACCGCTCGAAGTCGGCGCGGAGGTCGAGGCAGGCGCTCCCATCCTGGTGCTGGAGAGCATGAAGATGGAGACGGTGCTTCGCGCGCCCTTCCGCGCGAAGCTGCGTGAGTGCGTCGTCTCGGTCGGTAGCCAGGTCGAGACCGGCGCCCCCATGCTGCGGCTCGAACCGCTGGCGGAGGAAGGCGACGAGGTCGCCGAGGACACCGGCAGCGTCGAGATCGAACTCCCCGTGGAGCCGGACGGCGCGTCGGCGCCGCAGCGGATCACGCGGGGACAGCAGGATCTGCGCAGCCTCCTGCTCGGCTTCGACGTCGACCCGCACGACGAGCGCCGCACGCTCAGCGCGTACCTGGCCGCCCGGGCCGAGGTGGAAGCCAACGGCGACCGCCCGCTGGAGGGCGAGGTCGACCTGCTGACCGTGTTCGCCGACCTGTCCGAGCTGATGCGCAACAAGCCGATGCGCGAGGACGCCAAGACGGACACCCGGGTGCACAGCGCCCGCGAGTTCTTCCACGCCTACCTGCAGAGTCTCGACGTCGAACGCGCCGGACTGTCGGAGTCGTTCCAGAACAAGCTCAAGAAGGTTCTGGCGCACTACGGCATCGATGACCTGGAGCGCACGCCGGAGCTGGAGGAGGCGGTGTTCCGCATCTTCCTCGCCCAGCAGCGGACCGCTTCCGACGTCGCGATCGTCACCGCGCTGCTACGGCGGTGGCTCACCGAACCGCAGCCTTTCGAAGCGATGCGCGAACCGGCAGGCAAGGCGCTGGAGCAGCTCATCGCCGCCACCCAGCTCCGCTTCCCGGTGGTCGGTGACCTCGCCCGCAGCGTGGTGTTCCGCTGGTTCGCCCAGCCGCTGCTCCGCCGCACCCGCGCCGAGGTCTACAGCGAGGTCCGCAAGCATCTGCGCCACCTCGACCGGCACCCGGACTCGCCGGACCGCGCCGACCGGATCGCGAGCATGCTGGCCAGCGCGCAACCGCTGGTCCGCCTGCTCGGGCAGCGGATCGGGCGCACCGGCACCGATCACACCCCGCTGCTCGAGGTGCTGAGCCGCCGCTACTACGGCAACCGCACGTTCACCGGCGTCCAGCAGGTCACGGTCGACGGCTGCACCTTCGTCACCGGTGACTACGCCGACGAGAACGAGCGGTTCCACATGGCCACCACCGCCGTCGACCGCGCCGGGCTGCCCGGCGCGATCAAGGCGGTCGCCGATCTCGCCGCCGAGCTGCCCGCCGACACCGACGTCGAGGCGGATCTCTATCTGACCTGGGACGACGAGTCCGCCGACGACGACACGATGGCGGCCGGGCTGCGCGAGGTCCTCATGTCCGCGTCGCTGCCGAGCCGGATCCGGCGCGTCACCACCACGGTCGCGGGGCACGGCGGAGCGGTGACGCACCACCACTTCACCTTCCGCCCGTCCTCGACCGGCTTCTCCGAAGAACGGCTGATCCGCGGCCTCCACCCGCTGATCGCCCAGCGAATGCAGTTGCAGCGGCTGGCGAACTTCGACCTCACCCGGCTCCCGTCCGGCGACGAGGACGTCTACCTGTTCAAGTGCGTCTCGCCGATGAACCCGTCCGACCAGCGGCTGGTCGCGCTCGCCCAGGTCCGTGACCTGACCCCGTTGCGGGACAACGACGGCAAGCTGCTGGCCCTGCCCGCGGTCGAAGGCACGCTGGCGGGCTGCCTCGACGCGATCCGTGAGGTGCAGGCGAAACTGCCGCCGAAGAAGCGCTTCGACACCAACCGGATCATGCTGTATGTGTGGCCGACCAGTGAGCTCACCGGCGAGGAGCTGAACACGGTCGCGCAGCGCGTGCAGCCGTCCACGGCAGGCGCGGGTCTCGAAGAGGTCCAGTTCCTCGGCAGGCAGCGCGACCGCAAGACCGGCGATGTCACCGAGGTCGCCGTGCGGATCGGCTACGACGTCAGTGGCGGTGTGCAGATGTCGCTGACCGAGCCGACGACCGAGCCGATCCTGCCGCTCGACGACTACCGCCAGAACGTCCTGCGGGCCCGGCGCCGCGACACGGTGTACCCGTACGAGCTGACCGAGATGCTCGGCTCGTTCACCGAGTACGACATGGACGACAGCAACACCCTCGTCCCGGTCGACCGGCCCAAGGGGCGCAACAAGGCGGCGATCGTCGCCGGTGTGGTCACCACGCGGACCGCGCGTTACCCGGAGGGCATCAAGCGTGTCGTTCTGCTCGGCGACCCGACGAAGGCACTCGGCGCGCTGTCGGAACCGGAGTGCTCGCGGGTGATCGCGGCGCTCGACCTCGCCGAGCGGCTGCGGGTCCCGCTGGAGTGGTACGCGCTCTCGGCAGGCGCCCGGATCTCGATGGAGTCCGGCACCGAGAACATGGACTGGGTCGCGGCCGCGCTCAAGCGGATCGTGCACTTCACCCAGGACGGCGGCGAGATCAACATCGTCGTGGCCGGGATCAACGTCGGCGCCCAGCCGTACTGGAACGCCGAAGCGACGATGCTCATGCACACCAAGGGAATCCTGGTGATGACACCGGATTCCGCGATGGTGCTGACCGGCAAGCAGTCGCTCGACTTCTCCGGTGGTGTCTCGGCCGAAGACAACTTCGGCATCGGTGGTTACGACCGTGTCATGGGCCCGAACGGCCAGGCGCAGTACTGGGCGCCGAACCTCGCCGCGGCGCGCGACGTGCTGATGTCGCACTACGACCACACCTATGTGGCGCCGGAGGAATCCGGGCCGCGCAAGGCGATCACCAACGACCCCGTCGACCGGGACGTGTCGCCGTTCCCGCACGCGGCCGTCGACAGTGACTTCACCACGGTCGGGCAGATCTTCTCGCGTGAGGCCAACCCCGACCGCAAGAAGCCGTTCGACATCCGCACCGTGATGCGCGCGCTCTCCGACCAGGATCACCCGGTGCTGGAGCGCTGGCCGGGCATGGCCGACGCGGAGACCGCGGCCGTGCAGGACGTGCACCTCGGCGGACGGCCGGTGTGCCTGCTGGGCATCGAGTCGCGTTCGGTGCCTCGCCGCGGCTTCCCGCCCACCGACGGCCCGGACACCTACACCGCGGGCACCTTGTTCCCGCGGTCGTCGAAGAAGGCGGCGCGGGCCATCAACGCGGCCAGCGGCAACCGGCCGCTGGTGGTGCTGGCGAACCTGTCCGGATTCGACGGTTCGCCGGAGTCGATGCGGAAACTGCAGCTGGAGTACGGCGCGGAGATCGGCCGGGCGATCGTCAACTTCGAAGGTCCGATCGTGTTCACCGTGATCTCGCGGTACCACGGCGGCGCGTTCGTGGTCTTCTCGAAGGCGCTGAACCCGAACATGACCGTACTGGCGCTGGAGGGCTCGTTCGCCTCCGTGCTCGGCGGCGCGCCCGCCGCGGCGGTCGTGTTCGCCGGTGAGGTCAACGCACGGACCGCGGCGGACCAGCGGGTGCGGACGCTGTCGGAGAAGCTCAGCGGGGCGACCGGCGCCGAACGTGCCGCGCTGGCCGCGGAACTGGCCGACGTCCGGGCGTCGGTGCGGGCCGAGAAACTGGGCGCGGTCGCGGCCGAGTTCGACGGCGTGCACAGCATCGAACGCGCGGTGAAGGTCGGTTCGGTGGACGCGATCATCAGCGCCGCCGAGATGCGGCCACGCATCATCGAAGCGATCGAGCGAGGCCTGGCGAAGAAGTAGTACTTAAGCGCTATGAACGGTCCGTTACTTGCAAAATTTGCAAGTAACGGACCGTTCATAGCATTCCTGGGTCAGGGCTTCGCATCGTCAGGAGGCGGCTCCCCGAAGTCCTCCGGAGCGATCTTGTCCAAAGCCGCCCGGAACTCCTCGACCTCGCGGTCCTGCTCGACCGGGTCCGACGGCACCGACGGCAGTTCCGCGTCGGGCCCGGAGCCCACGATCTCGACCCGCACCGAGGCGACCTCCAACACCGAGTCGGCCACCTCGATCACGACGCCGGCGCGCAACCCGATCGCGACCGCGTCGCTCGGCCGGGCCGAGACGCGGATGCCGGAATCGAGCACCAGGTCGGCGAAGAAGATGCCGTCCCGCAGCGCGGTGACCTCGACCCCGGTGACCCGGTGACCGAACGACTCGACCACCTTGCCGATCAGTTCGATCGTGCCGGGCCGGGGCAACCGGATCTTCTCCTGCGCGAGCGCCACGGCGCTCGCCTCGGGGCCGCCGATCGTGATCGCCAGCCAGCGGCGTTCGCCGTGGCGCTCCCGCAGCAACATCACCGGTGCCGATTCCGGAGCCAGGACTGCCATCCCCTCGACGTCCATCGGGATCATGCGCGGTACCTCATTCCCTCGGTCGGGCGGTGTCGTCGTCCGCCAGCGCCTTGTCCGCGGCCATTTCCGACAGGGCGGGCTGGTCGCGACGCTGGAACGGTGTCGAGTGCCCCTCGGCGCGCAGCCGGGAGACCATGTGGGGGTAGTGCAGTTCGAACGCGGGCCGTTCGGACCGGATCCTCGGCAGATCGAGGAAGTTGTGCCGGGGAGGCGGGCAGGACGTCGCCCACTCCAGGGAATTCCCGTGGCCCCACGGGTCGTCGACGTCGACGACCTCCCCGAACCGATAGCTGCGGACGACGTTCCAGAGGAACGGCAGCACCGACACGCCGAGCAGGAACGCGCCGATCGTGGAAATCGTGTTGAGCGTGGTGAATCCGTCCGAGGTGAGGTAGTCGGCGTAGCGGCGCGGCATGCCTTCGTTGCCGAGCCAGTGCTGGACGAGGAACGTCGTGTGGAAGCCGATGAACGTGGTCCAGAAATGCCATTTCGCGAGCCGCTCGTCAAGCATCCGGCCGGTCATCTTGGGGAACCAGAAGTAGATCCCGGCGAAGGTGGCGAACACGATGGTGCCGAACAGCACGTAGTGGAAGTGCGCGACCACGAAATAGCTGTCGTGCACGTGGAAGTCGATCGGCGGCGCGGCGAGGATGATCCCGGTCAGCCCGCCGAGCAGGAACGTCACCATGAACCCGACCGACCACAGCATCGGCGACTCGAAGGTCAGCTGTCCCTTCCACATCGTGCCGATCCAGTTGAAGAACTTGATCCCGGTCGGCACCGCGATGAGGAACGTCATGATCGAGAAGAACGGGAGCAGGACGGCGCCGGTGGCGAACATGTGGTGCGCCCACACCGCGATCGACAGCGCGGTGATCGCGATCGTCGCGAACACCATGGTCTTGTAGCCGAACAACGGTTTCCGGCTGAACACCGGGATGATCTCGGTCACGATGCCGAAATACGGCAACGCGACGATGTAGACCTCCGGATGGCCGAAGAACCAGAACAGGTGCTGCCACAGGATCACCCCGCCGTTGGCAGGGTCGAAGACGTGGGCGCCCAGCCGTCTGTCGGCTTCCAGCGCGAACAGCGCGGCGGTGAGGATCGGGAACGCGATCAGGATCAGGATCGTGGTGAAGAGGATGTTCCAGGTGAACAACGGCAGCCGCCACATGGTCATCCCGGGCGCGCGCAGGCAGAGGATCGTCGTGATCATGTTGACCGCGCCGAGAATCGTCCCCAGTCCGGACACGATCAGGCCCATGATCCACAGATCGGCACCGACCCCTGGTGCGTGCGCGGCGGCGGAGAGCGGGGTGTAGGCCGTCCAGCCGAAGTCGGGTGCTCCGCCCGGCGTGACGAACGACGTGAGCGTCATCGTGGCACCGAAGAGATACAGCCAGTAGGAAAACGCGTTCAGTCGCGGGAACGCGACGTCCGGTGACCCGATCTGCAGCGGCAGGATGTAGTTGGCGAAGGCGAACAGGTTCGGTGTCGCGTACAGCAACAGCATGATCGTGCCGTGCATGGTGAACAACTGGTTGTACTGCTCCTGCGAGAGGAACTGCAATCCCGGCCTGCCGAGTTCGCCGCGCATCAGCAGCGCCATGAACCCGCCGATGAGGAAGAACGCGAACGAGGTACCCAGATAGAGCAGGCCGATCGTCTTGTGATCGGTGGTGCGGACGACGTTGAGGAACACGCTGCCCTTGGGGGCGCGGCTCCTCCCGCCGAACCGGACGGCTTGCGGTTTGTGCGTTGTCCTCACCGCGGTCACGACGACTCCCAGCATGGCGGCACGCTCTCGGAAAGCTGATACCCCTCCAGGAGAGTCCCTACACGCGGCGTTTTCAAGAGGCTGAAGGGGACCATCCCCGCGTCTGATGAGGTGAAAACGCCCTTCACCGCGTGCGACACGGGCAAGGTCGCTTCAGCCGGCGAGTAGACGCTCCAGGTGGTCCGCCGCCGCGGCCCCACCCGCTTCCTGGAACGACGTAACCACCTTCTCGGCCGCCGACCGATACGCCGGATCGCGTGCCGGCAGGGCTATCTGACGCACCCGTGGCACCACAAGCACCGTGTCCCCCACTTGCCCCACGGCACAGTGCGGCGCGAAGTTCCGGGCGGCGTCGGGTGTTCGCGGTCCCGAGGGTGACGAACACCGTCGGCAGCGCGGGGTCGAGCCGGTCCCACGGGGAGTCGCTGGTGGGCGTGCGGCCGCCGATCGACGGTCCGACCAGCCGGATTGGCGATGATTCGCCCTCTCGTCGGTATCACGCGCGATTGACGAGCCGTTCACGGGGAAACGCGAAGGGACTCACCGGGATTTCGCATTCCGGACCGCCAGTGCCAGCAGCGCCGCGGCCGGACCGGCGAGCCGTCGCCCGGCAGGCCAC
The DNA here is from genome assembly GCF_047608695.1 of Amycolatopsis sp. cmx-11-32. NCBI lineage: Bacteria > Bacillati > Actinomycetota > Actinomycetes > Pseudonocardiales > Pseudonocardiaceae > Amycolatopsis > Amycolatopsis sp. cmx-11-32. Next base: position 413,228 of record NZ_JADNQN010000006.1, on the reverse strand, counting down.
ACCGCGCGCAGTTCCCGGCCGAAGTCGACCCCCTCGACCGCCACCGGGACGAGCCTGCGGTCGGCGACGTCTCTGGCGACGTCGAGTTCGCTGATCACCGCCGGACCGGCGCCCGCGATCACCGCGTTGCGGACCGCGGAAGCGGACCCCAGTTCCAGCAACGGTTTCGCCGGACCGACGCCGGCCTTGCGCAAGGCCGTGTCGACGGTTTCCCTGGTCCCGGAACCCGGTTCGCGGACGACCAGCGGGGTGATCGCCAGTTCGGCCGCGGTCAGCGGGCGGCGCCTGCGTGCCCACGGATGGCTTCCGGCCACGACGAGGGCCAGGCGGTCGGTGGCGACCCGCTTCGACGAAAGGCCGGGCAGCGCGCCGGGAGACTCGACGAAGCCGAGGTCGACCTTGCCCTCCCTGGCCAGTTCGGCTGCCTGGTCGGAGTTCGTGACCTCCAACCCGAGGTACAGCCCCGGATTCTCCCGTTTGAGCTCGCCGATCCAGCCCGGCACCAGATGTTCGGCCAGCGTCATGCTCGCAGCGACGCGGAGTTGCGCCTCGTGCTGGGTGCGCAGCGCCTCCGCGCCGTCGAGGAGACCGTCCAATTCGGACAGCACGCGATGCGCCCAGCCCGCGATGACCCGGCCGTCGGGAGTGAGCGCCGACCCCCGCCGCGTCCGGTCGACCAGCACCAGTCCGAGCCGTCGCTCTACTGTGGACAGTCGTTTGCTCGCCGACGGTTGCGCGATCCCGAGCCTGGTGGCGGCCTGCCCGATACTGCCGAGTTCGTCCACGAGCACGAGCAGGCGCAGGGAGTCCAGATCGGGTGTGGTCATAGCCGAAGTCTATGACCTACCCCCCGCGTTCCCGGCTACCGAGGCCACCCCGTCCGGACGAAGCTCGAATCATGAGCACCACGCACGCGAGACCGACGAAGCCTTACTTGACCGCATTGGCCATCACCGGCGCCGGAGTCACCGTCGCCTACCTGGCAGGCACCGCGTTCCCCGTCGTCAGCGCGCTCACCTTCGCCGTCGTGCTCGGCATCCTCACCGGCTCGCTGCCCGCGCTGCCGGACGAGACCCGGAAAGCGGTCTCCGGCGTCACCAAGAAGCTGCTTCGCGCCGGTGTCGTGCTGCTGGGTCTGCAGCTCTCGCTCCCCTCGGTGCTGGCGCTCGGCCCCGGCACCTTGCTCGCCGTCGTGCTCACGGTGGGCATCACGTTCCTCGGCACGATCGGCCTCGGCAGGCTCCTCGGCGTACCGCGTGGCCTGGCGATGCTGGTCGCGACCGGGTTCTCGATCTGCGGCGCCTCGGCCATCGCCGCCATGGAAGGCGTCGTCAAACGGAAGGACTCGGACGTCGCGACCGCCGTCGCGCTGGTGACCCTCTACGGCGGGCTCGCCATCGCAACCATCCCGCTGTTCGGCGGCTGGCTGGGCCTGGACGCGGTCCGGATCGGTGAATGGGCCGGGCTCAGCGTGCACGAGGTCGCGCAGGTCGTCGCCGCGGCCACCCCCGCGGGCAGCGCCGCCGTCGCGGTCGCCATCGTGATCAAGCTCAGCCGCGTGGTCCTGCTGGCCCCGATGGTCGCGGCGGTCGGCGTGCGTGAACGCCACCGTCCCGCTGATGGGAAGCGGCCGCCGCTGGTCCCGCTCTTCGTCCTCGGCTTCCTCGCGATGGCCGCCGTGCGCAGCACCGGGATCGTGCCGGATTTCGCGCTCGACCTCGCCAAGATCGCCTGCACGCTGCTGCTGGCCGGGGCGCTGTTCGGGCTCGGCTGCGCGGTGCGGATCGGCACGCTGATCCGCACCGGCGGGCGAGCCCTGCTTCTCGGCCTGCTCTCCACGCTGCTGGTCGGGACCACCGCACTGGTCACGCTGGCCGTGCTCGGCTGAGGACAGCCGCCGCGAGCAGCGCGACCACCCCGCCGGCGACCATCACGGCCGGGACGGAGACCGAGTCGACGACGATCCCGCCGAGCAGCGCGCCCGCCGAAAGGGTCGCCTGGAACGACGAAGTGAACAGCACCGAAGCCGCTTCGGGCGCCTGTGGTGCCGCCTTCGCGAACCACGTCCCCGAACAGACCGGGACCGCTCCGTAGGCGAAACCCCAGATCACCAGCAGCGCGAGCGCGCCCGCTTTCGAACCACCAAGAAAGGGCAACGCCAGTGCCGCGACGCCGATCAAACCGGCGGCGGTGAGGAACGTCAGCCGGAGATCGCGGGCGATCGCCGCGCCGGCGACGAAATTGCCCGCGATCCCGGCGGTGCCGTAGACGAGCAGGAAGACGGTGACCAGCTCCGGGCTCACCCGCGTCACCTGGCGCAGGAGCGGCGTGATGTAGGTGTAGGTCCCGAAATGGGCGAGCACGACCAGCACCGTGACGAGCAGGCCGAGCCGGGTCGCCCGCCCGCGCGTCATCTCGCGCAGGACGTCGAGCCGGGTGGGGCCCGCCGACGGCAGCGGAGGCAGTGAGAAGGCCAGTGCGGCGAGGACGCCGATCGTGAAGACGGTCATCACGGCGAACGCCGCTCGCCAGCCGAACAGTTCGCCGACGAACGTCCCCGCCGGGACGCCCAGCACGGAGCCCAGCGGCACGGCCGAGAAGATCACCGCGGTCGCCGTGCCCGCCCGTTCGGGGCCGACCAGCCGCACGGCGAGCCCGGAGCCGATCGCCCAGAACGCGCCGATCACCAACCCGACCAGGACACGCGAGACCAGCACCGCCCAGAAGGCCGGTGCGGTCGCGGCGAGGACGTCGGCCAATGCCAGCACCACCATCAGGGCGCACAGCAGGCCCCGCCGGTCGAGCCGCCCGGCGGCGACGGTGACGGCCGGGGCGGCCAGCGCGGCGAGGAAACCGGGCAGGGTCATGGTCAGGCCCGCCGTCCCCGGCGTGATCCGGAAGTCCTCGCCGATCGGGGTCAGGAGGCCGATCGGCAGGATCTCCGTGGTGACGAGGGAGAAGATCCCCAGTGTCACCGCGAGGACGGCGAGCCATCCCTTCAGCGGGGTCCGGGCGGTGGTGTCGAGGGTCGGGGCGGTCATGTGCCCCAGCCCAGCACCGCGCGGACCCCGCGGTCTGGCGGAATCGCGACGTGGATGTGGAGCTGGGCGCGGGGCTGAAGGGGACTATCCCCGCATCAGATGAGACGAAAGCGTCCTTCACCGCGTCGCATGAGGCGAAGGGCCCCTTCAGCCCGCGCCGATGCGAGCCGAAGTGGGCTAAGTCCGGGACCGCTGGGTCACCACGATGCAGGCGACCACGATCAGCGCCGTCACCGGCGCGGCCGCCGGAAGGTGCTCACCGAGCAGCAGGACCGCCCAGATCAGTGTCAGCAACGGCTGGGCCAGCTGCAGCTGACTCGCCCGCACGACACCGATCTCGGCCATTCCGCGGTACCAGACGAAGAAACCGCCGAACTGCGAGATGAGCGCGACGTACAGCAGGCCGGTGATCGCCTCGCCGCCGAGGTGCAGTGGTTCGGTCGCCGCGCCGAACACGGTGAGCGCGGCGGTGACCGGCAGCGCGAGGACGAGCGCCCAGGCGATCACCTGCCAGCCTGGCATTTCCCTGGCCAGCCTGCCGCCTTCGGCGTACCCGAACGCGCACAGCACGAGCGCGGCGAACAGGAACAGGTCCGCTGTGGACAGTCCACCACCGCTCTGGCTCACGGTGAACACCACCACCGCGAGCGCGCCCACCGCGGCGGCGAGCCAGAACCGGCGGGAGGGCCGGTGCCCGGTGAGCTTCGACGAGACGACGGCGGTGGCCAGCGGCAGCATCCCGACCACCACCGCGGAATGCGCCGTCGACGAGGTCTGCAGGGCGAGTGTGGTCAGGGTGGGGAACCCGAGGACACAGCCGATCGCGACCACGGCCAGACCGCGCCACTGCGCACGCTTCGGCAACGGGACCCGGAACGCGCGGAGAATAGCGGCGGCGACCAGCGCGGCCAGCACGCAACGCGCGCCGGTGGCGGTCCACGGGCCGAAGCCCTTGAGCGTCCAGACGGTGGCGGGGAACGTGAACGAGAAAGCGAAGACACCCAGCGCCGCCAGCACCGTCCCAGAGTGGACCGCTACTGCCCGATCCGCGATAGCGCTATCATCCAGTCTCATGTCCGATGGTAGCAGCGTCGCCAACCTGGTAACACAGCTGCGTTCCGAGCTTGAGCGCTATCCAATCGAAGGAAAGCTCCCGTCCAGCCGCGAGCTTGTCCGGCAGCTGAAGGTGAGCCCTGTGACGGTGTCGCGCGCCATCGCCGCACTGGCCGCCGAAGGCCTGGTGATCACCCGTCCCGGCGCCGGCGTCTTCCGCGCCCCGCCGCCGCGCGAGGTGGCGGTGTCCGGTGACGTTTCTTGGCAGGAAGTGGCACTGAGTTCGCAGACCGGTATCCGCGCGATCGACGCGACCGGGGTGCTCGCCGCGCTGAGCGATCCGCCGTCGGGAGTCATCGACCTCAACGGTGGCTACACCCATCCCAGCCTGCAACCGGAACGCGAACTCGCGGCGGCGTCGGCCCGCGCGGGACGCCGACCCGGCGCGTGGACCAGGCCGCCGATCTGCGGCCTGCCCGAACTACGGGCCTGGTTCGCCCGCGATATCGGCAGCCCGGTGAACGTCGAGAACGTGCTGGTCACCGCAGGCGGTCAAAGCGCGCTGACCACGGCGTTGCGCGCGCTCGGCGCCCCTGGCGCGCCGGTGCTGGTGGAATCCCCGACGTACCCGGGAATGCTGGCCATCGCGAGGGCTTCGGGGCTGCGGCCGGTCCCGGTGCCGACCGACCGCGACGGCGTCCGGCCCGAACTGCTCGCGGACGCCTTCCGCGACACCGGCGCCCGGCTTTTCGTCTGTCAGCCAGCGTTCCAGAACCCGACCGGCGCGGTCCTGTGCGCCGAACGCCGGGCCGGGGTCCTGCGGATCGTCCGTGACGCGGGTGCTTTCGTCATCGAGGACGACTTCGCGCGGCTGATGGCGCACCCCGGAAGCCCCGCTCCCCCGCCGCCGCTGGTGGCCGACGATCCCGACGGTGTCGTGGTGCACATCCGGTCGCTCACGAAACCGGCGTCGCCGAGCCTGCGGATCAGCGCGCTGGCCGCCCGCGGCCCGGCGTTGGAGCGGCTGCGCGGCCTCCACGCCGTCGAGAGCTTCTTCGTCCCCCGGCCACTGCAGGAGACCGCGCTGGAGCTGGTGAGCTCTCCCGCCTGGGCCCGCCATCTGCGGACACTCGCCGCCGCCTTGCGGGAACGCCGCGGCGTCGCCGTCTCCGCGCTGCGGGAATTCCTGCCGTCCTGGAGCACCGTCCCGGTCCCGACCGGTGGCTATCACCTGTGGCAACCGTTGCCGGGTTTCGCCGACGAAGTAACGCTGACCAGCGCTGCTTTCCGCGCCGGAGTAGCGGTCACTCCCGGCAGGCTCTACTTCGCGGCCGAGGCGCCGGGACCCTATCTGCGCCTGAGCTACGTCAGCGCCGCGACCGGCACGCAGGTGCGGGACGGCATCCGGCGTCTTTCCCAGGCATACCAAGAGATCTCGGGCTAGGCCGCCCGAGCGGCCCGTTATATGTGCTCGTACCATCGCGCACGGAGGCGAATAACAGGCATGACACAGCCGGCGGCGGTGCCGCACGAGTCACCCGGCAGGCTCTGGGAACTCCTCGACGACGGCCAGCGCAAGGCGCTGCGCGCCGAGGCCGAGCTGCGCCGGTACCCGGCCGGGACGGTGATCATCCGCGAGGGCGACCGGTCGGACTGGGTCCTGATCCTGATGACCGGGCGGGTCAAGATCACGTCCGTGTCCACCGGCGGTTACGACGCCGTTCTGGCCGTCCGCGACCCGGGCGACATCATCGGTGAGATGGCGTCGATGGACGGCAGCCTGCGCTCGGCAACGGCGGTCGCCGTCGAGCCGGTCACCGGGCTGTGGCTGTCCGCGCGAGCGTTCAACTCCGTGCTCCGCGACTACCCCGGCATCTCCGTGGTCCTGCTCCGGATCATCACCTCCCGGCTGCGCTACGCCAACTCGCGCCGCACCGAATTCGGCGACAGCACCGCCGCCGAACGCATCGCCGCGATCCTGGTCGATCTCGCCGAGCGGTACGGCGTCCCCGTCCCCGACGGGACCCTGATCGCGCTGCGGATCAGCCAGCGCGACCTGGCGGGACTCGCGTCCGCGTCACGGGAAGCCGTCGCGCGGACACTGCGGACCTTGCGTACCGACGGGTTGCTCAGCACTGGACGGCAACGGCTGGTCGTCCGGAGCCTGAAGGACCTCAGGCAGCTGGCACCCGACGACCACTGAGCCGCCACGGCAGACCGAAGTGCCGCTCCACGCGTGCCCGGGTGGCGGAGAACAGTGTCCGTACGCGCGGCTCGCTTTCCGGGCGGACCAGGCTGGTGAGCGCCCGCCGTCATGCGGCGATCCCGGCAGTCCGGCGGCGGAGCAGGGTGCGGTGCTTCTCCACCCGCACGCCGAAGCGGGTGAGCACGTCGTGCACGGCCGGATCGCCGGGATCGAACAGGACGCGGTCACGGGACAGCCTGCACAGTTCGGCGGCCAACGGGTCGGCGAGGTGACGGTGAACCTTGAGGATCGCCAGGGAGACAAGACCGGTCCGATCCTTGTTCCAGCCGACGACATCGACCCGCTCCGGTGCCCTCCGGATCCGTCGGACGGCCCATGCGACGGACCCCGCGATGCCCTGACACAGCATCTCCAGCAGCCGAACCGGTACCAGCACCAGCCCGAACAGCAGAGAGAACGGGAACTCGACGAGCGCCCGCAGGCCGACCACCTTGTTCACGGGTCCGTCCTCGGGCAAGTCCTTGAGATACAGCGTCCAGTCCGCGGTCATCTTGTAGTGCCGGTAGCCACCGGTGAGCATCGCGAACGGTTGAACCCACCGGTGCCACGGCGCGAAACGGTGAATGATCTCCCACTTACGCCCCTCGGGATCGATCACCTTCATTCGGCCCTCCCCTTCCCGATGTCGCGCCGTGGCCGGCTGTAGAGACTCTGACAGGGAACGGTCTCTCGTTCTGCGTCACCTGACACAGAACGCGAAACCGGGTTGTACGCGCCTTGTACGACCGGGAAGGACCCTGATGCCCCGTCATCCGGAATCGAATCCAGGACGGAGTACTCCCGTGAAGATCTCTCGCGTCGCACAGGGCCTGTTCGCGGCCCTCGTCGCCATCGCGGCGGTCGGCGCCTCCCCCGCCACCTCACTCGCCGCGCCCGCCGCTGTCGGAAACACGGTGGTGTACAAAGAGAAAACAGAAGGTTACGACTGCTTCAGAATCCCCGCCGTCGTCAAGGCGAACAACGGCGAACTGCTCGCGTTCGCCGAGGCCCGCAAGGGCGGCGCCACCTTTTGCAACGACAGCGGCGACATCGACCTCGTTGTGAAACGCTCGGCCGACAACGGGAAGAGCTGGAGCGCCTCGAAGGTCGTCATCGAAGGTTTCGGCGACACCAAAGGAAATCCGTCGCCGATCGTGATCCCGTCCACCGGCCGGATCGTGCTGCTGTCGGTGATGGAATGCGTCAAGAACCCCGACTGCAACCGGATTCCGCGCGTCTCGATCAGCGACGACCACGGCAAGACGTGGACCGCCCCCAAGGTGCTCACCACGCAGCTCGGCTTCAGCGCCGCGCCGGCCTGGCTCGCGACCGGCCCGTCACACGGCATCGTGCTGACCCGCGGCGCGCACGCCGGCCGGATCGTCGCCGGGATGAACTACAGCAACGGGGGCACGCACAGCGGCACGCTGATCTACAGCGACGACCAGGGCGTCACCTGGAAGCGCGGCGCCACCGATACCCCGGCGACGTCGGCCGCGCTGATCCCACAGGAGATCAGCGTCACCGAACTGCTCGACGGCCGGGTTTACGCCGCGGCGCGCAACCAGGCTAACAACGGCAACAAGTGCCTCGCCGGTGGAGCGAAGAACCGCGCGTACGCCATCAGTTCCGACGGCGGCGCGAGCTTCTCGACGAAGTTCACCTTCGAGGAGGACTTGATCACCCCGGTCGTGCAGGCCTCGATTGTGAGGATGACCGCCACCGACAAGGCAGGCAAGTACAACCGGATCCTGTTCGCCGCTCCGTCGGTCTGCGACCGCCGCAAGGAACTCGTCGTGCGGTCGTCGTTCGACGAGGGTGCGAACTGGCAGGGCAACTCCGCCGGAACGCTGGTGTGGAGCGGCGACGCCGCGTACTCCGACATGGTCCAGCTGTCCTCGGGTTCGGTCGGCGTGCTGTACGAAGCGGGCCCGGCGGGGAACGCCAACGAGACCATCCGCTTCTCGACCGTCACCGAGACGACGCTCGGCGCCCCGGTGTGCGGCAGCGGATACGGCGTGATCGACTCGGCCCCGCTCGGGACGGCGGGCACGGTTTACCTGTCCTACAACGCTTCCAACGGACAGAACTGTGTCAGCACGATGAAGAGCGCGGCCGCGGGCACCGCGACGGCGACGTCGGCCTACCTCGAGGTCCAGGGATCGTCCCGGATCACCGACTCCGGGTCGTTCTCGTGGTTCGCCGGGCCGGTGCGGGCGGCCGCGGTGGACAAATGCGTGAAGTGGGGCGGTTCCGCGGGTGGGACGAAGTACGACAGCCCGTCGGAGCACTGCGGCTGAGCGTGGTCTCGTGAATGAAGCCCAGTGCGAAGTCCGTGAAGGACTCCTTGAGGGACCCAGAGTCCCTCAAGGAGTCCTTCACGGACCTACCACCCCCGACGAGGCGTCATTTCGGTGGTCGTAGCCGTGGAGACAGCTTCGTGAGCGCCAGCTTCTCCAGCTGCGCCGAAATCTCCGCGAGCCCGGCGTCGAATCGGACCAGGTCGACTCCACGCTCGGTCAGATCGTCGCGGACGTGCTTCTCGACCTTCGCCCAGTCGTTGCGGTACTGGGTGGCGAGTTCCTTCCACGGCACACCGGCCAGTTCTCCGGCGAGACCACGGTCGTAACCGAGCAGGCCGCGCTCCATCAGGTACGCGATCCCCGGATAGCCGAGGTATCCCTGCCAGTACGAGCCGTTGTCGTTGGCCGTGATCGAACCCGCGGCCGGATCGTGGCGCACGTCGTAGGTCTTGGCCTTGTCCGACGACGCGACGCGGGCCGTGTCACCGTCGATCTCGACCCGCCCGTCCGCCACCGCGCCGAGCGCCTCGTAGAACTTGATGACCGGCGACGGTTTCCATTCCGCGGCCACTCAGCCCTCCAGCCTTTCGAGCAGGACGACGTCCACCGTGTCGCCCTCCGCCTTGCCGATCGTCTTGCGCACTTCGGCCTTCACCGGCAGCTTGTGGGTGCCGTCACCCAGCGCCATGAACGAACTCCGGAACGGATGCCCGTCGATCGTCCCGCGTACCTTGACCAACCCCCTGGTCCCGAAGAACTCGGCGGACCCGGGCATGACCACGTACGTCCAGCCGCCCTTCTCCGGGCTCTTGAGCAGTGTCGCGGTGAACCGTTTGTCCATGGGGACACCCTATGACAGGGCACCGACGAAACCGGCGCGTCAGAGAGTGACGCGGATACGCACGCGGCGGCCGACGTCGCGTGCCCAAGCCCGGATCGACGGCCAATCGCGGAAGTCGCCCGCCCAGGGGCCCGCGGCCATGATCTTCCAGAACAGGCCGCTCGCGGTGGCCGGAGTGAGCCTGCCGCCGAAGGTGGCCGTGCGCTCGGCGTCGATCCGCGCGGCCAGCACGGCGACCCCCGCGGGCAGGCTGACGTGTTTGCCCGCGGCGAGCGGCCCGCAAGGCCCGCTGTGGAACAGCCAGACCGGACGACTCCGGAGCGCCTCCTCGTGCTCGGTGAGCAGGCGCACCGCCTCCGGACGCCATCGCCGATGGTGCAGCGCGCTCCCGACGATCACCGCGCCGTACGATTCGACGTCTTCGACCTCGGTGGCGTCCAGCAAATCGGCCGTCAGGCCGCTTTCCCGCAGTTCGGCGACGATCACCTCGGCGATCTCCCTTGTCCCGCCGGATTTCCCGGCGTGGGCGACGAGCACTGCGGTCATCTCCCCATTGTCCGCGCGGCCGCAACCCGTGCCGCCGCCCGGCTCGTCGACACGCCGCATTCGGCTCACCTCTTCACCCGTCGGGGGCGTTACCCAGGAGGCAGGAAGGCCGGTCTCGCGGCCGGATCGGGTTCGTCGTAGTAGCGGTGGAACACCGCCGTCTGCCCACCGGACAACGGTGGGACGATCCAGCTCCACTCCGCCTGGCAGCGGCGACCCGCGCGTTCTTCCTTGGCGATATGCGTGAGGAACCGCCACGATTCGGTGTGGTGGTCGGCGACGGTCACGCCCGCCGCGTCGAAGGAGTGCTGGACAGCCAGCGTCAGTTCGACGAGCGCGCGGTCACGCCACAGGGTGCGCTCCGACGCCGTCGACAGGCCCATCAGGTCCGCGATTACCGGAAGCAGGTCGTAGCGGTCGGTGTCGGCCAGGTTGCGCGCACCGACCTCGGTGGAGAGGTACCAGCCGTTGAACGGCGCCGCGGGGTAGGTGATCCCGCCGATCACCAGGCGCATGTTGCTGATCGCCGGTACCGCGTGCCAGCGCAGGCCGAGCCCGGCGAACCACCGGTGGTCGGGATGCGACAGCGGGACCTCCAGCACGGCGTCCGAAGGCAGCCGGAACAGGCGCCGCTCCCCCGGCTCGGACTCGATGAGCAGCGGCAGCACGTCGAAGGAACCCTTGCGCTCGGGCGGGCGCCAGCCGTGTTCCTTGACGATCTCGGTGAAGTCGGCATGGCGCGGATCGCCCAGCACCGAGCCGTCGCCGAGCCGATGACCGGCGTAGCGGATGAGCTGGTCGTTGTGGATCTTCGGGCCGGGCCCGGCCGGACCGTCCGGGGCGAAAACGGTGATGGTCGACCGGATCTGGCCGCTCCTGGTCGCCTCACGCAAGTGAGTGACGCACTCGTCGGCGATGGCGGCGGCGCCGATGACGTCACGGCGGTCCCGGACCTTCAGCCCCTGCCAGTACAGCCTGCCGATGCACCGCGCGGAGTTCCGCCAGGCCACCCTGGCGCCGAACTCTACCTCCGCCGTGGTGTGCCGGTACGTGCCGGTCTCGTGGATCTCGGCGCGGACCTGGTCGAGCCGCTCACTCAGCCGCGCCTCGCCGCCGCCCGTCTCGTCGTGGAAGAGCCGGAGGAAGTCCTCCGCCTCGGTCACGTCCACGCTCCGTTCCCGCGGCCTCGCTTCCGAAGGCAAGCCGGGGATATCCGTCACCCGCATGGAGGCGGTCGACACCTCGGCCTCCCACTCTCCGAATTCGACGCCGGGGCCGGCGGCGGGAACGATCACCATTCCTCCTGCACTTCGAAAATGCCCGGAGAGTCATGCCTGATCGGCGAGATGGCCGGGTCCGGACCAGACGGAAGACGATACCCCACAAAAACACCAACACTATCCACCGAACGACAGAAGCCTCGTCTAGACGACGTTTTCGCAGGTAGAATGCATAGTGGTGACAATATTTGGAATTAAGTCCGAGTTCGCAGAAGATTCACAGAATCACCCTCAGCGAAACGATCACGCTTAACCAAGATCCCTTTGTGATCGTTTTACATATCCACTTCATCACTCTTTCGAGTGCACCTCCCTACCTGCTCTTCTGCTCTTTCCCCGGACCGGTGTATTGGCCCGCTCCCGCCGTCGCTAGAGTGCTGGGAACTCCGGCGGAAAGGAAAAACGTGGTCGACAGGCGGATCCCGGTCATCCTGGTCGCCGGCTTCCTCGGTTCCGGGAAGACCACCCTGCTCAACCACCTGCTGGCCAATCGCCAAGGTGCGCGCATCGGTGTCATCGTCAACGACTTCGGGAGCATCGCGGTCGACGCGATGGCCGTTTCCGGGCAGGTCGACACGATGATGTCCTTCGGCAACGGCTGCCTGTGCTGCGCCGTCGACGCGAGCGGCCTCGACGCCATGCTCGCCAAACTGTCCGAGGCCGAGGCAGGCATCGACGTCATCGTGATCGAGGCCAGCGGGCTCGCCGAACCGCGTGACCTCATCCGCCTGATGATCGCCAGCGAGAACCCCGTCATCGCTTACGGCGGCCTGGTCGAACTCGTCGACGCGGCCGAGTTCGAGGCGGCCAGGCGACGCCACCCGGAACTGGACGAACACCTCGGGTTCGCCGACCTGGTCGTGCTCAACAAGACCGACCGGGCCGACGAGGACACCCTGGCCAAGCTGCGCGGCACGATCGACGAGATCGCGCCCGGCACGCCGGTGATCGCGACCTCCCACGGCCGGATCGACCCCACGCTGTTCTTCGACGCCCGGCCGCGTGACCGCGCCGGGCAACTGTCGTTCGACGACCTCCGCGAGGAGGAGCACGACCACGAGCACCATTTCCACACCGCGTACGACAGCGTCGCCTTCACCGCCGAGCGGCCGCTGGACCCGCGACGGCTGATGGACTTTCTCGAACAGCGTCCCGGCGGGCTCTACCGGATCAAGGGTTTCCTCGACTTCGGCCCGAACGGCCCGCGCTCCCGGTTCGGCCTGCATACGGTGGGCTCGTTCGTCCAGGTGGAACGGTCGGCGTGGCCGTCGGGCCTGCCGCGCCGGAGCGAACTGGTGCTGATCGGCTCGGGGATCGACACCGACGCCGTCACCGCGCGCCTCGAAGAGTGCGTCGCGGACGATCCCGAGGTCGTCGACGAGCGGGGCATGCTGCGGGTCCTGCGGTTCGTCCAGGACGACCGCGTTTAGTCCTCTAGTTGCGGTAGTTGCGCGCGCAACTACCGCAACTAGAGGACTAAACGCGGACTATCCGGCGCGCAAGCTCTTAGTCTTTCGACTCTTTTTGTTCCTTTTTGGCCCTGCTCGGCGCGACCCGGGGCGGCTCGTTCGGCATTTTCGGGTACACGGGCGGCCAAGGCGCGTCCATGAGCCCGTTCTCCATGTCCTTCTCCGACATTTCCAGCAGCGACTCGATCGACTGCGGTTTCGTTTCCGCCCAAGGGTCTCCGCGTTCGGCGAAGCGAGCGGGCACGGTGGACAGGGTGAGCTTGTCGGGCTCGACGGTCTCCAGTTCGTCCCAGCCGATCGGCGTCGACACCTGCCCGCCGACCCGCGGCCGCACGCACCACGCGCCGAACACCGTCTTGTGCGGTGCGTTCTGGTTGAAGTCGACGAACACCCGGGAGCCCCGCTCTTCCTTCCACCACTGCGCCGTCATCTCCTCCGGGTGGCGCCGCTCCAGTTCGCGGGCGAGCGCGACGGCGGCCGCGCGGACCTCGTAGCCGTCCCACTTCGGTTCCAGCGGCACGTAAAGATGCAAACCGCGCGAGCCCGACGTCTTCAGCTGCGCGGTGATGCCGAGTTCTGCGAGCAACGCCTTCGTCAGGACAGCGCCGTGCCGCAGCTCCGGGAAACCGATGCCGGGCGAAGGATCGAGGTCGACGCGCAACTGATCGCTGATGTCCGGCGCGTCGGCCCGGTTCGGCCAGACATGGAAACCGAGGCAGCCCTGGTTCACCGCCCAGATGACGTGCGCGAGGTCCTTCGCCACGAGCGCGTCCGAAGTGGTCCCGTTCGGGGTGGACACCACCGTCGTGGTCAGCCACTCGGGCGCGTTCTTCGGGACCCTCTTCTGGAACCATGACTTCCCGCCCGCACCGTCGGGATAGCGCTCCAGCAGCAAGGGCCGCCCGCCGAGCTGCGCCAGCAGCGGCACCGAAACCGCGCGGTAGTACTCGACGAGGTCCAATTTGGTCTCGCCGTTCTCCGGGAAGTAGACCTTGCCCGGACTGGACACCGTGAATTCGACACCGTCGAGGTCCAGCGTCACCGGTTCCGACTTCATGCTTCCCCCAGCTCGGTGAACAGCGTGGCCAGCTCGGCGGGCGGTACCTCGTCGAGCTGCGCGTAGGTGCAGGACGCCGGTTCGCGGTCGGGGCGGAAGCGCACGAGCCTGCCGCCATGGCGGAACCGCGTGCCCTCGACGTGTTCGTAGCGGACCTCGGCGACCCATTCGATGCGGACCGGCTCCCAGCTCAGGTCCTTCTGCGGCGCCCACCGGCTGCCCGCGCCGGGCATCCGGCCGCCCGCCTCCTCATGGGCCTCGACCCACTCCCGCCAGGGGTGCTTCTCCAGCGCGTTCTCCCGCAGCGGCGCGAGTTCGTCCACCAGCTCACGACGCCTCGCGGCGGTGAAGCTGCTGGCCACGCCCACGTGGTGCAGGACGCCCTCGTCGTTGTAGAGCCCCAGCAGCAGCGACCCGACGCCGACACCGTCCTTGTGCCACCGGAACCCGACGACGACGCAGTCCGCGGTGCGCTGGTGCTTGACCTTCCACATCACCCGCTTGTCCTGTTCGTACGGCGCGTCGGCTGGTTTGGCCATCACGCCGTCGAAACCCGCGCCTTCGAACCGGGTGAACCAGTCCTGGGCGACGTCGGGATCCTCGGACAACGGGGTGAGGTGCACCCGGGCGAACTTCGTGTCGACGACGCTTTCGAGCAGCTTCCGCCGCTCCTCGAACGGTTCCGGTGTCAGATCCCGGTCGTCGTGGGCGAGCAGGTCGAACACCACGAAACTCGTCGGCGTCTCCGCGGCCAGTTTGTTCACCCTGGACGCCGCCGGGTGCAGCCGCAGCTGGAGCTTCTCGAAGTCGAGACCGCCTTCGGTGACCAGCACGATCTCGCCGTCGACGACACAGCGCTCGGGCAGCGCCTCCTTGAGCAGATCGACCAGTTCGGGGAAATACCTCGTCAGTGGTCTGTCGTTGCGCGAGCCGAGGACCACCTCGTCACCGTCACGGAAGACCACGCAGCGGAAGCCGTCCCACTTCGGCTCGTACAGCAGCCCAGGCGTGCGCGGCAGTTCGTGCACGGCTTTGGCCAGCATCGGCTTCACGGGCGGCATCACGGGCAGTTCCACGAGATGATCCTAGGCCTGACCACCGACGAAAGCGCGACGTCAGAGCTCCGCCAGCAGGAGTCCGCTGCGTGGTTTCGGCGTGAAATAGGTGGCCTTCCTCGGCATCCGCAGTCCGGCCGCGTGCACGGCGAGCACCTCCGCGTACGGGACCGGGGCCAGCAGCAGGACGGCGTCCACGTCTTCGGGCACCGGGGTGCCCGGCAGCAGCGGCCGCACGTGCGCTCCTTCCGGATCGACACCGAGCGCCCCACGGAGCAGGTCCTGCTCGACGACGGCGTGGTCGAGTCCCGCCCTGCCGAGTGCCACCCGGAACGCCGATTCCCCCGCCAGCACGGTCACCTCCCCGGCTTCGGCCGGCGGCTCCGGCGGGCCGGGGAGGACGTCGAAGCCCGCCTCCGTCCACCGCCGGACCAGCGTGGCCGCGTCGAGCCCGGTGCCGGTGAGCACCCGGTGGATGGGTCCGATCCGCAGTCCCGGTCCCCCGGTGACCAGTGCCAGCAGCGCGCCGCGTCCCGACGCCGCGGCGGCCGCGACCCGGTGATTGCCGTCCGCGACCAGGAGATCCATCTCGTCCAAGGCGGCCAGCAGTGCGTACCGGCCATCGCCGGGACCGGCGAGCCACAGTTCGTGCTTGCGGCCCACGCCGTCCACTGTGGACAGGATGGGCACCTGCTCCCGGCAGAGCCGTTCGATCGACGCGGTCAGCTCACGGCCGCCGGTCGCGGGGACCAGCATGGCGGCGCTCGTGGCGACACCGAGCCCGGCGAGCATCACGGCCCGCTCCGCGACGACGTCCGGATAGACGTCCTCGGTGTGCCGGACCCGCGTCACCCCGCCCTCCCGCACCGCTGCCGGATCGACCAGGCACAGCACGCCGAGCGCGACGCCGTCCGGCCCGTCGATGCGATAAGGCGCGATGACGTCGGCGACCGGGCGATAGTGCCGTTCCCGGAGACGTTCGAAGGTGGCCCTGGCCTGTGGCAACGCCGCCTCGACCGAGAGGCCGCCCGCCAGTGCGGCCGGAGTCCTCGCCGGATGCTGGACCGCCAGCAGGCTGTCACCGCGCGCCCCGGCAAGCGCGGCGATCACCCGGTCCGGATCGGCGAACTCGTCGACGTCGGGGCCCGGGACGGCGTCGAGGACGACCCAGCCACGGTTGATCGGGCGGATCCAAGTGCTCATCCGACCCATTTTGCGTCAAACCTCACGGAAAAAATCAATCCCATGACCGGGAGTCTCCATGGAATGCTTACCCATGCGAAGCAGTTGACGCCCTTCATGAGCCCGAGGAGATCCCCGCAGATGACGACCCCGGCCCCGGTCACCGCCAAGGAAGGGGTCGGTTTCCGCTCCGAACGCGGCCCCGTCCTGATCGCCGTGATGCTGTGTTCCGGCCTGATCGCGCTCGACTCGACCATCATCGCGACGGCGGTGCCCTCGGTGGTCGCCGATCTGGGCGGCTTCTCCCAGTTCCCGTGGCTGTTCTCGATCTATCTGCTGACCCAGGCGGTCACCGTTCCGCTGTACGGCAAGTTCGCCGACGTGCTCGGCAGGCGGCCGGTGATGTTCTTCGGGATCGCGGCGTTCCTGCTGGGCTCGGTGCTCTGTGGCGCGGCGTGGAGCATGCCGGTGCTGATCGCCGCCCGCGCGGTGCAGGGCATCGGCGCGGGTGCCATCCAGCCGATCGCGCTGACCATGGTCGGCGACATGTACACGGTCGAGGAACGCGCCAGGGTGCAGGGCTATCTCGCCAGCGTGTGGGCCATCTCGTCGGTGGTCGGGCCGACGCTGGGCGGTGTGTTCGCCGAGTACCTCGACTGGCGCTGGATCTTCTTCATCAACTTGCCGCTCGGCGCGCTGGCCGCGTGGATGCTGTTCCGGAACTTCCGTGAGCGCGTCGAACGCCGCTCGCACCGCATCGACTACCTGGGCGCCACGCTGCTCACCCTCGGCTGCTCGCTGCTGATCCTGGGCTTGTTGGAGGGCGGTGTCGCCTGGGGCTGGGCGTCCGCGCCGAGCCTGGCGATCTTCATCGGCGCGGTGGTGCTGCTGGTGTCGTTCGTGTTCGTGGAACGCAAGGCCGAGGAGCCGGTGCTGCCACTGTGGATCTTCACCAAACGGACGCTGATCGGCGGAAACCTGGTCGCCGTCGTCGTCGGCATGCTGCTGATGGGCCTCACCTCGTACCTGCCGACCTTCTCGCAGGGTGTGCTCGGCACCGGCGCGCTCGTCGCCGGCTTCGCGCTGGCGGCGCTGACCGTCGGCTGGCCGATCTCGGCGTCGCTGGCGGGCCGGATCTACATGCGGATCGGATTCCGGGACACCGGGCTGATCGGCAGCGGGATCGTCATCGCGGGCGCGGCCCTTACGGTGTTCCTGGCCGCGGGGTCGTCGATCTGGCTGGCGGCCGCGGCGGCGTTCGTCCTTGGGATCGGGCTGGGCCTGGCGTCGAGCCCGACGCTGATCGCCGTGCAGTCCACCATCGGCTGGGAACGCCGCGGTGTCGTCACCGCGACCAACATGTTCAGCCGCTCGCTGGGCAGCGCGGTCGGCGTGGCGATGTTCGGCGCAATCGCGAACGCCACCCTGGCGAACCGCTTCGCGAACCCGCCCGACGGGGTCGTCGGCCTGCCGTCCGGCGTCGACGCGACCAGCGTCGTCCTGGAGGGCCACGGACCCGCCACGCCGACGACGACGTTCGTGCGTGACGCCCTCGCGGACGCCACGCACCACGTCTTCCTGGCGATGCTGGTGGTCGCCGTGCTCAGCGTCGGCGCCCTGCTGCTGATGCCGCGGCGGACCGAAGAGCTGAAGTTCGACTAGCGCGGGTCTCCCGGATCAGTGCCGGGACTCGCGCCGGCTCTGGGGCTGAAGGGGACTTTCGTCGCATGTCATGCGACGAAAGCGCCCTTCACCGCGTAAGACGCGGGGAAAGTCCCCTTCAGCATTAGTTCTGCAGCGGGACGGCGTACTCGACGAAGTTCTCGACGAACCGCTCGATCGGCTCCGGTCCGGCCGGGTAGAGCACGAACTTGCTCAGCCCGGCGTCGAGGTACTCGGCGACCAGGTCGCGGGCGGCAGACCAGCTGCCCGCGATCAGGCGTGACGGGTCGGCGTCGGACCGCGCGGCGACCGATGCCGCGAGCGCGTCCGGGATGCCGTCCTCGGCGACGATGAGGCTGATCCCGAAGTGGTCGGCCTCGACCTCCCGGTCCGCCTCGGCGGCGGCCTTCTGGATCGCCTCACGGCCGGCGCGGGCCTCCTCCGGCGTGAGGAAGCTGGCCAGCCAGCCGTCCGCGAGCCTGCCGATCCGCCGCAGCGCGCCCGGCGCCTTCCCGCCGAGCCAGAGGTCGAGCCGCTTGAGCGGGCGCATGCCCAGCCCGGCACCCTCGACGCGGAAGAACTCACCCTCGAAGGTCACCTCCTCCTGTTCCAGCAAGGCCTTGATCAGCCGTAAAGACTCGTCGAAGACAGCCGCGCGACGGCCCTGCGGCACCGGGAACAGCGGGAGTTCCGCGTCCCGCGCGGGCTTCAGGCCGAAGACCGGGAGGACTCGTTTCGGCGCGAGCGCGGCGAGTGAGGCGAGCTGTTTGGCGACCAGCACCGGATCACGGCCGGGCAGCACCATCACGCCGGTTCCGACCTTCAGTTCCGAGGTGCGGGCGAGCGCGTGGGTCAGTCCGACGACCGGGTCGATCCTGGGCGAGTACACCGCCTCGGGCAGCCAGAGCGAATCGACACCCGCCCGCTCCAGCAAGTCGACCGCGGCGCCGAACTCCTCGGGCGCCGTCCCGGTCCCCAGTCCCGCACCGAGCCTGATCTTCAGCTCCTCCGCCACACTCGCTCCCTTCCACCAGGCCCCGGATGTGGGCCGATGTCCAGTGTTCAACCCCGCACACCCATGGACTCTTCCCGCGAATCCCCCGTACATTCCAGTGTCGTGCGGGGGATTCCCGCGCGGATTGGGGGATTTTCGATGGCAGGGCAGGATCTCCGCGTCTGGACGCGATGCTTCTACCGGGCACCGGCTGCCGAGACGCGGCTCGTCGCCTTCCCGCATGCCGGTGGATCGGCGAGTGCGTACCGCCCGCTTTCGGGAGCGCTCTCCCCCACCGTCGAGGTGCACACCGTCCAGTACCCGGGACGGCAGGACCGCCTCGGCGAGCCGGTCATCGACGATCTGCACGTCCTTTCCGAGCGGCTGGTGGACATCGTCGCCGAGCTCCCGAAGCCGTTCGCCCTCTTCGGCCACAGCATGGGCGCCATCGTCGCGTTCGAGGTCGCCCGGCGGCTCGAGGCGCGTGGCCTCGTTCCGGCGGCGTTGTTCCTCTCGGCCCGCCGCGGCCCCGACATCCACAAGGAGCAGGCGCACCACCTCGCCGACGACGCCACGTTCCTCGCCGAGGTCAGCAGGCTCGGTGGCACGGACCCGACGATCTTCGACGACCCGGACATCCGCGCTCTCGCGTTGCCCTCGCTGCGCGGCGACTACAAGGCCGTCGAGACCTACCGCTACCGGCCGGGCCCCGACGTGACCTGCCCGATCGTGGCGCTCGCCGGGAACGCGGATCCGGTCCTGGACGTGCCCGACGTCGAAAACTGGGCCGAGCACACGACCGGTTCCTTCGAGAAGGAAATCTTCGAGGGCGGTCACTTCTTCCTCGACGACAATCGGGACGCTGTCGTCGCCCGCATCCTCGGCAAGCTGACCGTCAGTCCCTGAGACCTTCCCTGCCCGCCCACGGGACGACCGGACGTGGCTTCCACCGTGCGCTCGGAAAGCATCAGCTTCGCGGCCCGCGCGAGCGGTCCCGGTAGGAGCAGCCTCGCGCGCGATCCCTTGTGCCCGAACGAATCGCCACGGTCGACCAGGACTTCGGCGGCGAGGCTTCCCGCTTCGGCGAACCGGCCGGCGAGCGCGCGGGCGACCAGCCCGGCGGCACGCCGAGCTGGTCCACTTCGGACAGTCCCGCCTTCGCGCGGGCGTCCAGCGCGGTCGCGAGGACCCGAGCCGCTTCGTCGAAGTGCAGTGCCTGGTCCGCTTCGCCGTCTTGGCCGGCGCTGTCGCCGAACGCAGCCAATGACCGGCGACCGTCCCCGCCGACGCCGGATCGCGCCGGGTGCCCCAATTCCGACCTGCCCGCCGAACGCGCACGGAAATTGCTGCCAGATGAGGATCCCGCGCTGTTCACCGTCCGGAGCGGCGTCACCGCCATCGAACCGGATCGAAGGCAGCCTCGGAGTCGTGTCCCCGCACGCTGACCGCGCAGGGCCGGAAGACAACGGCGACGGCACCTGGCGGGTGCGTGCCAAGGGTGTCTTCGACCGGCGGTCGATCGGTCTCCGCACGCCGCGGTTCCTGATCGGCGGGGAGATCGACGCCGTCCACTCTCCGCTCTCCGCCGGAGTGAATCAGGCCCAGGCGGAGAGTTCCTTGGCCAGCGCGGACGGCCCGCCGGCGGTGCGCAGCGTCGGTGGGCCGGGCCAGCAGTCCTGGTGCTCACCGGTGCGCAGGGTCTCGGCGAACCGGGCCACCAGCCGCGGCGGCGACGCGACCGACCGTCCGCCGAGGTAGGCGACGACGACGTAGTGGTCGTCGCCCGACTGCGTCGCGACCGCGGCCGACCAGCCGTGCTCCTCGTGCCACAGCAGGTCGGCGTCTCGCTCGGGGAAGCCGGGAAAGCGCCAATTCAGCCTCAGGCCGGCGGTGACCGGGCCGGTGAGGTCGGCCGTGCACGAATCCATCCGTATCCCCAATGCCGAAGCCACGGCCTCCAGGTAGGCGTTCAGCCTGGTCAGGAGATCCAGACCTGCTTCCGTGGGGGCGGGGGTCGAGGTGGTCACGGTCCCTCAGCTTCCTGTCATCTCAAGGTGGCGTGACGGAAATTACCCAAGCGGGAGCGGCTACACACCCTAATTTCGTCACACCTCGGTCTCGGTTCGCTCAGGCGGTGGCTTCGATGACGCCAGTGAGGGCCTTGTGCAGCACCTCCAGCTCGGAGACCTCCATTCCGAGCTTCTCGACGACGCGATACGGGATCTTTTCCGCCTCCGCGCGCAACGCGCGACCCGATTCCGTCAGCTCGACCGTCAGCAGCCGCTCGTCCTCGGCACTGCGCCTGCGCGTGACGTAACCGATCGCCTCCAGCCGCTTGAGGAGCGGGGACAGCGTCGCGGGTTCGGCACGCAGAGCGGTGCTCAGGTCCTTCACCGCCTGTGGCCCCCGCTCCCACAGCGCCAGCATGACGAGGTACTGCGGATGGGTGAGCCCGTGCGGCTCCAGCAGCGGGCGGTAGATGGCGATGACGCTGCGCGACGCGATCGACAGCGCGAAACACACCTGACGCTCCAGCGCGAGCGGGTCCTCGCCCAGATCGATCGACTTCATCTCGGGCCCTTCCGAACTCATGTGCCGATCCTAGCCGTGTCCTCGGCAACACTAATAATTAGTGTACTAACCATTAGTGTACTGTGTCGAGTATCGAAGGAGAAGGAGTCGCCTGATGCCTCGCAAGCGCCCGGACGTGTTCCGCTGGCTGTGGTACTCACTCGGCGGCAGGCTGCCCGAGCGCTACCACGACTGGATCCTCCACGACGCGACCACCGGGACCTGGCGCTGGCGGCACGTCGCCCGCAGCACGGTGATGATCGGCCCGCTCTGCGCGGTGTGGCTGCTCCTGCCCGGCCCACTCGGCCTGCGGCTGGCGATCGTGCTGATGGCCGCGCTCGTGGCGTACTTCTACTCGATGGCCTACATGGAGGAGAGCATCGAGCACCGGCTCGCCAAGAACGGCTTCCCGCCGGGCATCGGGCGCCGGACCCGCGACGAGGCCGACGCGCTCGCGGAGGCCGACGCCACCGAGCGGTACCTCGCGCGATATCGCGATCTGCACTGATCGCTCTCGCCTCCGCCGCGCTCGAGTGTCGCGAGTCGGGTGTTGCGAGTCGGGTGTTGCGAGTCGGGTGCCGGGTGTCGCGAAAGCCACTTTCGGGACGTCTGATGTCGCGAAAGTGGCTTTCGCGGCACCTTTCGCGACACCTCGGGCAGGCATCGTTGGTCAGGCGGCCCGACGCAGACGGGCCTCAGCGGCACGATGCGCGGCCACGAGTTCGGCGATCACCCGCTTCGGTTCCGTCCGCAATCGGCTGGGCAAGGTCTGGAGGACCGCGATGCCGGCGGCCGCGCACCTGGCGTTTCTCGCCACTGTCGCCGCATACTGCTGCTTGCCGAAGTGAAAATCGTACGAATCGATCTCCCAGGCCAGCCTCACCGCCACGAAGTGGCCATCGGGAGTCGCGATGTACTCCCCGTTTTCGGCTCGCAGTTCATGATTCCATCCGGGTTCGGGCAATCCGCTCATTCGCCACACCCGCATCGCGTCGACTTCCGCGGCCGACCGGGCTCCATCGGCGATGCGATGCAGCGCATCGCGTGGGATCGCGGTGCCGCGGCTGCTTCCGGCATCGAGTTCTTCGAACAGCTCCGGAAGGCTTGCGCCCCGCTGGACCGCTTCGGAAAGCAGCGCCGAAACCGCCTGGCGTGAGCCGAGCCGACGGCACTCGTCGAGTACCGACCGAACCAAGGGTGCCAGCGGTACCCCATCGAGCACGACCGCCGTCGGCAGCCGGGTCGTGCGTTCGATGATCACGTGCCCGGAACTGATGACCTTGCGTTCGAGGGGAACGAGGAGATGGACGCGGAAGGGATGGTCCGGCAGCGCCCGTAACCCCTGTCGACGACACGCGGTCGCGCCGGTTACCACTGCGTCGGGGCCGGCGTACAACAGAGCGGCATCGACCAGCTGCCGACGCGTCGGTTCGCCGGAGTTCAACAGCAAGACTCCCGGCAGCAGCCGTCGCCACTGCCTTCCCGGACGGCACCGGCGATAGCAAGTCCTCGACGGAACGCCGAGTTCCGTCAACCGGGCGACGGTGATCACGCCGCCGCGACTGTACTGGTAGAGCTCCTCGGGATCACGAGCCCAATCTCCAGGTTTCACTCCATGATCTTCTGCTCCTCGAGTTCTCCCCGCCAGCACCTTCCGCCCGGCCTGTGGACAACTCGCCACATCAGCCCCACTGTGGACAACTCCCGCTGGTGTCGCGAAAGCCACTTTCGGGACGTCTAATGCCTCGAAAGTGGCTTTCGCGACACCGGGGCGCCCGCCCGCGACCAGGCCGGATGAGTCGTCGCGGCTAGAGTGCGCGGTGATGAGACGCAAGCTCCGCCCGCCGCTCCCGCCCCGCCACGGGCTCGACCCCGCGAGGCTCAAGATGCCCACCGAGGGACCGTGGACGACGTTGCGGGAGCACCTCGTCGAGCGGCTCCCCCGGGTCGCGCCCGAGCGGATCGAGGAGATGCTCCGCGAGGAGCGCATCGTAGGACTGGACGGACCACTGGGCGTCGACGCGCCGTTCGTGCCGGACTCGTTCATCTGGTTCCATCGCGATCTTCCCGACGAGGTCGCCGTTCCGTTCGAGATCTCCGTCGTGCACCGCGACGAGCATTTCCTGGTCGCCGACAAACCCCATTTCCTCGCGACGATCCCGCGCGGGCGGCACATTCTGCAGACCGCGCTGGTCCGCCTCCGCCGCGAACTCGACCTCCCGATGCTCAGCCCCGCACACCGGCTCGACCGGGTCACCGCGGGACTAATCCTGTTCGTGATCACCCCCGAAGTCCGCGGAAAGTACCAGACGATGTTTCGGGATCGCCTGGTACACAAGGAATACGAAGCGATCGCGCGCTACGATCCCGACGTCTCGATGCCGCGCGAGATCAGCAGCCGTATCGTCAAGGAACGCGGGGTCATCGCCGCCCAAGAGGTCGACGGGCCGCCCAACGCGGAAACCCGGATCGAACTCCTCGAACACCGCGACGGCCTCGGTCGCTACCGGCTGCTTCCCGCGACCGGCCGTACCCACCAGCTCAGGCTGCACATGAGCGGCCTCGGGTTGCCGATCCTCGGCGACGACTTCTACCCGGAACTGACCGAAACCCCACTCGACGACTTCACCGAACCCTTGCAGCTACTGGCGAAAGTCCTCGAATTCGCCGATCCGGTCACGCGCGAACGCCGCCGGTTCGAAAGCAGGCGGACCCTCGAGGCTTGGACGGACCTCGACGCGTGGCGGCGGGGTTCGTCGCCTTCCGCAGGTCCGTGAAGGACTCCTTGAGGGACCCAGAGTCCCTCAAAGTTCCCCTCACTCTCGTCATTTAGCCTCAGTAGCACCACCAGCCACGACGGCGGGCGCGCGAAGGGCCCTTCGCTCGGCTCAGCTGCAGAAACCCGACCTTCACACCTACCCCAAGTACATGAAAGCTCCTTCCTTGCGCCTAGTGTCGCGTGATTTTGCTTGCTTGACGTTTGGTTTCGTTCCTCGGACGGCGATCTCGCGTGATCAGACGGCAGTTACGCGTGATTGGACGGCGGTTACGCGTGATCAGACGGCGATCTCGCGTGATTGGACGGAGATCGCCGTCTGATCACGGGTAAGACCCGCAGGATCACGCGACACTAGCGCAAGGAAGGGGGCTTTCATGTACTCACCGAGTCGTCGACCCGGACTCACTTCCGCCAGAACTTGATCCCGCTCCAAGTCACCTTGACCGGACCGGCGCCACTGGCCGTCCGATAAGCGCCGAACTTGTCGTAGTAGCTGCCGCTTCCGCTGCTCACGGTCTGCTTCAGCGAACCGTTGATGTACACCTTGTGCGTGCTCCCGACCTGATGCACGGTGTTGACCCGCACCGACGTCCCGACCGTCGCACCGCTGCCAAGGGTCTCCCCGCCGTGGACCGCGTAGAGCCGCCCGCCGCGTTCGACCGCGAGCATGAAGTACGGTCCGGCGCTCGGCGCGTCGCGGAAGGTCTGCTTCAGGCTGATCCGGGTGCCCGCCATGCTGGTGATCCGGAACGAACCCTCGAACTGCCGGGTCCCGCCGGTGTAGGTCACGTAGCGCCGCTCCGCGCGCTGGTCCCCGCTCCCGGTGGAGCAGGTCAGTTCGAAGTTGAGTCCGTCGACGTTGCCGCACCCGCGTTCCTGGACGGTGAACGAGGGGTTCTCCGCCGTCCACGGCCCGGTTCCGACCTGGGCGTTCGCCGGCATCGCCGACGCCACCAGGCCGAGGGCGGCCGCCGCGACCACCCCGGCGGTCCGAAGTCGTCTCCGCATCCTGCCTCCTGCGCATTCAGGGCGGGTGGTCCAGACCAGGACCAGACTGCGACTGTACGAGCACGAACCGTCATCGGACAAGGTGTTGACGCTCCGGCGTCCCGCTGATTGGGTAACGACGGTGATCCTCTCCATGACGGTCCTCGAAGGACTGGCGGCCGGGACGATCGACCTGGCCTTCCGGCGCTGGGCGAAACCCAACGTCCGCCAGGGCGACACGATGCGTACCGGAGCCGGGGTGATCGAGGTCGGCTCGGTCGAGGTCGTCGACCCCGCCGCCATCACCGACGCCGACGCCCGCCGCTCTGGAGCGGCCTCGGCGCACGCGGTCCGCGGGATCCTGCGCGGCCCCGCGGACGCCCCGGTGTACCGCATCCGCCTGCGCTATCTCGGACCAGATCCCCGGCACGCGCTCAGCGCGGATGCCCAACTGTCCGAAAAGGACATCGGCGCCATCCGCGGACGGTTGTCCAAGATGGACAAACGATACTCGTGGACCCACGAGACCTTGCGGCTCATCGCCGAGCGCCCCGGCCGTCGCGCGCAGGAACTGGCCGACCTCCTCGGCCGCGAGAAAGAAACGTTGAAGGTCGACATCCGCAAACTCAAGGATCTCGGGTTGACGCTCAGCCTCGAAACCGGCTACCGGATCTCCCCGCGTGGCGCGGCTTACCTACGCCTCACCGAGGATCCCGGTAGAACGCGCTGAGTTCCGGAACGAGCCGCTCCGGCTGGACACTGTGGAACTCGCCGTCCAGTTCCACCTGCCTCGCCTCTGGGATCGTTTTCGTGGCGGCGAGAGCGGCGGCCTTCAGCCAGTCCGTACTGCCGTTGCTGTTCACCACGAGGACCGGTGCCGTGATCGAAGCCAGACCGTCCGGCACCTTCGAAGCACCCATCACCCTGGCGTCGTAGACCAGCGTTGGCGCGTACGACCGGAGTTCGGCCCACATCGGCGTCGCCTTGGCCTCGGCGACGGCCTCCGCCGGCGAGCCGACCGCCGCCATCATGAACAGTGCTACGGCGTCGTCCCAGCTACCTGCCGCGACCAGGTCGCGCATCTCGTCGGCATACCCCTCGGGGACTTCTTCCGCTTCGCCGCGATACGGCGGCTCGAAGACCGACAACCGCGCCATCGGCACTCCGGCAGCGGCGGCGAGGAGGGCCAGCGCACCACCGGAGGAGATGCCGTGCACGATCACCGGCTCACCGAGCGAGGCGACCACCGCGCCGAGGTCTTCGATCTCGCGCTCGACCGCGTACGGCCCGGTGTCCCCGCTGTCGCCCCGTCCCCGGCGGTCGTAGGTCACCACGGAGAACTCGGCTGTCAGCTCGGCCACCAGCGGTTCGTCGCCGCGCCGGTCGTTGGCCGCACCCGCCACGACGACGACTACCGGACCCGCTCCGCGCCGTTCGAGCACGATCGGCGTTCCGTCCGCGGACTTGACTGTGTCGATCATGTGGCCCATCGTGCCGGGCCGCGCCGGACGACGCAGGTCATTTGTTCCACTCGAACACGCGTTCGACAAACTGCCGGAGCCGGGGTAGGTTCGGTTGCCATGACCCCCGCGCTTCAAGCCTCGCTCTTCTACGAGTGCGCCGCCCTCGGGCTCGGCCCGCTCGGCCCGCTCCGGCGCACCGAGCTGACCCGGGGCGCCTGGATCGACGTACTCCCGGGCTGGCTCACCGGCGCGGGCGAACTGTTCACCCGCCTCGCCGAAAAAGTGCCGTGGCAGGCGGAACGGCGGCAGATGTACGACCGCGTCGTCGCCGTGCCCCGGTTGCTGAGCTACTACCGCGAGGGCATCCCACTCCCCCACCCGATCCTCACCGAAGCGCGGAAGACACTCACCGCGCACTACGCGGACGAACTCGGCGAGCCGTTCGTGACCTCCGGTCTGTGCTTCTACCGGGACGGGCGCGACAGCGTCGCCTGGCACGGCGACGACATCGGCCGCTCCCGCACCGAGGACACCATGGTCGCGATCGTCTCGGTCGGCGCCGCCCGGCAACTGGTGCTGCGCCCGCGTGGCGGAGGCGAGACGGTCCGGCACGCCCTCGGCCATGGCGACCTGATCGTCATGGGCGGCAGCTGCCAGCGAACCTGGGAACACGCCGTCCCCAAGACCGCCAAACCGGTCGGCCCCAGGATCAGCATCCAGTTCCGGCCGAGAGGAGTCGCCTAGGCCGTGTCCCCAAAAGTGGAGTCGGCAGGTTGGGCGAGGACACGCGCGTGCGTTTTTCTCGGCCGGGGGCCTCGGATTTGCGGAGGCGGGCCGCTGCTACGGCTGGGTGAGGGACCAGCTGATGTCGCGGCCCGGCTGCGGAAATCCGAAAGCACGCTCCGAGAGACACAGCCTGAAGCTCAGTCCAGCAACACGGGCAGCGCGTCGACGCCGTAAACGATCGAGACCTTCCGGAAATCCACCGCGTCCGGTTCGATCGCCAGCCGCATCTCCGGGAAGCGGCGCACCAGCGCGGGATACGCGGTGCGCAGTTCCATCCTGGCCAGTTCGGCACCGATGCACCGGTGGATGCCCCAGCCGAAGGCGAGGTGCGAGGTCGGCTCGCGGGTCGCGTCGAACTTCTCCATGTCGTCGCCGAGGACGCCGTCACGGTTCGCGACGCTGAGCGAGACCAGCACGATGTCGCCCTTCGCGATCTGGACGCCCGCGATCTCCATGTCCTCCTTGGCGAAGCGCGGGAAGGCCATCTGCACGACGGTCAGGTACCGCAGCAGTTCCTCGACGAATTTGTGGACGGCCTCGTCGTCACCACGCACGGTCTCGAACAGCGAACGGTCCTTCAGCAACACGAGCGCGCCGAGCGCGAGCATGCTCGCCGTGGTCTCCAGACCGCCGGTGAGCACACCGTCGGCGAGGCCCGCCAGTTCGCGGTCGTCGATCTCGTCGCCGTGCTCCTTGATGAGCATGCCGAGCAGGCCGTCGCCCGGGTTCTCGCGCTGCTTCTTGACGATGTCGTCCAGGTAGGACAGTGACTCGGTCATCGCACCGAGTGACGCGCCCGCGCCACCGAAGAGATCGAACCGCGCGGTGCTCAGCCGCTGGAAGTCGTCGCGGTCCTCGTACGGGACGCCGAGCAGCTCGCAGATCGTCAGCGACGGGATCGGCAGCGCGAAGGCCTCCCACAGGTCGACCGGACCGTCCGCCTTCTCCATCGCGTCGAGCTGGTCGGCCACGATCTCGTCGATCCGCGGTGTCAGCCGCGAAAGCCGCCGCATGGTGAACTCCGGCGTGAGCAGACGCCGCAACCTGGTGTGCACCGGCGGATCGGCGAACCCGAGCCCACCGGGGTTCTGGTCCTCGGTCACGCCCGCGCTCCCGACCAGGTTCGTGAAGTCGCTGCTGAACTCGCTCACCTTGCCGAGTACGGCCTTGGCCTCGTCGTAGCCGGTGACCAGCCAGCCGTTCATCCCGAACGGCAGGTCCAGCTTGCTGATCGGCTCCTCGGCGCGGACCCGGCCCAGCTCGGCGACCGGGTCGAGACCGTCGCGTTTGAGTGGTGTCAGGAGGTTGTCCGGGATGATGGACATCTTGGACAGGTCGAAACCGTTCTTCTGCTGCCGCGCCAAGTAGCGGCGGCCGATCCACGCCAGCACGCGCGAGCGAATGCTCCCCATGTCCTGCACCCTACTCCAGCCACGTAGCACCTGACCTGGCACAACAGGCCGCGTTCGCCCGGCGGAGCACGAATTTCGACGGCGGTTCACTCGCCGTCCCACTCGATTCGTCACGTCCAGGAGGTCGGATTCGGGTCGCGCGGGGTTCCCGGCGGCCGGGAGACGCCGGTCACCGTCGGTCACGACGAACCGGGGTAACGCCTGACATCCGGTGCGCGTCGTGAAATTGTCGGACCGTACTGGGAGGATTCGGACATGTCAGCCTCGCTCATCGGACGCGACCATCCCGCGGGTGTGCTTCGCGCGGAGATCGCCCGTGCCGCCGAAAGCCACGGCGGGCTGGTGCTGGTCACCGGCGAGGCCGGGATCGGCAAGACCACGCTCGTCACCGGCGCCGCCGACGAGGCGAAGCGCCTGGGCGCCCTGGTGCTCAACGGGTCCTGCTGGGATTCCGCCAGCGCGCCCGGCTACTGGCCGTGGACACAGGTGATCCGCGGGCTGCGGCGCACGGTCGAGCCGGGCCGGTGGGCCGCCATGGCGGACAGCGAACTGGACGTCCTGCTCGGCGAGGCGCGCGGCGACGGAGCCGCCGACGGGTTCCGCCTCTACGACGCGGTGACGAGCGCGCTCGTGGCCGCGTCCCAGGAACGGCCGGTCGTGGTGGTGCTCGACGACCTGCACTGGGCCGACGCCGCGTCACTGCGGCTGCTCGAGTTCGCCGCGCAGCACACCTGGTTCGAACGACTACTGCTGATCGGCACGTACCGGGACGTCGAGGTCGAGGCGGCGGGCCACCCGCTCCGCTCGCTGATGCTGCCGCTGCTCGCGAAGGCCACATCGGTCACACTCACCGGTCTCCAACCGGACGAGGTCGGCGCGCTCATGGCCAGGACGGCGGGCGCGGAACCGGGCGGCGCTCTGGTCATCGAAGTCCATCGCCGCACCGGCGGCAACCCGTTCTTCGTCGAGCAGACCGCGCGGCTGTGGCACAGCGGCGGATCCGCCGAGACGATCGCGCCCGGCGTCGCCGACGCCCTGCAGCGACGGCTTTCCCTGCTCCCCCAACCGGTTCTCGATCTTCTGACCACCGCGTCCGTACTCGGCAGGGAATTCCACCGCCGCCTGCTCGCCGGAGTGGTGGCGGCACCCGTGCCGCAAGTGGACAGACTGCTGGACCAGGCCGTCGCGGCGCGACTGGTCGTGGTGCACGGGCAGGGCCGGTTCGCGTTCGCCCACGACCTCGTCCGCGAGACGCTGTACGCGAGCCTGTCCGAAGCGGAGCGGCGGAAACTGCACGCCGCGGTCGTCGCGGCGGTCCGCGAGATGCCGAAGTCACCGGACCGGATCTTCCCCGCGGACCTGGCCCGGCACGCGCTGCTCGCCGGCCGGGAACTCGATCAGGATCAGGCCGTCGAACTGTTGCTGGCCGCGGCGATCGACGCCACCGGCCGGATGGCGGCCGAGGAGGCGGCCACGCACTACCGGCGGGCGATGGAGGTCGCCGAGGATCACCGCCGCCGTGCGGTCATCGCGCTCGAACTGGGCGCGCATCTGACCCGCCACTACGAAACCGACGAGGGAAGACAGGTCCTCGACGAGGTCTCCGCGCTCATCCACGAACTCGACGACGACGATCTCCTCGCCCGGCTGGCGCTGACCCTGATCCGCGCCGACCACAAGGGCCTGCGGGTCGACGAGACCGTCCTGGTGCTCACCGAAGCGCACAGACGGCTCTGTGGCCGAGAGCCCGGTCAGGACCTCACCGTCCAGGAGATGACGCAGGAACTGACCGCGCGCATCATGATGACCGCCCGCGACGATCAGGACGATTCCGCACTGCTGTTCGGTTTGTGGGCCCGGCACGACGCGATCTGGGGGCCGGGCAGCGCAGCCGAACGGGAACGGCTCACCGACGAACTGGTCGTGGTCGGCCGCCGGACGTCGAACCCGGAACTGGAGCACTACGCGGCGTCGTTCAAATGGGTCGCGCTGCTCGAACGTGGCGATCCCCGGTATCTCGAGCAGTACCAGGAGTTCGTCGCCTTGGCGAGCAGCGGCCGGGCACCGAGTTCACAGCTGGCCTCCCTGATCGACCAGAGCATCATCGCCACGCTCCAGGGCCGGTTCGCCGAAGCCGAGGCGTTCATCCAGCAGGTGCTCTCGAGACACGAGGGCGACGAGCACCCCCATTTCAGTGATCTGAACCAGCTACAGCGGTGGACCCGATGGTGTTTGGAGGGCCGGTTCGACGATCTCGCCGGATTGCACCGCGAGATCCACGGCGGCGGGTACGCCTACGGACGGATGTTGGAGGCGGTCACCGCCGCCCAGCGGGAGGACACCGCGGAGGCCGTGCGGCTCACCGATCTCGCCGCCGACGCGAAACCGTACCCCCGCGATCTGGAAGCGCTGTGGTTGCGCTGCCAAGCGCATACGGCGGCGCTCTCGCGCGACCCCGAACGGTGTGAAGCCGCCCGCGCGCTCCTCGCGCCCTACAGTGGGGAATGGCTGGTTTCCCTGTACGGCTGCGAGATCTCCGGCCCGGTCGTCCTCTGGCTCGGCAGACTCGATCTGGCGCAGGAACGCTGGAACGACGCGGTGGTCAGGCTGCGTGACGCCGTACTCTCGGCGGACCGGCTGAGGGCCACGGTCTGGGCGATCGAGGCCAAGTCCTGGCTGGCGATGGCCTTGCTCGGCCGCAATCTCGAAGGGGACGCGGCCACGGCGACCGCCTTGCTGTCCGAAGTGGACAGAGAGGCCACCACGATCGGCATGCCGCAGGTCGTGGCCAGGGTCGCCGAAATGCGGGATCGCACGCGGGCCCCGGTCGCTCCGGCCGCCGAGTTCCACCGCGACGAAGCCGTGTGGACACTGCGTTTCGGTGGCGTCACCACGCATCTCCCGGACTCGAAAGGCTTGCGGGATCTGCATTTCCTGCTCGGCAGGCCGGGTTCGGAGGTGACGGCCGTGCGGCTGCTCGACCCCGAAGGTGGTGAGGTGGTCGTCGCCGCCAAGAGCCTCGGCGGTGACGCCGTCCTTGACGACGAAGCGAAGGCCCGGTACCGCGCTCGGCTGGACGAACTCGACGACCTGATCGACACGGCGACCGAGCTGGCCCAGGACACCCGCGCCGCGACCTTGGACCGTGAGCGGGACGCGCTGCTGGCGGAACTGCGCTCCGCCGCCGGGCTCGGCGGCCGCACCCGGCGGCTCGGCGACGAGGCCGAACGCGCCCGCAAGACGGTGACCGCCCGGATCCGGGACACCCTCCGCAAACTCGACGAGCAGCACCCGGCGCTGGCCGCGCACCTGCGCGCTTCGGTCACCACCGGTTCTTCGTGCCGCTACGCCCCGGACGACAAGGTCCCCTGGCGGCTGTGAGCCGCCAGGGGAACCTTGTCACCCCCAGGTCACTTCCGGTTGTAGAGCCGCATGGTGAGCGTTCCGAACACCGCGAGGATGACCCCGCCGGCGATCAGCACCCAGGTGATCTCGCCGCCGTCCCAGTTGCCGTCCATCATCGAGCGGACCGCCGCGACCACGTGGGTCACCGGGTTGACGTTCACGAAGGCCTGCAGCCAGCCGGGCATCGTCTCCGGGTTGACGTAGATGTTGCTGAGGAAGGTCAGCGGGAACAGCACCATCATGCTGACCCCCATCACCGACTTCTCACTGCGCAGCAGCAGGCCGAACATCGTCCAGATCCACGAGAACGCGAACGAGAACGCCAGCAGCAGGAGGATCGCGGCGGCCACGCCGCCGAACCCGCCGCCGGGACGGAAGCCCATGATCAGTCCGACGCCGAGGATCACCAGCGACGCGATGAGGTAGCGCAGCATGTCGCCGAGCAGGTACCCGACCATCGCCGACGGCCGCCAGATCGGCAGCGTGCGGAACCGGTCGAACACCCCCTTCTCGATGTCGGTGTTCACCGAGACCCCGGTGTACATGGTGATCATCAGGATGCTGCTCGCCATGATGCCCGGCAGCACGAACTGCAGGTACTCCGTCGGCGAACCGGACAGCGCGCCGCCGAAGAGGTACGTGAACATCAGCGTCATCATGATCGGGAACGCCGTGACGTCGAACAGCTGCTCGGGCACGTGCTTGATCTTCAGCATCGCGCGCCACCCGAAGGTGATCGAAGCCGACAGCGCGCTGGGGCGCGGCGGGCGACTCTTCGCGATAAGGACGGCGGCGAGGTCCTCCGCCTTGGGTGCCGCGAGAGCGGGTTCGTTTTCTTTGACTGCCGTGGTGCTCAAGCTGCACTCTCCTCAGGCGTGGCGGTGCGGTCGGTAAGGGCAAGGAAGACCTCGTCGAGGCTCGGCTGGCCGAGGGAGAAGGTGTCGACGACGATGCCCTCGCGGGCGAGTTCGGTCAGTGCGCGCGCGGCGTGCTCGGCCGCGCTCTGCTCGGTGCTGTCACCCGAAAGCCGGGCGGTCAGGGCGAGCGGGTCCGCTTCGAGCTGCACCTGCGCCTGCAAGGTGCGGACGAGCAGTGCTTCCGCTTCGGGCCGCTGATCGGCCTCCCGCAGCCGGACGTGGACCGCACCCGCGCCGACCGACGCCTTCAGCTGCCCCTTGGTGCCTTCGGCGATGACCTTGCCGTGGTCGATGACCGCGATCCGGGACGCCAGCTGGTCGGCTTCGTCGAGGTACTGCGTGGTCAGCAGGACGGTGGTGCCGTGCTGCACGATCGCGCGCACGATGTCCCAGACCTGGTTGCGGCTGCGGGGGTCGAGCCCGGTCGTCGGCTCGTCGAGGAAGAGCACGTCCGGGGTGTTGAGGATGCTCGCGGCGATGTCGATCCGCCGCCGCATCCCGCCGGAGTAGTTCTTCACCTGCCGCCCCGCGGCCTCGGTCAGCCCGAACGCCGCCAGCAGTTCCGCCGCCCGCTCCCGCGCGGCCGGTTTGCGATGCCCGGTCAGCCTGCCGATCAGCACCAGGTTCTCGGTCCCGGTCAGGTCCTCGTCGACCGAGGCGTACTGCCCGGTCAGACTCACCAAGGACCGGACCGCGTCGGCCTCGCGGACGACGTCCTTGCCGAAGACGCGAGCCTCGCCGCCGTCGGGGCGGAGCAGGGTCGCGAGCATCTTCACCGCGGTGGTCTTGCCGGCGCCGTTCGGCCCGAGGACGCCGTACACGGTGCCAGCCGGAACCTTCAGGTCGATCCCGTCGACCGCCCGGTTCTCCCCGAACACCTTGACCAGCCCCGAGGCTTCGATGGCCAGTTCACTCATTTCCTTGTTCCTTTCAGAAACTTTCAGCAGACGTACGGGCGGGTGGAGCGCGCGTCGCGCAGGGCGAGGCCCCACCAGACGAGTTCGTCGAGCAAGGTGGTCACGGCCTGCCCTTGCCCGTCGGCGTCGAAGGGGGTGCCATCGCGGGCGAAGGTGCCGTCGAGAAGGTTGAAGGCGACGGTGTCCCGCATCGTCACGGTGTGCAGCTCGGTGAAGATCGAGCGAAGCTGCTCCACGGCATAGAGGCCTTGCGACCGGTAGCCGTAGGAAACGAAGCCGACCGGCTTCGCACGCCACTCGTCGTAGGCACAGTCGATCGCTTGCTTGAGCGACGCCGGGAAGCTGCGGTTGTACTCGGGGGTGACGACGACGAACGCCTCCGCGTCGTCGATCCGCGCGGCGAGCCGCTTCATGTCCGGGGTCGCCTGCTCCGGCAGCCCGGCGGGCAGGTCGAAGTCGATCAGGTCGAGGACGTCGAGAACGAGGTCGTCCCGGTGTTCCGCGCGGCCGGTGAACCACTTGGCGACGGCGTCCCCCACCCGCCCTTCCCGAGTGCTGCCGATGATCACCGCCACTCGCATCTTGTTCACGACCGACCTCCTCTCGCCTCACCCCCTAGGCGCGAGAAAGCCGCCGGGCTTTCGCTAGATCGGATCTAGCGAAAGCCCGGCGGCTTCGGTCGGTGATCTCGCTACGCGTCCAGCGCGATCGCGATCGCGCCCAGCAGGGACGCGTCCTGGTCGAACTTCGCCGAGACCAGTTCCGGCGGGAACGGCACGGCCTGCGCCAGCCGTTCACGCAGTGCGGGCAGCAGGACGTCGGCCGAGCGGACCAGCCCTCCGCCGACGGCGATGCGCTGTGGGTCGAGCGCGATGGCGAGGTTCGCGACGTGCATCGACAGTTCGTCGAGCGCCGCGCGGACCAGTTCCTTGGCCTGCGCGTTCTCCCTGGCGAGGCCGAACAGCTCGCCCGCCGTTACCGGGCGGCCGAGCGACTCACTCGCCCGGCCGCCCAGCCCACGCCCACCGACGACCTCTTCCAGCGGCGCCGCTCCGCTGGCGAACCCGTCGGTGTCCTGCGGCGAGCGGAGGTTGTACCCGATCTCGCCGGCAGCTCCGTTGGCGCCGGCCAGCAGCCGTCCGCCGACCAGGACCGCCGCGGCGATCCCGGTCCCCAGTGAAAGGAACACCGCCGGATCGGTGTCCGCCAGCGCTCCCCACCGCCATTCCGCGAGCGCCGCCGCCTTGGCGTCGGTGCCCACTTCGATTCCGACGCCGCCGAACTCGTCGGCGACGAGTTCGCGCAGCCGCAGTTCCTCCCAGCCCGGCACGTTGGGGGCCAGCAGGATGCGGTCCTCCAGCACGATGCCGGGGCTGACGACGCCGATCGCCACCAGGTCGTCCGCGGCGCCTTCGTCGGCCAGCAGTTTCCGCGCCGCGGCGAGCGCGCGGCTCACCACCTGCTCGGCACCCGCGTGCGCGTCGGTGTCGAGCCGCCGGGAGACCAGCAGGCTCCCGGTTCTGTCGGCCAGCCCGATCGCGACCTTCGTGCCACCGAAGTCGATCCCCAGGATCAGCTCTTCCCCCGTCACTTCCCGTTCCCCTCTGCCGCCCCCGCGAACGATTCCTGGATTCCCTTTGGCCCGAACGGCCACACGCGCTCCGCCTTCGCGTAGGTGAGGAACGCCGCCACCCCGAGCGCGATCCAACCCACCGAAAGCCCGATCGAGAGCCAAGTGGCCGAGAAGTAGATGTAGACCCAGCCGAGCAACGCGATGATCGTCGGGATCGGATAGAGCCATTGGCGGTACGGCCGGTCCAGTTCCGGACGCCGTCGCCGCAGCACCACGATCGCCGCGACCTGCGCGAGCGACTGAACGAGCACCAGCACCGTCACCGCCGCGTTGATCACCGCGGTCAGGGTGAACAGCGAGCCGATCGCGGCGATCACGATGAACACGGTGATGACCTTGGCCGCGCCCGTCCCCCATGCCTGTTCCAGCACGGTGGAGGCGACCGACGTGGCGCTCTTGAGCTCCTCCAGCGGGATCGAGCCGAGCACGCCGAGCTGCAGCAGGAAGTACAGGCTCGTGATGCCGAGGATCGAGAAAATGATCGACCGCGGCAGCGTCCGACCAGGGTCACGCACCTCGCCGCCGAGGTAGGCGCTGGTGTTGTAGCCGAGGTAGTCGTAGATGGCGATGATCAGGCCGGCGCCGAGCCCGGCCCAGAACGCGCCACCGCCGAACGAGAACGCGCCGGGCGTGAAGGCGAACGCTTGCGCGCCGTCGAAACGCGTGAAGGGCGCGACGATCACCGAAAGCGCGGCGAACAGCATGATCGCGAACAGGACGGTGGTCAGCTTGCCGATCTCGCCGATCCGCCGGAACGCCGCCAGCACGACCAGCACGATGACGCCGAGCCCGATCACCTTGCCGAGACCGGTGGTGCCGCCCTCGTCCGCCACACCCGGGATCAGGTAGCCGAGGTATTGGACGAGCCCGATGATCCCGGTGGACATGATCAGCGGGATGAACAGCACCGCGCTCCAGGCGAACAGGAACGGCATGAGCCTGCCGGTACGGGAGCCGAACGCTTCGCGCAGGTAGACGTAGGTGCCGCCGGCGCCGGGGAGGGCAGCGCCGAGCTCGGCCCAGATCAGGCCGTCGGCCAGCGCGATGATCGCGCCGATGAGCCAGCCGAACACGGCTTGCGGGCCGCCGAGGGTCGCCACCATCGCGGGGATGGTGACGAACGGGCCGATCCCGCACATCTGGGTCATGTTGATGGCGGTCGCCTGCAGCGGCCCGATCTTCCGCTCGAGCCCCGGCTGCGGGGGTGAACTCAAAACGCGCCTCCCTGTTAGTTAGTAAAGTTTCTTAACATAAATCGCGGCGTGTCGGAAGTCCAGGCGGCGAAGTTGTCGCGCTTCGGTCCATCCCGAATTGCCCGAAAGGGCGGAATCAGCGAAATATTCCCGAACGGACCAAGCCGGGACGTATCAGGGAGCCGTCATTCCGCGTCCTTACCCCAAAGGACGTCTTCCAAGGACGGTGAGGTCCATGAAACGGCTGATCAGCGCGATGACGGCGATCGCCGCCCTCGGGTTCACGTCGGGCTGCGGCGGAGCGTCTCCTCCTCGCGACACCGCCCCGGCCGACCTGACGACGGGCAGCGGAGTGACGACGGAGATCGCCCCGACTGCGTCGGCGGGCTCGACGTCGTCCACGTCTTCCGGCGGGGGCGGCGGCCACACCGACGACCCGACGCCGGGAGTGCCCGGCAGCCCGATCATCTACGACCACACCCGCCTCGGTGCCGCGCCGGAGACCGCCAAGTCGGCTATCGAGGGCGACATCAGGAAGGTCTGCGGACCGAGGCTGTGCGGCGTAAGGGTCATCGTCGTCGGCGAGGGCGAATGCACCGCGAGCATCACCCGCTCTCCGGTCAAACCCGGCGGGACGGTGACGATCAAGGCCAAGGCGTGCGCGCCCGAGGTCACCGAGGAGACCACGACCCCGGAGAGTCCGGTGTCTTCCAGCGAACCGGCCACCGAGACCAAGTCGGGATGACCGCGCGGCGCGGCCTACGTCGGCCGGAGCCCAGGACGATCGAGCCGGACCCCGGTCCGCCGCAGGCGCTCAAGCTGGTCGGCGCGGTGCTGGCCAACACGACCCTGCTCACCGCGCTGCTGTACTTCTTCGGGCTCATCGAGACCCAGGTGCTCTTCGCGTACTTCCGCGTGCACTACACCCTTCTCGCCCAGACCCCGGACGAGATCTTCGCGCGCGGTGTCGACGGCCTGTACCTGCCGCTGGCGGGTGCCGCGGGGACTGTGCTCGGTTTCGTGATCGCCGTCCGGATCCTGCGGCTGCGCCTCACCGAGCACTCCTGGGCCCGGCTGCTTCGGATCTGCGCCCCGATCGCGGCCGGACTCGGTGCCCTGCTGATCGTCTCGACCGTGCTCGTCACGCTGGACCCGGAGCCGTTCCGCGACCGCCCCGGCCTGCCGGGACTCGGCTTCGCGCTCGGCGTGCTGATGCTGCTGTTCGCCTGGCGGCACTGGGCTTCGACGCTGCGAACCAGCCTGCTGGAGCTTGTCCTGGGTTACGCGTTGGTCAGCATCGGGCTGCTCTGGGCCGTCAGCGACTATTCGGCCGCCGTCGGCACACGACGCGGTTTCGAGGTCGCGGCGCAGCTTCCCGCGCGGCCCGCCGCGACGCTCTACAGCGCCGAAAGCCTCAACCTCACCGCCGGCGGTGTCCTTCAGGTGAAATGCGCGGCTCCCGACGCCGCCTACAAATACCGGTACACCGGACTGAAGCTGCTGCTCCAGTCCGGTGGCCAGTACGTGTTCCTACCGTCGAACTGGCGGGCGGGCGACGGTGTCGCGTTCGTGATCCCCAAGACCGACAAGCTCCGACTGGAATTCGGTCCCGCCCGGTCGGCGCCGCCAACCGGCTGTTAAGCCAGGTGGCGCACCAGCCACCCGGTGATCTCGTCGTCGACCACCTTCGCGATCGGCAGCTGCGGCGCTGGTTCGATGCCCGGGTCTTCGGCCAGCGGATGCGCGAGAGCGGGCACCCCGGTCAGGTCGACGTCGTCCGGCCGCTTGTACTGCCCACGCAGCGCGGCGACGAGGTCGTCGGCGTCGGTGCGGAGAACCGGGAAGTCGTCCTCGCCGCTGACGAGCAGCACGGGAACTTGTGTTTCCCGCGCCGATATTTCACCCGATCGTGCGACGAAGTCGAGCCGATCCGCTGCCTGGTTCGCCTCGTCGTTCCACGGATAAGGCCGCTCCAGCAGGCCTTCCACCACGCCGACCACCGAACGCGCCCGCACGGCGGGGTTGACCAGTGCCGCGGCGCGGACCGGGATCTCCCGCGTGGCCAGGATCTCCAGCGCCACGGCACCGCCGAGCGAACCGCCGACGACGGCCATCCGGGAAGTGTCGAAGCCGAGGCGTTCGCGCAGTCCGGCCAGTGCGGCGGGAAACTCCAGCGCCGCTTGCCTGACGAACGGGTCGACATAGGCGAGCATCGCGTCACGCATGGCCCGTTCGACGACGGCGTCCATACCGCCGTCGATCATTCTCGCGCCGCACAAGGGCATTCCGAGGTACACCCGCCACGCAGGCACCCCCGCCAGCGGCAACGCGGCCGCGAACGCCGCGTCGGAACGCGGCGCGTCGATCATGTGCCAGGCGACGACCACCGGCGCGGGGCCGCTGACCTCGGTCGATGGCGGCAAGGCGGTGAACGGCACTCCCGCCGCCGTGCCCGTGATCGGTTCTCCCACCGCTGTCCTTCCCGGTGCGCTGTCGATCTTCACGATATCCAGGACGCAGCGGAGGTGGACCTCGTTCCGCCACAGGAGAAACAGTATGACCGCGGGGTCACCCCGACGCGCCGCGGAGGTGGTTGCGGGTGTCCGGCGGCGGCCGAATAGTGTTGCGGCCCGGCCCTTTGGAGGTGGACCGCCCGTGCCCGATGTCGACTACTACGAAGTGCTCGGCGTGGGCAAGGCCGCCTCGGTCAACGAGATCAAGACCGCGTACCGGCGGCTCGCGAAGTCGCATCACCCGGACGCCGGGGGCTCCGCGCTCACGTTCCAGCTGGTCCGCGAGGCCTACGACACCCTCAGCGATCCGATGCTACGCGCGGGCTACGACGCCGGTGGCCGTTCCGTACGCGTGCCGATCCGGTCGCGGCCGAGACGTCGCTTCGGCGAAGAACCGGGCTATGAGCCCGAGCAGGTCGTGATCGATCCGGAAGACCTCGAATGGTGGGAATTCGCCGGGCAGGACGGGCGTGTGCGCCACGGACGGCGGCGCGGCCCCGGGCACACCCCGGTCGTGGCGGCGGTCGGCGGGATGGTGCTGGTCCTGCTGCCGGTGCTGACCGGCGTCGGATTCTCGGCCCCCACCCTGATCGTCTGGCTGATCCTGACCGCCGGAACCGCCCTGTTGGTGCAACGGCTCGCGCGCGGCTATCTCGCCGCTTCCCGCGCCGAGAGCCGGTTCGCCGCCGAATTCGGCGGGAAGCGTGTGTTCGGCACCCCCGGCACCGAAACCCACGAACTCGCCGAGCGGCTCACCGCCGACCTGCTCGAGCGCTACCTGACCCGGCTCCCCGGCGCCCGCATCTTCCATGGCCTCTCCTGGCCGGACTCGGTGTTCGCCGACGTCGACCACGCGGTGTTGTGCGGGAAGCGGCTCGTGCTCATCGAATCGAAGCTGTGGCTGCCCGGACACTACGAAACCGCGGACGACGACCGCCTCCTGCGCAACGGCCGCGCCTTCCGCGGCGGCGGGAGCAGACTGGCCGAAAGCCTCGCCGAGTACCGGCGGATCCTGCCGGGGGTCGCGTTGCGCGGGGCGATGATCGTGTACCCGAGCCGGACCGGTGAGATCACCACGGACCTCGAGGATCCCTCCCCCGCGCCGCCGATGACGCCGGAACAGTTCCTGCACGAGGTCGGCGGCTGGCTGGCGACAGAACCGTCCACGGTGGACTCGGCGACGATGCGGGTGGTGCGGGACCGGGTGGCCGGGACCGGCTGATCTCCGGGCCGCTCCAATGGCGATTCGGGCGTTGTTCCGTGAAGGCCTCCTTGAGGGACTCTGGGTCTCTCAAGGGGGCCTTCACGGACTTCAGCTACTGACCTGGCTACCGGCCCGAGCGCTCCTTCTTGGCGCGCGCGGAACGGGTGCAGACCTCACCGACGTCGACCGTCTGGCCGCGGTCGACGTAGACGTCCGCCAGCCCGACGAGCTTGCCCTTCGGCGACGTGCAGGTCAGCTGGTACGCCTCCTTGGGGCCGTAGGTCGGCGGGATCGGCGACTGGAACGACACGCCGCCGGTCCAATCGTCCACAGTGGACGGATTTGCCTGCGAGTAGTTGACCAGCACGGCCGTGTAGTCCCCGGCGGGCGGGTCGTACAGGATCGCGTGCTCTTCCGTGGTCGAACCGTTCGCCGACGACGAGACCATGTTGCCCGCCGCGTCGAAGACGTACAGGTCCCAGTCGGCGTCCTGGCTGGCCCACTTGATGTCGACGCTGAACTTCCCGTTGTCCACCTTGGGGAGCCCGTCGACGTGGAACTTGAAGCTCTCCGACGTCGGGTCGTTCGGGTAGTTCGTGTTGATCGCCGGGACCCCGGCCGGGTTGGCGACCTGGATCGACGGCTGCGCCGGGCCCTGCGGCTCGCGGCCGTAGCGGCCCGCGACGTAGGGCCGGGTCGACGGGTTGATCGACCAAGCGAACCGGCCGCCGGTCGAAGCCAGCGACGAGTTCAGGTTGTCGGTCACGTAGATCGGCGGCTTCGTCGAGCCGTCCGGCTGCACCACCGGTGAGGTCGGCGTCTGGAAGGTCTTGTGCAGCTTCAGCTGGTAGCCCTTCGGCGCCGTACCGATCAGCGTCGAGTGGGCCGCCGGGTCGGCGGTGTTGGCCAGCATGTCGACGAACGCCGCGCGGTTGCCGCCCTTGCCCGCGCCCGCCGCGGGGGCGACGCCGGTGTATTCGGCGACGACACCGTCGGAGAACGGCGGGTGGAACTCGTTCGGGCCGACCTCGAAGGTGAAGCCCCAGCCACCGGTAGCCCAGTACGACCAGTCCTCGGTCGAACCGGTCGTGTCGTAGAGCGCCCACGACGGCTGGCTGGTGTATCCGTTGCGCGAGGCCATCTTGTCGCCGAGCGCCCGGTACGCCGGCTCGTCGAGCGGCGGGCGGACGGCGGCGACACCCGGGACACGCAGCACCAGGTTCGAGAAGGTGTGCAGCGTGATCAGGTTGGTCACCTGCCGGTTGGACACGATCGAGCGGATGTTCTGCGTCTCGGGCTCGGAGAACGGGCCGGAGCCGCGGAACGTGTCGCTGCGCCACAGGGTCGACGCGCCGGCGCCGCCCCAGAAGCCCGCGTAGTTGCGGTTCGGGTCGGTGCCGCGTTCACGGCCGCCGGGGTTCGCCTTGCAGACGCCGGTCGCGAACTCCTTGGGCGAGTCGTTGACGTTGCAGTTCTTGCGCTTCATCTCGTAGTCGAAGCGCGAGAAGTCGCCCCTGGGCTCGGCCTCACGGGAGATTTCGAAGCCGTCGGGGTTGACGATCGGCACGACGATGTTGCGTGTCCGGCCGACCAGGCCGCGGATTTCGGCATTGTTGCCGGTGTAGCCCTTGACCAGCTCGATCGCCCACTCCATGGCGTGCTCGCCGGCGGGCCACTCCCGGGCGTGGTGCACGCCCATGGTGAAGTTGACCGGTTTGCCGTCCGCGATGTTCTTGACGTCGGCCGCGATCTCGAGACCGATGACGTCACGGCCTTCCCAGGTCGGCTGCGGCAGCGTGAACGCCGTGACGAGCTTGGGGTTCTTGCGGGCCAGTTCCTTGACCTCGAACTGGTAGTCGTAGAGGTGCCGGTAGCTCGTGCGCCCGGACGGCAGGGTGGACCCCGGCGTCTTCGCGGCGTACTCGCGGTCGGTCTTGGCGTTCTGGATCGACTTGGCCGAAAGGTCGGCGTCGATCACCTTGGACTTGAAGCCGTTGTCCGCCAGCGTCTTGCGGTCGGCGTCGTTGGCGACGACGACCTGGACACCGGTGGCGTCGGCCTTCTCGGTGACGTCGAGGCCGAGCCGGAGCAGCTTGTCCTTGTCCTGCTTGGCCGGGGTCTCGACTCGGACCAGTTCGGCGCGCTGCGGCGTGGGCGCGGCGCCGGTGGGCGTGCCCTGCGGCGTGAGCGCGAGGAAGTCGACTCCCAGTACCGCGTCGCGCGTCTGCCCGTCGTACCGGCAG
Organism: Amycolatopsis sp. cmx-11-32; assembly: GCF_047608695.1. NCBI lineage: Bacteria > Bacillati > Actinomycetota > Actinomycetes > Pseudonocardiales > Pseudonocardiaceae > Amycolatopsis > Amycolatopsis sp. cmx-11-32. The sequence goes on along the minus strand of NZ_JADNQN010000006.1, from coordinate 370,477 downwards.
GTCTGCACGACCAGTTTCTGGCCCTTCTTCACGAATCCTTCGGCGAGCTCGTGGCTGCGCAACGCGGCGGACGCGGCGACCACGGCGCCGGTGGCCTTGTCGAAGACCGCGAGGTCCCAGTCGCCCTCGTTGCCGCCGCGCGGCGCGAGGCGGGCCTGCAGCAGACCGTCCACTGTGGACGTGAACTCGCGGCGATCGGTGCCGGACATGCCCGGCTTCTGCAACGCGGCGAAACAGGAACGTGGCACGGCCTGATTGGCTCGCACCACGTTGTCCGCGGCCCCCGCCGTCGTGGCCGACGGAAGTGCCACGAAGGTGCCGGCGAGCACCAGGGTCGCCGCCGTCCATCCCGCTCTTCGCCGGTTTGGTGAATACCCCACAGACTGACCTCCTTGGGCAGTCCGGTGACCGGGTGAGGTCACCGGTAGCGAGACCCTAGACCCGCGACCCCACCTGAGGGACCCGCCACAAGTCGTCTGCACCCCTTTCGGCCCAACGATCTCACCGACCGTGCCGGAACGATCACCACCACGTGCGCCGTAAAATGGGATTTTCCTGTCGTTTCCGACAGGAAAGCCTAAGAAAACCTTCAGGTTGGGTGGTTACCTTTCAACCATGACGACGCCTCAGGTCACCGCCAGGCCCCCGCTGGCCCTGCTGGCCGCCGTGGTCTCGGTCGCCGGCGGAGCGCTGCTGATCCTGCTGTTGCAGGTCCTCCCCGCCACCAGTGGCATCAGCCCGGTCCGCCGCACCATCAGCGAATACGCGCTGAGCGAGCACAAGTGGATCTTCGACGTAGCGGTCCTGCTGGTCGCGTTCGGCTCGGCGATCGGCTTCGGCGCGCTGGTCCGCCGCAAGCACCTTCCCGCCCTGTCCGCGGCCTCGGTCTTCTGCGCGTTCTGGACGTTGAGCCTGGTGGCGATCGTGGCGTTCCCCAAGAACAACTGGGCGATCGGGCCGAGCACCGGCGGGACGGTGCACCGAATCGCGAGCGTCGTGGCCTTCGTCTGCCTGCCGCTCGCCGTGTGGTTCGCCGCGAAGGCCGTCTTCCCCTCCTCCCCCGCGCGCCGCGCCGTGACCCGAATACTCGCGGCGGCGGCATTGGCGTGGTTCGGCGTGATCCTCGGGGCGATCGTGATCTCGATGAACGGCGGCAGGCCGTGGTGGCAGGCGATCCCGCTGGGGCTGGTCGAACGCGCGATGGCGCTGACCGGGCTGATCGCGCTGGCGTCGCTGCTGATCCCGGCCCGGGCGGTCACCACCGAGGCCCTGCAGGTCGCGTCCTGACCGCCGAGGACCTCGCTAGGGGATGAGACGAAGCGGCCGAGGGATACGAGGCCTGCTACGTCCCCCGGTTCGCGCCGGCCCTGGTCATACCGGCCCCTGCCGCCGGGTGGGTCACGCACGCCAGGACAGCTCGTGGCACGGCGGCGAACTGCGGCAGCTGATCACCGACGTCCTGGGCAGGCGCGCCGAACTCGCGTGCTTGACACCGCACTCGCGTGCTCAGACTCCGCACACCCGAGTTCGCTTTCCAAGCACGCGAGTTCGCTCTTCAAGCACGCGAGTTCGTCGATTGAGCACGCGAGTCACGCCCTCGTCCTGACGCGAGTCCGAACTCGCCGGGCTAGAGGATCTCGATGTACCCGTCGGTTCCGTTCACCCGGATCCGTTGCCCGTCCTGGATCGACTTCGTGGCGCGCTCGACCCCGACGACGGCGGGCAGGCCGTACTCGCGGGCGATCACCGCGCCATGGGTCATCAGGCCCCCGACCTCCGTCACCAGTCCCGTGATGGCGACGAACAGGGGCGACCAGCTGGGGTCCGTGTAGGCCGTGACCAGGATGTCGCCCGGTTCGAGGTCGGCGTCGGCCATGTCCAGGATGACCCGGGCCCGCCCCTCGACGGTCCCGGCGGAAACCGGCAGGCCGACCATCGCACCGGCGGGCAGGTCGTCGCGCCGGTACGTTCCGGCGACGGCCTCACCGTCCGAAGTGAACACCCGGGGCGGTGTGAGCGTTTCGTGGGACTTGCACGCTTCCTTGCGCCGTCGGATGAGCTCGTCGTCGACCTGTTTCGTGCGCACGACTTCCTGGAGTTCCTGGAACCTCAGGAAGAAGATGTCCTCCCGCTCCCCCAGCAGGCCGTCCCGCACGAGGCGCTCGGCCTCCTCCAGCAAAGCCTGCTTGTACACGAAGTAGCGGCTGACCATGCCGTACTTCGGATACTCCCGGTACCCGCTGAACGTCCGGACACGCTCGATCATCCGCCGGGTTTCTTCGGCCTTCCCGTTCCCGTCCGGGAGAGCCCGCAAGCGCTCCAGCAGTTCCTGTTCCTTCGTCGACGCCTCCTGCCGCCCTTGCTCGAAGCGACGTCCACCGGCGCCCGGCTCGAAGTTCTTGACGTTGGCGAGAATCAGCGGCAGGAGCGTCGTGGGACGTTCGCTCCACCGCGGCCTCGTGATGTCGATTTCGCCGACGCAGCGCATGCCGTACTTAGCGAGATAGGCCTCGATGGCGTCTCGCGCTTCCGTCCCTCCCGCGATCCCGGCCAGCTCGTCGAGGAAGTCGTCGTTCTCGACGCCGTGCAGAAAGGCGACGACGTCGGGATGCGGGCGGATCGCGTCCGCGACGTCGAGGAGCGCCAGCCCCATCTCCGACGTGACGTTGTGCGGGACGGACTGGGTGAGCGTGTCGGCCGCGTTCTTCTCACCCAGCCATTCCCGCAGATGCTCGTTGAGCCACCACGTCGTCTGCATCCCCGCCGTGATCACCTGATGGCTTCGCGGCTCGAACAGGATCCGCTGTAGCTCCTGGATGTCCGCCAGGATGAAGTCGAGCAGGTCCGAGCCGGACCTCGTCCGGATGTCGCGTTTCACCGCGGCGAGGGAGTTCTCGCTGAGGCCGATCAGCTCGGTGACGACGGCCGGATCGGTCTCGATCGTGGCGGGCTCGACGCCGGAGATCCGCTGGCCAGGACCTTCGTCCGGAACCGACGGGAGGAAACCGTCGCGGTCCAGGACGGTCCGCAGCGCGTCACCCATCAGCGGATCGGACTTCCCGATGACGTCCAGGAAGCCGGCGCGGCTCGTCGGCGCGGCCAGGATCCCGGTGACGTCCACGAACAGGCGCCCGCCCGCCTCGGACATGGGCCGAGGGGTCGTCAGCTGCCAGAAGGAAAGCCCCAGCGGCTTCATGGCGTCGGTCATCATCTGCTGATGGCCGACGGAGATGTAGACGTGGTTTGACTCGTCGCCGACCTCCGGGACGGGGAACAGCGTGGTGATCGGACGGCTCTGGACGATCTGGAACTCGTCATCGGCGAAGCACCATTCGATGTCCTGAGGGCGGCCGAAATGCGCTTCGATCCGACGTCCGAGCCGCTCCAGCCGCACGACCTGCGCGTCCGTCAACGCCGGTTGCTCCTGCCGGTCAGGCTCGATCGGCTGTTCCCGTGTCCCGCCGCCGGGCGAGGCGTGGAGGGCACGCTGCTTCGTCGCGACCGTCTTGGCGACGACCTCACCGTCACGCACCTGGTAGCTGTCCGAGTTCACGAGACCGGAGACCAGGGCTTCACCGAGGCCATAACCCGCCTCCACGGTGGAGACCTTCCGGTTGGACGTGACCGGGTCGGCGGTGAAGAGGACACCCGCCGCCAGCGGGAAGACCATCCGCTGCACGACGACGGCCATGTCGACCTTCCGGTGACCGAAGTCGTTCCGCAGGCGGTAGGTCACGGCCCGCTCGGTGAACAGCGAGGCCCAGCACAGGCTGACGTGCCGGAGGATCGCCGCTGCCCCCACGACGTTCAGGTATGTGTCCTGCTGGCCCGCGAAGGACGCCGTCGGCAGGTCTTCCGCCGTCGCGCTCGACCGGACGGCGTAGGCGGCTTGTTCGCCGAGCCCGGCGAGCGAGCCGGTGATCGCCACCGCCAGATCGTCGGGGATGACGATCTCTTCGAGGGTCCGCCGGATCTCCGCACTGTGCGTGCGGATGGCCTCCCGGTCGTCCGGGTTCAGGCGTGACAGCCGATCCAGCTGATCGCCGATCGACGGCGCGTCCGCCAGGATCCGCCGGAAGGCGTCCGTCGTCACGCAAAAGCCGTCGGGCACCCGGACGCCTTCGATCCGCGAAAGCTCTCCCAGGTGCGCCCCCTTGCCGCCGACGACCGCGACCTGCGTCCGGTCGATCTCCTGGAACCCGAGTACGTAGCTGCCCATTCGTTCACCCTCCGTGTGTTCTGCGTCCGGCGGGCGATTCTGCGGCACCACCCGGGTCTTGCCGCAAGCCCCCCAGTGCGTTATACGTTGAAGGGGGCAGGGAGTGGGGGACGATGACCTCCCCGGGCCTCGCGGTCCGCGTCGAGGCCAGGCCTCCGCTGGACCACACGCCGACCGTCGCCGAGCACCGAATACGGGACGTATCCCCCGGTCTCCTCTGGAAAGCAACCGCTTAGTACGGCAGACTCAGCGGCACTTCCACTCGACGACGAGGAGTCACCCGTGACCGAACACCCCTCCCGCGTAGCGATCATCACCGGCGCAGGCCGCGGCATCGGCGCGGCCGTGGCCAAGCGGCTCGCTTCCGACGGGTTCGCCGTCGGCTTGCTGGACCTCGACGAGGCGGGCGTCGAGCAGGGAGCCGAAGCGATCGTCGCCGAGGGCGGCAAGGCCGTCGGCGTCGCGCTGGACGTCAACGACGCCGCGCAGGTCGAGGCCGCGGTGACGCGGGTGGCCGAGGAACTCGGCGCGCCGACCGTGCTGATCAACAACGCCGGCATCACCCGCGACAACCTGCTGTTCAAGATGACCGAACAGGATTGGGACTCGGTGCTGGGCGTGCACCTGAAGGGCTCGTTCCTGATGACCCGCGAGGTGCAGAAGTACCAGACGCAGGAGAAGTGGGGCCGCATCGTCAACCTGTCCAGCACCTCGGCGCTGGGCAACCGCGGGCAGGTCAACTATTCGGCGGCCAAGGCGGGCATGCAGGGCTTCACCAAGACCCTCGCGATCGAACTGGGCAAGTTCAACATCACCGCGAACGCCATCGCCCCCGGTTTCATCGCCACCGACATGACCGCGGCGACCGCCGAGCGGGTCGGCATGTCGTTCGAGGACTTCAAGGCGGCGGCCGCGTCGCAGATCCCGGTGCAGCGCGTCGGCACGCCCGACGACATCGCCAACCTCGCGTCGTTCCTGGTGAGCGACGGCGCCGGATTCATCTCCGGCCAGGTCATCTACGTCGCCGGCGGACCGAAGGACTGAGCCATGCGCGAATTCGCCTCCCTGCAGGAGTTCGAGAACGCCGTCGGCGAGCACTTCGGTTACAGCGAATGGCTGACGCTCACCCAGGACCGGGTGAACCTGTTCGCCGACGCCACCGACGACCACCAGTGGATCCACGTCGACGTGGAAAAAGCGGCCGAAGGCCCGTTCGGGGCGCCGATCGCCCACGGCTTCCTGACACTGTCGCTCATTTCGGGCTTCGTCGGGAAGCTCTACCGGGTCCACGGGCTCAGGATGGGGATCAACTACGGCCTCAACAAGGTCCGCTTCCCCCAGCCGGTCGAGGTGGGCGCGAACATCCGGGCGGGTGCCGAACTGGTCGAGGTCACCGACGTCACCGGCGGCAAGCAGGCCGTCGTCCGGTGGACGATCGAGATCGACGGCGAACCCAAACCGGCGTGCGTCGCGGAGATGGTCGTCCGGCTCATCGCCTGAGGAAGTGACCTCCGGCACCTCGCCGGATCACCACTGTTCACCATACCGACTGGTCGGTACTGTACTCGGAAAGCAAGCCGCTGGAGGCACGATGAACCAGTCCGACCTGCCGGGCCTCGACTTGGCCAAGCTCAGGGCCCACCTGGACGAGCACCGGCCAGGTCTCGTACAGGGCGACCTGAGCGGCCAGGTCGTGGAAGGGGGCCGATCCAACCTCACCTACGTCGTGGGCGACGGCCGGTCCCGCTGGGTGGTCCGCCGCCCGCCGCTGGGCCACGTCCTGCCGACGGCGCACGACATGGGCCGTGAGTTCCGGGTGATCTCCGGTCTGCACGGCACGGCCGTCCCGGTGCCGGAAACCGTGCTGCTGTGCGAGGACACCGACGTCATCGGCTCGCGGTTCTACGTGATGGAATTCGTGGAGGGCACCCCGTTCCGCTCGGACACCGAACTGGCCACGCTGGGCCCCGCCAGGACGAGGGCGATCGCGGACGAACTGGTCGACACCCTGGTCGAACTGCACGCCGTCGATCCGGAGTCGGTGGGGCTGGGCGATTTCGGCCGCCCGGAGGGCTTCCTCGAACGCCAGTTGCGGCGCTGGAAGAAGCAACTGGACGGCAACCGCAGCCGTGACCTGCCCGGCGCCGACGAACTGCACGACCGCCTGGCGGGTTCGGTGCCGGTTTCGGGCAGGCCGTCGATCGTCCACGGGGACTACCGGCTCGACAACGTGCTGGTGAACGCCGACGACCGGATCACCGCGGTGCTGGACTGGGAGATGTCCACCCTCGGCGACCCGCTGACCGACCTCGCGCTACTGGTGGCCTACGCCGAACGCGACAAGGTGTCGCTGCAGTTCGTGTCCAACGCCAGTTCCGCGCCGGGTTATCCGCGCAACGACGAGGTGATCGCGCGGTACGCCGAGCGTTCGGGCCGTGACGTTTCCCGGCTCAACTGGTACGTGGGTTTCGCCTTCTTCAAGCTCGCGGTGATCTTGGAGGGCATCCACCTCCGCTACAGCAAGGGGCAGACCGTCGGCAGCGGGTTCGACAACATCGGCTCCGGTGTCGTCCCCTTGATCGCGCACGGCAACGAGACTCTCAAGGAAGAGGGATAGCAAGATGGACTTCGCCTTCGACGCGAAAACCGAGGAACTACGGGGAAGACTCCTCGAGTTCATGGATTCGCACATCTACCCGGCCGAGGCCGTCTTCGAACAGCAACTGGCCGAGCGCGACAGCGAATGGTCGCAGCCGCCGATCGTCGAAGAACTCAAAGCCGAGGCCCGCGAACGCGGACTGTGGAACTTCTTCCTCCCCGGTGACCACGGCGCCGGACTGACGAACCTGCAGTACGCGCCGCTGGCCGAAATCACCGGTCGCAGCCTCCGGCTCGCACCGACCGCGCTGAACTGCGCGGCACCGGATACCGGGAACATGGAAGTCCTCACCATGTTCGGCACCGAACAGCAGCGGAAACACTGGCTGCGGCCGTTGCTGGAGGGCGAGATCCGGTCCGCGTTCGCGATGACCGAGCCCGACGTCGCCTCCTCTGACGCCCGCAACATCGCCACGAGCATCCGGCGCGACGGCGACGAGTACGTCGTCAACGGCCGCAAGTGGTACATCTCCGGCGCGATGAACCCGAACTGCAAGATCTTCATCGTGATGGGCAAAACCGATCCGGACGCGCCCGCGCACAAGCAGCAGAGCATGATCCTGATCCCCCGCGACACTCCCGGTATGACCGTGAAACGCGGCATGCACGTGTTCGGCTACACCGACGGCGACCACGGCGGCCACGCCGAGGTGATCTTCGAGGACGTCCGTGTGCCGGCGGAGAACCTGATCGCGGGCGAGGGCGACGGGTTCGCCATCGCCCAGGCCCGCCTCGGCCCCGGCCGGATCCACCACTGCATGCGCGCCATCGGCATGGCCGAACGCGCACTGGAACTCATGTGCCGCCGGGCGCTGTCGCGCGAGACCTTCGGCAAGCCGATCGCCGAACAAGGCGTCGTGCAGGACTGGATCGCCGAGGCGCGGGTCAAGATCGAGCAGCAGCGGCTGCTGGTGCTCAAAACCGCGTGGCTCATGGACACCGTCGGCAACCAGGGCGCGCACACCGAAATCCAGTCGATCAAGATCTCGACGCCGATCACCGTCGAGTGGATCCTGGACAAGGCCGTCCAGGTCCACGGCGCGGGTGGCGTCAGCCAGGACTTCCCCGTCGCCGAGATGTGGGCGCAGGTGCGGACGCTGCGGCTGGCCGACGGCCCGGACGAGGTACACAAGCGCTCGCTGGCGCACCGTGAACTGAAGAAGTACCGCACGGAGGCCAAGAAGTGACTCTCAAAGATGTGACGACACCACAGGATCTCAAGCAACGCGTGGCCGACCTGCTGGCCGCGCACCCACCGGAAAGCACGTCACGCCAAGACTTCCTCGACGCGCGCTTCGACGCCGGTCTGGCGTGGATCCACTTCCCCGAAGGCCTCGGCGGGATCGGCGCGCCGCGCTCGCTTCAGTCCGTTGTGGACAACGAGCTCGCGGCGGCGGGCGCACCGGACAACGACAAACGGCGGATCGGGATCGGCCTCGGCATGGCCGCGCCGACCATTCTCGCCTTCGGCACCCCGGAGCAGCACCGGCGCTTCCTTCGTCCACTGTGGACCGAACGGGAGGTGTGGTGCCAGCTGTTCAGCGAGCCCGGTGCCGGATCCGACCTCGCCGCGCTGGGCACCCGCGCGGTGCGCGACGGCGACGACTGGGTGGTCACCGGGCAGAAGGTGTGGACGTCGGGCGCGCACAAGTCGCAGTGGGCCATCCTGGTCACCCGCACCGATCCCGACGTGCCGAAACACCGCGGCATGACGTACTTCGTCTGCGACATGACCGCGCCGGGTGTGGAGGTCCGGCCGCTGCGCCAGATCACCGGCGAGGCCGAGTTCAACGAGGTCTTCCTCAGCGAGGTCAGGATCCCCGACGCGCACCGCCTCGGCGCGGTCGGCGAGGGCTGGAAGGTCGCGCAGACCACACTGATGAACGAGCGCGTCGCCATCGGCGGGGCCGAATTCCCGCGTGACGGCGGCATGGTCGGCGCCGTCACGAACACCTGGCGCGAGCGCCCGGAGCTGCGGACCTCGGAACTGCACGACAGGCTGCTGAAACTGTGGGTGGAGGGGGAAAGCCTGCGCCTGGTGAGTTCGCGGCTGCGGCAGCAACTCGCCGCCGGAGCGCCCGGACCGGAGGGTTCGGCGATCAAGGTCGCGTTCTCCGAGCTGAACCAGGCCGCGTCCGGGCTGGAGATCGAACTGCTCGGCGAGGACGGCCTGCGCTACGACGACTGGACGATGCGGCGCCCCGACGGCGTGAACTTCCTCGGCCGCGAAGCCGGCTACCGCTACCTGCGCGCCAAGGGGAACTCGATCGAGGGCGGCACCTCGGAGGTCCTGCGCAACATCATCGCCGAGCGCGTGCTGGGACTGCCGTCCGAGCCGCGGATCGACAAGGACGTCGCCTGGAAGGACCTGCCCCGATGAGCGACCTGCTGTACTCCGAGGTCGAAGAGGACCTTCGCGCCAGCGTCCGCGACCTGCTCAAGGACCGCGCGGAACCGGCCGCGCTGGTCGCCAGGACCGAGACGGCCGAACCGTACGACCTGAAGTTGTGGCGCACGCTCGCCGCCGACCTCGGCGCGGCGGGCCTCGCGGTACCGGAGGCGTTGGGCGGGCACGGCGCTTCGGCGCGTGAAGTCGCCGTCGTGATGGAGGAACTCGGGCGCAGTGTCGCCCCCGTCCCCTATCTCGGCAGCGCCGTCCTGGCGACGTCCGCTTTGCTGGCGACCGACACGTCGCAGGCGGAAGTGGCCGAACGGCTCGGGAAACTGGCCGTGGGCACGCTCATCGGCGCGCTGGCCGTCCCGCTGTCGACCGTTCCCGGCGCCGAGTTCCCCGCCACGGTCAGCGCGGCCGCGGACGGCACACTCACCGGCCAGGTCCGCAGCGTCGTCGACGCTTCGGTGGCGGAACTGCTCGTCGTACCGGCGGTGGGGCCCGACGGCCCCGGCCTCTACACCGTCGACACGGCTTCGCCGGGAGTGACGGTCACCGAGGTGATTTCGCTGGACCTGACCCGGCGCATCGCCGACGTCACTTTGAAGAACGTGGCCGCGAAGCGCGTCGCGGACTCCTCGGTGGCGGCCTCCGCACTGGACACGGCGATAGCGACCGCGGCGGGGCTGCTCGCTTCGGAACAACTCGGGATCGCCGAATGGGCGCTGACCGAAACGGTGCGCTATCTCAAGGAGCGCTACCAGTTCGGCCGTCAGGTCGGATCGTTCCAGTCGCTGAAGCACCGGCTGGCGAACCTGTACACGGATCTGGTCAACGCCAGGGCGACCGCGCGCTACGCCGCCCACTGCCTTGCTTCCGGTGACGACATCGCGATCGCCGTCGCGGTGGCACAGGCCCGCAACTCCCCCATCGCCGTCCACGCCGCCGAAGAGGCGATCCAGCTGCACGGCGGGATCGGCATGACCTGGGAGCACCCCGCGCACCTGTACCTGAAGCGTGCGAAGAGCGACGAGATCGCCTTTGGCACTCCTGGGCAGCATCGCGCGGCCCTCGCGCCACTGATCGACCTGCCCGCCTGATTCTTCCGGCGGGGTCCGCCCCGGAAAGTGTCGGACCCCGCCGGTAAAACCTGTTCGAACATCAGAGCGAACAGGGAGTCACCATGAAACTGCTCGTGGCCACCTCGAAGACCCAGGGTGCGCGGGAGAACGACTTCAACGACTGCGTCGAAGGCGAACTGATCTGGATCGCCCCGAGCTGCTCCGACGGCGAGGCGTCCCCCGATTCCGAATGCGGTTGCGGCCGGTCCTTCGGCGGGTTGAACTCGCACGGCGGGACGACGACGGCGCTCGTCGCGGATTTGCCCGGCTTCTCATATTCCGACTACGCCGCAGCTTTGCGGTCGAGCCTGGCCGCCCAGGGCTGGCCTCCCGAAGGCGCCTACGAAGTGGCGACGGGCCTGCTCGCCTTCACCTCCGGATGGGAGGTGGGAGCGGTGCTCGAACGCCGCCGCAACTGGTTCGCCGAGCGTCTCGTGCCCGCGCCGCCAGGGTGAAGGCTATTCGGGTCGCAGCGCGGCCAGCAGGAGATCGGCGAAGTGGTCGCCGATCTGGCGAGCCGAGAGCGCGCCGCCACGCCGGTACCAGGAACCGAGGTGGTGCACCGAGCCGAAGAAGAAGTCGACGATCACGTCGGCCGGTTTGTCCGCGCGGAACTCGCCGGACTCCTGGCCTTCTTCGATCAGCGTGCGGAACCGCTCGTGGTACTTGCGGCGCTCCGCGCGGACGGCTTTCTGCTTCTCCACGCTGAGCTGGTGCATGGACTGCATGAAGATCGTGTTGTCGTCGAGGTTGTCGATCGTGCTGACGACGACGTCGGAGCCGGCGGAGCGCAGCCTCTCCCGGAGTGGCGCCTCGCTCGAGGCCACTTTTTCCAGTTGCTCGGTCTGCGCGCGCAACACCCGGGCGTAGATCTCGTAAAGGAGGTCGTCTTTGGAGCCGAAGTAGTGGTACATCGCGCCCTTGGTGACCCCGGCCGCCTCGACGATCTCCTGCACGGAGGTGCGATCGAACCCTTTCTTGGCGAAGAGCTTCGTGGCGTGCGACAGCAGACGGCGCGGCACGGCGGCCTGGTCGTCGCCGTTCGCCTCGGCCGTCCCCGCCTTGCGGGTGGTCGCTCGTGTCATGCCGGCTCCTTCTCGTGCGGACGCTCAGCATACCGGCCGGTTTGTCGACGCACTGGGAGCCGCCGGTATCGGAGCGAATCACCGGCCACTGGGCAGCCACGCTCGACGCGACACCGCGGCGCGAGTGACCGATGATCGCTACGCGAGGTCTCCGTCCTTCGATCGACCGAATCCCGATCCACCGACCAAGACAATCACTGTGGTTGGAGAAAAGGAGACAGGGCCGCCCCGGGCGTTTCGCACCCAGGGCGACCCCGCACAGGTCAGACGGTTTCGCGCGTGGTCACCGCGTCCTTCTCGGCGGCCAGCGCGGTGCAGGTGCGCACCCACAGCTCCCAACCGCGCAGCGCCTGGTTGCAGTTCCAGCCGGTCCAGCGCATCGCCTGCGCGCCCTCGTTGCCGGCGCGGTTACAAGCGGTCTTGCTGCTCCAGCCCTCGCTCTGCTTGCGATACGGCGTGCACGAAGCCGCCGCGACGTCACCTGACGCCCCGGCAGCACACGGTTCCGCGGTGCTCGCCATCGCCGATCCCGCGGTGAGTACCGAACCCGCGAGGGTCACGGCGAGAACGGCGCCACGAACCACGAAGCGTTTGCTCATTGAGTTTTCCTTACCGCGAGCAAGACCCCACACCTACAGTGGCCGATCCCCCGGCGAAGATCAACCACATTGCGTGGAGCGAGTCGCCTCGACCGAGCGGGGCCGGGGTTTCCTGCGGCGGAAACTCGTGCGTTGAAGCCGATCCCGGCTTTCATCGTGGTGCGAACACTCCAGAACACCAGAACCGCGAGTCTGAGGGCCCGCCGGGTCGCAGCATGGAAGATTCAAGACCTGACGTCAGGCTCGGGACGCTAGGCGCCAGGATGGAGCCTTCCTCTACTGGGGAAGAAGTCTTCATACGCCGGTGGCCGAACCCATCACTCGCGCGCGCCCGTTCGAAACCCCGGGCCTACCGACTTGGCTCACCACCTGATCAGCCCATTCCGGCTCCCAGCTCCTGGGCACGGGTGGCTCCGAAAATCACTCGCCGACGACCTGCTCCACCTTGCGCTGCAGTTTGTTCATCCCGCCGAGCCAGCGGTCGGTCTGGGTGGCCCGCGCGGCGTAGTAGTCCGCGACCTCGGGGTGCGGCAGCACCAGGAAACGTTCGGCCGCGATGGCCTCGAACAGCGCGTCCGCGACCTGCTCCGGCTCGATCGCCGACGCGCCCATGAGCAGTTCGCCCGCGGGGCCGGTGTTCTCCAGCATCGCCGTCCGCACCCCTTGCGGGCAGATAGCCTGCACCGTGAGCCCGCGATGCCGGTAGGTCGCCGACAGCCATTCGGCGAACGCGAGCGCACCGTGTTTGGTCACCGAGTACGACGCCGAGCCGAGGGTGGTCAGCAATCCCGCCGCCGACACCGTCGAAATGAAGTGCCCGCGACCGCGGTCGAGCCACACCGGCAGCAACAGCCGCGCCGCCCGTACGTGCGCCATCACGTTGACGTCCCAGATCCGTGCCCAGTCCTCCTCGGGCGCGTCGACGCCGCCCATCGGCGCGATCCCGGCGTTGGCACAGAAAACGTCGACCTCACCGAGGGTTTCGCGAGCGGTCTCGATCAGCGACGCGACGCCCGCCTCACTGGCGGCGTCGCCGACGACGGCGGTTCCACCGATCTCCTTCGCGACCTCGGCGGCGGCGTCCCCGTTCAGGTCGCCGACGACGACCCTCGCCCCTTCGGTGGCGAACCGGCGGGCGAGGGCGGCACCGATGCCGCCGCCTCCGCCGGTGATGACGACGCCGGATCCGGTGAACAACACGGTCACAGCCCACCCGCCAGCGTCACGCCGCCGTCGAGGACGATCGTCTGCCCGGTGATCCAGCCCGCCTCTTCCGAGAGAAGGAACGACACGGCGCTCGCGATGTCGGCCGGCACTCCGAGGCGCTTCATCGGATAGGACGCCGAGACCTCTTCCTCGCGGCCTTCGTACAGCGCGGTCGCGAACTTGGTCTTGACCACGGCGGGCGCGACGGCGTTCACGCGGATCTTCGGGCCCAGCTCGAAGCCGAGTTCCTTGGTGAGCCGGATCAGCGCGGCCTTGCTGACCCCGTACATGCCGATCCCGGGTGACGCGCCGAGCCCGGCGACGGACGCGACGTTCACCACCGCGCCGCCGTGCTCCCCCATCCACGCGTCCCGCGCCCGGCGGGTCCACGAAAGCGGCGCGAGCACGTTGACGGCTAAGATCTTCGCCGCTGCCTCGGGCTCGATGTCCAGCGTCGGCCCGTACACCGGGTTGATACCGGTGTTGTTGACCAGCATGTCCAGCCGGCCGAAGGTCTCGATGGTCTTGGCGACGGCCTCGTCCTGGTGCGCGGCGTCGTCGGCCTTGCCGGGGACGGCGATCGCGACCGCCTCGCCACCCAGTTCGGCGACGGCCTCGGCCAGCGGCTCCGGCTTGCGCGCGGTGATGCACACCTTCGCGCCGCGCTCGACCAGGTCCTTGGCGATCCCGAAGCCGATACCCCGGCTCGCGCCGGTGACGATCGCGACGCGATCTTTCAACGAGTTCACTCTGTCGATCTCCTCTGTGTTCACTAGACGACCAGTTCACTAAGCGAGCGCTCACTTACAATGGAAAGGTCCGCAGTCGGTGTCAAGCCCACCATCCGGTACGAGCGTCTGGGAGGATCTGCGGATGACCATGTCGCTGTCGGCCGAACTGTGGCCCGACGTCCAGCCGGAGACGGCGCGGCGGCTGATGCTGGCCGGGGTCGAATCCTTCGCGAGGCGCGGCTACCACGCGACCACCACCCGGGACATCGCCTCGGCGGCGGGGATGAGCCCCGCAGCGCTGTACGTGCACTTCCCGTCCAAGGCGGCGCTGCTTTTCGCGATCTCCAAGTACGGCCACGAGCAGACCCTCTCACTCGTCGAGAGCGTCGTCGCCCGTGAGACCGACCCGGTCGAGCGAATCCGGCTACTGGTCGAGGACTTCGTGGCTTGGCACGCCCGGCGGCACACCGTGGCACGCGTCGTGCAGTACGAACTGCACGCGCTCCCTGACGAAGAGTTCGAGATCGTCGCGAAGCTGCGCCGCCGCATCGAGCAGATCGTGCGCGAAGTCATCACCGAAGGCTCGGAGGCCGGGGTGTTCACCGTCGGCGACCCGCACACCGCCGCGCGCGCCGTGCTTTCGCTCGGCGTCGACGTCTCCCGCTGGTACAGCGACCGTGCCCGCCAGACGCCGAAGAAGCTGGGCCAGGAGTACAGCGAGCTGGTGCTCCGCATGCTCGGCACGAAACTCTCCTGACCGGTACTGAGTCGACCTCCGTCGGCGATATCGGCACCAGCGTGACATACCAACCGGTCGGTATCGAGAAATATCCGATGAGACGTTGACCACATACTAAGCGGTTGTTAACTTGCCCGGACTGCATCGCCGCAGCAGCGCCGAGCGAAGGGCACCCAGATGGCCGACAGTGCACCGAACGCCCCTGAAACCGCCGCGGAACCGACGATCACCGTGTCCCAGCGCAGGCGGGCCGCGAGCGCCGCGGCGCTCGCGTCCTCTGTCGAGTGGTACGACTATTTCGTCTTCGGAATCGCCGCCGCCCTGGTGTTCGGGAAGACCTTCTTCCCCACCACCAACGCGGCGGCCGGTGTCCTGGCCTCGTTCGCGACCTTCGCGGTCGGCTTCCTCGCCCGGCCGCTCGGCGGGATCATCGCGGGCAGCCTCGGCGACAAACGCGGCCGGAAACCCGTGCTGGTGCTGGCGATCGCGCTGATGGGTGCGGCGACGACGCTGATCGGCCTGCTCCCGACCTACGACACGATCGGCATCGCCGCGCCGATCCTCCTGGTGCTGCTGCGGCTCGTACAGGGTGTGGCGGTCGGCGCGCAGTGGGGTGGCGCGATGCTGCTCGCCACCGAATACGCGCCGCCCGGCAAACGCGGCCTCTACGGCAGCCTGGTCCAGCTGGGTGTCCCGATCGGCGTGGTGCTGGCGAACACGGTGTTCCTGATCGCCGCGCAGGTCGCCCCGCCGTCCGACTTCCTCACCTGGGCGTGGCGCATTCCGTTCCTCGTCGGCATTCTCGTGCTCGGACTGGCCTGGTACATGCACGTCAAGATCGACGAAACCCCGGAATACCGCCGCGCCGAAGCGAAACTCACCGCCGAGGAACGCGGCCGCGCCAAGTCGCCGCTGCGCGACGTCCTGCGCGACCACAAGGGCACCGTGCTGCTGGCGGGCGGTTCGTTCATGGTCAACACCGCCACCTTCTACATCCTGCTCAACGGCGTCCTCGACTACGCGACCCGTCATCTGGGGATGTCGCGCACCACCGTGCTCGTCGCCACCCTGCTGATCAGCACGGTGCAGCTGGCGATCATCCCGCTGTCGGCGAAACTGTCCGACCGCATCGGCAGGCTCAAGATCTACACCTTCGGCGCGGTGGGTGTCGCGCTCTGGGCGATCCCGATGTTCCTGCTGATCGACACGGCTTCGCTACCGCTGTTCGTGGTCGCCTCGTTCGTCGGATCGCTGTTCCTTGGCATCATGTACGGCCCGCAGGCGGCACTGTTCGCCGAACTGTTCACCGCCGAGATGCGCTACACCGGCGCCTCACTCGGTTACCAGATCAGCGCGGTCGTCGGCGGCGGGCTCGCGCCGTTCATCATGGTGCTGCTGCTGGAATCCACCGGGACCTCGATGTCGGTGTCGCTCTACATCATCGTGCTGGCACTGATCTCGCTCGGCTCGATCGGTCTGCTGGCCAAGCGAGCCGCGAAGTCCACTTCGGACTCAAACGACCGCGCGCGCGAAACGGTCGGCGACCAGCCGTAGCCGCTCCTTGACCTCGTCCGGTGCCTCCTCCACGACGAAGTCGACGTCCCAATGGGCGAGGTAGTAAGGCATCACGGACAGGTCGTTGGATCCGACCCTGACCCGGCAGGTGTGCTCGTCGATGGCCTCGATCGTCCCGGCGGTCGGTGACACGTATTCGGCGAGCGCGTCCGCCGAGGCGTTCACCCGCAGGACCATTTGGTACGGATACGCCGACGACGTGATCCCGCGGGAGACGTAGGCCGCGAGGTCCTCGGCCGGCGGTTCCCTCGGTGTGAAGCGGAAACTGGTGTCCGGGACGCCGTCGATGCGGTCGACGCGGAAGGTCCGCCAGTCGTCGCGGTCGAGGTCGAACGCGATCAGGTACCACCGGCGCCCGGTGTGCACCATCCTCAGCGGCTCGATGTACCGCTCGGTGACGTCGCCCTTGTGACCGCAATAGCCGAACCGGAGCCGCTGATGGTCACGGCACGCGGACGCGATGACGGTCAGCGCGTCCGCGTCGACGACCGGGACGACGCCGCCGAGCGGGATCATCGCGGTGTTGAGCGCGGCCACCCGGTGCCGAAGCCGGGCGGGCAGCACCTGCTCCAGTTTCGCGAGGGCGCGCACCGAGGTCTCCTCGATCCCCGACACCGTCCCGTTCGCGGCCGTACGGAGCCCGACGGCGACCGCGACGGCCTCGTCGTCGTCCAGCAGCAGCGGCGGCAGCGCGGCCCCCGCGCCGAGCCGGTAGCCGCCCGCGACCCCCGGTGTGGCGTGCACCGGGTAACCCAGCTCCCGCAACCGCTCGACGTCGCGCCGGACCGTGCGGACGTCCACCCGCAGCCGGTCGGCCAGGTCGGCGCCCGGCCAGTCGCGCCGCGCCTGCAGCAGCGACAGCAGTCTCAGCAGCCGTGCCGACGTGCCCGTGGTCATCGGTTCGCTCGCTTCATGAGAAGGAGTGTTGCAGAAATCGAGGACAGTTCCGGTCCGCATCGGACTCGTGAGTGGCCAGGGCGGAGGGTGTCTCAGGTACCTCTGCGGTGCGCCGGTGGTGGTTTCGCGTGACTAGCGGGACGACACGCGTGTCCAGAGGGACGACTCGCCACGTAGCCCGGCCGCAAGCGTGTCGTCCATCCCGTCACGCGTGTCGTCCGTCTGGTCATACGTGCCGTCCAACCAGTCACGCGAAACGGCCAGCCCGCCATAAGGGCATCGTGAACCCGTAAGGTGGCCTGGGTGATCGATCCCGCGCAGCTGCTGTCCGTCGCCCGCGAAGAGGCCGAACTCGGCAAGGCCGAAGGCGGGGTTCCGATCGGCGCCGCGTTGTTCGACACCGCCGGTGCCCTGCTCGGCCGCGGGCACAACCGCCGGGTCCAGGACGGCGACCCGTCGATGCACGCCGAGACCTCCGCGTTCCGAGACGCGGGCAGGCGACCGCACTACCGGGACACGATCATGGTCACCACCCTCTCCCCCTGCTGGTATTGCAGCGGGCTGGTGCGCCAGTTCGGCATCGGCCGGGTGATCATCGGCGAGGCCGCCACGTTCGAGGGCGGGCACGGCTGGCTCGAGGAGAACGGCGTCGAGATCACCCTGCTCGACGACTCGGCGTGCACCGCGCTGATGACCGAGTTCATCCAGGACCATCCGGAACTGTGGTTCGAGGACATCGGCGTGCCCACCGGGAACTAGTCGAGCGATTCTTCGGTTTCGAAGACGACGGTCCGGTTGCGCCCGGCCCCCTTGGCCGCACGCAACGCCTGATCCGCCGCGCCGACGAGCCTGTCGAGCGTCTCGCCGCCGACGGGATGCGACGAGACCCCGATCGAAACGGTCGCCCCGGCGAACGTCCCACCCAGTGAGACGAACGTCGACGAGATCCGCAGCCGGATGCGTTCGGCGATCGCGTGCGCGTCGAACCGGCTCGTACCGGGCAGCAGGACAATGAACTCCTCGCCGCCGAACCGGCCGACCAGGTCCGCCGCGCGGACCTCCGCGCGCAAAGTGTCCGCGACCGCGCGAAGCACGTCGTCTCCGACCTGCCTGCCGTGCCGGTCGTTGAGCCTGGCGAAATGGTCGAGATCGAGCATCAGCAGCGAAAGATCGGCGCCACGGCCGCGAAGCAGGTCGAATTGGGTGCGGGCACCGTCCAACCAGGACGAAGCGGTCAGCAGTCCGGTGCCGGAGTCCGTACCCGCGTGGCCGCGCAGCGCGCGCATCGCCCCCGCCCGGTGCAGTACCACGAGCGCGCCGGCGAGTACCACGGTGACGAACGGCCAGTCCACCGCCGACCACGCGAGCAGCAGGCCGAAAGCGACCATCGCCGTGTCGAAGGCGAATCCCGACGGCTCCGCCCCGAATTCGGCCGCGGGGGCGGCCAAGGCGGCGTCGACGGACAGGAACACCAGACCGGTCGCGAAAACCAGGGCGAAACTTTCGAAATCCCTTGTCGCGTCGGCGAACGGCGGTGCGTGCAGCAGCAGTGGGACGAGCGAGGCACCGAGAGCCGCCAGCATGGTGGCGGAGGCCGCGAACACCTGGCGATGCGGGATCCCGCGCCGGATCCGGCACCAGCGGTATCCCGCCGACGCGACGACGAGCACGGCGGCCAGCGCGGGTGGCAGCAGCAGCGCGCCCGCGAAGATCCAGGCCGCGTCCAGGCCGGCGCCGAGCCGGGTGTCGGCGCGGGACCGCTCAACGGGCCGCGAAAGCTCCGAACTGAGGATCATTCCCGCCAGCAGCGCGGAAAACGGGAGCAGTGACGACGACGCGGGCGGCCGCAGCACGAAGAGGTAGGTGATGGCGGCCAAGGCGGCCGCGTCGACGAGGAGCAGGTACCCGATCAGGCCCCGCCTGGGTAGTTCCCACAGGCTCCAGGTCCCCAGAATCCGCCGCGGCGCGGCGAGCCGGTCGCTTCGGCCGCGGCTTCCGGTAGCCATCAGGGAGTCCCCCACCATTTCGGCAAACTAGCCGGTAATCGCGGAACTGTCGATCCGCTTTCCGGGTATCGCCCCCCTACTAAGGTCGGTCGTTCCGCCCGGTAAATCCGGTGAATTCTTGACAGTCCTCAATGGTCTAGTCCACTGTGAGTGAGCAAACAGTGACCTCCTGGTTGATACGCCGCGTCAAGACGGAGGTGCTCCACACCTGCGCGCCTCGATGCGCGCGTACCAGTTGGAGGACCTATGAAATCCTTGAGCCGCTGGGCGACACTGGCCACTGCCGTCGGTGCCGCTCTCGCCACGGCTGTCGGCGTCGCCCCCGTCGCCTCGGCGGCCCCGGACGCGGTACTCGCCTCGCCCTATCTGTACCAGTGGTCGGGACAGACGGACCCGATCGCCGCGATGAACGCCACCGGGGTCAAGGCCTTCACCCTCGCGTTCATCCTCTCCGACGGCGGTTGCAACCCGAAATGGGACGGCAGCCGTTCACTCACCGGTTCCGACGCCACGATGATCAACAACATCCGGGCCAAGGGCGGTGACGTCATCCCGTCGTTCGGCGGCTGGTCCGGCACGAAGCTCGGCCCGAAGTGTGGCACACCCGCGGCACTCGCCGGCGCGTACCAGAAGGTCATCGACGCCTACAAACTCAAGGCGATCGACCTCGACATCGAGAACACCGACGAATTCGAGAACTACACCGTCCAGGACCGGATCCTGAACGCCGTCAAACTCACGAAACAGAAGAACCCCGGCCTGCGCGTGGTCATCACCATCCCGACCGACGTCGGCGGCCCCAACTCGCACGGGAAGCGGCTGATCTCCCAGTCGAAGATCCTCGGCTCGGGGGTCGACGCGTGGTCGGTCATGCCGTTCAACTTCTCCAACGGCGGTGACATGGCGGGCAAGACCCGCAGTGCCGTGGAGGGGCTCAAGAACGTCGTGAAGTCCACCTTCGGCCTGAGCGACGACGCGGCCTACCGGCGCAGCGGGCTCTCTTCGATGAACGGGAAGACCGATGTGGCGGGCGAGACGGTCAGCGTCGCCGACTTCCGCGCGATCCGCGACTACGCGGCGAGCAAACATCTCGCCCGGTTGTCGTTCTGGGCGGTGAACCGCGATTGCAACAACTGCGCGGGAATCGCACAGGGCAAGTACGACTACACGAAGATCGTGGCGGGTTACACCGGCTGACCTCCGTTCCAGTCCGTGAAGGCCTCTTTCCCCGCTCGCAAAGTCAAGGTCTCGGCAAAGTCGCGAAGCTGCTGGTCAGCGCTGCTGATGGCAGTTCGGACTTGACATTGCCAGTGCCTGCCAGGCCCGAGGTGGGCATGTCCCTGAACCTCTATGGCTCAAGCTCCGCAACCGGTGTGACCCCCGCGACGATGTGGGAATGGGGACACTCGACGCCCCCATTCCCACATCGTCAGCCTCACGCAGCGACGAATAGCCGCCTGACCTGCAAGACCTCGACTTTGCCGGGACCCTGATCCTCGAAGTAAGGAAGGGCCTTCACCACCACGCCGGAGAGGGTCGCGGGTGTCGACCGGGGTCTCGGCCTTCAGCGGCCGCAGTCCGGCGAGGTTGCAATCGATGCTGCGCAACACGTTCGCCACCGAAACCGGATCCCCTCGACACGTTCTGCGTCGCCGCCTCGACCGCCGCGGCGACGGCGTCGTGTTCGGTCGGAAAACGATGGATACCGGTGAATTCGGCGGCGATACCGCCGATCGCCCGAACGGCGCTATCCGCCCCAGTACGGCCGTCGGCCGCCGCCTTGATAACCGCCGTAGTAGCGGTCGTAAAACCACTCGTTGTCGTGGTGACCGGCACGCGGATCCTGCCGTTCGGGCGTGGTGACCGGCGTCGGGGTGGGAGACGGCGTCTCCGAGCCGTTCATCGACGCGGTCAGTGGCGGCGGGGGCGCGACGCTGCCGCCCGGCGGGCCCGACGGGACGGGTGTAGGCACCGCGTCGTCCGGGACCTCGGCAGCCTGCGGCGCGATGGTCAGTGACGGCGGCGGGAGAGGCGTTCCCGGGCTTACATCGGCCGAGTCGGCCGGGGTGAGCAGCACGGCCAGCAGACCGCCGACGACGAGACCGCCCGCCGAAAGCACGGAAATCCGCCAGAGCTTCCCGTTGCCGGGAGCGGCGGCGCTCGGAGCCCGGTGCCTCGGCCCGCGCGGTCCCCGGCGGCGGGGTGCCGCGCCGGCCGCCCGCATCAGTTCGCTCAGGGCGTCCCCACCGCTGTGGCGGCGAGCCGTGCGTGCCATCGGCACCTCCCAACCCCGGTCCGTCGCGAAGCGCGACGGCCTCATCCCGGGGTGGATCCTAGGAACGCGGGAGCCTGTTGTAAACGGATCTCGTCCACATCGGACAGACGGTGCGGTGAAGGGTCAGGCAGCCGCGGTGACCGCGATCGCGGCCACGCCCGCTTCGGTCAGCTCGGCGGGAACGCGACCGGTGACGGCGGAGAGGCCGGTGGACTCGGCGGGGCGGATGTAACCACTGTGGGCGAGGGCGTGCGCGGTCATCTGGTCACAGCAGGCGAACCCGTCGATGAAGAGGTCCGGCTCGCAGCTGCACGACATCTGGGCGCGGCGGGCCGCGACCGCTCGCAGCATCGCCATGGCTCGATGGGACAACTCGACCTCTGAACCGGACACCGGACTAACCTCTCTCGATCAGCTACCTGAATCAGCAGCACTCACACCGTGTTATCGGTTGCTGCTCCATCAGTGTTAACAAGATCTCAGACGTTCCCGGGAATTTCTTCGTTCCGTTCGATCCACGTGTTCTTCGCCGATGCCAGGGTGGGCTCCAGGACCCTGGCCCACTGCGCGACGATCTGCTTGCGGCGCTTCGTGTCATCGGTCAGCAGATTCGCCAGCCCCAGGCCGCGGGCGAGATCGAGAGTGGCCTGGACCAGCTCACGAGCGCCCTGGTGGGACTCGTCGACGCCGAGAAGTTCGACGGTCACCCGGTGTGCTTCCCTGCCGACCCGTGCCTCCAGCGGCACCAGGGTCGCGCGCAGTCCGTCGTCGGTCGAAGCCGCGACCCACAGGTGGAGCGCGGCTCGGAACATCGGCCCGCTGTAGAGGTTCAGCACCATGTCGACGGCCCGCTCGATCCGCGACCGTCCCGACGGCAGTTCCGCCGCGCGGGAGCGTAGTTCCACGATCTGGATCGCACCGACGTGTTCGACCGCGGCCGCGACCAGGTCTTCCCTGGCCGGGAAGTGGTGCTGCGCGGCACCGCGCGAGACTCCGGCGCGTTCGGCGATGACGGCGACCGTGGTCCCGTTCCAGCCCAGCTCCCCGATCGTCTCGACGGCGGCCTCGACCAGCCGCCGCCGAGTCGTCCGGCTGCGCTCCTGCTGCGGTTCGCGGATCATCGTCGTTCGTCGACCCAGAAATCGAGCTGCAGGTCTTCCTCGCGCTCACCGATGCGGTATCTCGAGAAGTCGATGACGCCTTCGGCGGCCAGCGCCTCGTCGTCGAGGTAGAAATTCCTCGACGCCTCGCGGCTCGGTTTGGTGAGGATCGCGTGCGCGGCGTCGGCCATGATGTCCGGCGTCCGCGATTTCGCCGCCAGTTCCGCGCCGACGACGTTGCGGATCGCCGCGGTGCAGATTCCGCGGCTGCCGCCGGAGACGATGATCGTCTTGCCGTGGAGCGTGCTCATGGGGAGGCCTCTCAGTAGGACCTGGGAAGACCCAGGCTGTGCTGGCCGACGAAGTTGAGCACCATCTCGCGGCTCACCGGTGCGATGCGGCCCAGCCGGACGGCCGTGACCAGCGTGCCCAGCCCGTATTCGCTGGCGAGACCGTTGCCGCCGTGGGTCTGCACGGCCTGGTCGACCGCGCGGATGGCGACCTCGGCCGCGGCGTACTTCGCCATGTTCGCCGACTCGCCCGCGCCGAAGTCGTCACCGGAGTCGTAGAGCGAGGCTGCCTTCTGCGTCATCAGCTTGGCCAGTTCCAGCTCGATTTTGATCTCGGCCAGCGGATGCGCGAGCCCCTGGTGACCGCCGATCGGTACGCCGCCCCACACCTTGCGCTCGTTGGCGTAGGCGACGGCCTTGGACAGCGCGTACCGCGCGATGCCGAGCGAGAACGACGCGCCCATGATCCGTTCGGGGTTGAGCCCGGCGAACAGTTGCGCGATCGCCGCGTCCTCCTCGCCGACCAGCGCGTCGGCTGGCAGGTGGACGTCGTCGAGGAACAGGCCGAACTGCTTCTCCGGCGAGATCAGGTCCATCTCGATCTGCTTGTACTCGAAGCCGGGCGCGTCGGTCGGGACGATGAACAGCGCGGGCTTGAGCTTGCCGGTCTTCGAGTCCTCGGTGCGGCCCACGACCAGGACGGCGTCCGCCTCGTCGACACCGGAGATGTAGACCTTCCGTCCACTGAGGACCCAATCACCACTGTCGCGTTTGGCGGTGGTGGTGATCTTGTGCGAGTTCGACCCGGCGTCGGGCTCGGTGATCGCGAAGACCATCCGCCTGCTGCCGTCGGCGATGCCGGGCAGCCAGCGCTTCTTCTGCTCGTCGGTGCCGAAGCGTGAGATGACCGTGCCGCAGATCGCCGGCGAGACGACCATGAGCAGCAGCGGGCTTCCCGCGGCTGCGAGTTCTTCGAGCACCGCGGCGAGATCGGCGATGCCCGCTCCCCCGCCGCCGTACTCCTCGGGCAGGTTCACGCCGAGGTAGCCGAGCCGTCCTGCCTCGGCCCACAGTTCCTCGGTTTTGAACCCGGCGCGGGCCTGCTTGGCGTAGTACTCGTACCCGTACTTCTTGCCGAGTTCGGCGACCGCCGCCCGCAGCGCGACCCGCTCCTCGGGTTCGGTGAAGTTCATCGCGTTCATTCGTTCTCTCCTACCACCGCGAGGATCGTGCCCACCTCGACCTGTTGTCCGACGACCACCGGGAGTTCGGTCACGACGCCGTCGGCCGGCGCCGCGATCCGGTGTTCCATCTTCATCGCTTCCAGCCACAGCAACGGATCGCCGGTCTTGACGGTGTCACCGGCCTCGACCGCGAGCCGGACGACCGTGCCCGGCATCGGCGCCACGAGCGAACCGGCGGCGAGCGCCGCGTCCGGATCCGGGTACCTCGGCACCACGCTCAGTTCGACGGTGCCTTCGGGCGAATCGACGTACACCGCGGCGCCGTACCGGGCGACGGCGAACGTCCGTCGCACCCCGGCGACCTCGAGAACGACGTGATCGCCTGTGGCCGAAACCAGTTCCACACCGTCGAATCCGTCGGCGCGCAGGCCGTCACGGGTGAGTGTGTAGACGACCTCGATCTCGTCGTCTCCCTGAAGAAAGCGTTTGCGCTGCCCCTGGGAGTGGACGTTGCGCCACCCGCTCGGCAGCCGTCCCTGCACCTGAGCGCCCGCCCGGTTCCCGGCCGCGCCAGCCAAAGCCGCGGCGAGCGCGGAAATCCGTACGGTGTCCACAGTGGCCAGTGGACGTGCCAAGGTATCGAGTCCGTGCCGGTCGAAGAACGCCGTGTCGGTCTCTCCGGCGAGGAAGGCTTCGTGCCTGAGCACGTTCACGAGCAGGTCGCGGTTGGTCACCACGCCATGGATCTCCGCGCCCGCCAGCGCTCCGGCCAGCGCCCGTGCCGCGCTCCGGCGGTCCGGGGCGTAGGCGATCACCTTGGCGAGCATCGGGTCGTAGTGCACGCCGACGGTCTGGCCGCTGACGAAGCCGGAGTCGAGCCGGACGCCCGGGCCCACCTCGAACTCCCGCTGCGCGGCGGGAAGTTCGAAGCGGTGCAGGGTGCCGCTCTGCGGCTGCCAGCCCGTGGCCGGGTCCTCGGCGTAGAGCCGGACCTCGATCGCGTGACCCCGTGTCTCCGGCTCGTCGATCGGGAGGTGCTCGCCCTCCGCGATCCGCAGTTGCCAGGAAACCAGATCGAGTCCGGTCGTGGCCTCGGTGACCGGATGCTCGACCTGGAGCCGGGTGTTCATCTCCAGGAAGTAGAACCGCCCGTCCGGACCGGCGAGGAACTCGACCGTCCCGGCGCCGACGTAGTCGATCGCCTGCGCGGTTTTGCGCGCGGCGTCGAACAGCGCTTCCCGCATAGCGTCGTCGACGAGCGGCGACGGTGCCTCTTCGACGACCTTCTGGTGACGGCGCTGGATCGAGCATTCCCGCTCCCCCACCGCCCAGACGGTGCCGTGGGTGTCGGCGAGCACCTGGACCTCGATGTGGCGCCCGGTCTCCAGATACCGCTCGCAGAACACGGTCGCGTCACCGAAGGCCGAGGCGGCCTCCGCACTCGCCCCTTCGACGGCCTCGGCGAGTTCGCCGAGTGAACGCACCACGCGCATACCGCGCCCGCCGCCACCGGCGGATGCCTTGACCAGCAAGGGAAGTTCGTTGTCGGTGACCTCGGCCGGGTCCAGTTCGGATAGGATCGGGACACCGGCGTCGGCCATCATCCGCTTGGACTCGACTTTCGAGCCCATGCTCTCGATGGCCTCTGGCGGCGGGCCGACCCAGATGAGCCCGGCGTCGATCACCGCACGGGCGAACGCGGCGTTCTCGGAAAGGAAGCCGTAGCCGGGGTGGATCGCGTCGGCGCCGGTCTCGACGGCCGCCTTGATCAGCAGTTCGGCGCGCAGATAGGTGTCGGACGGCGCGTTGCCCGGCAGCCGGACGGCGACGTCCGCCTCGGCCGTGTGCGGCGCGTCGGCGTCCGCGTCGGAGAACACCGCGACCGTGCCGATCCCGGCGTCACGGCAGGTGCGGAACACGCGGCGGGCGATCTCCCCGCGGTTGGCGACCAGAAGCTTCTCGATCATGCCGCTCACATCCTGAAGACGCCGAAGCCTTCGGCGCCCTTCACTGGTCCATTGTGGATCACGGACAGGCTGAGCCCGAGCACCGTGCGGGTGTCGCGGGGATCGATGATCCCGTCGTCGTAGAGCATCCCGGAGAGGAACATCGGCATCGACTCCGCCTCGATCTGTCCCTCCACCATGGCGCGCATGGCGGCGTCGTGCTCCTCGTTGTAGTCCTGCCCCCGCGAGACCGCGGCGGCACGGGCCACGATGGACAGCACACCGGCCAGCTGCTGCGGCCCCATAACCGCGGATTTCGCGCTGGGCCAGGCGAAGAGGAACCGGGGATCGTACGCACGGCCGCACATACCGTAATGCCCGGCACCGTACGAGGCGCCCATGAGCACCGACAGATGCGGCACCTTCGAGTTCGACACGGCGTTGATCATCATCGCGCCGTGTTTGATGATGCCGCTCTGCTCGTACTCCTTGCCGACCATGTAACCGGTGGTGTTGTGCAGGAAGACCAGCGGCGTGTCGATCTGGTTGGCCAGCTGGATGAACTGCGCCGCCTTCTGCGATTCCTCGCCGAACAGCACGCCCTGCGCGTTGGCGAGGACACCGACCGGGTAGCCGTGGATATTCGCCCATCCGGTGGCGAGACTGCTGCCGTACAAGGGTTTGAACTCGTCGAAGTCCGAACCGTCGGCGACCCTGGCGATCACCTCGCGCGGGTCGAACGGCACCTTGAGATCGGCGGGCACGATGCCGAGCAGGTCTTCGGCCGGGTACAGCGGTTCGGCGTAGTCCGGTTTCGGCGTCGGGCCCTGTTTGGTCCAGTTGAGCCGTTTGACGATGCTGCGGCCGAGCCGGATCGCGTCCTCTTCGTCGGCCGCGAGGTAGTCGGCGAGACCCGACGTGCGGGCGTGCATCTCGGCGCCGCCGAGCGATTCGTCGTCGGACTCCTCACCGGTGGCCATCTTGACCAGCGGCGGCCCGCCGAGGAACACTTTCGCGCGTTCCTTGACCATCACGACGTAGTCCGACATGCCGGGCAGGTACGCGCCGCCCGCGGTGGAGTTGCCGAACACCAGCGCGATCGTCGGGATCTTCGCCGCCGAAGACCGCGTGATGTCGCGGAAGATCCGGCCGCCGGGGATGAAGATCTCCTTCTGCGTCGGCAGATCCGCGCCGCCGGACTCGACGAGGTTGATCACCGGCAGTCGGTTCTGCGCGGCGATGTCCGCGGCGCGGTAGCTCTTCTTGGCCGTCCACGGGTTGCTCGCCCCGCCTTTGACCGTGGGATCGCTCGCCGAAATCATGCACTCGACACCCTCGACCACGCCGATACCGGTGATCACGCTGGCGCCGACCTGGTAGTCCGAACCCCAGGCCGCGAGCGGCGACAGTTCCAGGAACGGCGAGTCCTCGTCGAGGAGGAGTTCTATCCGTTCGCGGGCGAGCAGCTTGCCGCGTTTGCGGTGCCGGGTGACGTACTTCTCGCCGCCGCCCGCGATCGCCTTGGCGTGCTCGCCGTCGATCTCGGTGAGTTTGCCGAGCATGGACTCGCGATTGGCGGCGAATTCCTCGCTCCGCGGGTCCACAGAGGACCTGATCGTGCTCATGCGGTGTATCCCAATCGCTTCGCGGCCAAGCCGGTGAGGATCTCGTTGGTACCGCCGCCGATACCGAGGATGCGGACGTCACGGTAGTGACGCTCCACTTCGGCCTCCCGCATGTAGCCGAGCCCGCCGTGCAGCTGGACAGCCTCGTTGACCACCCATTCGGCGGTCTCGACGGCGGTGTTTTTCGCGAAACAGGCCTCGGCGATGACCTCTTCGCCCGCGACGTGCCGCAGCGCGACCTGCCGGGTATAGGACCGCGCGACGTCGATCTTCCGGGCCATCTCGGTGAGCTTGTGCTGCACCAGCTGACGGGAGATCAGCGGACGGCCGAAGGTCTCGCGCAGGCGGCACCAGTCCAGCGTCAGGTCGAGTGCTCGCTGCGCGTGCGCGTAACCCTGCACCGCCAGCGAAACCCGCTCGGTGACGAACTGGGTGGCGACCTGCGCGAAACCGCTGTTCTCGGCGCCGATCAGGTTTTCCGCTGGCACCCGGACGTCCACATAGGACAGCTCGGCGGTGTCCGAGCAGAGCCAGCCCATCTTCTCCAGTTTGCGAGAGACGGTGAAGCCTGGTGTGCCGCGTTCGACCACGATGAGCGAGATGCCGTGGGCGCCGGATTCGCCGGTGCGGACCACGGTGGTCACGAAGTCGGCGCGGCAACCCGAGGTGATGAAGGTCTTGGCACCGTTGATGACGTACTCGTCGCCCTCGCGCGCCGCGGTGGTACGGATACCGGCGACATCGGAACCGCCGTCGGGTTCGGTGACCGCGAGCGAGCCGATCTTGGCCCCCTCCAGCGTCGGCCGGACCCAGCGTTCGATCTGCACCGGATCCCCGGCAGCCGCGATATGCGGGACGGCGATGCCACAGGTGAAAAGCGAGGCGAAGAGGCCGCCGGAACCGCCCGCGTAGTGCAGTTCCTCGGCGATGACCACGGCGTCGAGATAGTCGCCGCCACCACCGCCGACCTCCTCGGGGAAGCCGACGCCGAGCAGCCCGAGTTCCCCGGCCTTGCGATGCAGGTCGCGGGGCAGTTCGCCCTCGCGTTCCCAGTCGTCGAGATGCGGCAGGATCTCGGTTTCGGCGAACCGCCGGACGGTCTTGCGCAGCTCGACGCGTTCCTGCGTGGTGAAGAGGTCGGTCACAGGAGAGCCTCCGGGATGTCGATCTCGCGGGAGCGCAGCCATTCCCCGAGTGCCTTCGCCTGCGGATCGAACCGCGCCTGCGACGCGACGCCCTCGCCGAGGATGCCTTCGACGACGAAGTTGATCGCCCGCAGGTTCGGCAGCAGATGACGCTGGACCTCCAGGTCGGCGGTCTCCGGAAGCAGCAGTTTGAACTCGGTGACGGTGAGCCGGTGCGCGAGCCAGCGCCACGCCTCGTCGGAGCGAGCCCAGACGCCGACGTTCGCGTTGCCGCCCTTGTCCCCGCTGCGGGCGCCGATCACCTTGCCGAGCGGTGCCCGGCGGACCTGTGCCTGCGTGTAGGGGGCGGGCAGACCGTATTCGTCCACATCGGACAGAGCCAAGGTGTCGTCGGCTTGCGCGATGTCGCGGCGCTCTCCGTCCGGCAGGACGGCGACGTGTGGAACCTCTTTCGCGTCAACGAAAGCGGCCCGGTAGACGCCGTACGGCGAGGCGGCCGCGGGAGGCGCGGTGACGTGGAAGCCGGGATAACTCGCCAGGGCGAGTTCGATCGCCGCACCGCTGAACGCGCGCCCGGCGACCTCCAGATCGGCGTCCTTCACCGCGACGTGCAGCAACGCACTCGCTTGCTGTTCGGTTTCGGCGTCGGCCTGATCGGTACGGGCCAGCGTCCAGCGGACCTCCGACGGCGGGCGGGCTTTGAGCGCGCCACCGAGTTGTTCCTTGACCAGCGCGGCTTTCGCTTCGATGTCGAGTCCGGTGAGGACGAACGTGGTCTCGTTGCGGAAGCCACCGAGCCCGTTCAGGCAGACTTTGAGCGTCGGGGGCGGCGGCTCCCCGGTGACACCGGTGATCCGGACGCGGTCCGGGCCGTCGTCGGTCAGGGTCAGCGTGTCGAACCGTGTCGTGACGTCCGGCCCGGCGTAACGGGCACCGGTGATCTCGTAAAGCAGTTGCGCGGTCACGGTTCCGGCGTTCACCACGCCGCCGGTGCCGGGATGTTTGGTGATCACGCTGGTGCCGTCGGCGGAGATCTCGGCGATCGGGAAGCCAGGGACGCCGATCTCCTGCTCGGTGAAGAACGCGTAGTTGCCGCCGGTGGCCTGCGTGCCGCATTCGATCACGTGCCCGGCCGCGACCGCGCCGGCGAGCGCGTCGTAGTCGTCGCGCGCCCAGCCGAAGTGCGCGGCGGCCGGACCGACGATCACCGAAGCATCGGTGACGCGTCCGGTCACCACGATGTCGGCACCCGCGTTCAGACATTCCGCGATCCCCCACGCGCCGAGATAGGCGTTGGCGGTCAACGTCTTGCCGAAACCGAGCTCTTCGGCGCGCTGGATCAGGTCGTCGCCTTCGACGTGCGCGATGGCGACGTCGACCCCGAGTTTCGAGGCCAGCTCACGGAGCGCGTCGGCGAGCCCGGCGGGGTTGAGCCCCCCGGCGTTCGCGACGATCTTGACGCCCTTCTCCTTGGCCAGCGCTAGGTTTTCCTCCATCTGCCGGAGGAACGTCTTGGCGTAGCCGCGGTTCGGGTCCTTCATCCGGTCGCGGCCGAGGATGAGCATGGTCAGCTCGGCCAGGTAGTCGCCGGTCAGCACGTCGAGCGGGCCATCGGTGAGCATCTCGCGGACAGCGGAGAACCGGTCGCCGTAGAACCCGGACGCGTTGCCGATCCTGATCGGGGCCGCGGTCATGTGAACTGCCCCGGCCGCCGTCCGGCACCGGGAGGCCCGGCGAAGGCCTGCGCGATCCCGAGCCACTCCACGACGTCGGCGCCGGTGGTGACGAGGTCGGTGTCGTCAGGATGACGGCGCTGGGTGATGACGAGGCAGAAGTCGACCGCGCTCCCGGTGAGCCGCTGCCCGGCGTCCTCGGGCCCGAACGCCCAGGTGGAGCCGTCCGGCGCGGTCAACTCGACCCGGAACTCTTCGGCCGGCGGGGCCAGCGAGTTGAGCTTGTAGGCGAAGTCGCGCGTGCGGGTGCCGAAGCGGGCGATGTGCCACAGCCTGCCGGTGTTCTCGCGCGCGACGCCGAACGTGTCGAAGATGTCCTGACCGTGCGCCCAGGTCTCCATGAGCCGCGCGGTCACCATGGACGCGGCGCTCATCGGCGGGCCGTACCAAGGGATCTTTTGTCCATCGGGCACCGCGGCAAGCGCTTCGGCCAGTTCCGCGCGGACGGCACGCCACCCGGCCAGCAACTCCCGGGGCGGTGTCTTCGCTCCCTCGGCCGCACCGTCGTCGACGTAGGTCTCCCCCGTCGCGAGCAGCCCTTCGATCTCCGTCTGCCACTCGGCCTCGGACCCACGCGCCGCGATCAGCGCCTTCTTGTCCGTCCAGGCCAGATGGGCGATCTGATGAGCGATCGTCCAGCCTTCGGCCGGGGTCTGCCGCGCCCAGTCCGACGCGGGCAGCTTCGCCACCACGTCGTCGATGGCCTGCGATTCCGCCGCGAGATCCCCAAGGATCACGCCAAGGTCAGCCATGCCCGCCTCCTCGCGTCCTCCCCAGGCTCGCACCCCCCACCGGAAAAATCAAGCACGCCTGATTGTTTTGATGCGGGCTGAAGGGGCCCTTCACCGCATGCGACGCGGTGAAGGGCCCCTTACCTGCATGTCATGCGGGGAAAGTCCCCTTCAGCCCCCGTAGAGGGAGCCGACCGCGGAGTGGACCGAAGTCGAGTACACGGGGTCGTAGGTGTGACGCCCGGTCAGGACGTCACCGCCCTTGCGGCCGTAGGTCCAGCCACCGTCGGCCTCGAAGCCGGGGTTCGCGACGTGGCAGCCGGTCAGGCTGATGTCGTCCATCCGGGCCGTGACCGAATAGCTGGTGACGGCCTTCTTCTCGTACAGGCGCAGGGTGAGCGTCGCCGACCCGCCGCTCAGGCGAGGGGTGATGTCGATCGGCGAAGAGGTGTACCACTCGGTCCCCTCGCTGGCGACGTCTCGCTCCCACACCTGCGTCCCGCCGACGATCGCCTGCTTCGCGTGGTAGCCGAGCGGGCTCGTGGCGGGCCGGTCGTCGGTGTGCCACACGACCATCCGGCAGGACGTCGACCCCGCGTCGAGGCGAACGGTCGCGCTGGCGGCCGCGTAGTCCCCCGCCGTCGTGGCGTTGTCGGGATGCACCGTGAACACCAGCGCACTGTTCCCGGTGTGCGCGACGCGTTCGTCTCCCGACTGCGCCCGTCCCGGCGTCAAGGGCAGCGCGTATTGGATGACCCCGGCGAGCTTCCCGGCCGCCGCGTACTCCAGGCCGACCGCGGTCACCGTTCGGACGTACTCGACGTCAGGGGTGATCGTGGTGCGTGACAGGGTGGAGGCGTACACCATCAGAATGGCCTTGCGGCTCTTGCTCGCGAGTCGCGCGACGACCTGGTCCAGCTGCGAGCGGAGGCTCCCGGTCCACAACGTGTTGCGGTACGGGTCGTCACGGAACGGCAGGATGAGACTGTCGATGCCCGCGGCGTAGGAATCCACAAAGGACTGGGTGACGGCGTTGGCGTACACCACCGGGTAGAAGTCGA
The DNA here is from genome assembly GCF_047608695.1 of Amycolatopsis sp. cmx-11-32. Taxonomy (NCBI): domain Bacteria; kingdom Bacillati; phylum Actinomycetota; class Actinomycetes; order Pseudonocardiales; family Pseudonocardiaceae; genus Amycolatopsis; species Amycolatopsis sp. cmx-11-32. Next base: position 338,159 of record NZ_JADNQN010000006.1, on the reverse strand, counting down.
GCGACGGCTGGATCGCCCTGGCGGCGTTGCGCATCTTGGCCGTGTAGGTCGTGTTGAACGTGCTCGTGTTGGCGTTGAAGTCGTCCATCGCCCAGGCCTTGAGCACCGGATACCGCACCGAGAGCCGGGCGATCGCCTGTCCCCACGCGACATAGTCCTTCTTGTAGGGCAGATACTCCGCGCAGCTCGTGCCGCCGGGACACTCTGTCGGTGGGACAAGGTAGACCCAGACCGCGAGGCCGCTCGCCTGGGCGGCGGGCAGGAACTCCTGCTCCAGATCGGCCCAATCGGTGGACTTGTTGACCAGGAACGCGTACGTGTCCGCGTTCATCGCACGGAGCCGGTCCACCGTCGCTTTGGCGTCGACGTGCCCGTCGGCCTTGCGAACCGGATTGGCGTAACTGGCGCGGATCCCCTGCGCGGGCACCGCCTCGGCGGGCAGCGCGAGCAGCGAACCCACGAACGCGAGCAGCAGCGCGACCACGGACCATCTCGCGGCCTGCCGTGAGGACAAGGATGTCGTCATGACCCCGGAGCCTGCCTGGATCGCGCATAAGTTCCGTACACGCCCGATCGCGGCGGTCCGAGTCGATGCCGGAGTTCGTGAGTGGCAGGCCGCGTTCACTGTGGATCCGTCCCGGCACGCATTTTTGCCTTCCTGGCCCGCCATTACCGCCCGCACGACTCTGCGTAGTTCATTCACCGTCTTTTGTTCCCCATCGAGTGAAATGGTCCGCTCGGGATCGCTACGCAAATCGTGCTAGCACAGGTGTCGAACAGGGGTATTGTTGATTCTGTGGCCAGCGAAAACAGTCCTCAGACAGCGCGCACCGAGTGGTGGCGTGCTGATACTGCGGCGCTGCATGTCCGTAAGCAGGAGATCGAAGTCTTGAAGCGGCGATTGGACGCGGAGCAGTATGCGATTTTGGCGGAGTTGAATGCGCGTGGGGTTCGTGGATGCTATGGGCATTCGACGTTGGCGGGCCTGATTTTTCAGGACTTCCAAATGTCGGAGAAGGAGGTCAGTGCCCGTGCCGATCGGGCGCTTGCCCTTCATCCCGGGGTGGTCATCGGTGGGGATATGGCGCCGCCGTTGGCGCCGTTGACCGCTGAAGCTGCGGCGGAGGGCGCGATCGGAGGTGGTCAGATCGACGCGGTCATCGGCGCGCTGAGTCGTGTCCCCTCGTTGGTGCCCGCCGAGGACGTGCGGGCCGGGCCGAAGGAGATCGCCAAGGCCGGTCGTCGGATGCTGGACAGGATGGACCCCGACGGTAGAGAACCCCGCACCGAAGACCCCCAGGACACCCGTCCGGAGTTGCGGTTCGTCAAACACCGTGATGGCACGCTCGGGTTCGCGGGAACCTTGGATCTGGAAACCTACGCCCGGTTGAAGTCCGATCTCGATCCGCTGGCCAAACCGCACAAGGCCGTCGACGGTGTCCGCGACACCCGCAGTCAGGGTGAACGCTACGGGGACGCGTTCGCTGACTATGTACGGTTGAAGACCGCCAGCCCCGATCTTCCCGGTCAGGCCGGGGAGTCGACGCAGATCCTGGTCACCATGGCCTACGGCGACCTGATGAACGAGGTCGGCGACGGCGTCCTCGATCCGGTCGGCCCGATCTCCGCCACCGATGTCCGGATCCTCGCCTGCGACGCCCGCATCCGCCCGGTCGTTCTCTCCGGTGCTGGGCAACCGCTGGACGTGGGACGCTCCAGCCGTTCCGCCACCACCCCGGCAGAAACACGCGCTGAAAATCCGGGACGGCGGCTGCGCGTGTCCAGGTTGCGCCATACCGGTCCAACGGTGCACGGCGCATCATCTGGTTTTCTGGCGGCACCGCGGCGAAACGAAAACCGACAACCTCGTGCTCCTCTGCACGAGACACCATCGGCTGATCCACAAAAGCGAATGGAAAGTCCAGATCACCCAAGACGGGCTACCGGAATTCATCGCACCCACCTACCTCGACCCAAGCGGGGAACCGAGACGCAACACCATGCACCTACGGACATAGACCGAAAGCCTTCCCGAACTGGGACTGCGCCTAGCGTCTCTCAAAGCGTGCTTTCAGATTTCCGAGGCCTCCGGCCGAAAAACGCACGCTCGTGTCCTCGCCCAACCTGCCAACCCCAGTTTGAGAGACACACCCTTGCCACCTGCCTGCAACAACCAAGGCAGACGGCCACAAACCGAGCAAGCCGCCAAACGAGGTCGCCCAAGCGACTACGAGCCCAGCGTCAACCCACCCGGACGACCAGTTTCCCCACCGCTTCCCCGGCCTCCATCACCCGATGCGCCTCCGCGATCTCCTCGAACGCGTACACCTGATGGATCGTCAGCGGTAGCCGTCCGGCCTCGACCAAGTCGACATAGCGCTGAAGCGCCTCAGCGGGCAGGTCACTGCTCTCGCCGCCGTACGCGGTGAGCCGGACACCGTTCGGGATCACGGCCATCGGGTAGAAGTCCGGGATCGACCAGACGTCGCTGAGCATCCCGGTGAAGCACACGGTCCCGTGCACGGCCGTCGCGCGCAGCGTGTCCGGCAGGACGTTGGTGCCGACCAGTTCCAGTGCCGCGTTCACCCCGCCGGCACGATTTCGCGCACCGCGCCGGTGATCGAACCGTCGTCCACCAGCGGGTGATCGACGCCGAATTTCCGCAAGACATTCAAACGAGCAGGGTTCCGCGTGGTCGACAGGACGGTCAGGCCCTGTTCCTTCGCCAGCACCGCAGCCGCGACGCCGATCGACGACGTCCCGCCGCGGATCAGGATCGTCTGCCCCGCGCGGATGTCGAGCCCGGCGTACAGCGAGCCGTGCGCGGTCTGCAGCATCTCCGGCAACGCCCCGAGCGTCGCCCAGTCCAGTTTCGTGCGCACAGGGATCACCGAGGAGGCGGGCACGGCGGTGTATTCCGCGTAGCCACCGTCGAAGGCGCGCCCCATCCCGCCCATCATGGCGACGACGGTCTGTCCCACCGGGAACTCCCCGCCCGGCGCCGCGTCGACGGTCCCGACGGCCTCGATCCCCGGCACGATCGGAAACTTCGCGTTCGTGGCGACACCGGTGCGCAGGTGGTACTCGGACCGGTTGAGCCCGAACGCCTCGACCTTGACCCGCACCCAGCCGTCGCCGACCTCGGGCACCGGGACGTCCTTGATCCGCAACGCCTCGGGCGGGCCGGGTCCGTCGAGCACGATCGCACGCGTGTCGGCGCCCAATCCGACCCGCCTGACCTTTATTCCCCCGCCCGCTCGAACTCCCGGATCAGCACGGGGTACTGCTCCCCGCCGTGCCCCGCCGCGATCGCGCGGTCGGCCATCGCTTTGATCAGCTTCGGCAGTTCGGCGTTCACGCCCAGCGCTTCGCTCTCCTCGACCATATGCGCCATCGCCCGCGCGTCGGTCTCCAAGGCGGACACCTCCGCCGGGAACGAGCCCTTGTCGACCTGCTCGGCGTAACCGGGCAGCCAGCCCGCCACGCCGACAGCGATCTGCTGCGCGAAGGGCGCGTACGTCGCGGCGTCGACACCGGCGGTCCGGAGCATCGCGGTGCCCTGCAGCCACGCGTTCAGGACGCTCCACATCATCGCCAGACCCGCGACGTCGTACAGCGAAGCCAGCCCGGGGTCGGCGCCGAGGTGACTGATCGTGCCGAGCGCGCCGAGGTCGAAGTCCGGCGCCGGGCCGCTGAGCAGGATCACCGCCTCAGCGGTCCCGATCGATGAGGGGATGGCCATGATCGCGCCGTCCAGATACCGGGCACCCCGTTTTTCGGCCCAGACGGCGGTTTCCCGCGCTTGGGCGGAGTCACCCGAGGTCAGGTTGACCAGGGTCGTGCCCTCCAGCCCGGCGTCGCCGAGCAGGTCACGCACGGCCGGGTAGTCGGTGAGGCACACGATCGTCACGCCGCCCGCCTCGAGCGCGTCGCCGATCGTGGGCGCGAGCCGCGCCCCTTCGGTCACCAGCGAACCGGCCTTGGCGGCCGTCCGGTTCCACACGGCCGTGGGATGCCCGGCTTTCAGGAACGCGCGGGCGAGCGCTTGGCCCATCAGTCCGAGGCCGAGAACCGTGATCGGGGTATCTTTGTTGTCAGGCATGGCACCATCGTCAACGTTGATACCGGTATGAAGGTCAAGTGGGGAAAGCGATGAAGATCGGGGAACTGAGTCGTCGGACGGGCGTCAACGCCCATCAGTTGCGCTACTACGAGGCCCATGGCCTGCTGGAGGCGGACCGCGGCACGAACGGCTATCGCGAGTACGACGAGACGGCCTTGCTGCGGGTGAAGCAGATCCGGCATCTGCTCGCCGCCGGCCTGTCGTCCGAGGACATCGCGTATCTGCTGCCCTGCGCGGTCGGTGAGAAGCCCGAGCTGATCGGCTGCCCTGAGTTGCTGGCCGCGATGCGGGAGCGGCTGGGACGCCTGGACGAGCAGCTGGCCAAGCTCGCGCGTTCACGTGACGCGCTCGCCGACTACATCGTCGTGGCCGAGCGCGTCGGTGGCGAGACCTACCCGCCTTTCGACGGCGCCGCCGCATGAGCGAGACGCAGGAGGCGATCCGGCTCCGGGAAAAGGGTACCGACGACGCGCGACGGCAACTGGTCGCGTTGTCCGAACGGAACCCCCGCGACGCCGTGATCGCCTATCAGACAGCATGGGCACACGACTCCGCCGGGCTGGAGGCCGAAGCAGCCCCCTTCTACGAGCGGGCACTCAACGGTGACGGTCTGTCCACTGAGGACAGGCACGGCGTGTTCGTCGGGCTCGGCAGCACGTATCGCGTCCTCGGCCGGTACGACGAATCGCTCAAGACCTTGCGCCGCGGCCTCGACGAGTTCCCGGAGGACGCGGCCCTGAGGACGTTCCTGGCGATGGCGCTCTACAACGTCGGCGAGGCGCGCGACGCGGCGGGAACGCTGCTGAAGGTGCTCGCGGCGACCAGCACCGACGCCGGGGTCCAGCGGTACCGGCGAGCGGTCGAGTACTACGCGGATCATCTGGACGACGTCGAGTAAGCCTTATTGACACCTTGTCAACATAGCCTTACTTTCACGTCATGAGCGCGTACGCCGAAATCACCTACGAGGTTTCCGACCGCATCGCGACGGTCACGCTCAACCGGCCCGAGGCCCGCAACGGCTACACCATCCGCATGGCCGACGAACTCGGCGACGCGATGGACCGGGCCGACCGCGACGAAGACGTCCGGGTGGTGATCCTGACCGGCAACGGCAAGGACTTCTCGGTGGGCGCCGACCTTTCGCAGGGCGGTTTCGACTTCGATCCGGAGTCCGGCCCGGACGCGGCATGGCAGGAGCCGGCGGGACGCTGCTCGAAGCGGATCTTCACGATGAACAAGCCGGTGATCGCGGCCCTGCGGGGCGCGGCCGTCGGCGGCGGCGTCACGATCACACTGTCGTGCGACTACCGGCTGGCGTCCACGGATTCGCGCTTCGGCTTCGTGTTCGTCCGCCGCGGGATCTACCCGGAAGGCGCGTCCGCGTGGTTCCTCCCCCGGCTGGTCGGGATGGGCACGGCACTCGACTGGATGATCAGCGGCCGGGTCTTCGGCGCCGAGGAAGCGAAAAGTGCCGGACTGGTCCACAGTGTTCACGAGCCCGGCGAAGTGCTCGCCAAAGCCCGCGAACTGGCTTTCGAAATCGCCATGACCACGGCTCCCGTCTCGGTCGCGGTGACCCGCCAGCTGCTGTACCGGATGGCGAGCGCCCCCTCACCGTTCCCCGTGCACGAACTGGACTCCCGGCTGATCGGCGGCCTGGGCACCAGTCCGGACGCGATCGAAGGAGTCATGTCCTTCCTGCAGAAACGACCACCGGAGTTCTCCATGCGCGTCGACACCGACCAGCCCGCCTACCTGCCGTGGCGGAACGCGTGACCGCCTATCCCCCGGAGCCGTGGAACCTGGCGGGCCAGGCGTACCTGTCCGTCTGGCGTGTCCAGGTGAGCGAACTGCCCGAGTTGCCCGACGGCGTCGAACCGGCCGTGGCGGGCGGCCGCGCGCAGGTGTTCGCCGCCTGGATCGACTACCAGGAGCCAGGGCAGCTCCGATATCACGAGCTGCTGGCGGCGGTCGCGGTCCGCGGCAGGCGTCTCTCCAGTTCGATCACCGACATCTGGGTCGACAGCGAGGTCTCGCTCGCCGGCGGGCGCGCGCTGTGGGGCATCCCGAAGGACCTCGCCGCGCTCGACTTCACCCACGGGCGGACCTTCACCGCCTCAGCGACCACCCAGGAGGACTGGATCGCGACGGCCGCCTTCACCGCTCGGCCGAGCCTCCCGGTGAGGATGCCCGCCGCCTTCGACGTCATCCAGATCCTGGACGGACGTCTCAAAAGGAGCCCCGTCCGGGCGAAGACACGCCCACACCCGGCGGCCGCGGACTGGCGGATCAACGAGGCCGGGCCACTCGGCTTCCTGGCCGGTCAACGGCCAGTTCTGAGCGCTCACCTGCGTGATTTCAAGATCGTTTTCGGCGGCTGAGCAGCCGCTGAGCGTGATCGCCTAACCCGCCAGGGTGAGACCACGACACGCCACCCATTGGGGCACGTGCAGCCTCCAACCCCTACATGTAGTCTCTGAGAACCGGCACCGCCCAGCGACGGGGAGACCGCTCGGGAGCGGTTGCCGGACAGATTCGTGAACCTGCAGCACACGGCCTTGCCAGGCCGCGTGCCGTTCCAACGCGCCCTCTTGGAGACACGCATGTCAGTGGAAACCGGCCAGCGGCCACCCTCGTCTTCGGACGCCACGCCCGCGACCGTGCGAGTCATCCGGCGGGACGGCAGCGTGTCCCCCTTCGACGCGAACAAGATCTCGGTCGCCGTGACCAAGGCCTTCCTCGCCGTCGAAGGAGGTGACGCGGCCGCCTCGTCGCGAATCCACCACCTGGTCAACGAATTGACCGAGCAGATCGAGGCCACCCTGCTCCGCCACGCCGGCCCTGAGACCGCCCTGCACATCGAGCAGATCCAGGACATCGTCGAGCTCGCGCTGATGCGCGGCGAGCACCACAAGGTCGCCCGCGCGTACGTCCTCTACCGCGACGAGCGCGCGAAGGCCCGCGAGTCCGAGAAGCCCGCGTCGTCCGACGTCGCCATCAGCGTCAAGGCCGCCGACGGCACCATCCGCCCGCTCGACTGGGCCCGCGTCTCGCACGTGGTCGGCGAGGCCGTCGCCGGACTCGACGACGTCTCCGCGGAGCCGGTGCTGGCCGAGGCCAAGCGCAACCTCTACGACGGCATCAGCGCCGACGAACTCGCCCTCGCCCAGATCATGGCCGCGCGCGTGCTCGTCGAGCAGGAGCCGAACTACTCCTATGTCAGCGCCCGGCTGCTCGCGGACAAACTCCGCGGCGAAGCGCTCACCTATCTCGCGGGCTCGCCGCAGCTGGCCAGCCAGGACGAGATGACCGCCCGGTACCCGCAGTACTTCCGCGACTACCTCAAGCGCGCCATCGAGCTGGAGCTGGTCAACCCCGAGCTGCAGACGTTCGATCTGGACAAGATCACCGCGGCCATCCACGCCGAGCGTGACCTCGACTTCGGCTTCCTCGGCCTGCAGACCCTGTACGACCGGTACTTCCAGCACCACGACGGCGTCCGTTTCGAGCTGCCGCAGGCGTTCTTCATGCGCGTCGCCATGGGTCTCGCGATCCGCGAGGACGACCGTGAAGCCCGCGCGATCGAGTTCTACGAGCTGCTCTCGTCGTTCCACTTCATGGCGTCCACCCCGACGCTGTTCAACTCGGGCACCACCCGCCCGCAGCTGTCGTCCTGCTTCCTGACCACGGTGGACGACGACCTGGACTCGATCTTCCAGGCGTACAAGAACAACGCGTTGCTGGCCAAGTACTCGGGCGGTCTCGGCAACGACTGGACCCCGGTCCGCGGCCTCGGCGCGCACATCAAGGGCACCAACGGCCAGTCGCAGGGTGTCGTGCCGTTCCTCAAGATCGCCAACGACACCGCGGTCGCGGTGAACCAGGGCGGCAAGCGCAAGGGCGCGGCCTGCGCGTACCTCGAGACCTGGCACGTCGACATCGAGGAATTCCTCGACCTGCGCAAGAACACCGGTGACGACCGTCGTCGTACGCACGACATGAACACCGCGAACTGGGTGCCGGACGAGTTCCTCCGCCGCGTCGAGGCCGACGCGCAGTGGACGCTGTTCTCGCCGAACGAGACCCCGGACCTGCACGACCTCTACGGCACCGCGTTCGCCGAGCGCTACCGAGAGTACGAGGCCGCCGCCGAACGCGGTGAGCTGAAGGTGTTCCGCAAGATCCGCGCGGTCGACCTGTGGCGCCGCATGCTGACCATGCTGTTCGAGACCGGCCACCCGTGGATCACCTTCAAGGACCCGTGCAACCTGCGTTCGCCGCAGCAGCACGTGGGTGTCGTGCACTCGTCCAACCTGTGCACCGAGATCACGCTGAACACCACCACCGACGAGGTCGCGGTCTGCAACCTCGGCTCGGTGAACCTGCTCAAGCACGTCACCCCCGAAGGCCTGGACACCCAGCGCCTCGAGAAGACCGTGCGCACCGCGGTCCGCATGCTCGACAACGTGATCGACATCAACTTCTACACGATCCCGGAGGCGCGCCGCTCCAACCTGCGCCACCGCCCGATCGGGCTTGGCCTGATGGGCTTCCAGGACGCGCTGTTCGAGATCGGCGTGCCGCTGTCCTCGGACGAGGCCGTCCAGTTCGCGGACACCAGCATGGAGCACATCAGCTACTACGCGATCTCGGCATCGACCGACCTCGCCGAGCAGCGCGGCCAGTACCAGACGTTCGAAGGTTCCTTGTGGAGCAAGGGAATCCTGCCGATCGACTCGCTGCAGCTGCTGATCGACGCACGACAGGGCGACGCGCTCGACGTCGACACCTCGTCCACTTTGGACTGGGCGCCGCTGCGTGAGCGGGTCAAGACCGTCGGCATGCGCAACTCCAACGTGATGGCGATCGCGCCGACCGCGACGATCTCCAACATCTGCGGTGTCGGGCAGTCGATCGAGCCGCTGTTCCAGAACCTGTTCGTCAAGTCGAACATGTCCGGCGACTTCACCGTGGTGAACCCGCACCTGGTCCGCTCGCTCAAGGAGCGCGGGCTGTGGGACGAGGTCATGGTGTCGGACCTGAAGTACTTCGACGGCAGCCTCGGCCAGATCGACCGCGTGCCGGACGACCTGAAGGCGCTGTACGCCACCGCGTTCGAGATCGAGTCGAAGTGGCTGGTGGACGCCGGTTCGCGTCGTCAGAAGTGGATCGACCAGGCGCAGTCGCTGAACCTGTACATCGCGGCGCCCAGCGGCCGCAAGCTCGACGAGCTGTACCGCTACGCCTGGCACAAGGGCCTCAAGACCACGTACTACCTGCGGGCGCGGTCCGCGACGCACGTGGAGAAGAGCACCCTGCGCGGCACCGACGGCAAGCTGAACGCGGTCTCGGCCACCCCGGCCCCGGCCACACCCAAGCCTGCCGCCGCCGCTCCGGCTCCCGCCGCGGTCTCGCCGTCGCCTGCCGCCGCTGTTCCCGCGGTGCCGGTGACCGCCCCTGCCGCCAAGCCGGAGCCGAAGGAGATCCCGCAGGTCTCCGACGTCGACTTCGTCGCCACCGACGGCGCCGCCTGCCGCATCGACGACCCCGACTGCGAAGCCTGCCAGTAGACGCCCTCGTGAGTGGTAAGGGCGGTTCTAACCGTCCTTACCACTCACGACCCCCTCGTGAAGTGAGCCTCTTTTATGACCACCTTTGACGCCTCCGCCGACGCCACCGGCCTCGGTGAGATCGAAGTCGGCGCCGCCCGGATCAACGTCGACGACAAGCGGATGATCAACGCCCGCGCCGACGTCAACCAGCTGCTGCCGATGAAGTACACCTGGGCCTGGGAGAAGTACCTCGCCGGCTGCAACAACCACTGGATGCCGACCGAGGTCGCCATGCAGGCCGACATCGCGCTGTGGAAGTCGGCCGACGGCCTCACCGAGGACGAGCGCACCATGCTCAAGCGCAACCTCGGCTTCTTCGCCACCGCGGAATCGCTGGTGGCCAACAACATCGTGCTCGCGGTGTACCGGCAGATCACCAACCCCGAATGCCGCCAGTACCTGCTGCGCCAGGCGTTCGAGGAGGCCGTGCACACGCACACCTTCCAGTACATCTGCGAGAGCCTCGGCCTGGTCGAGGGCGAGCTGTTCAACATGTACCGCGAGGTCCCGTCCATCTCCGAAAAGGACGCGTGGGCGCTGAAGTACACGCAGAACCTGGAGAACCCGGATTTCGAGACCGGGACCCCGGAAGCCGACCAGAACTTCCTGCGTGACCTCGTCGCGTTCTACGTGATCTTCGAGGGCATGTGGTTCTACACCGGCTTCGCGCAGATCCTCTCGCTCGGCCGCCGGAACAAGATGATCGGCATCGCCGAGCAGTACCAGTACATCCTGCGCGACGAGTCGATCCACCTGAACTTCGGCATCGACTGCATCAACCAGATCAAGATCGAGAACCCGCACCTGTGGACCGAAGAGTTCCAGGCCGAGATCCGCGGCATGCTGACCGAGGCCTGCCGGCTCGAGGTCGCCTACGCCCGCGACACCATGCCGCGCGGCATGCTCGGGCTCTCGGCCGAGCTGATCGAGCAGTACATGCACTTCATCACCGACCGGCGGGCGCAGCAGATCGGTCTCCAGCCGATCTTCGGCGAGACGGAGAACCCGTTTCCGTGGATGTCGGAGGCGATGGACCTCAAGAAGGAGAAGAACTTCTTCGAGACCCGCGTCATCGAGTACCAGTCCGGCGGGGCCCTCGACTGGGACTGATCACGTGAGTTGTCCGTCTGGTCACGCGAGTTCGCCATCTGGTCACGCGAGTTGTCCGTCTGGTCACGCGAGTTCGCCATCTGGTCACGCATGGCGTCCGGTTCATCACATGTCCAGCGGGCCAGTAGCGCGCCTGAGTACGTTTTAGGGTGCTACTGGTACTCGCCGCGGGTTCCCGACGTCGACGAGGTCAGCGGGCTGCTGCGGACCGCCGTGTCCGCCGGGTGGATCCGGGTCAACCCGGACTGCGGCCTGAAGACCCGCGGGTACGCCGAGGTCGAACCGGCTCTGCAGAACCTGGTCGCCGCCGCGAACACGCTCCGCTCCGAACTGGCCTGACCCGTCGGGAAAGGGTCTTTCAGGACGGAACACGTCCTGAAAGACCCTTTCCTGACACTCTGAGCAGATACACCCGCCGGAGTATTGTCAACCTGTCAACAAGGGTGCGAAGGTGGAGTGGTAGCCGATCTCACCGGGGAGATGGTCACCATGGGGAAAACCGTCGAAAAGGTCACCGGGGCGCTGCGTGAGCGGGTCCCGCCGCTCACCTCGATCCCGTTGCCGCGTTCGGTCGACCAGCGCTGGCTCGGCGCGACCTGGCCGGTCCGCGAACTCGCACCCGCCCCGCCGGGCCTCAAACCCGTCCTCGGCGACGAAGGCCCGCCGGTCATCGGACACGCGCTGGACTTCATGCGCTTCGGCATCGAGTTCGGCCTCAAACGCTACGAGACCTACGGCCCGGTGTCGTGGATGGGCGCGTTCGGCCGCCGCATCGTCGCCCTCTCCGGTCCCGAAGCCACCCAGATCGCGCTGGTGAACAAGGACAAGGCCTTCTCCCAGGAGGGCTGGAAGTTCTTCATCGAGCAGTTCTTCGACCGCGGCCTGATGCTGCTCGATTTCGGCGAGCACCACCTGCACCGCCGGATCATGCAGGCGGCGTTCACCCGGCAACGGCTCACCGGCTACGTCGACCGGATGGGACCGGCGCTGCGCGAAGGCGTCGCGGCATGGGCGGACAAGCCGAACCCGCGGGTCTACTGGTCCCTCAAGCAACTCACGCTCGACGTCGCGACGCGCGTGTTCATGGGCATGCGTTCCGGCGACGACTCGGCCTCGATCAACCGCGCGTTCGTGAATTCCGTGCGCGCGGGCACGGCCATCGTCCGGTTCCCCGTCCCCGGCGGCCGTTGGGCGGCTGGTTTGCACGGTCGCAAGGTCCTCGAACGCCACTTCGCGGCGAATCTGCCCGCGAAACGGCGAAGCGACGGCGACGACCTCTTCACCGCCTTGTGCCACGCCACCACCGAGGACGGCGACCGCTTCACCGACTCCGACGTCGTCAACCACATGATCTTCCTGATGATGGCCGCGCACGACACGTCGACCATCACCAGCGCCGCCGCCGTCTACCACCTCGCCAAGAACCCCGAGTGGCAGGAACGCGCGCGCCAGGAGTCCCTCGCGCTCGGCGACGACGTGCCGGACATCGAAGCGCTGGAGACCCTGACGACGCTGGATCTGGTGATCAAGGAATCCCTGCGGATGGTGGCCCCAGTGCCGTCGCTGGCCAGGAAAACCGTGAAGGACACCGAGGTTCTCGGGCATTTCATTCCTGAAGGGACACTGGTCGGGGTCTCCCCCACCGTCAACCATTTCGCGCCGGAGCACTGGACTGACCCGATGCGTTTTGACCCGGGCCGTTTCAGCGCGGAGCGCCGCGAAGACAAGTCGCACCGCTACGCGTGGATGCCCTTCGGCGGCGGCGCGCACAAGTGCGTCGGCCTGCATTTCGGGACGTTCGAAGTGAAGGCGCTGCTGCACGAGATGCTGCGCGCGTATCGATGGTCGGTCCCGGCGGACTACACCGCGCGTTGGGACTACGTCTCGCTGCCCGTCCCGGCGGACGGCCTGCCGATCCGGCTGACACCCTGTTGATTTCAAGACCGGGCTGAATCCCGACCAAAGGGACAACCACGATCGAGTACTCTTGGTAACTTCCGGTCACCACTCGTGTAGTGGTGATCACCCTTTCAGCCGGTAGACACCCCGTATCGCGCATGATGCCGTGGCACTACTCCCGGTCGGCTCGTACCTAGTGTGGGCCTTTGAGCTCGGACACCCCGTCTGAGCTGGCCATCAACCGCGCATGAAGAGGTGAAGTGTGCCTGAGCCTGGTGCTGCACCAGGGTTGGTGGACGTCGCTCGAAGATGGGCCGCGACGCTCGCTGACACTAAAGGAGTATCGCTTCCCCAAGAGCAACTCGAACAGCTCCTGCTCGGCGTCGCCAAGGACGCCGTGCGGACCGAGCCCGACCACAAGCCCGCTCTGTTGCGCTTCTCCAAACTCTATTCCGCCTCTCCGGTCGGAATCGCGCTCGCTGATTCCGACGGCAGGATCGTCGAGGCGAACGCCGCGCTCGGCAAACTCCTCGGCTGCCGCCCCTCGACGCTGCGCGGGCGGACCATCCCCGAACTCGGCTCCACCGACCACGACGTCACCCGGCTGCGGAACGGGCTCTCCCAGCTCAGGCAACTCGACCGGCCGGCGCAGCAGGAACGCCTGCTGCTGGACCACAGCGAGGAAGGCGCGCTCTGGGTCGACGTGACCCTGACCGACCTTCCCGGTGACCGGCCCGACTCGACCTACCCCGTGCTGATGGTCGCCGACGCCAACGAGATCCATCTGCTGCAGGAGCGACTGCTGCACCAGAACGTGCACGACCCGCTGACCGGACTGCCGAACGCCACCGCGTTCGACAACGCCCTCGAAGCCGCGCTGGCCGGTTCGGGCAGTGAGCAGGTCGCTCTCGTCTACCTCGACGTCGACGGTTTCAAGGTGATCAACGACGGTCTCGGCGCCGGTGTCGGCGACCAGGTGCTGCGCGGGGTCGCCACCAAGCTCAAGTCCGTGTTCGCCGGCAGGCACAACGGTTCCGTCGCCAGGCTGTCCGGCGACGGGTTCGCCGTCCTGCTGCGCGGTGAATTCACGTCGCCGCAGGTGATCGCGCTGGTCGAGCAAGCGCTGGAAGAGCTGGTCGAGCCGATCTACCTCGGCGGGCACGGCATCGGGGTCAGCGCGAGCGCCGGCATCGTCGTCCGCCCGGTCACCGACGGCGGGCCGGAAGACCTTCTCCGGGCCGCGGAGATCGCCCTGCACCGCGCCAAGGAGGCAGGCAAGGCGCAGTGGATGCTGTTCGACCCGGAACTCGACGCGCGCGACCGCGGCCGTTACCAGCTCGGCGCGGTCATCGCGGGCGCGCTGGAGAACGGCGAGTTCTCGCTGATCTACCAGCCGACGGTCAAGCTCGCGAACCCGGATCAGCTGGCCGCGGTCAACGCCGGGCTGCGCTGGAACCACCCGGAGAGGGGCGAGCTGGACTCCGACGAGTTCTACCCGCTGGCGCAGACCACCGGGATGACCATCCCGCTCGGCCGGTGGCTGCTGGCGGAATCGCTCGCCGCCACCGCGCGCTGGCGGAACAGGTTCGGCGAGGCCGCCCCGGACGTCTGCGTGCGGCTGCCGAACCGGCTGGCCATCGACCCCGATCTGGTGCTGCTGATCAAAGAACAGCTCGACCGGCACGACCTTCCCGCACAGGCACTGCGGCTGTGCACCGACCGCGAGTCCGTCCTCAATCCGCGGGGCAGTGAGGTGCTGGACTCCTTCGCCGTGCTCGCCGATCTGGGCGCCCAGCTGGTACTGACCATCTCCGGCTCGGCCGATCTGGAGCTGATCCCCCAGCATCGGCTGCCGGTCCGCCACGTGATCCTCTCCGGTGCGGTAATCGACGCGCTGGCCGACGGTGAGGACGAGGCCGACGTCCGCCACCTGTGCCAGTTGGTCGCCAGGGCCAAGGAACTGAAGCTGCGCATCGGCGCGGAAGGCGTCCGAAGCCACGAACAGGCCGAGCGGCTGCGACGGCACGGTGTGCTCGCGGCGCGCGGCTCGTTCGTCGCCGATTCCGCGACCGGGGACGAGGTCGACGAGCTCATCGAACGGCACGCCCACTGACGTGACAGGATCCGTCCATGGACCAAGGTGACATCGCCCCGGACTTCACCCTGCCCGACGACAAGGGTGCGGAGCGCACGCTGTCGGACTTCCTCTCGTCCGGCCCGGTCGTGCTGTTCTTCTACCCCGCCGCGATGACCACTGGCTGCACGGCGGAGAGCTGCCACTTCCGCGATCTCGCCGCGGAATTCGCCGAAGTCGGCGCGCACCGCGTCGGAATCAGCCCGGACGCCGTCGCCAAGCAGCAGGAGTTCTCGGCCAAACACGGTTTCGACTACCCGCTGCTGTCCGATGTGGACGGTGTGGTGGCCAGGCAGTTCGGCGTATGGCGCAAATTCAGCCCACTGCACGCCAAACGGCACACGTTCGTCATCGACACCGACCGCAAGGTGCTCGAAGTGATCAAGAGTGAACTGAAGTTCACCGTGCACGCCGACAAGGCGCTGGCGTCCTTGCGCGAGCGCAAGACTAAGGACGCTTGAGCCGCCAGACCCGGTGGACGCCCGCGCAGGCGGGGGCGAACGGCGGTTCGGCGGCCTCTTCGCCGATCATCGTGAACCCCAGTCGCGCGGGCACGGCGCCGCTCGCGACGTTCTTCTCGTCGTGCCGGATCTCGACCTCCGGCGCGCCGAGACGGAAGGCCTCGGCAATCAGCAGCCGCGCCGCTCTGGTCACGAAACCACGCCCGGTGTGGTGGCGGCCGAGCCAGTAGCCGATCTCGATCCTGCCCGGACGCGTCAGCATGCCGGTGCCGCCGACGACCTCACCTTCGGCGAAGATCGCGAAGTCGTAGGTCTTGCCTTCGGCCCAGTTGCGCGCCGCGCTCTCGAGGAACTCCTTGGCCTCGGGCTCGCCGTAGCCGCCGGTGGCCCAGATCATCCAGGCACCGAGGTGCGCGGCGGAGTCTCCCGCGACGGCCGCCAGGGTGTCGAGCTGTTCCGGCTTCCAGCGGCGCAGGACGATGACGTCGTCACTGAGGGTTTCCGCGGGGGCTTCCATCGGTCCATGGTGACTTACCGGCGCTGCGGGCGCCTCCCGTTTTCGCGCCGGTCTCGGACCATGAGAGACCGCTCCCCCAGGCGATCAGGTCAGGATCGCGCTGTCCGGGATCTCCGTGTCGTTCTTCAACGCGTCGAACAGCAGCTTCGACTTCGTCTTGTCCCAGTTCTCCGCCGACCCGCTCGTCACCGGGACCGTCGTGGTGACGACGCCGCCCGACGAGATCCCGCGCATCGCCAGCGCCAGACCCACCAGGTTGTGCACGTGGTCGCCCGAATCCATGGTCAGCGCGTCGGGCGCGGTCGACAGCAGCGGGAACAGCGAGAACGGGTTCAGCAGCGTGCCGGGGCTGCCGATCTCGCTGACCAGCGCGCCGATGAACTTCCGCTGGTTGGCGACGCGGTCGAGGTCCGACCGCGGGGTGGCCGCGCTGTGCCGCATGCGGACGAATCCGAGCGCCTGCGGGCCCTGGAGGTCCTGGCAGCCCGGCTCGATCTTGATCCCGGTGAGGGTGTCCTGCATCGGCTTCTCGACGCACATGTGGACGCCGCCGATCGCGTCGACGATCTTGGCGAATCCGCCGAAACCGATCTCGGCGTAGTGGTCGATCCGCAGGCCGGTGGCGCCTTCGACGGTCTGCGCGAGCAGCGCCGGGCCGCCGATCGAGAACGCGGCGTTGATCTTGTTCGTCCCGTGTCCGGGGATCTTCACCTGGGAGTCACGCGGCAGGCTCAGCAGGGTCGGCTTCGTGCTGTTGTCCGGGATGTGCGCGACCATGATGGTGTCGGTGCGCCTGCCACCGCCGGCGGCCTTGCTGTCGCCGGTGACCAGCTTCTCCTGCTCCTCGGGGGTCAACCCGTCCCGGCTGTCGGAGCCCACGATCAGCCAGTTGGTGCCCTCGGCCGCGGCGGGACGGCCGGAGTAGTCGGCCAGCGCGTCGACGCGGTTGATCGAGAACTCCAGGTACACCCACACGCCGGCGAGGAACACCACGAACACGGTCAGCAGCGTGAGCAGCACCTTGCCGAAGCCCAAGCGCTTACGTCGCCGCGGCGGGCGCGCACCGTCGGCGGGACGGCCGGGAGGGGGCTGCGGAGGGCCTGGACGGCGCGGAGGCGGGCCCGCGGGGCGCTGCTCGCCACGCGAACCCATCGGCCGCGTCCGCTCGTCGTACGGGCTGGTACCCCGGCCAGGCAGCGGCATCATCTGCGCCGGCTGGTGCTGTCTGGGGCGGCCGGACGGCGGCCGTTGTGGCGGCATCCGTCGCCCTCGGTCGTCGCCTCCATACGTCATGCCGAATCACCCGTCCCGATATCGCGTGTGGGCCCAGTCAACCGCAGACCCTAGGTGAAGGACGTACGGCACCCCGCATCGGTTGGGTGGCGTTCACCGTCCGTTTTCGGCGAATCCGAACTGGTGGACCTTGAGATATCCCGACCGGAACCCCGCCTCGGAGTAGGCCAGGTAGAACTCCCACATCCGCTTGAAGCCGTCGTCGAAGCCCAATTCGGTGATTTCGTCCCACCGCTGGGTGAACTTCTCCCGCCACAACCGCAACGTGTGGGCGTAGTCCTGGCCGAACTCGCGCACTCCTTGCAGTTTCAGCCGCGTGTGCTCCAGCATCCCTTGCTCGACCGAGGTGGTCGATGGGATGAGGCCGCCGGGGAAGACGTACTTGTGCACCCAGGTGTACGAACGGGCCGCGGCGAGCATGCGTTCGTGGTCCATGGTGATGGCCTGGAGCCCGAACCGGCCGCCCGGCTTCAGCCGCTTCCCGATGGTCTCGAAGAACGTCGGCCAGTACGACTCGCCGACGGCCTCGATCATCTCGACGCTCACCACGGCGTCGTACTCGCCGGTGGAGTCTCGGTAGTCGCACAGTTTCACGTCGACGCGGTCGGCGTAGCCCGCCGCCGCGACGCGCTCGGTCGCCAGCGCCGCCTGCTCCGCGGAAATGGTCAGTGACGTGACCTTCGCCCCACGCGCCGCCGCGCGGATCGAGAGTTCGCCCCAGCCCGTGCCGATCTCGAGCACCGTGCTGCCCTCGCGGACACCGGCGTAGTCGAGGACGCTGTCGATCTTGCGGTGCTGGGCGGTGGTGAGGTCGTCGTCCGGGCCGAACAACGCCGACGAATACATCATCGACGGGTCGAGGAACGCGCCGAACAGGTCGTTGGACAGGTCGTAGTGGCGGTGGATGTTCGCCCGCGACCCCTTGATGGTGTTCTCCTCGTCCGCCGGGTGACCGCGGTCGACGAACCGGCGGAATCGTTGCAGCAGCGGCGGAATGAGCGTCGCCATCCGCTCCGCGAACGGGGTCAGCACCTCGGCGAGCGCGTCACTGGTCCAGTCGCCGACCATGTAGGCCTCGCCGAAGCCGATCTTCGCGTCCACGCCGAGGCGGTGGAAGAAGGCCGCGGGACGGTTGACGCGCATCTCGGGCGCGTCCGGGCCGCCGGAGCCGAGCCAGGAACCGTCGGGCATCCGCACGCGGACGTTCAGCGGGCGCACGGCTTGCCGGAACAGCTGCTCGGCGATCCGCGCGCGAAAAGGCGAATGCGGCGGGGTGGCCAGGCCCGGCCACCGCGATTCGTCGGGTGTGGGCAGGCGGGACGTGCCCGCCGTCCGGTCGATACTCGATGTGGACATAAAGGTGCTTCCTCCAGCCCGGTCTAGACCGGGATCCGCAGCCGCTCGGAACTCGGCCGACCCCAGGCCGCGCTCAGCGTTTCGTCGTTTCCGCCGGCTTCGACCAGCTCAAGGGTGAAAGCCCGCACGAGACGGTTCCAGACGCGGGACCTCCGTAGCATCGCGTGCCCTTCACCATCGATTTCGAATCGCGCGGACCGCGATGTCACCTTCGCGGCGCGTTCCGCGAAAGCGTGTGAGGCCACCGGATCGGTCATCCGGTCCTTGGTCCCGTGCGCGATGAGCACGGCACGGCCTTCGACGGCGCCGACGGGTTCACCCGGTGGTGTCCACGGCGCCAGCCCGCACACCCCGATGACGGCGGGGTCGTCCGCGACGCGCAGCGCGACCCGCCCCCCCATCGAATGGCCGACGAGGATCACCGGCACGCCGGGGTGATCCACCTGGATTCGTTTCAAGGCCCAGCGCGCGTCGGCGATCGCGTCGGTACCGTGGTCGTTCCAGCCGTAGATCCGGTTGCGCAGGAGCCGCACCTCGACCCCGTGCTCCCGGCCCGCCCGGTGGATTTCCTTCGCCAGCGGAACCATCCGCTGATATGCCAGCCGCCACGGCGCCACACCGGCATGACTGTGCTCCGCACCGCCGTGCAGCACCACCACCACGGCTTTCACCTGGCCGCGTGCTCGCCAAGTCCGCACCGCGGGATCAGCCTCGCTCACCCTGGACCCTCCAGTCTCCGAAACCCGGCCGTAGCGAACGGGTCAACCTCGATCATGACCCGATGCATTCCACTCCTGCCATTGGTCCACGCGATACATTCGTCGCTGATCTCCAGACGGAAGGGCGGATGTGGTGAGCACCACCGAACGTTGTGCAGACGTCGCCGAGCGGCTCGCGAAGGCCGAACGGGGCAACGCGGAGCAGATCCGGAAGTCGGCCGAGCTGATACTGGGGGTCATCCGGGCCGACGCCCTGGTGTTCACCGCCGGGGCCGGGCATTCGCTGGCCGCGGTCGCCGAGACCTTCTACCGCGCGGGCGGGCTCGCCTGCGTGTACCCGGTGTACCACCCCGAACTGCTGCCGCTGCACGGCGCGCAGCACAGCACCAAGACCGAGCGCCGCTCCGGACTGGCCGAAGAGGTGCTGGCCGAACGCGCGCCGGGACCGGACGACCTGCTGGTGGTGTTCTCGACCTCGGGTGTCAATCCGTACCCGGTCGAACTGGCCGCCGGGGCGCGGGCACGCGGGGCGTCGGTCATCGCGGTGAGCTCGGCGGCGTCCGTGGCCGCGGCGCCGAAGCGCGCGGCGACGACGTTGATCGAAGAGGCCGGCATCGTACTGGACTCCCACGTCCGTCCCGGCGACTCGAGCTACCCGCCGGACGCGCCGCGGACCGCCCCACTGTCCACAGTGATCAACGCGTTCCTGTGGAACCTCGTTCTCGCCGAGGTCGTGGACCTCGGTGCGGCGCAGGGTGTCGACATCCCGCTGTGGCGCAGTTCCAACGTGGACGGTGGCGACGAGGCCAACGCCGCGCTGCTGGCCAAGTACAGCGCGCGGGTCCCCGCTCTCCGGTAGTCGCGACCCTTCCACGGTCGGATACCGACTGTTCGGTTTCCAGGAAGGTCGCGCTCATGGGACTTCCGAGATTCAGGGTGGCGGGACGATCCGCGGAAGATGACGCTGGTGAACGCGACCGCGTGCGGGCTGAAGGGGACTTTCCCCGCATGGCATGCGGGGAAAGCGTCCTTCACGTGGCAAGGCCCCCTTCCTTGCGTCTAGCGCATGGAAGGGGGCCTTCATGTACTTGGGGAGATGAAGGGGGTCACACCGCCGCAGGCTCCTCCGAGAACTGCGTCAGGTACAGAGTCGCGTAGCGCCCACCCCGACCGAGAAGCTCTTCGTGCGTCCCTCGCTCGACGATCTCCCCGTGTTCGACGACCAGGATCTGGTCCGCCGCCCGCACCGTCGACAGCCGGTGCGCGATGACCAGCGCGGTCCGCCCCTCGAGCGCGTCGGTCAGCGCCTCGCCGACGGCCGCTTCCGACTGCGAGTCCAGATGCGCCGTCGCCTCGTCGAGGACGACGACCCTCGGCTGCGCCAGCAGGAGCCGGGCGATGGTCAGCCGCTGCCGTTCGCCGCCGGAGAGCCGGTAGCCCCGCTCCCCCACCACGGTCTCCAGCCCGTCCGGCAGCTCCCGGATCAGCTCGGCGAGCCGGGCGCGGTCCAGCGCCGACCAGATCTCGGCGTCGGTGATACCGGGCCGCGAGTATTCGAGGTTCGCCCGGATCGTCTCGTGGAAGAGGTGCCCGTCCTGCGTCACCACACCGACGGTTTCCCGCAGTGAAGCGAAACTCAGCTCACGAACGTCCACATCGGACAGCCGGACGGAGCCGGCGTCGACGTCGTAGAGGCGCGGCAGCAGTGAGGCGATCGTCGACTTGCCCGCACCGGAAGAACCTACCAGCGCCACCATCTGCCCCGGTTCGGCACGAAAGCTGATGCCGTGCAGCACCTCCTCACCGCCCCGGTGGTCCAAAGTGGACACGTCCTCCAGTGACGCCAGCGAGTACCGGTCCGCCGCGGGGTAGCCGAACCGGACGTCGGAGAACTCCACCGCGACCGGGCCTTCCGGTAGTTCGCGCGGGGACGGTTTCTCTTCGATCATCGGCTTGAGATCGAGCACTTCGAAGACCCGCTCGAACGACACCAGGGCGGTCATCACGTCCACCCGGACGTTCGCCAGCGCGGTCAGCGGCGAGTACAGCCTGGTCAGCAGCAACGCCAGCGCCACGACGGTGCCCGGCGCGAGCGCCCCGGTCATGGCGAGGTATCCGCCCAATCCGTAGACCAGGGCCTGCGCCAGCGCGGAGACCGTGGTCAGACTGGTCAGGAACCAGCGCGTCAGCATCGCCGTCCGCACCCCGATGTCACGCACTCGCCCGGCCCGCGCGCCGAAGTCGCCCACTTCCCGCGCCGGGTCGCCGAAGAGCTTCACCAGCGTCGCGCCGGGCGCCGAGAACCGTTCGGTCATCTGCGTGGTCATCGACGCGTTGAGCTGCCCGGCCTCCCGCTGCAGCCCGGCCATCTTCCGGCCGAGCCGCCGCGTCGGCAGGATGAACACCGGCAGCAACACCAGCGCCAGGAGGGTGACCTGCCAGGACAGCGTCATCATGACCACCAGCGACAGCACCAGCTGGATCACGTTGGTGACCAAACCGGACAGTGTCGCGGTGAACGTCCGCTGCGCGCCGATGACGTCGTTGTTGAGCCTGCTCACCAGCGCGCCGGTGCGGGTGCGCGTGAAGAACGCGACCGGCATCCGCTGGACGTGCCGGTACACCGCGACCCGCAGGTCGAGGATGATCCCCTCACCGATCCTCGACGACTGCGCCCGTTCCGCCAGCCCGAGTCCGGCGTCGATCAGCGCCAGCGCGGCGATCACCACGGCCAGCCACACCACCAGCGAGACGTCGTGGCCGCCGACGATCGTGTCGACCACCTTCCCGGCCAGCACCGGCGTACTCACCGCCAGCACCGCCGAGACGACGGTGAGCGCCAGGAATATCAGCAGCCTTCGCCAGTGCGGCCTGGCGAACCTCGCGACGCGGCGGAGCGTCCCCTTGTGCAGCCCTTTCGGAACGTCGGCCGACTTCATCGCCGAGTTCATCAGCGTCCAGGTGTTGTCCATGGAATCCCTCTCCTCGCCCCCAGCAAACCTCGACATTGGTCGAGATTTTTCCCGGATACAACCAGCACCAACACCGAAGGACACCGGATCCTTCCCGATTCCCGCGTCCTCTTTCCGGTGGAAATCGCCGCGTCGGTAACCTGAGCCGGTGACCAAGGACTCGCGACAGCTGACCATCGACCTGGTCTTCTACGCCGGCTGCCTGCTCTTCGCGGGAATCAACACAGCCGTCGCGGAGTTCTACGGATACCGCGTGTGGGCCAATTTCGCTGTCGCAGGTTACGGCCTCGCCGTGGTCCACACCAGCTGGCTGATGATCGCCGCCCGGCGCGGCAAGCCCCTCTCCGGCGCGCTCGGCTCGCGGTGGATCGGTATCGGCGTCATCGGCTTGTTCGCCATGATCCTTCCGTTGGGAATGCTCGTCATTCGCCGTCTGACCGGAACGGACTGGCTCATCACCCCGAACTCGTGGGCCGCTCAGCCCGAGGTCTGGGTGATCGAACGGTCGGCGAAACTCCTCCTGGAAAACGGAACCCCGTACGTCGACGTCACCGCGCTCGGACGCGCGGTGGAAGTAAACGATTACACACCATACGGTCCGGTAATGACCGTCTTCGGCCTGCCGCGAGCCTTGTTCGGCGGCGGACCGGTCGCCGACGCCCTCACCGACGCACGTTGGATGTTCGCACTGGCGGCCGTCGCGTGTGTCCTGCTGACACTGCGGCTGCTGAAGTGGCCGAAAATCCCGGTGAGCGCGGCACAACTCGCGCTCGCGTGCCCGTTGACCGCGCTGACCTGGGCCGTCGCCGGCCCGGATCTGGCCATCGTCGGCCTGCTGGTGCTTTCCGTCGCACTGGCCACGACCGGCCGCACGGTCTTGTCGGGTCCCGTGCTGGCACTGGTGATCAGCGCGAAACTCATCGTCGCGCCCGCGGCGGTGGTGCTGGGTGTCCTCCTGCTCACGCGGCGTGGCCCTCGCGCACTGGGCGGATATTCCGTGGCACTCGTGGTGACGACCGCCGTCCTGCACGTACCGGTGTATCTCGTGGACCCGAAAGCGTTCATCGAGCACGTCTTTCGGTTCCCGCTGGGAATGGGCGTGATCGAGTCACCGGCGGCGAGCCCGTTACCGGGGCATCTCATCGCCTCGTTCGGCCCTGTCGGCACGGCGGTTTCCTTCGCCCTGCTGGGGCTCGCGGCGGTCGCGATCCTGGTCTGGCTGGTGCGCCGTCCCCCCGCGACCGGTTCGGACGCACTCTTGCGTATCGCCGTCGGGCTCGGCGCGCTGATCCTGCTCACTCCCGCGACCAGGTACGGCTACCTGGTGTATCCGCTGGTCCTGCTTGGCGCCAGGCTGATCTTCGCCTCCAGCGAATCCCGCGAAACAGCGGTCCCCGGAAAGGGAACTGCGCCCCCCGCGCAGCAGTCCGCTACTTCTTCGTAGCTACTTCTTCTTGACCCTGGTGGCACCGCCACGGCCACGCAGCTGGACACCGGACTCCGAGAGGACCCGGTGCACGAACCCGTACGAGCGACCCGTGGACTCCGCGAGGGCGCGGATGCTCGAGCCCTTCTCGTATTTCTTCTTCAGGTCAGCGGCCAGCTTGTCACGCGTGTTGCCGGTGATCCGCGCGCCTTTCTTGAGATCAGCCACGTCGATCGCCTTCCCGCCGAGAGTGTTCTGGGCCACATTGCGGCCCCTGTCGCCGCAATGATCGAACACTGAGCGCCGGAATGCCAGACGACGAGCGCAAAACTGCTGAAACCGCGATCACATTGGGCCATTTCAGTGGCCGGATGGCATCGATCAAGCACCCGAACGGACGCAGAGCTCACGCAAGCTGGACAAGTTCCAGATAATCGGCGGACCAATGGTCCTCGGTTCCATCCGGCAGCAGGATCACGCGTTCCGGCTCCAGCGCCTCGACCGCGCCAGGGTCGTGCGTCACCAGGACGACGGCTCCGGCGAAGCTGCGTAAAGCGTCCAGGACCTGGGCACGGCTGGCCGGGTCCAGGTTGTTCGTCGGCTCGTCGAGCAGCAAAACGTTGGCAGCGCTGGACACCAGACCGGCCAGGGCGAGCCTGGTCTTCTCGCCGCCGGAAAGCGTGCCTGCGGTCTGATCGAGCTGCTCGCCGGTGAAGAGGAACGACCCGAGAAGGTTCCGCAACTCCTGCGCGCCCGTGTCCGGCGCGAGGTGCCGGATATTTTCCCACACGGAAGCATCGTGGTCGAGCGTTTCATGTTCCTGTGCGTAATAGCCCAAACGCAATCCGTGACCCGGAATGGTCTCGCCGGTATCCGGAGTTTCCATTCCGCCGAGTAGCCGGAGCAAAGTCGTCTTTCCGGCACCGTTCAATCCGAGTACGACGACCTTCGAACCGCGATCGATCGCGAGATCGACCCCGGTGAAGATCTCGAGCGAACCGTAGGACTTCGAGAGCCCCTCCGCGGTGAGCGGGGTCCGGCCGCACGGGGCGGGCTCGGGGAACTTGATCCTGGCGACCTTGTCGGCCTGACGGGTGTCGTCGAGCGCGGAGAGCATCTGCTCGGCGCGGCGGGCCATGTTCTTGGCGGCCACCGCTTTCGTCGCCTTCGCACCGAGTTTCGCGGCCTGCTGCTGCAGCGTGGCCGCCTTCTTCTCGGCGTTCGCACGCTCGCGGCGGCGGCGCTTCTCGTCGGTGGCCCGCGCGTCGAGGTAGCGCTGCCAGCCCATGTTGTACAGGTCCAGCTCGCTGCGGGTCGCGTCGAGGAACCACACCTTGTTGACCACGTCGCCGAGCAGTTCGACGTCGTGGCTGATCACCACGAGACCACCGTCGTGCTGCTTCAGGAAGCCGCGCAGCCAGTTGATGGAGTCGGCGTCGAGGTGGTTGGTGGGCTCGTCGAGCAGGAGGATCGTCTCGGATTTGCCGCCGGCGCCCGCCTCGGCCGCGGCGAACAGGATCCTGGCCAGCTCCACGCGGCGGCGCTGTCCACCCGAGAGGGTCTGCAGCGTCTGCGTGAGCACGCGGTCGGCGAGGCCGAGGTTGGAGCAGATCCGCGCGGCCTCGCTTTCGGCGGCGTAGCCACCGAGTGAGGCGAACCGCTCTTCGAGGCGGCTGTAGCGGTTGATCGCCTTGTCGCGCTCCTTGTCGTCCGCCAGCTCCGACATCGCGGTCTGCGCCTTTTCCATGTTGCGCATCAACGAGTCGAGGCCGCGGGCGGAGAGCACCCGGTCTTTCGCGGTGACGGACAGGTCGCCCTCACGTGGATCCTGCGGCAGGTAGCCGAGCGCGCTGCTGCGGCGGACCTCGCCGGCGTGCGGCTCACCCTCCCCCGCCAGCACCTTGAGCGAGGTGGTCTTGCCGGCGCCGTTACGGCCGACCAGGCCGATGCGGTCGCCCTGCTGGATGCGGACGTTGGTTTCGTCGAGCAGAATGCGCGAGCCCGCGCGCAGCTGCAGGCCAGAGGCCGTGATCACGGGAACTCCCGGTGAAAGGGGTGGATGAGTGGACAGCTTCGACTCGCCTGCCGACGGCAGGCGAGGAGCTCACTCCAAGAGGATGTCCACGCGATCAGTGTACGGGCCGCTGTCGAGCGATTTTATCCGACCGTGCCCGACGTCACGGCCCGGAGAGGGTGATTTCGACCGCGACCGCGCGTTCGGCGGCGTCGTCGAGCACCGTGCGGCGTGGTTCGGCGATGTCGAGGACGCGGAGTTCCGCACGAGCGAACAACGGCGCCAGCCGTCGGTCCTCGCGCAGTGTTTCCAGTGCCCGGCGGTCACCTCCGAGCACGACAGCGTCCACTTCGGACAGTTGCGGGACGAGTACTTCGAACGCGTCCTCGGCGGCGGAACGAAGTGCGACACGCGCCTGCCCCTCCCGGCGCCGCGCGAACCGCTGCTGCGACCAGCCGCCCGCCGCGGACCGGCCCTGCACGAGATGCCGGTCCGTTCTGGACTGGACGATCACTCCCCCGCGCGCGATCCCGACGCTGTGCCCGCCGCGGCGCACCAGCAGGAGCGCGATCCTCCGCGACATCAGCGCGTGCTCGACGAGCGGGGTGATGGCCAGCCCGTCCACGGTTCCTTCCGCGTCCAGCGGTCCGAAAGGGACGGTCGCGACGGCGGCGACTCCGTTGTCCGCGGTGACCGTGACGGTGTCGGGGCTCAGTTCGGTCTCGCGGACGCCTTCGTTGCGGACGGCGAAGCGGGCGTACCAGCCTTCGAGGCGGTCCGGGGCGACTTCGACCGCCCTGCCGCCGCCGGCTACCTGCCGCTCCTTCGCCATGTGCTCAATTTACGTGAAGGACCCTGTCCTGTACCTAGGCGCAAGCAAGGGAGCCTTCAAGTACTTGCCGAGCAGGTGGCAAGTCCGTGAGGGCCTCCTTGAGGGACTCTGGGTCCCTTAAGGAGGCCTTCACGGACTTCAGGATGGGCGCTGGTGTCACAGGCGCATTAGGGTGACGCCCCACAAGCGCGTGTAAGGGCTAGACCGGCTTCACCGGACCACGCCCGACCGACTTCCCGACGTTCGCGGGCCGCTCAGCCACCCCGGGCTGCACGAAACCGTTGACGTGCAAGGAAATCGAGCGGATCGAGCCGGTGTCGCCACCGGCGACGTCCACCGCGGTGAACTTCCAGACCCCGTCGGCCGCCGTACCGGTGGTCAGGCCGCCGAGCGGCTGTACCGGCTTGTAGGTACCGGTGAACGGAGCGCTCGCCGCGGGCGCCGAGCTGAACAGAGCGGCCGCGGTGTCGGCGAAGACGACCTGGCACAGGTTGTTACCCGAGCCGCCGCCGCGCTGGAACACGGTCACCTTGGCGCCCGAAGGCGAGGTCAGCGTGCCGACCAGGTCACCGGCGTACGAGTGGTTGATGCCCACCGTCGTCGACGTCTGGTCGGTGTCGCACGTGGCCCCGTCCACCGAGAACGTCAGCTTCGACGCGCGCCCGACACCGCTGACCGTGATCGGCACGGTCACGCCGGTCGGGTCGCTGTCCGGGATGGCAACGGCGTCACCGGCGTAGGCGAAGTTCCGCGTCACCGGCGACGGGGTGCCGACCGGCAGCGAGAACGTCGACGTGGTCGGCGAGAACGAACCGGCGAACGTCACCCTGGCGTTCAGCACCACCGGAACACCCAGTTCCTGCGTGGCGGGAACGGTGATGGTGAAGTCGTTCACGCCGGTCTGGCCGGGGCTGATCGTGCCGTACGACTTCGCCCGCGGTGCCACCGTGACACCGGGGGTCGGGCTGGTGAGCACGACGCTGGTCGAGTTCGCGGTGCCGTCGCCGCGGTTGGTCACCGGCAGGGTCACCTTGGCGGTGTCACCCGGGTCGAGTGCGGAACCCCCGTCGGCAGGGGTGACCGTCGGCCGGCCCGCGGTCGCGAGCGGCTGCGGGCTGGCACCGGTGTAGGCGAGCACCTTGTCGGCGAGGATGACCCCGGCGCCGCTGGAGTTGTCGCGGCCGGGGGTCAGGATGTCGACGGCGGTGTTGATCAGCGCCTCGCGCACGTCGGCCGGGGGCAGCCCCGGGTTACCCGAGAGCACCAGGCCCGCGATCGCGGCGGCGTGCGGCGCGGCGGCCGACGTGCCGTAGAACGTGGTGAAGCCGGTGACACTGGTGGAGACACCGTCGGCCGCGGTGATATCCGGCTTGGCGCGGACCTCACCTCCGGTCCCGGACACGTTGCCCGGGGTGATCGGGGTGCCGTCGGCCTGGTAGAACATCCGCCGCGGACCGTCCGATGTGAACCGTTCGACCTTCGTGGTGGCGCCGAAAGCGCCGGGGAACGGGCCCGTCGGGTTGGCCGGGTCTCCCGGTTCGAGTGCACGCGGGAACGCCTTGGCCGCCGGGGCCGCCGCGACGCTGAACGCGTCCCGAGCGGCCGAGTGGCCCACGGTCACGCCGGGGCTGGTGTAGGCCTTCAGGCCGTCGGCCGAATCGGTGAACCGGCCGCGCAGCGCGGACAGCGACAGGTAGCGGCCCTCACCGGAGAACTTGACGATGGCCAGCCGGAGCCCGGCCGCACCGGTGGTGTCCACCCGCTCGTAGGCGTCCTGGGTCCCGGTCTGGTTGTCCTGGCTGAAGTCCACGACGTTGCCGGCCGCGTTCAGCAGGTACAGGTCGTAGTCGTTGTTCGAACGGCCCAGCGGGTCCGACCAGAACAGCGTGACCGGCACGGCGCCGGACGCGTTCGAGATCGGCTCGAAGATCTGGTTGCCCGCGGCGCCGGCGAAGTTGTGCGCGGTGCCGGCGAACTTGCCGACGCCCTTGCCGGAGTCGACGAAGTCGCCTTCCCAGTGGCCCGAGGTGCCGTCGGCGACGTTGCCCTCGTTACCGGCCGAGGAGAAGTACAGCGCGCCGTTGGCGGTCACGTCGTTCACGGCCTGGGCGATGATCCAGTCCTGGAACGGCGATTCCTTGAAGTACAGGACGTCGTCGACGATGACGTCGCAGTGCGCGTCGAAGCGCAGCTTGCGGATGTTGTCGGCGAAACTGGCGTCGGAGTTGAACGCGCTGGCGAAACCGAGCGACGCGTTCGGCGCGAGATCGTGGATGATCTCGAGCATCGCGGTGCCTTCGTCGCCGTCACCCTCCTGTCCGGGGATCACGTCGACGCCCGCCGGGAGTTCGCCGCGCGCCTGCGAGGTCGCGAGCGAGTCGATACCGTCGGACAGCGCGCAGATCTTGGTGCCCACCCCGGTGACGCCGAACTGCTGGCGCGCGGTGTCGACGTTGTGCGCGCGGTCCCCTTCACTGTTGATCGGCCCGGCGGCGGTGCCGACCTGCCCCTTGGCCTCGACGGCCTTCTTCAGCTCTGCCGCGATCCGGTCGGCCTTCTCCTGTTTGCTCTCCCGCCTGCCCGCGACGGCGGGTTCGGCGAGCTGGCGGGCGGTGAACGCCTCGTTGGCGGTTTCGACCTTCTTGACGTCGGCGCGGCCCGCGATCGCCGGAACCGCGTTCAGCGGCACCTCGGCGCGGACACTTCCGTAACGTTCGGAGACCGCGCGAATCCCCGCACCGGATTCACGGAGGCCCTTCAGGAGTCCTTCCGAGACCTGGCCCCGGATGTCCACGAGTACGGTGCCGGCCGCGGAGACCTTCGCCCCAGACCCCAGTGCGGGAACCGCGGAGGCCGACATACGCTGAGCGCGGAGTTTCTGTTCGACGAGCAATCGGCTGTCCACTTTGGACTCACCGGTGCTCTGACTCTTTTTGATCGACTGCAGGGCCTCGATCTGCCGGACGGTGTTCTCCGAGAACGCGTCCGGGGACTGGCCGGTTTCCGCCGCCGCGACGGGCGGGCCGACCAGGCCGAGCGCGGTGACGAGCACCGCGCTGCCCGCGGTCAGGATCGTTCTTCTTCTTCTACTAGAACGGGTTGGACGCACGTGCGCCTCCGATTTCTGGGCGCGTGCCCCGACTCACGCTGACCAATACCGGCGATCACCGGCTGGATCAAGCTAAGTACCGCGCGTGCACCGTTGGCAGAGGCCGTTCGAGTGACGTCAGAATGGGATTTTCCGTTTTCGGCCGCAGAACGTAGGCCGAACAGCGTAATCGCATGGTCACGGTGCACTGGGGGACCGGCCTCAAAGGACGAAAGAGTCCGACCAAGGCTGCGAGGCACGGCCGGACAAGCCGTCCAAAAGGGTCACCGCCTGTTTGTCCGTCAGCGACGCCACGAAGTCGACCACCGCCCGCCCGCGCGCGAGCCCGCGCAGGGCGTCGGCACCGGTGACCGGCTCCCCGGTCGCTCCGACGAGCAGCTCCGGCGCCGTCCGCGCGAGGTCGTTGAATTCCGACCGCGCCAGCTCCACCAGATCGTGCAGCCGCCGCGGGAGCCGGTAGAACTCGTCACGGTCGAGCAGCCAAGCGTCGAGCGCGTCGACCAGCGTGGTCACCAGGCTCGCCTGTCCGCGCTGGTGCAGCGCCAGTTCCGGACGCAGCAGCACGAACCGGCGGTGCACGAATTTCAGCACCTGCACCTCGTGCCACTGCGCGGGCCGCAGCGTGAGATGGCCTGTCCTGGTCGAAGGTGACGGCACCACCTGTACGCCGTCGACGAGCCGCGCGGTCCACTTCGAGGAGAAGGCGGCGGTGGCCTGCTCGGCCTCGATGGAACCGTCGAACCCGGTGGCGAGCAGGCCGTCGACGAGTTCGGCGCGGACACGGGCGACGGCGCTGGTGAAGGCGTCGTCGTCGACGATCCAGCCGTCCTTGGCGTGCATCCGGCGGCGCAGCCGTTCCAGCGAACGCCCCGGGAGCCGCCGTTCGGCGGTCAGTGTCGTGTCGTCCAGCCCGGCCAGGTCCACCGCGTGGTCGACCCAGCCGCTGAACTCGGCCGCGACCGGCGCGTGCTGCAGGACGCCGATCCGGTGGAAGTCCTGGAGGTCGTGGATGGCGTACGCGATGTCGTCGGCAGTGTCCATCACGGACGCTTCGACGGTCTGCTGCCACGGCTCGATACGCCCCTCGAAGGGCACTCGCGCCTGAGTGAAGTCGTCGAGTTCGGTGCTGTAGGCGGAGAACTTGCTCGCGCCGGTGCCGGGGGCGTCGGCCGGTTCTGCCGCGCCACGCGGCTGGACGTCCATCGACGTCGGATGCGGATCGGGGACGTGCAGCCGCGCCCACGGGTACTTCAGCACCGCGGCACGTACCGCCGTGGTGAGGTCGAGCCCGGACGCGGACGGCCCGCGGACGTCGGTCGTCGTGATGATCCGGAACGACTGCGCGTTGCCTTCGAAGCCGTCGGCGAGGCCGAACCGGTGCCGGGCGATCCGATCGAGGGTCTGTTCCCCCAGGTGCCCGAACGGCGGATGCCCCAGATCGTGCGCGAGCGCGGCGGCCTCGGCGACGTCCGGGTCGCAGCCGCCCAGTTTCGCGGCGAGTTCGGCGGAATCGCTGCTCGCGTTGATCCGCTCGGCGATCGCGCGCGCGACCTGCGCGACCTTGAGGCTGTGCGTGAGCCGGTTGTGCAGCAGCCCGGCGCCCCCGGCGCTCACCACCTGGGTCACCCCGCCGAGCCGGGCGAAGAACGGCGACGCCGCGATCCGGTCCCGGTCGATCCGGAACGGGCTCGTGGCGAGATCGCTGAACCCGGCGCTCTCGCTCTCCGGGTCTCGCCGCCACGTCCTCGGATCCGTCTGTTCCATGCGTCACACCGTATCCGTCGCGGTGCCGTGATGAGATGCCCAGGTGGCGGACGTGGTGATCGCGGGCGGCGGCCCGGCCGGGCGGGCCCTCGCGCGTGCCTGCGCGAGACGCGGACTGGCGACGACCCTGGTCGACCCGGCTCCGGGCAGGCGCTGGCCGGCGACCTACGGGCTGTGGGCCGACGAGCTGCCGGCGTTGCCCGCGAGCGCCGTCGCCTGCGCGCCTTCGACGACGCTCGCCTTCGGAACCGGACCGCATGTCCTCGATCGGCGGTACCTCGTGGTGGACAACGCCGGTCTGCGCGACTGGCTGACCGGCGGCTATGACGTCGCCGCCGGGACGGTGTCCGGAGTCGATCACGGCAAACACGGAACATCGGTGCGCCTCGAGGACGGGCGGGTCCTCGCGGCAGGTCTGTACTTCGACGCCACGGGTGCCCGGCCCCGGGGAAACCGGTACGAACAGACTGCGTTCGGCGCCGTCCTTCCCGCCGAGGACGCACTAAGACTGGTCGACAGCCCGGACACCGCCGTGTTCATGGACTGGCGCGGCAGCGAACAGGCCTTCCTGTACGTGCTGCCGCTCGGCGACGGCACCGTCCTGGTCGAGGAAACCTCGCTGGCCCGCAGGCCCGGCCTGCCGCTGGACGTACTGGCGGCGCGGCTGCGAGCCCGCCTGACGGACGCCGGGCTGACGTCGCGCGGGCGCGAAGAGCGCGTCCGGATCGTGCTCGATGTGCCGTCGCCCCGGCGCGGCCGGACGGTGCCGTTCGGGGCGGCCGCCGGGCTGGTGCATCCGGCGACCGGGTACAGCGTGGCGACGTCGGTGCGGCTCGCGGATCCGGTCGCCGACGCCGTAGCCCAGGCCTGGGAGCGAGGGCCCGCGGAAGCCGCGTCGGCCGCTCACCGCGCGCTGTGGCCGTCCTCGGCCCGCACCGTGCACGGGTTGCGGCGGCACGGACTGCGGGCGTTGTGCGGGATGCCGCCCGAACTGGTCCCGGCGTTCTTCGAGCTGTTCTTCACCCTGCCCACCGGACTCCAACGGGCTTTCACGTCCGGTAGCGAAGACGTTTCGGGTACCGCCGAAGCGATGTCGGCACTTTTCCGAATAGCGCCATGGCAAGTAAGAAAACACCTGATCGGGTGGCGTGCACTACGCCGTTCTAGGTAACCCTGGTGCCTGCACGATGAACATCAGTCGACACGTGTTTCGTTTCGTGACATCTCCAGCGAACATTCGCTTGTGACGTTGCAGATCGCGGTCCGCTTCGCTTACCAGCCGTTGTACAGCCTGCACACCGGTGGCGTCGTCGCGTTCGAAGCCCTGGCACGGCCGGGCCGCGGCACCGCCCACGAACTGCTCGCCGACGCCCGGCGCAGCGGCAGGCTGGCCGAGGTCGACATCGGCCTGGCCGCCGAAGCCGTCCGGCAGCAGAACGAGCCGCAGACCACACTCCCACTGCACCTGAACCTGTCCGCGCGGACGCTGGCCGCGCCGCCGTCGAGGTTCGAGCCGCTGACCGACGCGCTCGGGCTGTCCGGCCGCCGGACCAGGGACGTCGTGCTGGAGATCGGGCCGCCCTTCTCCCAGGTCCCCGCCGACCAGCTGCTCAGCGGAATGCGGCGGCTCACCGAACTCGGCTTCCGGCTCGCGCTCGACGGCCTCGGCCGTGGCGACCTCCCGCTCACGCTGCTCGCCTCCGCTCCGATCGACCTGGTGAAACTGGACCGCAGCGTGCTGCGCGGCCTGCCGCACGACCCGGCCGCCGTCGCGGTGGTCGAGTCGGTGCTGCATTTCGCGTCGCGCACCGACAACCGGCTGGTCGCCACCGGGCTCGAAACCACCGAGCAGCTGGAGTCCGCACGCAAACTCGGCGTGCGGATCGCGCAGGGCAACCTGCTCGCCCCGCCGGACGGCGACCACGCGCCGCTGCCCGCTCCGGACGCGCCAGGCCCGTTCATCCCCGGCACCGCCCGCGCGCGCCGAGTCGGCGACTTCCTCCGGCCCGCGACCACCCTGCCGGAGGACGCGACCTGCGACGACGTGCGCGAGGTGCTGGCCGCCTCCGACGGGCCGAGCGGCATCGTCGGCATCGACGACCGGCACCGTCCACAGTGGTCGATCGACCGGACGCGGTTCCTGGTCGCGGTGACCGGGTTGTACGGCCACGCCCTGCACGCCAAACGGCCCGCGTCACGGCTCGCCGACCAGCCGCACACGATCCACGCCGACGCGAGCGCGCTGGAGTTCCTCGAACTGGTCACCGACGCGGACTGGAGCCGGACCGGTGACGACGTCGTGGTGGTCGACGACCGCGGGCGCTGCCTCGGGGTGGTGCTGGTGAACGAGGTCGTCCGCGGGGTCGCGGAGGCGAAGGTCGAAGAGGCCGTCTCCCTCAGCCCGCTGACGCGGCTGCCCGGCAGCGACGCCGTCGCCAGGGACGTCGACCGCCGGATCAACGCGCGGGAACCGTTCGTCGCGGCCTGGCTGGACGTCGACTCGTTCAAGACGGTCAACGACACGGCGGGGTTCGCCGCGGGCGACGACCTGATCCGCACGCTCGGCCGGACGCTCACCGACCTGGAGTCCCGGCTGCGCCGGATGCGCGTCAGCCACGTCGGCGGGGACGACTTCCTGATCGCCTGCGACGTCGACGAGATCGGCACGGTCGCCGCCGCGCTGCTGGACACGCCGTGGTCGGCGGACGGGCTGCCGGTGACGGTGTCGCTCGCGACCCTGGTGTGCGGCAACGGCGCGATCCGGTCCTACAAGGACGCTTCTCGGCTCTTGGCGCCGTTGAAGAAGCGCGCCAAGGAGGTTCCCGGGTCGAGCTGGGTGCTCGGGCGGCCGGGCTCGGAGCGCGTCGAGGTGCTGCGCGGGATCACGACGCGAGGTCTCCCCGCCCAACGCGCCGCCGGCTTCTGACCCCCTCCGCGTTTCGTCCTCTAGTTGCGGTAGTTGGTAGCGCGAACTACCGCAACTAGAGGACGGAACGCGGGAGTGTCAGAGGGGATGTACGCGAAGGCGAGGGCGGGCGAGATCACCGGGGTGGACGCTCCCTACAAGCGTCCCGAGACCCCGGATCTGGTGCTGCGCCCGGAAAACGGGGATCCCGCCTCGATGGCCGCGCTGATCCTCGCCGCCCTCGACTGGCTGAAGGGCGCTTTCCCCGCATGCGATGCGGGGAAAGCGCCCTTCACCGCGTCCTATGCGGGGAAAGTCCCCTTCAGCCGCCGTTGGAGGCCCGGTACGGAGCGGTCGCGTAGGTGCGGTGGTGGCGGTCAGCTTCTCGACCGAACGGAACATCGCCTTGCCGAGCCTGGTCCGCGCCTTCAACGCCGGGTGCGTCGAGGCGTAGTCGTCCTTGTTGACCGCCGCGTCGCCCGAGAACGCGCCCGACGCGAACAGCGAGTAGGTGAGGATCGGCTTGCCGTCCGCGCTGAACATCACGCCCGCCTCGTTGCGGCCGTCGTTGAACCAGCCGGCCTTGGTGGCGACCCGCAGCCGCTCGGCCGAAGTCAGGTCGAGCCGCACGCCGTCGGTGAACGCGCTGAGCGAACGCAGGATGGTGAGCAGGTACTCGGTCGACTTCGCCGAAAGCAGCGTTCCGCCGACCAGTTTCCGCAGCAGCGTATGCGTCTCGGCCGGGGTGGTCCTGCCGAGGAAGAACCGGTTCGGGTTCGCGACGGGAACGACCTGCGTGTGCACGAAACCCTTGCCACGCAGGATCTCATTGACTTCGGCGGCGGGGCAGACCAGCCCGCACAAGCGGACGGCGGTGTTGTCGGACAGCGTCAGCAGCGCGGCCATCGCGTGCCCGAGGGTCACCGAACTGGGGTACGCGCCGTCGAGGCCGAAGATGCCGTCGGTGTCCTTGATGACGATGTCGGCCGTGACGTCGACGCGCTGGTCCAAAGTGAGCAGTCCGCGGTCGATCTTGTCGAGCACCGCGGCGGCGACTGCGATCTTGTTGACGCTGTAGGCCTCGACGACCTCGTCGGCCCGCTCGGCGACGGCGGGAACCAAGTCCCCGGCGGAGTCCGCGACGCTGACGTAGGACGACCAGGTTCCGCCCGCCTCCGCGGTTTCCCGGGCGTACACCTGGAAAATCCGGCGCGCGGCGGACGAGGCGTCTTTGGCCACTGTGTCTACTTCGGTGTCTACTTCGGCGTCTTCAGCGCCGGCGACCTGTGCCGTTCCGAGCACCGCACCCGCGGCCGCGACCGTGCCCAGACCCAATAAGCGACGGCGGTTCACGTTCGTTTCCACCTGGGAACCCTACCGCGCTCAGCCCGCCGGTGTGACGAATCCGGTGTCGTACGCCTTGATCACCGCTTGCGTCCGGTCTCTCGCGCCCAGTTTCGAGAGCACGTTCCCGACGTGCGTCTTCACCGTCTGCACACCGAGGTACAGCTCGCCCGCGATCTCCACATTGGACAGTCCACCCGCCATCAGCCGCAGCACCTCGCGTTCGCGTTCGGTGAGCCCGGCTCCGGCGAGACCGTCCTGCGGGCCCCGGTTCGCCTGCTGCGCGGCCAGCCGCCGGATCGCGGCCGGGAACAGCAGGGACTCTCCCGCCGCCACGGTCCGGATCGCCGCGACGATCTCCTCGGGCCGGGCCCGCTTCAGCAGGAAACCGCTCGCACCGGCGAGCAGGGCGTCGTAGACGTAGTCGTCGTTTTCGAAGGTGGTCACCACGATCACCTTCGGCGGGTTGGCAAGAGTGGACATCAGATGGGTGGTCGCCCGGATCCCGTCGATCGAGGGCATCCGGACGTCCATCAGCACGACGTCGGGCCGGAACCGCGAGACCATACCCGGCACCTCGGCACCGTCGGCCGCCTCACCGACGACCTCCAGATCGGGCTCGGAAGCGACGATCGCCCGCAGCCCGGCCCGGATCAGCTGTTCGTCGTCGACCAGCAGCACCTTCGTGCTCATCGCCGTTTCCCCCATGGCACCGCCACCTCGACCCTCCAGCATCCGTCCGCACGGCCCGCGGTGATCGTGCCGCCGAGCACGTCCACCCGTTCCGCCATTCCCCGCAGCCCCCGGCCGCCCCCGTCCCGTGACGGGGCCGCGGCACCGAGCGGGTTGGTCACCCGCAGCCGCAACAGCTCCGATCCGGCGTCGACGAGCACCGACACCGGCACCTTACCGGCGTGCCGCAGCGCGTTCGTCAGGCATTCCTGCAAGATCCGGTACGCCTCGCGCGAAACGACCGGCGGCACCGACGACGGTTCGCCCCGCACCTCCGCCGTCACCTCGGCGCCCGCCAGTCGCGTGGCCTCGATCAGCGCGGACAGCTCCGCCAGCCCCGACTGCGGCATCCGCGACGAGGCCTCCTCCCGCAGCAGGCCCAGCACGTGGTCGAGGTCGCCCAGCGCGGCGCGGGCGGAGTCCTCGATGGCGGTGAGCGCCTGCTCGGTGAAGTCCGGATCGGACCGGAGGGTCCGGCGCGCGGCCCCGGCCTGGATGGTCACGACGCTGAGCGCGTGCCCCACCGAGTCGTGCAGTTCCCGCGCCAGCCGGTTGCGTTCGGCGAGTTGTTCGGTGCGCTTCTCCAGCTGGGCGATCCGTTCGGCGGCCGAGACACCCAGCAGGCTCCGGGCGACGCGGGTCAGCACCGCACCCGCTCCCCACACCACATACGCCAGCGCGACGACGCCGAGCAGGAAGGCCAGCGGGATCCACGCGCTCGCCCAGCCATCCGGCACCACGATCGGGTCCTCTGTGGACAGTGCGATTTGGCCGGTGAACGGGGCCGCGATGGTGAAACCGAATCCGACCGGGACGAACAGGCTCGCCAGGCTGATGACGCAACCCGTGCCCACGTGCAGCAGGTACATCGCCGTCGACCGCAGCCGGACGGGCCAGCTTCCCGCGGGCCCGAACGTCACTCCCGGCACGGGATCGTCCAGCAGTTCCCGTACGGCCGCGCCCTCCAGCACCCGGACGGCGGGGATGAACGACGACGCGATGATCACCAGGACGAGGGTGATCATCGCGATGACGACCCCGCGCTCCACCGTCACGACGAGGGGCAGCAGCGACGGCACCACGATGGCGGCGAAGAGCACATACGGCACGCTCAGGGCGCCGCCGAGGATGAAATAGACCCACCTGCGGTAGGTCGCCCGGTCCACGAGCGGGCCGAAAAGTCGCATGCGCTCTTTCTAGCGTGTGAGGGATCCTCGCGGATCCCTCAGCAGTATCTCCGCGATCTCCCTCGCGAGCGTGACCCTATGCGCGTCGCCGTCGATACCGGTGTGCGCGACGGCGCCCTCCAGCAGGAGGAAGAGCTGCTCCGCGAGCCGCTCCGGATCGGCGGCACCCGGAACGTCCTCGCGGAGGAGTTCGGTGAACTTCGCCCGTACCGCCGCCTTATGCCGCCGGATCACGTCGAGCCCGGGATGTCCCGCGGGCAGTTCGGCGGCCGCGTTGAGGAAGGCGCACCCCCGGTCGCTCCCGAGCTTCGGGTGCTCGACGTAGGCGTCGAAGACCGTCAAGGCCCGGGGCGCGTCGGCCTCCGCCAGCCGCTGTTCGAGATACGCCCACCAGACGTCATGACGGCTTCGCAGGTACGCGACCGTGAGGTCCGTCTTCGATCCGAAGCACGCGTACAGCGTCTTCTTCGTGACGCCCGCGGCTTCGGCGATGGCAGCGACGCCCACGGCGGTCAGACCGTCTCGATAGAACAACGTGCTCGCCGCGCTCAGGACGCGCTCGCCCGCCGGTGTCAGCATGCCTCGACTATACCGATCGGTTGACCCGAGCGCGAAATGCGGGAACACTCCCGATGTATACCGATCGGTATACCTCTGGAGGAGAGCTGATGGTTTCTTCGTACAAACACGAGCTGACGCTCACCGTGGCCGGGTTGTCGCTGATCGCGGTCTCCTACGGACTCGCGA
Source organism: Amycolatopsis sp. cmx-11-32 (assembly GCF_047608695.1). Taxonomy (NCBI): domain Bacteria; kingdom Bacillati; phylum Actinomycetota; class Actinomycetes; order Pseudonocardiales; family Pseudonocardiaceae; genus Amycolatopsis; species Amycolatopsis sp. cmx-11-32. Next base: position 299,900 of record NZ_JADNQN010000006.1, on the reverse strand, counting down.
GGTACGCGTACGGCCTGTTCGCGCCGACTCTCCGGGATGTTTTCAACCTTGACGGCGGCATGCTCGGCGCCATCGCCGCGGGCAGTTACGTCGCGTACTGCCTCGCCGTCATCGCCTCGACCGCCGTCACGAGCCGCTGGGGTGCGCGGACGGGCGCGCTCGCCGCCGGGGCGACCGCCACCGCGGGGACCTCGCTGATCGCGGCCGCGCCGAACGCCGCCGTCCTCGCCCTCGGCGTCGTCCTGGCCGGAGCCAGCACCGGGCTGGCCTCCCCGTCGCTCGCGGACGCGGTCTCCCGCGTCGTCCGCGTGACCCGCCGCGACCGAGCCCAGTCCGTCGTGAACGCCGGAACCGGGCTCGGCGTTCTGGTGTCCGGCCCGGTCTTCCTGCTCGCGATCGGCGACTGGCGGCTGGCCTGGTGGGCCTTCGCCGGGGCATCGGCGCTGGTGACACTGTGGATCTCCCGCGTCGTGCCGTCGGTCAAGGAAGGCCGGAAGATCGGTTTGCCGTCGCCGCTGTTCCCGCCAGCCACCGGTCGGCTGCTGCCTGCCGCCGCGGCACTCGGCCTGGCCAGCGCGGCGATCTGGACGTTCGGCCGGGACATCGCCGTGAGTGTCGGCGGTCTCAGTGAGACGGCCTCGACGGTGGTGTGGATCGTCCTCGGCGCCGTCGGCCTCGCCGGCGCGTTCACCGCCGAGCTGACCTCACGGGCAGGACTGCGCCGAGCCTGGTCGGCGGGGATGGTCCTGTTCGCCGTCGCCACCGCGCTCTTCGCTCTCGCCACCCGGTCGCTCCCGGCGCTCATCATCGCGGCGGCACTTTTCGGGGCCGTCTACATCGGACTGACCGGAGTGCTGATCCTCTGGGGCACCAGGGCCTATCCGACGGCACCAGCCTTCGGTGTCGGCGTGTCCTTTCTGATGCTGGCGCTCGGTCAGGCCATCGGAGCGCCGCTCATCGGCCTCCTCGGCGACCTCATCGACCTTCGCGCCGGGTTCCTCGCCGCCGCCGCGATCGCGGTCCTCGGTGTCCTGTTCGCGCCCCGAGAGGCGACCACGACCTACAACTTCGGGGTCCGTTCCCTCTCAGGGGTGAGTACCGTCCCGCCGGAGCAGGAATCCCGTGCGGACTGCGCGTGATGTACTCCTCGCATGAACCTGCTGCTCGGCCTGCTCACCCTACCCGTGTACGCGCTGATGCTGTGGCCGCTCGTCGTCGCCGCCCGCCGCGTGCTGGGAGTGCGGATCGGCGTGGTCCGCGCGTTCTGCGCCGCCGGTTTCGGCTGGCTCGTCGCGGGCGGCATCCTCAGCGCGTTCCCCACACCGATGTACGCGAGTGGCGGCGCCTTCGTCGGACTGATCATCCCGGTGGCGGGCGGTGCTTTCCTGGCGACGCTGATCTTCCTGTTCGTCGCGGAATTCGTCCTGCCGTCAGGCGCCGGACTCGGGCTGATCGGCCGGATCCGGTCCCTGCGCCGTCGCGTGGCCCGGACGCGGCGCTACTCGCAGATCACCCGGATCGCGATCAAGCACGGCCTCGGCCGCTACCTCACCGGCCGCCGCGAACCCGGCCTCGCCAAGGTCCGGCACGCCAAACTGGCGCGATCGCTGCGACGCGCGCTTGAAGAGGGCGGCGTGACGTTCGTGAAGCTCGGCCAACTGCTCTCGACGCGGTCCGACCTGCTCCCGCCGGTGTTCATCGAGGAGCTGAGCAAACTCCAGGACCAGGTCGCCTTCGCGGACGCCGACGAGATCGCCACCGTGCTCCGGGAGGAACTGGGCGGCGACCCGGACGAGATCTTCGCCGAGTTCGACCCGAAGCCGATCGCGGCCGCGTCGATCGCGCAGGTCTACCGGGCGAAGCTGCGTGACGGGCAGGACGTCGTCGTCAAGGCGCAGCGGCCCGGTGTGCAGGTACTGGTCGACCGTGACCTCGACATCGTCCGCCGGGTGGCGGCCGCGCTGGACCAGCGCGCGGACTGGGCACGTTCGCTCGGCGTCGTCGACCTCGCCGAAGGGTTCGCCGACGCGCTGGTCGAGGAGCTCGATTTTCGCACGGAGGCCAGGAACATCGAAGCGGTCGCCGCGGCCTACCCCGGCACCGAGGTCGCGCTGCCGACCGTCCACAAGGCACTGTCCACCGAACGTGTGCTGGTGATGCGGCATCTCGACGGCAAGCCGCTCGCCACCGCCCGGGAGCAGGTGCCGGTCGCGGAGCGGGCCAAGCTCGCGCGGTCGATGCTGCGATGCGTGCTCGGCCAGGTGATGGGCAGCGGCGTCTTCCACGCCGACCCGCATCCCGGCAACGTCCTGCTGCTCACCGACGGCAGGCTGGGCCTGCTCGACTTCGGCTCTGTGGGACGGCTGGACTCGGGACTGCGCGGCGGGCTGCAGAACCTGATCCTCGCCCTCGACCGCGGTGACCCGGCCGCGTTGCGCGACGGGCTGCTGGAGATCGTCGACCGGCCGGACGAGATCGAGGAGCAACGGCTGGATCGGGCGCTGGGCGCCTTGGTGGCCAAGCATTTCAACCACGGGCAGGCCCCGGATCTGGACATGTTCACCGACCTGTTCCGGGTGATCGCCGACTTCCGGCTCAGCGTGCCCCCGCCGATCGCCGCGGTGTTCCGCGCACTGGCCACTTTGGAGGGAACGCTGGCCGCGCTGGCGCCGGGATTCAACATCGTCGTCGAATCCCGCGCCTACGCCGCCGAGCAAGTAGGTGCCGGATTGCGGCGGGAGTCGCTGCGCGCCACCGCCACCAACGAACTGCTGGCGCTCCTGCCGGTGCTGCGCCGCCTGCCCCGCCGCGTCGACCGGATCGGCAACGCACTGGAGCAGGGCAGGCTTTCGATCAATGTCCGGCTGTTCTCCGACGAACGCGACCGCGACGTGATCACCGGCCTGGTGCACGAAATCCTGCTGGCGTTCGTCGGCGCGGCCACCGGACTGATGGCCGTGCTGTTGCTGGCAAGCGCGACCGGCCCGGAGATGCTGCCCGGCGTCACGCTGCACCAGATGTTCGGCTACAACCTGCTGGTGGTCAGTGCCCTGGTGGGATTGCGACTGCTTTTCGTCGTTTTCCGGCGGACCGGGCAACGCTCACGATCGCCCCGATGACCCCGGTCACTCAACCCCGGGGCGCGTACATGATGACCCCGACCCCCGCCAGGCAGATCAGCGCGCCGAGGACGTCGTAGCGATCCGGCCGGTAGCCGTCGGCGACCATGCCCCACGCCAGCGATCCCGCGACAAACACTCCCCCGTACGCGGCGAGGATACGGCCGAAGTTCGCGTCGGGTTGCAGTGTCGCGACGAAGCCGTAGAGGCCCAGCGCGACGACGCCCGCACCGATCCAAAGGTAACCGCGATGCTCCCGCACGCCTTGCCAGATCAGCCAGGCGCCGCCGATCTCGAGGAGCGCGGCGAGCGCGAAGAGGGAGATGGAGCGAAAGACCATGCCGTTACCCAACCAGGCACGCGCGCCCTCGCCGCACCGTATATGTCGTTATACAAATACGTGACTGTGTGGAAATAGAAACACTCAACATTCCTATTTCCCCACACCCCTTGGCAGCCAATCCGTGAAGGCCTCCTTAAGGGACTCTGGGTCCCTTAAGGAGGCCTTCACGGACTTGGGGCATTCCAGGCCTACCCAGGCTGGGAGTACATGAAGGAGGTCAGACGGTGAAGCCGAGCGCCCGCAACTGTTCGCGGCCGTCCTCGGTGATCTTCTCCGGGCCCCACGGCGGCATCCAGACCCAGTTGATCCGGAAGTCCTTGACCAGTCCGGTTCCTCCGCCGACGAGCGCGGCACCGGTCTGGTCTTCGATGACGTCGGTCAGCGGGCAGGCCGCGGACGTCAGGGTCATGTCGATGGTGGCGGTGTTGTCCGCCTCGACCCGGATGTCGTAGACCAGCCCGAGGTCGACGACGTTGATGCCCAGTTCGGGGTCGACGACGTCGCGCATCGCCTCTTCGAGGTCCTCGACCTTCGCCACGTCGGCGGTGTCCGGGGCGGCGGCGGTCTCGGCATCGAGGTCGGCTGCGGTGCGCCCCTCGCGGGTTTCGGTCTGCTGTTCGGTCATGCCGTCTCAACTCCGTTGGTCGTGCGGGCGACGGCGTCCTTGAACGCCATCCATCCGAGCAGGGCGCATTTCACGCGGGCCGGGTACTTGGCGACGCCGGCGAAGGCGATGCCGTCCTCCAGCACCTCCTCGTCCGGCTCGATCTGCCCCTTGCCCTGCATCAGCTCGACGAAGGCGTCCATGGTGGTGAACGCCTCCTCCACGGTGTGCCCGACGACGAGATCCGTCAAGACCGACGTGGACGCCTGGCTGATCGAGCAACCTTGTCCCTCGTAGGAGATGTCGGCGACCTTCCCGTCGTCGACCTTCACCCGCAGGGTCACCTCGTCGCCGCAGGTCGGGTTGACCTGGAACGACTCACCGTCGAACGGCTCGCGCAGACCGCGGCCGTGCGGGTTCTTGTAGTGGTCCAGGATGATCTCCTGGTACATGCTCTCCAGGTTCACTGTGCGGAACTCCCCTGGGCGACCCCGAAGAACTTCTGCGCCTCACGCACACCGTTCACCAGCGCGTCCACTTCGGTCAGCGTGTTGTAGACGTAGAACGACGCGCGCACGGTCGCCGGGACCGAGCAGGCCCGGTGCAGCGGCCACGCGCAGTGGTGCCCGACGCGGACGGCGATGCCGAGGCTGTCCAGCACCTGGCCCGAATCGTGCGGGTGGACGCCGTCGATGACGAACGAGACCAGTCCGCCGCGGTCGGCCATGTCGGTGGGGCCGATGATCCGCACGCCGGGGATCTCACCGAGCCCGGCCAGCGTCGCCTCGGTGAGGACGTGTTCGTGCGCGGCGACCCGGTCCATGCCGATCGACGACAGGTAGTCGGCGGCCGCGCCAAGACCGACGGCCTGCGACGTCATCGGGGTGCCCGCCTCGAACCGCTGCGGCGGCGCGGCGAACGTGGTCTGCTCCATGCGGACCATCTCGATCATCGAGCCACCGGTCAGGAACGGCGGCATCGCTTCGAGCAACTCGCGGCGGCCGTAGAGGACACCGATGCCGTACGGGCCGACCATCTTGTGTCCGGCGAAAACGGCGAAGTCGACGTCCAGGTCGTGGAGGTCCACGGGACCCTGCCCGTGAACACCGTGCGGCACCGACTGGCAAGCGTCCAGCACGACCAGCGCGCCGACCTTGCGGGCCTTCTCCACCAGGAACTTGACCGGGTTGATCGTGCCGAGCACGTTGGACTGGTGCGTGAACGCGAGCACCTTGGTCCGCTCGGTGATCAGCTCGTCCACATTGGACAGATCGAGACGGCCGTCGGCGGTGACGGAGAACCACTTCAGCGTCGCGCCGGTGCGCTGGCAGAGCTGCTGCCACGGCACCAGGTTCGCGTGGTGCTCCATCTCGGTGATGACGATCTCGTCGCCGGGACCGATCTTGAACCGCTCGGCACCGGGTCCGGCCGTGGCGGCGTTGCTCATCGCGTAGGCGACGAGGTTGATTCCCTCGGTGGCGTTCTTGGTGAACACCAGCTCGTGCGGGGAGGCGCCGACGAACTCCGCGATCCGCACCCGGGCGGACTCGTAGGCGTCGGTCGCCTCCTCGGCGAGCTGGTGCGCGCCGCGGTGCACCGCGGCGTTCGAGGTCTCGAGGAACCGACGCTCGGCTTCGAGCACCTGCGCCGGTTTCTGGGACGTCGCACCGGAATCCAGATACACCAAGGGTTTCCCGTCCCGCACGGTGCGGGTCAGGATGGGGAAGTCGGCCCTGATGGTCGCTACGTCCAGCGGTGCGGCCCGACCCGACGTACTTGTTCCAGCGGAGGGTCCATCAGGAGAGTTAGCCGTGGTGGTGGTCATCGGGCCAACTCCTCTCGGTGTAGTCGCGAAATTCCCAGGATCAGACAGCGGCGGTCTCGGCGGAGCCGGTGTACTTGACGTACCCGTTCTCCTCCAGCTCGTCCGCGAGTTCACGGCCGCCGGACTCGACGATCTTGCCGCCGGCGAAGACGTGCACGAAGTCGGGCGTGATGTGCCGCAGGATCCGCGTGTAGTGCGTGATCAGCATGACGCCGGCGTCGTTGCTCGCCTTGAACTCGTTGACGCCCTCGGACACGACGCGCAGCGCGTCGACGTCGAGGCCGGAGTCGGTCTCGTCGAGGATGGCGATCTTCGGCTTGAGCAGCGCCAGCTGCAGGATCTCGTGGCGCTTCTTCTCGCCGCCGGAGAAGCCCTCGTTCACCGAACGCTCGGCGAACTCGGACGAGATCTCCAGTTTGCCCATCTCCTCCTTGACCTCCTTGACCCAGTGGCGCAGCTTGGGGGCCTCGCCACGGACCGCGGTGGCCGCGGTGCGGAGGAAGTTGGACATGGACACGCCCGGTACCTCGACCGGGTACTGCATGGCGAGGAACAGGCCCGCGCGGGCGCGCTCGTCGACGCTCATCTCCAGCACGTCCTCACCGTCGAGCAGGACCTGCCCGGAGGTGACTTCGTACTTGGGGTGACCGGCGATGGCGTAGGACAGTGTGGACTTGCCCGAACCGTTGGGGCCCATGATCGCGTGGGTCTCGCCCGACTTGATGGTCAGGTTGACGCCCTTGAGGATCTCCTTGGGGCCCTCCTCGGTCGTGACCGAGGCGTGCAGATCCTTGATTTCCAGCGTAGGCATTTCTTTCCTAAAGTCTGATGTGGACGGACGAGGGCTTAGACGCCCACGGCTTCGAGCTCGGCTTCGATCGCGGCCTCGAGACGCTCGCGCACCTCGGGAACGCCGATCTTGACCAGGATCTCGTGGAAGAACCCGCGTACGACCAGGCGCCGCGCGGCGTCCTCGCCGATTCCACGCGACTGAAGGTAGAACAACTGCTCGTCGTCGAACCTTCCCGTCGCGCTCGCGTGCCCGGCGCCTTCGATCTCACCGGTCTCGATCTCCAGGTTCGGGATCGAGTCCGCCCGCGCGCCCGGCGTCAGCACCAGGTTGCGGTTGAGCTCGTAGGTGTCGGTGGCCTCGGCGGCCGCCCGGATCAGCACGTCGCCGACCCACACGGTGTGCGCGCCGTCACCCTGTAGTGCGCCCTTGTACATCACCCGCGACTTGCAGTTCGGCACGGCGTGGTCGACGAAGAGACGGTGCTCCTGGTGCTGTCCTTCGTCCGCGAAGTACAGGCCGAGCATCTCGACATCGCCGCCCTTGTCGGCGAAGGTCGCCGTCGGCGAGACGCGAACCAGGTCACCGCCAAGGGTGATGACGATGTGCTTGAGCGTGGCGTCGCGGCCGAGCTTCAGGTGCTGCTCGGACACGTGCACCGCGTCGTCGGCCCAGTCCTGGACGCTGACCACGGTCACGTTCGCCGAATCGCCGATGACGAACTCGACGTTGTCGGCGTAGGTGCCGGAGCCGACGTGGTCGAGGACGATGACGGCCTCGGAGAACTGCTCGGCGCGGACCTGCAGATGCCCGTAGGCGACCTCGCCCTCGCCGGGGCCGGTGATCTTCACCGTCGACGGCTTCGACGCCTTGGTCTCCTTGGGCACCGTGATGACGGTGGCCTCGGTGAACGCCGAGTACGCCTGCGCGGCGATCCGGTCGCTCGGGACACCCGCGACGCCGAGGCGCTCGTCGTCCCGGCCGACCTGTTCGATCTTCAGTTCGGGCGCGGCGTCGGACTCGACGGTGGCCGAAGCCGAAGCGGTGGCGGACCCGTCGTGCAGACCGCGCAGCCGCTTCATCGGAGTGAAGCGCCAGTTCTCCTCACGACCGCCGGGGACCTCGAAGGCCTCGACGTCGTGGGAGGTGAAGCGCTCCGCGCGAGAGGTCGCCGGCACCACTGTGCCTCCAGAGCCGGCGGGCTCGCGAACCCCTTCGCGCATCGCTTCGGAAACGTTGTTCTCGGTAACCGACATGACTAGCCGACGGACCCTTCCATCTGAAGCTCGATCAGGCGGTTCAGCTCGAGCGCGTACTCCATCGGCAGCTCACGCGCGATGGGCTCGACGAACCCGCGCACGATCATCGCCATGGCCTCGGCCTCGTCGAGACCGCGCGACATGAGGTAGAACATCTGGTCTTCGCTGACCTTCGAGACGGTCGCCTCGTGGCCCATGGAGACCTCGTCGTTGCGGATGTCGACGTACGGGTACGTGTCCGACCGCGAGATCGTGTCGACCAGCAGCGCGTCACAGACCACGCTGGACCGCGAGTGGTGTGCCCGCTTCGCGATCTTGATCAGGCCGCGATAGGAGGTGCGGCCACCGCCGCGCGCCACCGACTTCGACACGATGGTCGAGGAGGTGTGCGGCGCCAGGTGCTCCATCTTCGCGCCGGCGTCCTGGTGCTGGCCCTCGCCCGCGAAGGCGACCGAGAGGACCTCGCCCTTGGCGTGCTCGCCCATCAGGAAGACGGACGGGTACTTCATCGTGACCTTGGAACCGATGTTGCCGTCGATCCACTCCATGGTCGCGCCCTCTTCGCACTTGGCGCGCTTGGTGACCAGGTTGTAGACGTTGTTCGACCAGTTCTGGATGGTCGTGTAACGGCAGCGGGCGCCCTTCTTCACGATGATCTCCACGACCGCCGAGTGCAGCGAGTCGGACTGGTAGATCGGCGCGGTGCAACCCTCGACGTAGTGCACGTAGGCGTCTTCGTCGACGATGATCAGGGTCCGCTCGAACTGGCCCATGTTCTCGGTGTTGATCCGGAAGTAGGCCTGCAGCGGGATGTCCACCTTGACGCCCTTGGGCACGTAGATGAACGAGCCGCCGGACCACACCGCGGTGTTCAGCGCGGAGAACTTGTTGTCCCCGGCCGGGATCACGGAGCCGAAGTACTCCTTGAAGATCTCCGGGTGCTCCTTGAGCGCGGTGTCGGTGTCCAGGAACAGGACGCCCTGCGCCTCCAGATCCTCACGGATCGAGTGGTAGACGACCTCGGACTCGTACTGCGCGGCGACACCGGCGACGAGGCGCTGCTTCTCCGCCTCGGGGATGCCGAGCCGGTCGTACGTGTTCTTGATGTCCTCGGGCAGGTCTTCCCAGGAGGTGGCCTGCTTCTCACTGGACCGCACGAAGTACTTGATGTTGTCGAAGTCGATCCCGGAGAGGTCCGCACCCCAGTTAGGCATCGGCTTCAAGTCGAAGAGCTTGAGCGCCTTCAGTCGTGCTTCGCGCATCCACTCCGGCTCGGACTTCTTCGAGGAGATGTCGGTGACGACGTCCTCGTTCAGTCCGCGACGGGCAGTAGAGCCCGCCTCGTCGGAGTCCGCCCAGCCGAACGCGTACTTGCCAAGGGACTCGATGGTCTCTTCCTGGCTCATGGGCGCGGTGGTGGGAGTGCGCTGCTCGGCAGCGGCAGTCATGCGGGTTTCCCTCCATTCGGGATCCGTGCTGTGCGCCCTGGAGAGGGCGCCGTGCTTCCCGGCGCGGGTGTGGCCGGGTGACCCGCCGAAGCGACGGGTACGTGTGTGGTGCACGCGTTGTCACCGCGTGCGATGGTCGCCAGTCGCTGCACGTGAGTACCCAGGAGTTCCGCGAAAGCCTCTGTCTCGGCTTCACACAACTGGGGGAACTCGGCGGCGACGTGGGCGACCGGGCAATGGTGCTGGCAGAGCTGTTCACCGACCCCGACCTGGCGGGTCGACGCAGCGTAACCCTCCCTGGTCAGCGCCGCAGCGAGGGCCTCGGCGCGAGCGGCGGGATCCGTGTGCTTGGCGATGGCCTCTTGATGCGGGCCGACCAGCGAAGCTACACGGGCCTCCGCGAAGGCCTTCACGGCGTCTTCGCCGGCGTGTTCGGAGAGGAACCGGATGGCCGAGGACGCGAGATCGTCGTAAGCGTGTCCGAACCGGGCGCGGCCCGCTTCGGTGAGCAGGAAGTTCTTGGCGGGACGGCCTCGTCCACGGGGGCCACGACGGGGCGCGTCGCGGGTCTCGGCCTCGCCGTCGGCCAGGAGCGCGTCCAGATGACGGCGGACGGCGGCGGCGCTGATCCCCAGCTGCTCGGCGACCACGATGGCGGTCATCGGACCCTGTTCCAGCAGCAAGCGGGCCACTTCGTGCCTGGTCCGGCCCTCGGGGCCGACCTGGACGGGGACAGGCTGGACGTCGGCGCGCGACATGTCGCCACCGGCCTCGTCCCGTGTCTCCGTCTTTTTCACAACACAAGTGTGACGTATTTCCGGGGAGACGGCAAAGAGGGGTGCCTCACGGAGTGGCGCGGGTCACTTCGTCCCTGCCGGAGCTGAAGGACGCTTTACCCGCATGCGATGAGACGAAAGCGTCCTTCACCGCGTCCTACGCGGGGATGGTCCCCTTCGGCCCCGGCGGTAACCACGTACCCGTTCAGTCTGTTCCCGCGATCGCTACCCTTCGTGCGTGGCAGTGGGCGAACACCCGGCACAGCGGGACACGGACGGGGCGGTACCGGAAGACCCGGCGCCGGGATCGGTGGCGACGCTGTCCCCGGCACGCCCGCACGAACCCGAACCGCTCGACGACAGGGAACTGCGCGGGCTGAACGTGGTCCGCCGGTTCGGCGCGGTCGGTTCCCTGTTCCTCGCCCTCGGCTCGCTCGGCGCGGGTGCCGCACCGGTGATCAACCCGGTGCAGAACATCCCGGTCCTGCGGCTGTTCACCCGTATCCCCACCGTCTCGCTCGCGATGGGCCTGGCCGGGATGGCGATCATCGTGCTGAGCTGGCTGCTGCTCGGCCGGTTCGCACAGCCCGCGCGCCGCCGCCTCGCCACCCAGGGCCAGCTCGCCCGCACGATCGCGCTCTGGTGCGCGCCGCTGCTGTTCATCCCGCCACTGTTCTCCCGCGACGTCTACAGCTATCTCGCGCAGAGCGAGATCGTGGCGCGCGGGATGGATCCGTACTCCCTCGGCCCCGCCGAAGCGCTCGGTGTCTCCGATCCGCTGACCTCGGGTGTCTCCAACATGTGGCGCGAGACCCCGGCTCCCTACGGGCCGCTGCTGCTGCGCCTCGGCGGCTGGCTCGCCCCGCTGAGCAACGGGAGCATCGTCACCGGGGTACTGCTGCAGCGCGGTCTCGCGCTGATCGGCGTCATCCTGATCATCTGGGCGCTGCCCCGGCTGGCCCGGCGCTTCGGCGTGCAACCCGCCACCGCGCTGTGGCTCGGCGCGGCGAACCCGCTGCTGATCTTCCACTTCGTCGCGGGCGCCCACAACGACGCGCTGGCGATCGGCCTCATGGTGGCCGGGCTGGAGGTCGGCCTCAGCCGGATGCCGGTGCGGTTCAAGGGCGACGCTCCCCCGCCACTGGCCAAGGGCGAACTGCTGTTCATCGGGCTCGGGGTGGCGATCATCACCCTCGGCGTCGCGGTGAAGCTGAACGCGATCCTGGCGTTGCCGTTCTTCACGGTGATGGTGGCGAGACGCTGGCACGGCAAGCTCAAGGACCTGCTCACCGCGGCGGCGCCGATGGCGCTGATGTTCGGCGTCGTGCTGGTCGCGGTCTGTTACGGCACCGGCCTCGGCTTCGGCTGGGTCGGCGCGCTCGGGACCCCTGGACTGGTCCGCTCGTGGATCTCGCCGACGTCGGAACTCGCCGCTCTCGGCGGCGTCCTCGGCATCGCGCTCGGCCTCGGCAACCACACCAACGCGATGGTGCCGATCCTCGGCACCCTCGGCTACCTCGTCGCGGGCGCCGTGACACTCAAGTTCCTCTGGGACAGCTTCAACTGGCGCTACCGGCCGATCATCGGCCTCGGCGTCTCGCTGGGCGCGGTGATGGTGCTGCACGTGGCACTGCAGCCCTGGTACCTGCTGTGGGCGATCATCCCGCTCGCCGCGGCCGCGGGAACGTCGCGGTTCCGCATCGCCGCGACGATCGTCACCGCCGTCCTGCCGTTCCTGCTGCCCACGACGGGCAGCACCTTCGACGGCCGCGGTTACGTCCTGCCGTTCGCGTGGGCCGCCGCGGGGGCGGTCACACTTCTGGGGCTGTTCATCGTCCACCGCATCTCGCCGCTGCTGCTGTCCAGACCGTCCCCGGAGCATTCGGTCCCGGCGTGAGGCCGTATCGTGACCTGTCGTGAACACCCCCGCCGTCGAGATCACCGGGCTGGTGAAACGCTACGGATCCACCACCGCGGTCGATGGACTCGACCTGCGGATGGAACGTGGCACACTGCTCGCTCTGCTCGGCCCGAACGGGGCCGGCAAGACCACCACCGTCGAGATCTGCGAAGGCTTCCTGCGCGCGGACGACGGCGAAGTCCGCGTGCTGGGCATGGACCCGGCACGGGACGGGACGGCGCTGCGGCCGCGGATCGGCGTGATGCCCCAGGGCGGCGGCGCGTATCCCGGTGTCCGGGCCGACGAAATGCTCGGACTGGTCGCGGCGTGTGCCGCGAACCCGCTCGATCCGGCCTGGCTGCTGGACATCCTCGGACTTTCGGGCGCGCGGAAGACGCCGTTCAAACGGCTTTCCGGTGGGCAGCAGCAGCGGCTTTCCCTCGCCTGCGCGCTCGTCGGACGCCCGGAACTGCTCTTCCTCGACGAGCCGACGGCGGGCATGGACCCGCAGGCCCGCCGCCTGGTCTGGGAGCTGCTCGGAGCGTTGCGCGCCGACGGGGTCAGCGTGCTGCTCACCACGCACCTGATGGAAGAGGCCGAAACGCTGGCCGACACCGTCGTGATCGTGGACCACGGCAAGGTCGTCGTCGAAGGCTCCCCACAGTCGCTGACCGTCGACGCGGGCGAGGCCGCGCAGCTGCGTTTCAAGGCGAGGACGCGGCTCGACATCGGCCTGCTGACCGCGGCACTGCCCGAAGGTCACCTCGTCCACGAGTCCGCGCCGGGGACGTACCTCGTCGAGGGCCCGATCGACCCGCAGGTCGTGTCGACGGTGACGGCGTGGTGCGCGCAGCAGGGCGTCATGCCCGAGGAACTGCAGGTCGGCAGGCGCACGCTGGAAGAGGTCTTCCTGGAGCTGACCGGACGGGAATTGCGCGCATGATCACGACGCCCGCCCCGCGGTTCGCCGCGGGCACGTTCACCCCGGCCCCCGGTCGCGGTTCGCTCGGCAAGATGCTGCGCACGCACGCGAAGGTCGAGGTGAGTCTGACCCTGCGCCACGGCGAGCAGATCCTGCTGACCCTGCTCATCCCGCTCGCGCTGCTGATCGGCCTGTCGCTGCTGGACATCCTGCCGTCGGCACAGCTCGGTTCGGCGTCCAAAGTGGACTGGATCACGCCGAGGATCCTGGCGCTGGCGGTGATGTCGTCCGCGTTCACCGGACAGGCCATCGCACTCGGCTTCGACCGCCGATACGGTGTCCTCAAACGGCTTTCCGCCACCGCGCTGCCCCGCTGGCTGCTCGTCGCCGGCCGGGTGACCGCCGCGCTGGTCGTGGTCGCGCTGCAGGCCGTGATCCTCGGTGCCGTCGCCGCGCTGCTGGGCTGGTCGCCGTCGCTCGGCGGAATCCTCGGTGCGATCCCGTTCCTGATCGTCGGCACGTTCGCGTTCGGCGCGCTGGGGTTGCTGCTCGGCGGGGCGCTGCGCGCGGAAGCGGTGCTGGCGCTGGCGAACATCGTCTGGTTCGTGCTGCTGCTCGCCGGCGGCATCCTGCTGGCGCCGTCGACGATGCCGTCCGGCGTCGCGACGATCGTGGAATTGCTGCCCTCGGGCGCGCTCGCCGAAGGTCTGCGGTCGGTGCTGCTGAACGGCTCGTTCGGCTGGGGCCCGTTCGCGGTCCTCGTCGGCTGGGGTGTCGTCGCGGGCGCGCTGGCGAGCAAGACCACCCGCCTCACCTGAGGCGGCGGACACAGCGGGTGCGGCCGGTGGAACGCTCTCAGGAACGGCGTTCTAGCATCGAAGGCGTGCCGTTCCAGAGCCTTGTAGCGCGTCTGCCGTATCCCTCGTTCGCGGTTCAGCGAGCGGTCGCGATGGCGGCGGTGATCGCACAGGCCGGAATCGGCGTCACCGGCTCGGTCGTCCGCGTCACCGGCTCGGGCCTCGGCTGCCCGACCTGGCCGCAGTGCGTCGAAGGCAGCATCGTGCCCGTGGCACACCCGGAATTCGACGCGCTCACCCAGTGGATCGAATTCGGGAACCGGATGCTGACCGGCGTCGTCATCGCCGTCGCCGCGCTGTGCGTGATCACCGCCTGGCGTGTACAGATCGAGCACCCGAGCCGCCGTCGTCTGGTGAAACTGGCCTGGACGATGCCCGCGGGCGTGCTGCTGCAGGCCGTCGTCGGCGGGATCACCGTGCTCGCGAAGCTCGAATGGTGGACCGTCGCACTGCACTTCCTTGCCTCCACTCCCCTGGTCTGGCTCGCGGTCCTGCTGCTGCGCGCGTTCAAGGAGGGTGACGAGCCCGCCCGCTGGCTGATCCCGGACGCGGGCCGCAAGACGCTGGTCGTGCTCGCCGCCGTGATGTGGGCCGTCCTCATCGCCGGCACCACGGTCACCGGTGCGGGACCGCACGGCGGCGACCCCGGCACCCACCGGTTCCAGGCGCCGATCGAGACGCTCACGCAGATCCACGGCGGGCTGCTGGTGGCCTACCTGATCGTGCTGGCCGTGTTCGGGCTCCAGCTGATGCGTGGCAGCACGCCGAAGCAGCTGTGGAGGCGCTACAGCGTCGTGTGGGTCATCGCGCTCGCTCAGGGCGTCCTGGGCTCGGTGCAGTACGCGCTGGGTGTGCCGGAGGCGTTGGTCTCGTTCCACGTCCTCGGCTCCGCGGCGGTGATCATCGCGACGGCGGCGTTGTGGTGTGGCTCACGCGATCGCGGTCCCGCGCCGTTTGCCGAGGCCCCCGAGCGGGAACTAGCCACCTCGAACTGACCCCTCGGCAAACCGGACGTAACCCCCGGGCGGCGTGCGCGCCAGACGATGCCCTTACGCTGCGTTCGGTGCCCCACACGGGGGTCACCTCCGAGTCGAGTCACGAGGTGTCGCATGACCGCCAGCACGGAGCCGGACGCACCGGCCAGTCAGTCCAAACCCCTGATCTCCCACCGCAGAGGGGCTGGGGAGATGCTGATACTCAAGACTTTTCTGCTGGTCCCGTTCGTCGCCCTGCTCGCCGCCGTGCCGATCGTGTGGGGCTGGGGCATGACCTGGGTCGACCTCGCGCTGGCGGCCGTGTTCTACACGCTGGGAACGCTCGGGGTGACCGTCGGGTACCACCGCTACTTCACCCACGGCGCCTTCAAGGCCGGCCGCCCGTTGCGGATCGCGCTCGCCATCGCCGGCGGTTTCGCGGTGCAGGGGTCGGTCATCTTCTGGGTGGCCAGCCACCGACGTCACCACGCCTTCGCCGACCGCGAAGGCGACCCGCACTCCCCCTGGCTGTTCGGAACGTCGCCCACGGCGCTGCTGCGCGGGTTCTGGCACGCGCATATGGGCTGGATGTTCGGCCGCGAGGTGACCAACTACGAGCGCTTCGCGCCGGACCTGGTGGCCGACAAGGATCTTCGCGTCGTGAACCGCTACTTCTGGCTGTGGATCACGCTCAGTCTCGCGCTGCCCGCGGTGCTCGGCGGGCTGATCAGCTGGTCGTGGTGGGGTGCGGTGACCGGGTTCTTCTGGGCCGGGCTGGTCCGGATCGCGTTCCTGCACCACGTCAGCTGGTCGGTGAACTCGATCTGTCACCTGATCGGCGAGCGCCCGTTCGCCAGCCGTGACAAGGCGGCCAACTTCTGGCCGCTGGCGATCCTTTCCATGGGCGAGTCGTGGCACAACTCCCACCACGCCGACCCGACCTGCGCGCGGCACGGCGTCCTGCGCGGACAGGTCGACGTTTCGGCGCGGGTGATCTGGCTGTTCGAGAAGTTCGGCTGGGCGCGGGACGTGCGGTGGCCGAAACCCGAACGTCTGGCCGCGAAACGCGTGAAACCCGCCTAAGGCCCCGCATTTCGTCCTCTAGTTGCGGTACTTGCACACGCATCTACCGCAACTAGAGGACGACTTGCGTCAGGAGAGTTGCTGCCGCACAGCCGAGGCGAAGCGCCAAGCGGCGTCGGCGTCGGTCTGCCGGAAGCCGAGCGACGGCTCTACGAGTTCCAGTTCCAGCAACAGCGGCCTGCCGTCCGGACCGGCGACGAGATCGACGCGGGCGTAGAGCAGTTCCGCGCGCAAGATGCCGAGCAGCGCCGCCGTCGCGTCCAAAACGTCTTCGGCCAAGGCCCGGAATTTCGCGGGCGGCTGCACGGGCGCGAGCTTTTCCGTGACGTACAAACCGGATTCGTCGAGTTCCCGGCCCAGCATCGCGGCCTTCGAGAACGCGTGCGAGTACACGCCGCCGAAGTACACCAGCGCGAGCTCGCCTTCACTGTCCACGCTGGGCTGATACGGCTGCATCACTGCGGTGTGGCCCTCGCCGTGAAGACTCTTCAGATGCGACGCGGCGTCTTCGGCGCGGGCCGGCGTGAACTTCCCGACGCCCCGGGAGCCGGCACCGATCGCGGGCTTCAGCACGAAATCGCTCTTGGGCCAGCGCGGTGTCTCGTCCCCCGGTGCGATCAAGGTCGTCGGCACGACCGAGACCCCGGCGTCGCCGAGTTCCGCCAGATAGGACTTGTCGGTGTTCCAGCGCGCGACTTCGGCCGAGTTGGACAGCACGGGCACGGTTTCGGCCCAGGACAGGAACTCGTCGCGACGCTCGGCGTAGTCCCAGGTGGCGCGCAGCACGACGATGTCCGCGGCGCCGAAGTCGACGGTCGTGTCGTCCCAGGCCGCCCAGCGGGTCTTGAAGCCGAGGTCGGCCATCGCCTCGGGAACGGCGTGTTCGTCACCGTCGCCTTCCGGCAGTGCGGAGCACGCGACGAAGATCGCGGAACCGCTCACTTCCCCGCCATCCGGCGGCGGTGCTCGGCACCGATCTTGGTGGCCTTCACGGTCTCGCTGTCCCACTCGGCGGGCTCGAGGTCTTCGACGGCCTCGACCAGCGCCTCGCCTGCCTCCATGGAGACGACGACGACGTCGCCGAGCGCGCCGTCGGCGCCCACGAGCACGACCCTGGCACCGATCCGCCCGATGTTCTCCACCACCGCGCGCGACGGTTTCCCGTGCCGCTTGACGAAGTCACGGGCGGCCGCGACCTGGCGCGACGTCGGGGCGGCGGTCTCGGTCTTCTCTTCGGTCTCAGCCACGGGCCGAGCTTAACCGCGAAAGGCCCGCGACGCGGAATAACCGTGGCGTCGGCCATAGTTGTCCCGGTCGGAACGACCTTGAACGAGGAGGATGTATGCCCACGGCAGTGCAGATCCGGCGAACCGGCGGTCCCGAAGTCCTTGAGCTGTCCGAAGTCGAGGTCGGCGAACCCGGTGCCGGGGAATTGCTGGTGGACATCGCTGCGGCGGGCGTCAACTACATCGACACCTATCACCGCGAGGGCATCTACCCCATCGACACGCCGTTCATCCTGGGCATGGAGGGCGCGGGCACGGTCGCCGCGATCGGCGACGGCGTGACCGGTTTCGCCGTCGGCGATCGGGTCGCCTGGCAGGGCTCGCTGGGCAGCTACGCCCAGCGCCGTCTGCTCCCCGCCTCGGTCGCGGTGAAGATCCCGGACGGCGTGACCGAGGAGACCGCCGCCGCGACGATGCTGCAGGGCGTCACCGCGCACGCGCTCATCGCCTCGACCTACGAGGTCAAGGCCGGTGACGACGTCCTCGTCCACGCCGCCGCGGGCGGGATGGGCCTGCTGCTGGTCCAGCTCGCCAAGGCCCGCGGCGCACGGGTGATCGGCACCGTCTCCACCGCCGAGAAGGCCGAACTCGCCACGGAGGCGGGTGCGGACGACGTCATCCGCTACGACCAGGTCGACTTCGCCGAGGCGGCCCGTGAACTCACCGGCGGCAAGGGCGTCGCGGTGGTCTACGACGGCGTCGGCAAGTCCACTGTGGACGGCAGCCTGGCGAGCCTGAGGATCCGCGGCCTGCTCGCCCTCTACGGCGCGGCCAGCGGCCCGGTGCCACCGATCGACCCGCAACTGCTCAACCGCAGCGGCTCGGTGTACCTCACCCGCCCGACCTCAGCGCACTACGTGCTCACCCGCGAGGAACTGGAGTGGCGGGTGAACGAACTGTTCGCCGCCGTGCGGGACGGCTCGCTGAACATCAGGATCGGCGGCCGCTATCCCCTGGCCGAAGCCAGCCAGGCGCACGAAGATCTGCAGGGGCGGCGCACCACCGGCAAGCTCCTGCTGATTCCGTGACCGTGATCTGGCCGGAGCAGGTCCGGCTCACCGGGGAAGGCCTCGTGCTGCGCGACTGGATCGAGGACGACGTCGCGTTCATGCCCGGCCTGTTCCACAACCCCGCCGTCGCGCGCTTCACGCCGTTGCCGTCTCCGTTCGACGAGGTGGCGGCGAAGGGGCACTACGAGAAGAGTCTCACCCGTCGCATGGACGGGACGGGGCGGCGGCTCGCCATCACGGTCGACGGCGGCGAGCCACTCGGCGAAGTGGTGCTGTTCCTACCGGAAGAAGGCCACGTCGAACTCGGCTACGCGGTCGGCCCGGCCCACCGCGGACAAGATCTCGCGGCACGGTCTCTCCGGGTGCTCACCGCCTACGCGCTGGAACACGGTCTCGGGCCGCTCCGGCTGAAGATCGACGCGCAGAACACGGCGAGCGTGGCCGTCGCACGCCGCGTCGGCTACGCCGTCACCGACAGGGAACCTGAGGTGAAGGTCGAGAAGGGCCTGGAGATCACCCTGCTCACCTGGGAGTACGCCGGGAGCTGAAGGGGACTTTCCCCGCATCGCATGCAGCGAAGGGGCCCTTCACCGCGTGAGATGCGGGGAAGGGCCCCTTCAGCTCCAGTGAGCTCAGCCCTTGTCGGTCGGGACACTCACGGCGTCAGTGACGAACACGAGCGTCTCGTTCGGCGCGATGCCGTTGCCGCCCTGACCGTAGCCGAGGTCCGGCGGGATGATCAGCAGCCGCCGCGCGCCCTGCTTGATCCCTTCCAGGCCCTGGTCCCAGCCCTTGATGACCATGCCGGCGCCGAGGTCGAGTTCGAACGGCTCGCCGCGGTCGAAGGAGCTGTCCAGCTTCTGCTTGTTGGACCAGGTGACCAGCGAGTAGTTCATCTTCAGCTTCGCGCCCGCCTTGGCGCCCTCGCCGGTGCCGGGCTCGAGGTCCTTGGTGATGAGCTTCTTCGGCGGGTCGCAGTCGTCCGGGATGGTGATGGTCGGCGCCTCCCCGAATTTCCCGGTGGTCTTGACGTCGTCCGCCGTGCACTCCTTGCCCTTCGAAGCGGCGCCTGCCTCGCTGGAGGACGACGGGGCGGGGGCGGGGCTGGAAGCCGAGCCTGCGGTGTTCTGCTTCTCGCTACAGGCCGCCAGGGCGAGGACGCCCGCGCCGATGACCACGATCTTGCCGAATGTGCGCATGCGGCCGACCTTAGCCAAGACCCTCCAGCGCCGGAACAAGGTCACCGGTCTGCACTACGCCCATCCGACGGGTCGCCCTGGTCAGGGCGACGTAGAGATCGTTGAGCCCGCGCGGGGACCCGGCGACGATCTCGTCAGGGGCGACCAGCACCACCGAGTCGAACTCCAGGCCCTTCGCCCGCTCCACCGCCATCACCGACACGCGGTCCCCTGTCTCGCCGAGCGCCTCCGACACCGTCTCGATCAGCGGGACCGGGCACAGCACGGCGACCGTCCCACCGTCCACGGCGGACAGTTCCGCCGCCACGAGACCGGGCAGCCCGGCGGCGAGTTCCGCCGGTTCCACGGAGCGCAGCCATGGCTCGAAACCCGTCTCCCGCACCGAAACCGGCGCTTCCAGCGCGGGATCGACGTCGGCGAGCACGCGGGACGCGACGGCCATGATCTCCGCCGGGGTCCGGTAGTTCACGGTCAGCTCTTCGAGCCGCCAACGATCGGCGACGTACGGCGACAGCACCTCGCCCCACGTCCGCGCTCCCCCTGCCGCCCCGGTCTGGGCGACGTCACCGACGAGCGTCATCGACCGGTTCGGCGACCGGCGCATCAGCAGCCGCCAGTCCATCGCGGTCAGTTCCTGCGCCTCGTCGACGATCACGTGCCCGAAGGTCCAGGTGCGGTCCTGGGCCGCCCGCTGCGCCGCGGTCATCTCGCTGCGGCGCTGCTGACGTTCGGCGAACAGTTCGGCGTCGAGGACGTCGCCCACCCGCAGCAGTTCCTCGTCGATGATCTCCTCGTCCTGTTCGAGGATGTCGAGCACGCCTTCCGCGTAGGCGCGGTCTTCCCGCTCCCGGCGGGCGCGCTCGACCCTCGCGTCGGTGTCGTCCTCGCCGAGCAGCTCGGCGAGTTCGTCGAGCAGCGGGACGTCGGCCGGGCTCCACTTGGCGTCCGTCGGGCTGTAGAGGTGCTCACGATCGGTGTCCGACAAGGCTTTCCCGGACGCGCTGCGCAACCGTTCGCGCTCGGCGAACAGCTCGTCGAGCACGATCTCGGGGGTGAGCGTGGGCCACAACCCGTTGATCGCGGCGGCCACCTTCTTGTCGGCGGAGACCTCGGCACGGATGTCCTGGACGTCCCGCGCGTCGAGCAGGTCCTCCCCCAGTCTGCGGGCGGCCTGGCGGGTCAGCGCGTCGAGGAGGTCGGAGACGAAGATCCGCCGGGCCAGGTTGTGCGGGCGGCGCGACCGGCGGGCCCGCGTCCTGGCCTCGGTGCAGGTCTTGCGGTCGAGCATGAGGATCTCGCGCTCGAACTCGATCTCCAGCACCGGTTCCGGCACGCGCTGCCGGTCGCGGACGGCGTTGGCGAGCACGTCGGCCATCACCGGACGGCCCTTGATCTCCGCGGCCTCGCGGGTGACCGGCCCGGTGGCGTCGAGGCCCGGGTACAGCTGCCCGATCGTGGCCAGCAGCACCCCGGTCTCGCCCAGCGACGGCAGGACCTGCCCGATGTAGCGGAGGAACGTGCTGTTCGGCCCGACCACCAGCACGCCGCGCGTGGTGAGCTGCTGCCGGTGCGTGTAGAGCAGGTACGCCGCGCGGTGCAGCGCGACCGCGGTCTTACCGGTACCCGGCCCGCCCTGTACCACCAGGACGCCGTTCGGCGACGCGCGGATGATGCGGTCCTGCTCGGCCTGGATGGTGGCGACGATGTCACTCATCTCACCGGTGCGGCGGCGTTCGAGCGCGGCCAACAGCGCCGCCTCGCCCGCGAGACCGAGGTCCTGCCCCTGGTCGGCGGCGGAGAGATCGAGGATCTCGTCGTCGACGCCGACGACCTTCCTGCTCAGCGACCGGATGTGGCGACGTCGGCGGACGCCTTCGGGCGAGGCGGCGGTGGCCAGGTAGAAGGGCCGCGCGACCGGCGCACGCCAGTCGACGAGCAGCGGGCGGTACTCGTCGTCCTCGTCGAACAGCCCGAGCCGCCCGACGTAGGTGGTCTCTTCGGCATGATCGGGCAGGAAGTCGAGACGGCCGAAGCACAGGCCCTGCTCGACGGAACTCAGCTGGGACAGCCTGTCGGTGTACAGCGTCGTGGCGACGTCACGTTCGGTGCGCGCCTGCGGGGTGCCGCCGGTCTGGCGCAGCGTCTGGTCGAGCCTGCGCTGCGCGTCGACGCGTTCGGCGTCGAGCTTGCGGTAAAGGGTGGTGACGTACTCCTGCTCGAGCGCGTCGAGTTCCCGGTCCGGGGACACGGACAAAAGCAGCCTGCTTTCGAGAGGTGGGACAGGGGCCGAAAGGGTTACAACGGCGCCCGCCATCATCTCATTCCCTCCCGGTCACCCGGACCAGGAGGAAGGCCACCAGCGACAGGCCGGTGGAAGACCACCAGGTGGGGAGCGGCCGGAGGCCGTGAGTGACAAGGGCGGCTACCACTCGAGACCCTCATGGCGATCTGGCCGTTTCGCGTGATGGGTTGGACGGCACGCGTGACGGGGCGGACGACACGCGTGCGGCCGGGCTCAGCGGCGAACCGTCCCTCTGGACACGCGTGTCGTCCATCTGGTCACGCGAGTCGTCCCGCTGGTCACACGAACCCGCCGCCCTTGATCCTCAACGTCCTGCCACTCGCGACCCCCCAACGATCACCGGCGCCCTGAACCACCTGAAGTACAGGAACCGTGCGAAGGCCGAGATTGCTCGGCTGAGCCGAGGGAACGGAGGGCCTGACACGCGGCGTCATCGTGGCTGTGGTGCTGCTGAGACCAGCGTGACATTCCGGCGTGGGGTGAGGGGAACTTTGAGGGACCCAGGGTCCCTCAAGGGGTCCTTCACGGACCGAGGCCTTCACGCGCTAAGAGGTCAGAAGGGCGGGCCGATGACCGGCAGGCCGATGGCCGAGTCCACGGCCAGCGCGACGAACACGATCATCAGGTACGTGTTCGAACGGTGGAACAGCGACATCGGCTTGGTCTCCTCACCACGCCGCACCGCCGCGTTCAGGCTGTGCGCGTAGAAGAGGAACCAGCCGCCCGCCAGGATCGCGAACGTCGTGTAGATCCAGCTCGTCACCGGGACCAGCAGCAACGTCCAGGCGACCATCACCCACGAGTAGATGACGATCTGCCGCGCCACGTACTGCGGGGTGGCGACCACCGGCAGCATCGGCACACCGGCGCGCTCGTAGTCGTCGCGGTACTTCATGCCCAGCGCCCAGGTGTGCGGTGGGGTCCAGAAGAAGATGACGCCGAACATCACGAACGCGGGCCACTCGACGGTGCCGGTGACGGCGGACCAGCCGATGATGACCGGCATGCAGCCCGCCGCGCCGCCCCAGACCACGTTCTGTGACGTGCGCCGCTTCAGCAGCAGCGTGTAGACGAAGATGTAGAACAAGATCGTCGCGATCGCGAGAATCGCCGAGAGCAGATTCACCGTGAAATAGAGCACGACGGCCGACAGGACACCGAGCGCGAGACCGAAGATCAGCGCACCACGACGAGGAACCGATTCCTTCACCAGCGGGCGGCGCTTCGTGCGGTTCATCACCTTGTCGATGTCCGCGTCGATGACGCAGTTCAAGGCGTTGGCGCTACCGGCGGCCATGGTCCCGCCCACGAGCGTCGCGAGCACCAGCCACGGCGACGGGATTTCCCTGCCTGCCAGGAACATCGCGGGAATCGTGGTGACGAGGAGTAGCTCGATCACCCTGGGCTTCGCGAGGGCGGCGTACGCGCCGACGACCTGGCGGATTGTTCGCCGGCCACCGTGCGGTCGTTCACCGGTCGGATGTACGGCGCTGGTGTTGTCACTGCGTCCGTGCGCAGCGTTCACCAACGACATTTCACTCCCTGCGTCAGTTTGCGGGCCGGGGTCCGTCAGGCTTCCGGGTGATGTGGCGGGCCCCGGATCCCTGCGTTTGAACCCTTCCTCGATGTTAGACGTGCTGTTTCCAGAGGGTGATCGCGGGTCCTCGACCGGCCGAACCATTAGGCTGGCCGCGGTAGGTCGCGGCGTACCTGAAGCGAACGGCCCGGAGCAGGAATATCGTCCTTTCCGGATCGATTGAGATTAGTAGCGGTACACGTGGGTTACCCATGAGGGAAGAGAAGCCACAACCTGATGACGGGGAGTTCGAGTTCAGTGTCCGAAACCGCCTCTACCAGCGAGAAGAACCCACTCCTCCGGCGTAACGTGCCCGCCGACTGGACCGACCTCGACACGCGGGCCGTCGACACCGTTCGGGTGCTCGCCGCGGACGCGGTCGAGAACTGCGGCAGCGGTCACCCCGGTACCGCGATGAGCCTGGCGCCGCTCGCCTACACGCTCTTCCAGCGGACGCTGCGTCATGACCCGGCGGACCCGGAGTGGCCCGCCCGTGACCGGTTCATCCTCTCCGCGGGTCACTCGAGCCTCACCCTCTACATCCAGCTGTACCTCGCCGGGTTCGGCCTGGAGCTGGAAGACCTGAAGCAGCTCCGCAAGTGGGACTCGAAGACCCCGGGTCACCCGGAGTACCGCCACACCAAGGGCGTCGAGACCACCACCGGCCCGCTCGGCCAGGGCCTGGCCAACGGCGTCGGTATGGCGATGGCCGCCCGCCGCGAGCGCGGCCTGCTGGACCCGGAGCCCGCCGTCGGCGAGAGCATCTTCGACCACTACGTCTACGTGATCGCCTCCGACGGTGACATCGAGGAGGGCGTCACCGCCGAAGCCTCGTCGATCGCCGGCCGCCAGGAGCTGGGCAACCTCATCGTTTTCTGGGACGACAACGAGATCTCGATCGAGGACGACACCAAGATCGCGCTGTCCGAGGACGTCGTGAAGCGCTACGAGGCCTACGGGTGGCACACCCAGGTGGTCGAGGGTGGCGAGGACGTCGTCGCGATCGAAGAGGCCATCAAGGCCGCGAAGGCGGAGACCGAGCGCCCGTCGTTCATCGCGCTGAAGACCGTCATCGGGTACCCGGCGCCGAAGAAGATGGGCACCGGCAAGGCCCACGGCGCCGCGCTCGGCGCCGAAGAGGTCGCCGCGGTCAAGGAGATCCTCGGCTTCGACCCCGAGCAGAACTTCCAGGTCGACGACGAGGTCATCGCGCACACCCGCCACGCCGTCGACCGCGGCAAGACCGCACGCGCCGCGTGGCAGGAGAAGTTCGAGGCGTGGGGCACCGCCAACCCGGAGCGCAAGAAGATCGCGGACCGGATGTCCACCCGCACGCTGCCCGAGGGCTTCGCGGACAACCTGCCGAAGTGGGAGCCGGACGCCAAGGGCATCGCGACCCGCAAGGCCTCCGGTGAGGTGCTCAACGCCCTCGCCGACCCGCTTCCCGAGCTGTGGGGTGGCTCCGCGGACCTCGCGGAGAGCAACAACACGACCATGAAGGGGGCCGACTCGTTCGGCCCGGAGAAGGCTTCCACCGACATGTGGAAGACCAGCCCGTACGGCCGGACGCTGCACTTCGGCATCCGCGAGCACGCGATGGGCTCGATCCTCAACGGCATCGCGCTGCATGGCGGCACCCGTCCCTACGGTGCGACGTTCCTGATCTTCTCCGACTACATGCGCCCGCCCGTGCGGCTGGCCGCGCTGATGAAGGCGCCGATCACCTACGTGTGGACGCACGACTCGATCGGCCTCGGCGAGGACGGACCGACCCACCAGCCGATCGAGCAGCTCTCCTCGCTACGCGCGATCCCCGGCCTCAACGTCGTCCGCCCGGCGGACGCCAACGAGACCGCATACGCGTGGAAGGCCGTCCTGGAGGACGTCCACCACCCGTCGGGCCTCGCGCTGACCAGGCAGAACGTGCCGGTCCTGGAGGGCACCAGCGCCGAAGGCGTCAAGCGGGGCGGTTACGTCCTCGCCGAAGCGTCCGACGGTAAACCCCAGGTCGTGCTGATCGCGACCGGCTCCGAGGTCCAGCTGGCCGTCGAGGCCCGCAAGACCCTCGAGGCCGACGGCATCCCGGCGAGTGTCGTCTCGATGCCGTGTGTCGAGTGGTTCGACGCGCAGGACCAGTCCTACCAGGACTCCGTCCTTCCGCCGTCGGTCAAGGCACGCGTCTCCGTCGAAGCCGGTATCGCCCTTTCGTGGCACCGCTTCACCGGTGATGCCGGGGAGAACGTTTCGATCGAGCACTTCGGTGCGTCGGCCGACGCCGGCACGCTGTTCCGCGAGTTCGGTATCACCGCGGAGGCAGTCGTCGAGGCCGCCCGTCGCTCGATCTCCAACACCAAGAACTAAGGGGAAAGCATGAGCAACGACAAGCTCGCGCAGCTGTCCGAGGCCGGAGTTTCGATCTGGCTCGACGACCTGTCCCGTGAGCGCCTGAACACCGGCAACCTCGCCGGCCTGATCCGCGACAAGCACGTCGTGGGCGTGACGACCAACCCGACGATCTTCGCCAACGCGATGTCGAAGGGCGAGGCCTACGACGAGCAGACCAAGGAGCTCGCCGCCCGCGGCGCCGACGTCGAGGCCGCCATCCGCGAGCTGACCACCACCGACGTGCGCAACGCCGCGGACCTGTTCCGCGACGTCTACACCGCCACGAACGGGGTCGACGGCCGGGTGTCCATCGAGGTGGACCCGCGGTTGGCCAAGGACTCCGACAAGACGCTGGCCGAGGCGCAGGACCTGTGGAAGACCGTGGACCGGCCGAATGTGCTGATCAAGATCCCGGCCACCGAAGAAGGTCTCCCGGCCATCACCAAGACCCTGGCCGAAGGCATCAGCGTCAACGTCACGCTGATCTTCTCGGTCGAGCGGTACCGGGCGGTCATCGAGGCCTACTTCGCCGGGCTCGAGCAGGCCAAGGCCAACGGCCACGACCTCAAGGGCATTCACTCGGTCGCGTCGTTCTTCGTGTCCCGTGTGGACACCGAGATCGACAAGCGACTCGAAGGCATCGGCACCGACGAGGCGAAGGCGCTGCGCGGTGAAGCCGCCCTCGCCAACGCGCGGCTCGCGTACGCGGCGTTCGAGGAGCTTTCCGCTTCGGACCGCTGGAAGGCGCTCGCCGAGGCGGGTGCGAACGCGCAGCGTCCGCTGTGGGCCTCCACCGGTGTGAAGGACCCGGAGTACTCCGACACCCGCTACGTGGACCAGCTGGTCGTCAAGGACACGGTCAACACGATGCCGGAGAAGACCCTCGACGCCGCGGCGGACCACGCCGACGTCACCGGCGACACGGTGACCGGCAAGGGCGCCGACGCGCAGGCCGTCTTCGACAAACTGAGCGCTGTCGGCATCGACATCACCGACGTGTTCCTCACCCTCGAGAACGAGGGTGTCGAGAAGTTCGAGAAGTCCTGGGTGGAGCTTCTCGAGACCGTCACCGGGCAGCTGGAAAAGGCAAAGGACTGATCACCGACCATGGCAGGGGAAACGACCGGCGTCGAAATTGTCGACGCCGCCCTGGCCGGCGAAGCCGCTCCGTTCGCGGAGCGGCTTGTCGCCGATCAGGTCGCATCGAAATTGGCGTCCCAGGACGCCACACTGTGGGGTCCCGAAGCCGAGTCCGAAGCGTCGATCCGTCTCTCGTGGACGACGCTGCACAAGTCCTCGCGGCCGTTGATCGGCGAGATCGAGGCGTTGCGGACCGACCTGCGTTCGGAGGGCGTCGACCGCGTCGTCCTCGCGGGCATGGGCGGTTCTTCGCTGGCCCCCGAGGTGATCACCGCTACGGACGGCGTCGCGCTGACCGTCCTCGACACCACCGATCCTGGACAAGTCGCCGACGCGCTCGCCGGTGACCTGGAGCGCACGGTCATCGTCGTGTCGTCGAAGTCCGGCGGCACCGTCGAGACCGACAGCCACCGGCGGATCTTCGCGAAGGCCTTCGCCGACGCGGGCATCGACGCGGCACGGCGGATCGTGGTCGTCACCGACCCGGGCTCGCCGTTCGCGGATCTGTCCGAAAAGGAGGGTTACCGCAAGGTCTTCCTCGCCGACCCGAACGTCGGCGGCCGCTACTCGGCGCTGACCGCGTTCGGGCTCGTCCCGTCCGGGCTCGCCGGCGCGGACATCGCCCGCCTGCTCGACCAAGCCGCTTCGGCCGCCGAGACCCTGGCCGCCGACTCGGCGGACAACCCCGCGATCAAGCTCGCGGCGGCGTGGGTCGCGGCGCACGAAAAGGGCGCCGAGAAGGTCGTCATCGCCGACACGGGATCTGGCATCAAGGGCTTCGCCGACTGGGCGGAGCAGCTGATCGCCGAGTCCACCGGCAAGCAGGGCACCGGCCTCCTCCCGGTCGCCGTCGAGGGCCCGGAGTCCCCCGGGTTCGCCGACGCCAAGGACGACGCCACTCCGGTGGCCGTCGGTCAGGCCGAAGGCACCGCGAAGATCTCGGTGACCGGCTCACTCGGCGCGCAGTTCCTGCTGTGGGAGTTCGCGA
The DNA here is from genome assembly GCF_047608695.1 of Amycolatopsis sp. cmx-11-32. Taxonomy (NCBI): domain Bacteria; kingdom Bacillati; phylum Actinomycetota; class Actinomycetes; order Pseudonocardiales; family Pseudonocardiaceae; genus Amycolatopsis; species Amycolatopsis sp. cmx-11-32. Next base: position 272,114 of record NZ_JADNQN010000006.1, on the reverse strand, counting down.
CCGCGTTCGCCGGACGGCTGCTCGGGATCAACCCGTTCGACCAGCCCGACGTCGAGGCCGCCAAGAAGGCCGCGCGGGCGCTGCTCGACAACCCGGACGCGCTCAAGGGCGGCGAAGAGCCGTCCACTGTGGACGGCGCGGTCGAGGTGTTCGGCGCGGCAGGCGTGTCGACGGACGGGAAGCTCGCGGACATTCTGCGGGCTTTCTTCGACTCCGCCCCCCAAACTGGCTACATCGCGGTGCAGGCGTACCTCGACCGTCTCGACGACGCGTCGACGTCGCTCCTGCGCGGCGAGATCGCCAAGCGGACCGGCCGTCAGACCACCTTCGGGTGGGGGCCGCGGTTCCTGCACTCCACCGGGCAGTACCACAAGGGCGGGCACCAGAACGGTGTCTTCCTGCAGATCACCGGCGCGGTCGAGCAGGATCTCGACGTGCCGGACCGGCCTTACACGCTCGGCGTCCTGCAGCACGCGCAGGCGCTCGGTGACGGCCAGGTGCTCGCGGAGCACGGTCGTCCGGTGCTGCGCCTGCACCTCACCGACCGGGCAGCCGGCCTGGCCGAACTGGTCCGCGCGGTGCAGGAGGCAGGCGAGTGACCCGAGCCTGGAACAACCCGCTGCGCGACCCGCGCGACAAGCGGCTGCCGCGGATCGCCGGGCCGTCCAGCCTGGTGATCTTCGGCGTGACCGGCGACCTCGCCCGCAAGAAGCTGATGCCGGCGATCTACGACCTCGCCCACCGCGGGCTGCTGCCGGCCGGGTTCTCGCTGGTCGGCTTCGCCCGCCGGGACTGGGAGCACCAGGACTTCGGCGAGCTCGTGCACGACTCGGTCAAGGAGCACGCGCGGACGCCGTTCAAGGAGTCGGTGTGGAACCGGCTCGCCGAAGGCATCCGGTTCGTCCAGGGCACCTTCGACGACGATGACGCCTTCGACAGGCTCGCGCAGACGGTCAAGGACCTCGACGCCGAACGCGGCACCGGTGGCAACACCGCGTTCTACCTGTCGATCCCGCCGAGCGCGTTCCCGGTGGTGACCAAGCAGCTCGCCCGCTCCGGCCTCGCCGACGCGAGTGAGGAGACCTGGCGCCGCGTCGTCATCGAGAAGCCGTTCGGCCGCGATCTCAAGAGTGCCAAGGAACTCAACGAGATCGTGAACGACGTCTTCCCCGAGGAGTCGGTGTTCCGCATCGACCACTACCTCGGCAAGGAGACGGTGCAGAACCTGCTGGCGCTGCGATTCGCGAACCAGCTGTTCGAGCCGATCTGGAACGCCAACTACGTCGACCACGTGCAGATCACCATGGCCGAGGACATCGGTCTCGGCGGCCGCGCGGGATACTACGACGGCATCGGCGCCGCGCGCGACGTCATCCAGAACCACCTGCTGCAGCTCCTCGCGTTGACCGCGATGGAGGAGCCGGTCTCGTTCGCGCCGCGTGCGCTGCGCTCCGAGAAGGTCAAGGTGCTTTCGGCGACGAAGCCACTGGGCCCGCTCGACGAGACCACCGCGCGCGGGCAGTACGCGGGCGGCTGGCAGGGCGGCATGAAGGTGCCGGGCCTGCTGCAGGAAGACGGTTTCGCGAAGGACTCGACCACCGAGACCTACGCCGCGGTGACGCTGGAGGTGCAGAACCGCCGCTGGGCGGGCGTACCGTTCTACCTGCGCACCGGCAAGCGGCTGGGCCGCCGGGTCACCGAGATCGCCGTGGTGTTCAAGCGGGCGCCGCATCTGCCGTTCGACTCGACCTCGACCGAGGAACTGGGCCAGAACGCGCTGGTGATCCGGGTGCAGCCCGACGAGGGCATCACGCTGCGGTTCGGGTCGAAGGTGCCGGGGACCACGATGGAGGTCCGCGACGTCACCATGGACTTCGGCTACGGGCACGCGTTCACCGAGTCCTCGCCGGAGGCCTACGAGCGGCTCATCCTGGACGTGCTGCTCGGCGAACCGTCGCTGTTCCCGGTGAACGAAGAGGTCGAACTGTCCTGGGAGATCCTGGACCCGATCCTCGACCAATGGGCCAAGAAGGGCGCGCCCGAGGCGTACCCGCCCGGCTCGTGGGGACCGCCGTCCGCGGACGAAATGCTGGAGCGTACCGGCCGGAACTGGAGGCGTCCGTGATCATCGACCTGCCGTCGACCACGACGTCGCAGCTGAACAAGAAACTCGTCGAAATCCGCGAACAGGGCGGGCAGGTGGCACTCGGCCGGGTGCTGACGCTGGTCATCGTGGCCGACGACGACGACCGGCTCGAAGAGGCGATCGAAGCCGCCAACGAAGCCAGCCGGGAGCACCCCTCGCGGGTGATCGTGGTGGCCAAGGGCGCGCGGACCGCGGCACCGCGGATCGACGGCCAGATCCGGGTCGGCGGCGACGCCGGCGCGAGCGAGGTCATCGTCCTGCGGCTCTACGGTCCGCTGGCCTCGCAGGGGCAGAGCGCGGTCGTGCCGCTGCTGCTGCCGGACGCGCCGATCGTCACCTGGTGGCCGGGCACCGGTCCGAAGGCTCCGGCCAAGGACCCGCTCGGTGAGCTGGCCCAGCGCCGGATCACCGACTCCGCCGCGGAAAAGTCACCTATAAGAGCACTCACCACCCGGGCGAAGTCCTATGTGGAGGGTGACACCGATCTGGCATGGACCAGGCTGACCAGCTGGCGCGCCCAGCTGGTGTCCGCCTTGGACCTTCCGCCGCACGAGAAGGTCACCGGCGCGACCGTGACCGGTGAAACCGACTCGCCGTCGACCGAACTGCTCGCGGGCTGGCTGGCCGAGTACCTCAAGGTGCCGGTGAAGCGGGTCAAGAGCACCGGTGCCGCGGGCATCATCTCGGTGACGCTGGAGCGGCGTTCCGGCCCGGTGGAACTGCACCGGCCGGACGGGCGGGTCGGCACGCTGACCCAGCCGGGCCAGCCGACGCGGCGGATCGCCCTGCAGCGGCGGGACAACAAGGACTGCCTGATCGAGGAACTGCGGCGGCTCGACCCGGATGAGGTCTACGAGGCTTCGCTGAACGGGCTCGGCAAGATCTCGTCGGGCACCGCGGTCAAGGCCGCTCCGGCGAAGAAGGCAGCTCCGGCCGCCGCCAAGAAGAAGGCCGCTGTCACCGCTTCGAAGAAAAGCACCTCATGAGCAAGTCCGAGGTCGTCATCTACGAGAACCCGGACCTCCTGGCCGCCGCCGCGGCGGCCAGGCTGGTCACCCGGATTGTGGACGTCCAGGCCGCCAAGGGCTCCGCTTCGGTGGTGCTCACCGGTGGCGGGACCGGGATCGCGATCCTGAAGGAACTGCGCGACTCCAGTGCCCGCGACGCCATCGACTGGTCACGTCTCGACGTCTACTGGGGCGACGAGCGTTTCGTCCCGGCGGACTCCGACGAACGCAACGAGAAGCAGGCCCGCGAGGCCCTGCTCGACCACGTCCCGCTCGACCCGAAGCGGGTGCACGCCATGGCACCCTCCGACGGCGAGTTCGGCGATGACGTCGACGCCGCGGCCGCCGCGTATGCGGAGGTCTTGGCGGCCAACGACGCGGCTTTCGACATCATGCTGCTGGGCCTCGGCGGGGAGGGGCACACCGCCTCGATCTTCCCCGAGAGCCCGGCGGTGCACGAGAGGGAGCGTTCGGTCGTCGCGGTACGCGACTGCCCGAAGCCGCCACCGACCAGGATCTCGCTGACCCTGCCCGCGATCCGTCGCGCGCAGGACATCTGGCTGGTCACCGGCGGCGACGCCAAGGCGGACGCCGTCGCGCAGGCGCTGGCCGGTGCGGGCGAGGTCCAGATCCCGGTGGCGGGAGCACGCGGCAGCCGTCGCACGCTCTGGCTGCTGGACCGGGGCTCCGCCTCGAAGCTCACGAAGGTCTACCAAACGCCTGCGGGCTGACCTTCTATCGCACGTGAAGGCCCCCTTCTCTCGGCTGAGCTGAGGTAAGGGGGCCTTCACGCGTTTGAGGATGCCTAGGGGCACTGTGGCTGCTGTGCCTGTGGCTGGCGGGGCATGGCACGAGTGGGCTGAAGGGGCCCTTCACCGCATGTGACGCGGGCAAAGCGCCCTTCGCCGAGTAGGACCCGGGGAAAGTCCCCTTCAGCCGGGTTCATCGACGACACCCCCATGGCGGAAGTCCGTGAAGGTCTCTCTTCCCTACCCTGAAAGGAAGGGAAGGACGCACGAAAGGGTCACCGTGCGACCACGAAAAGTGACGAAGATCAAAAAAGACATCACCGGCGTCACAACTCGCGCCGGTACCCGTCGAAGTGATCAACGGACCACCGAGCCCAGGTGGTCCGTTGTGGATCCGACCGACCGAACGTTCATGCACTTGTCCGCAGAACGGACAGTGACCGGACAGTCGCTAGCCCGACCGGGGGAAACTTACCGCCCTAATACATCCACCCGTTAGCATCCGCACATTTGTTCGTTCCTGCGCGTCCCGATCGGGCGAAGAACACGTCTCTTCATTCAAGTCCACAAGACGAGTGAGGTCGCCAGCGATGAGCACAGAGGGTCTCTCGATGCCAGGTATCTCGGTGGGTGGCTCCGGAGCGGACGCCGCCGACCGCATGCGCCGTGCCGCCGGGGTCATGTCGTTCGCCAAGATCAAGCGTCCGGCGCTGGTCGCGCTGGGAGTCGACACGCTCGCGATCTTCCTGGCCGCACTCGACGTCTGGCTGGTGATCCCCGAGAAGGCCCAGCCGTACTCCATCTACCTGTCCGGCGCCGCCTGCCTCGGCCTCGCCTTCCGCCGCAAGCTGCCGTTCCTCGCGGTGATCGTCACCGTCCCCGGCTTCCTGGCTGGCTGGTCTCAGCTGGCCGCGATGATCGCGCTCGGCTTCCTCGCCACCCGCAAGCAGATGCACTGGCAGACCTGGACCGGGTTCGCGCTCGTCTTCACCTGCCGGTTCGTCCAGTGGCCGCTGGCCGACTTCGTCGAACTCAGCTGGCGCGAACACGTCCTGGACGGCATCTACGGCGTCATCGTCGCCGGCATGCCGGTGGCCATCGGCCTGCTCATCGGGGCGAGGGCCGAGATCTCGCAGAAGCTCTCCGAACTCGCCGCCAGCCGCGACCGTGAACGCCGCTTCCACGCCGACGCCGTCCGAGCGGAGGAGCGCGCCCGGCTGGCTCGCGAGATGCACGACGTCGTCTCGCACCAGATCACGCTCATCGCGATGCAGGCCGGCGCGCTGCAGGCGCAGACCACCGACCCCCGCTCGCTCGAGACCGCGCTGGTCATCCGGAAACTGAGCACCAAGACGCTCGAAGAGCTGCGTTCACTCGTGAGCGTGCTGCGCTCGGGCTCCGAGGACGACGGACCGCGACCGGGGATCAACGAACTCGACCGGCTGATCCGAGGCTCGGACGTCCCGGTGCACCTCACCGTCGAGCGGATCCCCGACCTCTTGCCCAGCCAGGTTTCGGCGGCGGCCTACCGGACCGTGCAGGAATGCCTGACCAACGTGCACAAGCACGCACCGGGTGCCACCGCGACCATCCGGATCCAGGGCGAGCATGGTTCGCTCAAGGTCGAAATACGCAATGAGCGCGCCCGGACGTCCGGTGCGGCCCTGCCCTCGGGAGGGCATGGGCTGACCGGACTGGCCGAACGCGCTCGACTGCTGGGTGGGAGCTTCGAGACCGCCGACACCGAGGACGGCGGGTTCCGGGTGCGTGCCCGGTACCCGCTCGACCGGTGACCGGCCGGGCGGCGGAGCTGCGCTGAACCCGCCCGGCGCAGAGCACACCCCGCCAACCTGGTGTTGGCATGCCAAACGGGCGCACCCTGGCGACGGGATCGCGGACGCGGGCATCAGCCCTGGAATACCGGAGGCTAGATCTCCCGGCGCTGGCGCAACCGCTCCAGCGCCTCGGCGAGGATGGCCTCGCCGTCGGCGTCGGAACGCCGTTCCTTCACGTAGGCGAGATGGGTCTTGTAGGGCTCGGTCCGCGGCGCGGCAGGCGGGTTCTTCTCGTCCTGCCCGCCGGGGAGCCCGCAGCGTGGGCAGTCCCACTCTTCGGGAATCTCGGCGTCCATCGAGAACGACGGTTGCGCCTCGTGCCTGTTGGCACACCAGTAGGAAATACGGCGCCGCGGCGCCGACTCACCCCGTTCCGATTCGCCCGAAGGACCGGCACCCACGCGGGTGCCCCGAATCGCGTTACCGCCAACCATGAATCCTCACACCTATAGGGATCGGCGGCGCGCCCCCCATAGGCACGCCGAAACACCTGGATCGATCAGACCTTGAGCAGGAGCCCGAGGCCGATGATGCTGATCAGCCACACCGAACCCAGCAACACCGTGATCCGGTCGAGGTTCTTCTCCGCCACACTCGAGCCGGACAGGCTCGACTGCATACCGCCACCGAACAGCGACGACAGGCCGCCACCACGACCGCGGTGCAGCAACACGGCTACCACCAGGAAAAAGCTGGAGGCGATCAACAGGATTTGCAGGAACAGCTTCATGTCATCCTCTGCGCTCTTGGAGAATGCAGGAGTACGGTGCGCACCGGCAGTGCAGTGCTATCGGACACACTGTCTACCTGAACACACCGTACTCCTGGACTCGTCCACTGCTGTGTGACGGACCGAATACACAGGCTACCCCGTTTGTGCCCCGATCAGGGCAGGGGCCCGCCCGCGGCGAGCGCGCAGAGTTTGGTGAACTCGTCACCATCCAGGCTGGCACCACCAACGAGGGCACCATCGATGTTCTCGCAGGCGACGAGGTCACTGATGTTGTTGGCCTTCGCCGAGCCGCCGTAGAGCACCCGGACCGAGGACGCGACCTCGGCACCGAACTTCTCGGCGAGGGTGGCGCGGATGGCTCCGCACACCTCCTCGGCGTCCTGCGGGGTCGCGACCTTGCCGGTCCCGATGGCCCAGACCGGTTCGTAGGCGACGACAACGTCCTTGACCTGCTCGGCCTTGAGCCCCTTGAGGCCCTCGACCAGCTGGGTCGTGGTGTGGGCGATGTGCTCGCCCGCCTCGCGGACCTCGAGCTTCTCCCCCACGCACAGGATCGGTGTGATGCCGTGCTTGAGCGCGGCCTTGACCTTCTTGTTGACGAGTTCGTCGGACTCGGCGTGGTACTCGCGCCGCTCCGAGTGCCCGACGGTGACGAAGCTGCAGCCCAGCTTCTTCAGCATCACGCCCGACACGTCACCGGTGTAGGCACCGGAGTCGTGCGGCGACAGGTCTTGGGCGCCGTAGGTGAGCGACAGCTTGTCGCCGTCGGTCAGCGTCTGGACGCTGCGGATGTCGGTGAACGGCGGCAGGACCGCGACGTCGACCTTCGCGTAGTACTTCTCCGGCAGGGCGAAGGCGATCTTCTGAACCAGCGCGATGGCTTCGAGGTGGTTCTGGTTCATCTTCCAGTTGCCGGCGATGAGCGGTTTACGCGCCACTAGTCGTTCTCTCCCAGCACAGCGACTCCGGGCAGTTCCTTGCCCTCCAGGTACTCCAGCGACGCGCCGCCGCCGGTCGAGATATGCGAGAAGCCGTCCTCGGGGAGGCCGAGCTGTCGCACGGCCGCGGCGGAGTCGCCACCGCCGACCACGGTGAAGGCGTCGCTCTTGACGAGCGCCTCGGCCACGGCACGGGTGCCGCCGGCGAAGGACTCGAATTCGAAGACGCCCATCGGGCCGTTCCAGAACACGGTCGCCGCGTCGGCCAGCTTGCCCGCGAACAGCTCGCGGGACTTCGGGCCGATGTCGAGACCCATGCGGTCGGCCGGAATGGCCGTCGCGTCGACGACGTCGAACTCGGCGTCGGCGGCGAAGCCCGTCGCGGCGAGGACATCCACCGGCAGGATCAGCTCGACACCGCGCTTTTCCGCCTCGGCGAGGAAGCCGCGGACCTGCTCCAGCTGGTCTTCCTGCAGCAGCGAGTTGCCGACCTCGTGGCCCTGGGCCTTGAGGAAGGTGTACGCCATGCCGCCGCCGATGAGCAGCCTGTCGACCTTGGTCAGCAGGTTGGCGATCACGCCCAGCTTGTCCGACACCTTCGCGCCGCCGAGCACGACCACGTACGGCCGCGCGAGATCCTCGGTGAGCTTCTTGAGGACGTCGACCTCGGCCAGCACCAGACCGCCCGCATATGCCGGAAGCGCCCGCGCGATCTCGTAGACCGAGGCCTGCTTGCGGTGCACGACACCGAAACCGTCGGAGACGAACGCGCCGCCCGGGACGAGCGCGGCCAGCTCGGCGGCCAGTTCCTGGCGCTCCGCTTCGACTTTGCTGGTCTCGCGCGCGTCGAAGCGCACGTTCTCCAGCAGGGCCACCTGACCGTCGGTCAGGCCCGCGACGGTGGCCTTGGCGGATTCGCCGACCAAGTCACCCGCCAGCGGGACATCGACGCCGAGCAGCTCGGTGAGTTTCGCGGCGACGGGCGCGAGCGAGAACTTCGGGTCCGGCTCGCCCTTGGGGCGGCCGAGGTGCGCCGTGACGACCACCTTCGCGCCCGCCTCGGCGAGGCGCTTGAGGGTCGGCAGGGCCGCGCGGACGCGGCCGTCGTCGGTGATCTTCCCCCCGTCGAGCGGGACGTTCAGGTCGGACCGTACGAGTACGAACCGGCCTGAGACGTCCTCGCCCAGCAGGTCTTCGAGTTTCTTCAGCGCCATCGGTCAGGAAAGCCTGTTGCCGACGAGCTTGACGAGGTCGGCGAGGCGGTTGGAGTAGCCCCACTCGTTGTCGTACCAGCCGATGACCTTGACCTGGTTGCCGATGACCTTGGTCAGCGGCGCGTCGTAGATGCAGGACGCCGGGTCGGTGACGATGTCGGCCGAAACGATCGGGTCCTCGTTGTAGCGCAGGATGCCGGCCAGGGGGCCGTCGGCGGCGGCCTTGTACGCGGCGTTGATCTCCTCGAGGGTCGCGCTCTTGGTCAGCGTGACGGTGAGGTCGGTGGCCGAGCCTGTCGGGATCGGGACGCGCAGCGCGTAGCCGTCCAGCTTGCCCTGCAGCTCCGGCAGGACGAGGCCGATGGCCTTGGCCGCACCGGTCGAGGTCGGGACGATGTTCAGCGCGGCGGCGCGGGCGCGGCGCAGGTCCTTGTGCGGCGCGTCCTGCAGGTTCTGGTCCTGCGTGTACGCGTGGATGGTGGTCATCAGGCCCTGCTCGATGCCGAACGAGTCCTGCAGGACCTTGGCCAGCGGGCCGAGGCAGTTCGTGGTGCAGGAGGCGTTCGAGATGATGTTCTGCGAGCCGTCGTACTTGTCGTCGTTGACGCCCAGCACCACGGTCAGGTCCTCGCCCTTGGCGGGCGCGGAGATGATGACCTTCTTCGCGCCACCGGCGAGGTGCGCCTTGGCGGCGTCGGCGTTGGTGAAGAAGCCGGTCGACTCGACGACGACGTCCACGCCCAGATCGCCCCAGGGCAGGTTGGCCGGGTCGCGCTCGGCGAGGGCCTTGATCGTCTTGCCGTCGACGACGATGCCCTCGTCGCTGACGCTGACCTCACCCGGGAAACGGCCGAGGATGGAGTCGTACTTCAGCAGGTGGGCCATCGTGGCGACGTCGCCGAGGTCGTTGAACGCGACGACCTCGATGTCGTGACCGGCGGCCTGCACGGCCCGGAAGAAGTTGCGGCCGATGCGGCCGAAGCCGTTGACACCTACGCGAACCGTCACTGCTGCCACTCCCTAGAGACTCGTCCGGGATCGCCCCGGTAAGACGTCCTTTACTCGGGCGCAACCCTAGCGTGCGTGCTGGGGCGGCCCTCTTTGCCCTGACGAGACTTCCACCACTCGGTGGGTCGGGTCAAGAATCGATCAAGTGGTTCGTCACCAGGACGTCTTGGGGAAACTCTCAGCTTCGTTGTGCTAGCCGTCGCTCCAGCGGCGTGCGCATCCATGGCGTGACTCGCACCGCTCGAACCACCCGGCCAGGTGGTTCGCCTCCGTATCGACGGCCGTTCGACGTCAGTGCCGACGTCCTCCAGGAAGTGGTGGACGCCGTCGCGGAACCACGACCTTCAGCGCGCGCTCGGTCGCGTCCTCGACCTCGTGCAGCCAGCGTTCCGGCTCCGGCTGAAGGGGACTTTCCCCGCATGCGATGCGGGGAAAGCGCCCTTCACCACGTGAGATGCGGGGAAAGTCCCCTTCAGCTCCTCCCTAGACCCGCTCCAGTTCGATCACCGGGATGACTGCCGGACCTGGTGCACATCCACGCGAACCACGACGGCGGCGGACTGGACGACACCGTCCGGCTGCTTTCGCGCGTCCGCAGATCGCGACCGAGTTCGTCCTCAACCGGCTCGTCGACATCCTCCTGGTCAGTTGCTCCGCGTGTGGCGGACGGAGAAACCGGCCGAGACGCGGGGGACCTGGCTCGGCGTCTTCGGGGATCCGTTGATCAGCGTGGCCTTGGTCAAGATCCACGAGGATCCGTGGACCACCGACCCGCTCGCGGCGGAGTTGTCGACCTCGCGCAGCACGCTGACCCGCCGCTTCCGCGAAACCACCGGACGGACCCCGGGCGACTACCTCACCCAGTGGCGGATGGGCCTGGCCGCGGTCCGGCTCCGCGACACGGTGGACACCATCGCCCGCTCGGTCGGCTACACGTCGGTCTACGCGTTCAGCCGGGCTTTCCGGCGCGCACGCCACCAGGCTCCTGGGCAGTTCCGCACTTCGGCTCGGTCACGGCCTATACCGGCGAAGTGACCGGGACGACGTCGAGAAGTTCTTTCAGGTCTTCGAAATCCTGAGGATTCGTGGTGTACAGCGGCATCTGGTGCGCGATGGCCACACTGGCGATCATCAGGTCGGCAATCCGCCGCCGGGGTGTCCTGCCCAGCGCGAGCACGGACGCCGACACCCGGCCGAAGATCCGCGCCGCTTCGGTGCCGAACGGCAGCGGGTCGAACTCGGACTCCACCCGTTGCAGCAGGTCCGTGCGCCGTGCCCGTTCGGCCGGGTCGGTGGCGTAATGCGGACCCGCCGAAAGCTCGGCGAGGGTGATCGTGCTGATCGACATCAGATCCGGCAGCTGGGCGTGATCGATCGCCCGCCGGAGGATGAGGATATTCGTGTCGAGCAGGCCGTGGACCTCAGCGGCCATAGGGATCGTCAGCCTCCCCCGCGAATGCGTCGTCGAGGTCCGCGCGAAACCTGTCCGGGTCGATGAGCGGAGCGTTCGCCGAGACGGCGGCGAACTGGTCCCGGGACACGGCGTGCCTGCGACAAAGCGGAACCAACTGGGCGATGGGCGAGCCACTGCGGGTCACGGTGAAGGTTTCACCGTGCTCGACCGCGTCCATGATCTCGCCGGAGCGGTTCCGGAGATCACGCTGGGAAATCTCATGCTGAACGCTCATGGTCAGAGGATAGCACCAGGTGGCACCGGGTGGCACCGGGTTGTCAAGCCGTCTCCTCCTCTTCCGGTTCCTCCGCCTGCCGCGTGAACAGTCGCGTCGCCGAGAGTCGCGCGACGCCGTCCGGGTCCCCGAGTTCGTCGGTCGCGTTCCGGATCATGGCGTCGACGGACAGGTACTTGCGACCCGCCCGCAGGTCCGCGTCGTTGCGCAGTCGCACGATCAGCGGGAACTCGCTCAGCGCGCCGGCGTCGAACAGGCCGGTGGTGTAGATCAGCTGGACACCCAGCGCCTCCGCGACCGCACGCTGCAGCTCCAGCAGATAGCCCGCCGACGCTCGGCCGATCGGGTTGTCGAGGAACAGCACGCCGGAGTGCCGGCTGCGGGCCTTGCCACGGTTGTTGGCCCGCAGCGCGGCGAGCGTGCAGTACAGGATGATCGCCGCGGTCAGCTGCTGCCCGCCGGAGAACACGTCCCTGATCTCGGAGACGCGCTGCCGTTCGGTCCGCAGCACGGAGTCCGGCTTCAGCATGTCGACCCGGAAACCCTTGGGAGCGGCGGCCTGCACGCCGCGCAGCACGAGCGAAAGCCCGTCCCGCTTGACGTCCCGGCCGTCGGAGGTCTTCCCCACCGCGGCCTCGTCGACGACCTCGCCCAGTTTCTCGGCGAGCACGTTCTCCTCGAGTTCGGTGAAACGGATCCGCAGGAACTCCTGGCCCGACCAGTCGCCGAGACCGTCCGGCAGCCGCGAAACCCGTTGTGCCGCGCGAAGAGTGCGCAGAGCACCGTCGACCATGCCCTGCAACCGGGTGATGATGCCGCCGCGGTGCCGGTCGATCTGCGCGAGGTCGTCGGTGAGCGTGCGCAACCGCGGCCGTAACGCCTCGGCCCATTCCGCGGCGTGGGCGGGCAGCTGATCGCGGCGGACAGAAATCACCTGCTGCCGCACCGGCGTGCTGAGCTTCTCGAACCGTTTGTCCGTGGCGTACTGCGCCAGCCGGTCCGCCGCGGCCCGCACCCGGCGGTCGCCCACGTCGGCGGCGTCCTGCGCCTCGGTGAGCGCGGTGTTCAGCCGGGAGTGCTTGGTACGAGCGGATTCGACGTCACCATCGAACGCCGCCTCATCGTCCTCTTTGGACAAGAGGTGCGCCATCGATTCGGCCAGCACGCCGAAGCCGGACGCGGACGTCTTCGCGGACTCCAGCGTCGCTTCGGCAGCGGCGCGGCGCTCCTGCAGTTCTTCCCATTTCCGCGCGGCGGCGGACACTTCGAGGCTGGCGTCGTCGATGAGCGCCAGACCGTGCTCGATGTCCTTCGGCCGCGCGTCGGAAGAGATCGCGGCGAGCGCCGACGCCAGTTCCGGGAGCTGGCTCAGTTCCGCCTTGCGGGTCGCGACGAGTCCGACGATCTCGGTGCGCTCCTCCTCCAGTACCGCGACCGCCCGGTTCGCCCGCGCCTGCGCGGCCGCCCGCGCCGAAGCGTCGGAACCATCGGGTGTCTCCAGCAACGTCGAGGCCCGCTCGCGGACGGCGTCGTCCAGCGCCTCGACGGCCGCCCGCGCGGACGCCTCGACGCTTTCCGCCTGGTCGAGTTCGGCCCGCAGATCGCTGCCGACCTCGACCTTCGAGTACGCCTCGGACGCCGACGCGAACGTGCGCCGCAACGCGTCGACCGGCTCGGCCGGGACGGCGTCGTCCTCGGAGACGTCACTCGATCCCGGAACCTCGGCCAGTTCCGACTTCGCGGTCGTCGCCGTGCGCCGGTGCCCGTCGGCGGTGCGTTGTTCCTCACCGGCCTGTTCGCGCAGCCGGGAAGCCTTCACCGCGGCTTCGGACGCCGTCGACTCGGCCCGCTCGGCGGTCTCCGTCGCGCGTTCGACGTCGTCCGTCCACTCGGGAATCCTCGCGGCACGGGCGGCCAGCGCTTCGAGCCCACGGGCCCGCTCCCCCGCCTCGGCCGACGCGGTCCGCAGTTCGGGGACCCGCTCCCGCAGCCCGGTCGCCTTCTCCCCGAACCGCTGAGACTCCTTTTCCGCCCGCTCCAACGCGGTCCGCGCGGTCTCGTGCGCGGTGCGCGCGTTCTGCGACTGTTCGGCCAGCGTCGCGATGCTGCCGGGCGGGTAATCCTCGCGCCAGGTCTTGAGTTTCCACGACAGCGCGCTGTCGTCGGCCAGCGACGTCGCCAGCGCTTCCAGGCGGCGCTGCCGTTCCGCGTGCCGGAGGGCGATGGCCTCGCGCTCGGCGTCGGCCGCTTCCTCGTCGTACATCGCCGGGTTGGGCGGGACGAGGAATTCGATGCCCGCCTCACCCGGCAGGCGGTCGGCCGTGGTGGCCTCGGTCGTGGCGACCGGGATGATCGTGGTGGGCAGCAAACGCCGCTCCGCCAGCACCTTCTCGGCGAGCCGGACCTGCTCCGGCTCGTTGAGCAGAATCCCCGAGACCAGCTGCGGCGCGCGGGCCAGCACGGCCGCCCGCCGCTTCTTGTCCAAAGTAGACAGATAGCGCCAGCCGGACCACGCGTTCATCCCGGCGGCTTCCAGCGCGTCCAACGCGGCCTGGACCTCTTCGGTGGCGGGCAGGAGACCGCCGGAACCGAGCGCGGCCAGCGCGCGCTCGTCGACGGATTCCTCCATCCGCAACGCCGTCTGCTCCTTCTCGGCGGTCGAACCCGCCTCGCGCAGACGTTCCAGCAGTACCGGCAGATCCGTCTCCAGCGCGACGTCGTCCGCGCCGAGGAGTTCGACCAGCCGGGGTTCGACGGCGAGTGCGTCGGTGCGCCGGTTGGCCCGGTCGAGCTCGTCGGCCGCGCGTTCCAACCGGTCCTTTGTGGACCCCGCGAGCCGGTGGGCGTCGTTGACGGTCGCTTGCGCGGCCCGCAGATCCTCGGCGACCCGCTCCAGTTCCTGTTCGCGGCGGACGAGTTCGGCGGCGGTCGTCTCCGCCTCCGTCCTGGTCAAGCGTGCCGCTTCGGCGACGTCGGCCCCGGCCTTGAGCGCGCCGGACCTGACGGTTTCCGCGATCTCCTCACGGATTTCGGCGATCCGGGCGCTCAGCCCGCGGGCCTCGGCCCGGCGCGAGGCCGCGAGGTTCGCCGACTCGTCGCGTTCGGATTGGGCCTTCTCCGCTTCGGAACGCAAAGCGCCGACATGGGCCTCGGCCTTCGCGGCCTGATCGGTGGCGTTCTTCGCCAGCGCCAGCAGACCTCGCGCGAGGGCGGTCGCGGCGGTGTTGCGCGCCCGCAGCGCGGGTTTCGCCTTCTGCTCGCGATTGCCCACCAGTTCCCGGAGATCGCGGGCCTTGCGAGCGGCGTTGAGATGGTTGAGAACGGTGGCGCATTCACGCCAGGCCTCGGCGGCGGTCTTGGCCTCGGCCAGTTCGCCGTCGATCCGCTTCTTGCTCTCCTGCGCCTCGTCGAGCCGCAGTTTCCCGACCAGGCGCCGGAGTTCGGTCACCCCGGCGGTGAGACGGCGATGGTCGCCCTCGGCCAGCTTCTCCGCGGACTTCACCTCGTCGACGTGCTGGTCGAGCCCGCTCAGCCGTTCGTTCTCCAGCTTGTCGCGAGCGGCGACCTGAGCGGCCAGCGTCCGCATCTGGGCGCGGGCCGCGTCAGCGAGCTTCCGTGACGCCGCGGCGACGCCTTCCTCGTCCGCCAGCGGCGTGAGCAGATCGAGCGCCCCCGCGACGAAGTCCCGCTCGGACACCAGGTCCCCGCGCTGCGCGAGATTGTGCGCGTAGGTCGCGACGACCTCGGCGAGATCCTTGGGTTCCTCCTCCGAAAGCACCGCACGCAGCAGGAACTCGACGAACGCCTCGTCGGTGCTGAACGCGAACGCGTCCGCAGCCTCGCCTTCACCCGCGTTCATCGCGCGCTGGTACCGGAACAGTTCGGTGTCGAGGCCGAGGCCGTCCAGCCGGGACGTCCACTCGTGGTGACGCCGGGTCCAGAACAGCTCCAATTCCGGCTCGCCGCCGTGCACCTTGTCGAGCAGGTCGTGGAAGCCGGACATCGTCAGCAGCCTGCCGTCCGATGTCAGCGGCAGCGTGTCCAGATCGAGCGAAGGGGTGGGGCGGAAGCAATACCAGGAATCGACGAGGTTCTCCGAATCCGCCGACACCACGTGCCCACGCCATTCCGACACCTTGCCGGTGATCACCCGATGGCCGGTCTCGACCTGCAGCCACTCCAGCGCGACGTGCGAAACGTCCTTGGCGGCGACGAACTTCTCCAGCACCTTGGTGTTCGTCGTGCCGACGACCTGACGGCGGCCGGGCAGCATGACCGAGAAGATCAGCTTGATCAGGACGGACTTGCCGCCGCCGTTCTCCAGGAACAGCACGCTCGCCGGCGACGGGCGCCGCGGCGGCCCCTCCCCGGCAAGGTGGATCCCGGCGCTGAACAGCGCGTCCTGCTGGGGCGCGGTGATGGCCGCGCCGACACCGCTGAAGTCCAGCACGACGTCCTGGTACCGCGCACCGGCCGGGCCCACCGAGTGCAGGCGAACCCGCGAAAGCTCGTACATTCCTTCCGTCCCCTTCAGAGCGTGTCCGACGCGGCAGCGCGCAAGGTCCCGCCGCCGTTGGCGACCGACACCACGTTCAGCGCGAGCAGATCGTCGAAGGCCGCGTCGGCGGCGAGTTCGCGCACCTGCACCTGATAGCGCGGTGTGGTGCGGTAGGTCCCGCCCTGTTCTCCGCTGACCTGGACGAGAAAGCCCTGATCCGCGAGGAAGCGCAGCGCACGCGCGACCATGCCGCGGGTGGTGTCCGACGCCAGCCTGCCATCCTTGGTCGCCGCCGCCGCCGGACGACGGGCGTAGGCGCGCCAGGCCTGTTCGAGTTCGGGCGCGTCGGCCAGCGGATCGTTGTTCGCCTCGGCCTCCACCGCGCGCTCGTCGAGGATCCGGCAGGCCTCGCGCACCATCGCGTCCACCTGTTCGACGCTGACGCGGCCGATGTAGGTGTCGTTGGCGAGGTCGTCCGGGCGCGGGTAGCCGAGCGCGGCGGTGGCCAGGTGGATGAGCCCGTGCAGGACCTTCTCGGTCTCGCGGCGCTCGCGGATCTTGCTCTGCCGCGCGTAGCTGTCCATCTTGATCTCGAAGACGGACTCGTCGGTCGCCGCCAGCACGGCACCGGCCTGGAGATTGACCTCCAGCACCATCAGCCCGAGCCCGGCCGCGACGGCGTGCGTGAGCTGTTTGAACGCCCTGTCCTCACCGTAGCGCCGGACGAGGTCGCCGTAGACGACGTCCCGCGACGGCAACTGCTTCGGGCGCATGCCGAACGAGACGAGCCGGGCCGCGGATTCGACGTCCCCTGTAGAAATCCCCGTCGTCACGCGACCTCCTCGTCTTCTTCTTCGTCGTGGCGATCGACCCTCGCCGACGAGAGCAACAGGTCCGCTCCGCCGAACTCGGGGTCTTCGAGCAGCGTGCCGTCGTCGACGGCCAGCAGTACCTGGCGCTCCCCCAGCCGCAGCGCCGCGCCGACCCCGGGACTGTAGGCGTGCACCGCGCGCAACGCGACCAGGGCCGGCAGCCCGGGGTCGATCAGGCGGGCCTCTTCGAGCAGGCCGGACAGCCGCCGCGGCACCTCGGGCAGGTCGAGCAGGTCGTCGGCGAGGCGCCACTGCTCATCGCCGAACCTGTCGGTGACGTCGGCGGGCATCAGCTCGGGTTCGGGGATCTCGCCGACGAGCTGGTCGCGTTCCGGCGCCGGCCGCAGCAGCAGCGATACCAGCGAGGACAGTGACGGCACGGTCGGCGGGGAGATCCCGGCCCCGGCGTGGAAGAACGACTCGGCAGGCGCGACGGCGTCGGCGATCGGCAGGCCCAGCGTCGGCATCAGGAGCTGGCCGAACAGGTCGATCGTCGCGCGCTGTGGCGGCCCGGAAAACTGCTGGCGGTCCTGCTCGGCGCGGAACACCGCTCCGGCGTCGGCCAGCCGCGACTGCAGCCGGGTGTGGCGGCGGATGCAGTCGCCGACGATGTCGACGAGTTCGGCGGCGCGGCGTTTGCGATCGGGGTCCTCGGTCTCGTCGCGGGACGCGGTGATGTTCTTGAGGATCGCGTTCTCGGCGCGGAACCGGGACTCGATATGGGACAGCGCCTGGTCCAGCAGGTCCGGAACCTCGCGCTCCCAGTCGACCGCGCGGACGTCGCGCCGGGTGGCGTCAAGTTTAGCGCGCAGCGTCTCGCCGTACTGGACGGTGCGGTAGCGGGCCTGTTCGGCGGCGAGCTTCGCGTCGGCGAGACGGCCGCGGTTGATCAGGTTCTCGAGTTTGACCTCGGCCGCGATCTGGGCGGATTCGACATCGGTGTCCAGCGCGCCGACGAGCACGTTGATCGCCTCGTCGGTGGCGCGCAGGTACACCTCACCGTTGGGCGCGGCCAGCTCCACGAGCAGCTTGAAGTCGAACTGGCGTCGCTGGTAGCCGCCGCCAGGGCCGATGGAGCCGTAGACGCGGCGGAACCCGCGGTCGGTGGTGCCCACGTTGATCAGGTTGTCGAGGACCCAGCGAGCGACCTTGGCGTGCTCGTCCGGCGTCCGGCCGGGGGCCTGGAGCGCGACGAACGGCAGCAACCGCACGATCACCTGTTCGTGGTCGGCGCCGGTGTCGAAGTCCATCGACACGGTGACCTGGTCGATCGTGTGCAGCGCGATCTCGGCCATCTGGTAGATCGTGGCGTCCGCCCAGTCCAGCTTCGCCTTGCGCGCGTCGAGGTCGTGCAAGGGCGCGGTGCAGGCCAGCGCCTTGAGGCGGCGGGTCAGCCCCTCGTCGGCCAGCCCCATCCCGGTCAGCTCGTCGTCTCGCACAGCAGGCCAGGCTAGTCGCCGCCCCCGACACCCCGCACGGGTGACCGGGGTGCCAGGGGCTCCGGGCGGCGGTAGCGTCTCGTTCATGCGTGAGATGAGCCGGGACGAGTGGTGGCAGTTCGCGAGCGAGGGCACCCGCACGGGCATGCTCGGCCTGGTCCGCGCCAACGGGGCGCCCATCGTGACACCGGTGTGGTTCCTGCTGAACGAGGGCGCGGACGGCGACGAGCTGATCTTCACCACCGGCACGGACACGCTCAAGGGGAAGGCGATCCGCCGGGACGGGCGGCTCTCGCTTGCCGTCGACGACCAGAAGCCGCCGTACTCGTACGTGCAGTTCACCGCCGAAGCGGTGCTGCACAACGATTACGACGAGATGCTCGAATGGGCGACCAGGCTCGGTGGCCGGTACATGGGCGAAGGCCAGGCCGAGGCCTACGGCAAGCGCAACGCCGTACCCGAGGAGTCCTTGGTGCGGGCACGGATCACGAAGGTGATCGCACGCGCCGACGTCGCCGGCTGACGCTCTCTATCCTCTACGCGTTTAGTCCTCTGGTTGCGGTACTTGCACGTGCAAGGACCGCAACCAGAGGACTAAACGCGTTTTGGGGGTCGACTATTGACACGAAGCATCCGCTGGTGTGTGATCTGAGCCATAGATAGGAAAGTTTCCTAACTATAACTCCGCTCCCCCGCCGGGTCCCGCCCGGTCCGCCGTTGCACCTCCCTACCCCACTTCACGCATGGAGGCTCCAGTGGCACCCCGACCACCGTGGCGCGCGCTTCTCACGTGTGCCGCCGCGACTGCGATGACCTTCGCCGTCCTGCCGGCTCTGCCCGCCGGCGCGGCATCGACCGACCACGAATCCGAAGCCGCGACGATCTCCCAAGGCGCCGTCGAAAAGAACCACGCGGGCTACTCCGGCACCGGGTTCGTGAACTTCGACAACGTCGTCGGCAGTTACGTCGAATACACGGTGAACGCCGCACAGGCCGGAACTCAAACCCTGACTTTCCGCTACGCCAACGGAACCACGGTCGACAGGCCGGTCTCGCTGAGCATCAACGGCACCGCCGCCGGAACGCTGTCCTTTCCCGGGACCGGCGCGTGGACCACCTGGAAGACGGTTACCAAGGACATCACGCTGGCCGCCGGGGCCAACAAGATCCGCACCACCTCGACGACCGCGAACGGCGGACCCAACGCGGACAGGCTCACCGCGAGCGGAGTGCTCGACGCCGAAGCGCCGACCCCGCCGAAGAACCTGGCCGCCAAGGACGTCAAGGCCCGTTCGGCCACCTTCACCTGGGAAGCCGCGACCGACAATGTCGGCGTGGTCCGGTACGAGGTCATGCGCGGCGGCAACGTGCTGAAGACCGTCGGCGGGAACACGCTCACCGCGACCGTCGACAACCTGACGCCGAACACGGCCTACGACATCTCGGTCGGCGCCTTCGACGCGGCCGGAAACCCTTCGCAGCAAAGCAATGTCGTCCAGTTCACGACGCCGTCCAGCGGGGACACCACCCCGCCGACCGTGCCGGGGAACCCGCGCTCGACGTCGGTGACCGCGAACAGCGTCTCCCTGGCGTGGAACGCTTCCACCGATGACAGCGGCACCATCGCGGGTTACGACGTCCATCAAGGCACCGCGAAGGTCGCGACGACGCCTTCGCTCGAAGCCACGATCACCGGGCTGACAGCGAACACTTCGTACACCTTCACGGTCAAGGCGCGAGACCTCGACGGCAACGCCTCCGGTGCCAGCACCGCGGTGACCGCCAAGACGAGTGGAAACGCGGGCGGCGGCATTCCGGAGTACGACAAGGACGTCACCAAGGTCGACCTCGCCTGGTCGGTCGACTTCCTGCCGGACGGCACGGCGCTCGCGACCGAACGGGACCGGTTCGAGATCGTGCGGATCACGCCCTCCGGCCAGAAGACCATGGTGGGCAAGGTTCCCGGCGCTGTCGGCACCAACGGCGAGGGCGGCCTGCTCGGCATCGCGATCTCGCCGAACTACGCCACCGATCACGCGATCTACCTGTACCACACGGCATCCGGTGACAACCGGATCGTGAAGATGACCTACGACAACGGAACGCTGTCCTCGACATCGACGCCGGTACTCACCGGGATCGCGAAGAACCGTTATCACAACGGCGGAAGGCTCCGCTTCGGCCCGGACGGCAAGCTGTACGCCACCGCGGGCGACGGACAGAACAAGGAGACCGCGCAGAACAAGGGGTCGCTCAACGGGAAGATCCTGCGGGTCAACCCCGACGGTTCGGCGCCGAGCGACAACCCGTTCTTCTCCACCGGCGGCAACGCCCGGTACGTCTGGAGCTTCGGGCACCGCAACCCGCAGGGCCTGGCGTGGGATTCTCGCGGCCAGCTGTGGGCGTCGGAGTTCGGCGACGGCAAACTGGACGAACTCAACCTGATCCAGAAGGGCGGAAACTTCGGGTGGCCGCAGTGTGAAGGCACCAACGGCAGCTGCGGCGGCACGGTCGCGCCGAAGAAGACCTGGCCGACCAGTTCCGGTGGGCCCAGCGGGATCGAGATCGTCAACGACTGGATCTACGTCGCGGCCGTCACCAGCGAGCAGGTGTTCGCCACGCAGATCAACGCGGCGGGCAACGGCGTCGGTTCGGTGCAGTCGCTGTTCTCCGGCCGCTGGGGCAGGCTCCGCTCGGTCACCAAGACGCCGGACGGTGGCCTGTGGGTCACCTCGACCAACGCGGACAAGAACGGCGGCACGCCGAGCGGTATCGACAACGTGGTGGTGCGGTTGAAGTTCCCCGGTGCCTCGCAACCGGGAGCGTTCAAGCTGGCCAGTTCCGCGTTCGCCGACAACGCCTCGATCCCGGACAAGTACACCTGCGCCGGTGACGGCACCGCGGGCCAGGACACCTCCCCGCCGCTGGCGTGGGGTGCCGGGACCACGGGCGCCAAGGGGTACGCCGTCGTCTTCGCCGACGTGGCCGACAACGGCAACAAACTGCACTGGACGATCTGGGACATCCCGGCGTCCGCGCTGTCGCTGCCCGAGGGTCTGGGATCGGGCTACAACGTCCCGAACCAGAACGGCGCCAAGCAGAAGGCCATGGGAAGCGGGGCGAACGCGCAGAAGTACTTCGGCCCCTGCCCCGGCGGCTCCAGCCATCCCTACACGTTCACGCTGTACGCGCTGAGCACAGCGACGGTGCCAGGCCTGTCTTCGTCCTCGACGATGGCGCAGATCGAGACGGCGATCAAGAACGCTTCGACGGCCAACGTCAAACTGCGCGGCAAATCCAACGCCGCGTCCTAGTCACGGTTGGGGTGTCCGGAGCGGCGCCGGGCACCCCAGCCGTATCCAGTGTCACTGGAGGAACGCCACCTCGTCCGGAATTTTCGGCGAGGTGGCGTTTTCGTGGGATACAAACTTTGTTGACGCTGCCTCGGCCGAGGAGCAGGATCGGGTTCAGCAGGCTGTCCTGGTCGGGGGCCCAGTGGAGACACCTGCGTCGAACTGGGGAGAAAAATGCGTGATTTCAAGCGATTCTTCGTATCCGTGACCGTTCTCGCCGGATTCTCGGCCTTGTTCGGCGCGCCCGCCGCGCAGGCGGACGAGCGCGTCGACGTCGGCCGGCTGTCGCTGCGCCCGGTGAAGGTGCACGGCGCCGGTTTCAGCGCGCAGCAGCAGGCGTACCGGCTCGGTCCGGCCTCCGACGAGAGCCGCTGCCTGGACGCGGATTTGAGTACCATCAACGGAAACGGCACCAAGGTCCAGCTGTGGACCTGCCTCGCCAACCCGGACGAATCCATTCCTGCCAACCAGGCCTGGTACGTCACCCAGATCCCCGAAGGGCACTTCCGGTTCCAGAGCGTCCACAGCGGACGGTACCTGGACGCCGACCTCAACTCGATCAACCGCAACGGCACCAAGGTCCAGCTCTGGGACTTCATGCCGGGTGCGTCGAACCAGTGGTTCTCGGTCACCGAGAATCCCGAGGGCTACCTACGCCTGAAGAACGTGCGAAGCGGGCGATACCTCGACGCCGACCTCAACACAGCGGGCCGCGACGGCGGCGTCGTGCGGCTGTGGGACTTCCTGGCGGGCGCCAAGAATCAATGGTGGTTCTGACGTCCGGTCCTTCATCGGCCGCTGGGCTTAGGCCGGTGGCCGCGGTGCCGAGGCTCACCAGCCGAACAGGTTCCGCATGATCCGCCCGCACCGCTCGGTCATCGCCGCGGCGTCCTGATCCGGTTGATCGATCCACCAGCTGATCAGCGAATCGACCACCCCGGTCCACACCTGGGCGATCGCCTCGATGTCGCGCTCGTCGTCCAGGCCGCGCGAGTGCATCAACTGGGCGGCGCCGATCAGCGCGAACCCGTCGAGCCGGTAGCGGTAGTCGACCGCGACGCCGGCGATCTCGCCGGTCGAAGGCACCGTCGGGTCGCGAAGCAGCTTCCACGCGTATCGGTCGTTGTCGAACGTCTCGAAAATGGCCGCGAGCACCGCCAGCGGCATCCGCTCCGGCGGCTCGCCGTCTTCGGCCATCGTTTCGGCGACGCCTTCGGTCAGCCTGTCCCCCGCCCGGTGCAGGCAGGCGAGGTAAAGCCCGTCCTTCGAGCCGAAGTACTGGTACAGCAAGGGTTTGGTGACCCCGACCCGACGGGCGATCTCCACCATCGACGCCCCGGCGTACCCGTTCTTGCCGAATTCCTCCGTACCGGCGCGCACAATCTGGGTCTCCCGCTCTTCGCGGGGCATGCCCTTCGTGCCGACGGCCCTTGCTTCTGTCACGACGGCTACCTTACTCTCAGGTAAATGACCCTGAGGTAAGTTACCTTGAGGTCAGATCACGGAGGCGGAGACAGGAGCGGTGCGATGGCGGATTTCCTTGCCCATCTGAGTGACCCGGTGCTGATGGCGACACCGGTGTTCCTGCTGTTCGTCGCGATCGAGATCCTCGCGCTGCACGTGCTCGGCCACGACGACAACGTCATCGGCTACAGCGTCAAGGACACCCGGACCAGCATGTCCATGGGCGCGGTGGCGGTTGTGATCAACGGTGTCTTCCGCGTTGCCATGCTGTTCGTGTTCGCCGCGCTCCACGAACTGGCGCCGGTGAAGTTCAGCCCGCACGACTGGCGGACCTGGGTCCTGATGCTGCTGGGCCAGGAAATCGTGTTCTACGCTTACCACCGGGCGAGCCACCGCGTCCGGATCATGTGGGCGGGCCATCAGGTGCACCATTCGAGTGAACACTACAACTTCTCGACCGCGTTGCGTCAGAAGTGGACCCCGTACTTCCAGCTGCCGTTCTGGTCGATCCTGGCCTTCGCCGGTATCCCGCCGTGGATGATCCTCACCGGGCTGTCGATCGACCTCGTCTACCAGTTCTTCGTGCACACCGAGAAGATCCGGAAGCTGCCGCGCTGGTTCGAGTACGTCTTCAACACACCTTCACACCATCGTGTGCACCACGGCAGCGACAAGGAGTACCTGGACGCGAACTACGGCGGCATCCTGATCATCTGGGACAGGTTGTTCGGCAGCTTCGTGCCCGAGGGCAAGCGGCCGACCTACGGGCTGACCAAGAACATCGAGACCCACAACCTGCTCAAGGTCGGCTTCCACGAGTACGGCTCGATCCTGCGTGACGTCCGCGCGGCCGGGTCGTGGCGGGACAAACTCGGTTACGTGTTCGGCCCGCCGGGCTGGCAGCCCGCGAGTCACGCCTCCCATTACGCGACTTAGGCCACGGCCGCGGAAAGACCTTCCCCGGTCCGGTGCTTGGCCAGGTGGGACGCCGCCTCGTGCGGTTTGGCGCGTTGTCAACGGTGTAACCGACGCGGTCCTGCACGCGCTTCCGGATCGTCTCGTCGGTGGGATACAGCCCGACGTCGGCCACGAAGTTTCGGCGGCGTTGCTGGCTCCCGAGATCGGCGGCTGCGTCCCGGCGCTGGCCGATGGCCGCGGGCTGCTCGTCACCTGACGCTAATCGAACTCGACAACGCGCTGGTGGAGGCCTTCGAGCGAGCGTCGGAGGACGAGTCGAGTCTCTTCCTTTCGCTTGTCGGACACGGCGAGTACGCCGACGACGACTTCTACTTCCTCACCAAGGAAACCAGCCTGCCGGTGGACAACCGGAAATCTTTCCTGTTCGCGCAGCGGATCCTGACCAAGGCGAGCGCGGCGAGCGGTGGGCCGGACCGGGCGGTGCACGTCCGCGACGTCCTGGCCGGTCTCCGCACCGCGGTCCGCCGGTCAGCGGCCGGGCTGGCGACCGAAACCGTGCTCTGGACCGGCCCCATGCCGGAGGGGACACCTCATCTGCACGCCCGGCTGGCGGCGGCGACCTCGGAAATCGAGCCGGCGTCCGGCGATGACGAGCCGACACTCGAACAGGCCTACGCGGCCGCCAGCGAAGCCGAGTTCCTCTGGCTGACGGGTCCGCGTGAGGACGCGCTCGCTTCGGTGGAGCGGCGGGCGTCGGGAATCCCGGTGGAGAACCGGGAACAGTGGGCGATGTGGGCGAAGCGCGCGGCACGGGAACTCGGGGAGGATGACCGGATCACCTTGCGGTGCAAGGCCCGGCACGCCACCTGGGCCGGCAAGGCGGGCGACGCGGCCGGAGCGCTGGAGCGATTCGAAAGTTTGCTGCCGATCGCTGCGGCGGCGTTCGGGACGGGCGACGAAGACGTGCTCAGCATCCGGAACGACATCGGTCACCTGCTCGGCGAACTGAATCGCCCCGAACAATCCCGCGCCGCGTTCGAAGCCCTGGTCCGGGACGCGACGGGCGGGCTCGGGCCGAGCCATCGGGAAACCCTGCACGCACGGCATCTCCTCGCCGTGGCGACCGGCAAGACCGGCGACGGGGCGGGAGCCCTGCGGTTGAGCCGGGAACTGTTGCCACGGGCGAAGAACGCGTTGGGCGACGACGTGATCGTCAGGCACGTGCGGCACAACATCGCCTTCTGGAGCGCTCTGATCGAGGACGCGCCTCCAGCGGTGCGAGAGTACGGACAGCTGCTGGCCGAAGCAAGAAAACGGCTGGGCGGCCGGCATCCCGATGTCCTCGACCTCCGATTCGGCCAGGCGCTGGTTCGCGCCGAAGCCGGTCAGATCACCGAAGCGCTCTCGGAGTGGGCGTTGCTCCTGGACGATTCCGTCGCGGTCCGAGGTGAACGGCATCCGGAAACGGCGAAGATCCGGGAACAGCTCACGCACCGGCGACCCCACGAGCCCTGAGCCCCGCAATTAGTCCTCTAGTTGCGGTCCTTGCGCGCGCAAGGACCGCAACTAGAGGACTAATTGCGGGACCTTAGGCTTCGTCTTCTTCCAGCATGTCCGGGGTCACGGCGGATTCGGTGTCCGGGATGCCCTGTTCCTTCGCCTTCTTGTCGGCCATCGCCAGCAGGCGGCGGATCCGGCCGGCGACGGCGTCCTTGGTCATCTGCGGGTCGGAGAGCTGGCCCAGTTCTTCGAGCGACGCCTGCCGGTTCGACAGCCGCAGTTTGCCCGCGGCGAGCAGGTGGTCCGGGGCGGACTCGCCGAGGATGTCCAGCGCCCGCTCGACCCTGGCCGCCGCCGCGACGGCCGCGCGGGCCGAGCGCCGCAGATTGGCGTCGTCGAAGTTCGCGAGCCGGTTCGCGGTGGCGCGCACCTCGCGGCGCATCCGCCGCTCTTCCCAAGCGAGCACACTCGTGTGGGCGCCGAGGCGGGTCAGCAACGCACCGATGGCGTCGCCGTCACGCACCACGACCCGGTCCGCGCCGCGGACCTCGCGCGACTTCGCCTGGATGCCCATCCGACGGGCCGCGCCGACGAGCGCCAGCGCGGCTTCGGGCCCGGGGCAGGTGACTTCGAGCGACGACGAGCGGCCGGGTTCGGTGAGTGAACCGTGTGCCAGGAACGCGCCGCGCCAGGCGGCTTCCGCGTCGGCGACACCGCCGGACACGACGGCGGCGGGCAGCCCGCGCACCGGACGGCCACGCTGGTCGATCAGGCCAGTTTGCCGGGCAAGGCCCTCGCCGTCCTTGACCACCCGCACGACGTACCGCGTCCCCTTGCGCAGTCCGCTGGACGAGATGACGTGGACATCGGACTGGTGTCCGTACAGTTCGTGGATCTCTTTGCGCAGCCGTCTCGCCACCGAACCGGTGTCGAGTTCGGCCTCCACCACGACGCGGCCGGCCACGATGTGCAGCCCTCCCGCGAATCGCAGCATCGACGCGACCTCCGCACGGCGCGGGCCGATCTTGGTGATCTCCAGCCGGCTCAGCTCGTCCTTCACGGCGGCGGTCATCGCCATCGCTGCCCCTCCATACCTTCAGCTCCTCCCCCGGTGAGACCGAGAGCGTCCCGCATACAGCTCGCGAGCGCATCAGGATCATGCCGCCCCGTCACGACTGGGTCAGCCACCGCCCCCAGCAACGCCTGCGCGCCGAGTCTCCCGGCCGCCTCCCGCAACCGGGCTGGTGAGGGCACCGAGTCACGGTCCGCGATGACCGCGTCCACCCGCAGTTCCGGGGCGTGTTCGAAGAGTACGTCCAAATGCTTCTCCGGAGAGAATCCCGCCGTCTCCCCCGGTTGGGGGATCAGATTGAGGATGACGACCTTTGTGGCGTCCGTCCGGAGCAGCGCGTCGTGCAGGTCCGGCACCAGCAGATGCGGCAGCACGCTGGTGAACCACGACCCCGGGCCGAGGAACACCACGTCCGCGCCGAGCACGGCTTCGATCGCCTCGGGGCACCCTTGCGGCGGCCGGTCGGCCTGTCCGGCCGGGTGCAGGCTGATCCGGTGCACCTGTCCTGGGGTCGTCGCCACCGCCACCTGACCGCGAATCCGCCGGAGCGCTTCGGGATTCTCGGCGTCCAGCCCCGAAACCTCACCTTGGATTTCCAGCGGTTCGGGTGACATCGGCAGGACCCGGCCGGAGATGCCCATGAGCCTGCTCGCCTCGTCGAGCGCGGCGACCGGATCGCCGAGCACCTCGAACAGCCCGGCCAGCAACAGGTTCCCGACCGCGTGCCCGGCGAGCGCGCCATCGCCGCCGAAGCGGTGCTGGAACACCTCCGCCCACAGGATTCCGCCGTCTTCGGCGGCGAACGCGGCGAACGCCTGCCGCAGGTCGCCCGGCGGCAGCAGCCCGAGTTCCCGGCGCAGCCTGCCGGACGAGCCCCCGTCGTCCGCGACGGTGACCACGGCGGTGACCTGCGAGGTCACCCGGCGCAACGCGGTGAGGGTGGCGTGCAGGCCGTGCCCGCCACCCAGTGCGACCGCGCGCAGCTCGCTACTCGCGGCCAAGGTCGCGGTGCACCACCTTCACGGCCATACCGTCCTCATTGGACAGCCGCTGGGCGAGCTCCTCGGAAATGGCGACACTGCGGTGCTTTCCGCCCGTGCAGCCGACGGCCAGCGTCAGGTACCGCTTGCCCTCGCGCTTGTAGCCCGCGCCGATCAGGCGCAGCAGCTGGTGGTAGCGGTCGAGGAACTCGTCCGCGCCTTCCTGGCTCAGCACGTAGTTGCGGACCTCGCCCTCGAGACCGGTGTGGTCGCGAAGTTCCGGGATCCAGAACGGGTTCGGCAGGAACCGGACGTCCATCACCAGGTCCGCGTCCATCGGCAGGCCGTACTTGTATCCGAACGAGAGCACGGTGACCCGGGTCTGCGTGCCGGCCTCGGAACCGAACGCGTCCTCGATCTTGGCACGCAGGTCGTGCACCGAAAGCGACGACGTGTCGAGCACGAGGTCCGCCTCCTCGCGCAGCGGCTCCAAAAGCGTGCGCTCGGCGGTGATGCCGTCGGCGAGCCTGCCGTCGCCCTGCATCGGGTGCCCGCGGCGGACGGCCTCGAACCGGCGCACCAGCACCGCGTCGGTGGCCTGCAGGAACAGGACGCGCGGCTTGTACCCGCGGGCGTCGAGGTCCTTGATGACCGACGCCAGGTCGTCGGTGAACGCGCGCGAGCGCACGTCCATCACGACCGCGACCTTGGTGATCGCGCCCCGCGCCTGCGCGCCGAGCTCGACCATGGTGGCGATCAGTTCGGGCGGCAGGTTGTCCACCACGAACCAGCCCAGGTCCTCCAGGCATTTCGCGGCGGTACTGCGGCCCGCCCCGGACAGCCCGGAGACGACCGCGACCTCCATTCCGGAACCGCGGCCTTCTTCTTGCGCACTCACGATGGTCCTTTCCCCGATCACGTACTGGACTCCCCCGCCGTCTGTGGCTGCTCCCCTGCGAGCGCCGCGACGACCGCCTCCGCGGTGCGCCTGCCGAAGCCGGGCACCGCCTCGATCTCCTCGATCCTTGCTTCGCGGAGTTTCCGCACCGAGCCGAAATGCTTGATCAGCGCGGTACGCCGAGCCTGCCCCAGTCCGGGCACACCGTCCAATGCGGACACCTGCATCCGCTTGGACCGCTTCTCCCGGTGGTACCGGATGGCGAAGCGGTGCGCCTCGTCGCGGAGCCGCTGCAGCAGATACAGCGCGTCGGAGGTGCGCGGCAGGATCACCGGATCGGGATCGCCCGGCAGCCACACCTCCTCCAGCCGCTTCGCCAGGCCGACCACGGCCAGATCGGTGATGCCGAGTTCCGAGAGCACGTCCGCGGCCGCGGTGGCCTGCGGGCCCGCGCCGTCGACGACGAGCAGGTTCGGCGCGTAGGCGAACTTGCGTGGCTTGCCGGTCTCCGGGTCGATGCCGGGACGGTCCGGGTCGACGGGCGCGTCTTCGGCCGTTTCCTTCAGATAGCGGGAAAAACGGCGGCGGACGACCTCGGCGATCGACGCGACGTCACCTTCCTCCGCGGCCTCGCGCAGCGCGAACCGCCGGTACTCGGACTTGCGCGGGATACCGTCCTCGAACACCACGAGCGACGCGACCACGTCGCTGCCCTGGATATGGCTGATGTCGACGCATTCGATGCGCAGCGGCGCGGTGTCCAGCGCCAGATAGTCCTGCAGTTCCGCGAGCGCGGCCGACCGCGCGGTGAGGTCACCGGCGCGGCGGAGTTTGTGCTGGGTGAACGCCTCGCCGGCGTTGCGTGTCACCGTCTCCGCGAGCGCGCGCTTGTCGCCGCGCTGCGGCACCCGCAGACTCACTCGCGAACCACGCAGCCCGGAAAGCCACTCACCCACCGCTTCGGCGTCGGCGGGCAGTTCCGGGACCAGAACCTCTCGCGGGACCGGTGAGCCGACGTCGGGGTCGTCCGCGCGTTCGGCCTCTTCGCCGTAGAACTGCGTGAGGAAGTGGTCGACCAGGTCCTTGACGTCCATCTCCTCGGCCTTGTCGATCACCCAGCCGCGCTGGCCGCGGACCCGGCCGCCGCGCACGTGGAAGACCTGGACCGCGGCTTCGAGTTCGTCGTGGGCGAAGGCGACGACGTCGGCGTCCGTGCCGTCGCCGAGCACCACGGCCTGCTTCTCCATCGCGCGGCGGAGCGCGCCGAGGTCGTCACGCAGGCGGGCAGCGCGCTCGAACTCCAGCTCTTCGGACGCGGCCGCCATTTCCTGTTCGAGGCGGCGGATCAGCGCGTCGGTGCGGCCGGCGAGGAAGTCACAGAAGTCCTCGACGATCGCGCGGTGCTCGTCGGCGGAGACCTTGCCGACGCACGGCGCGGAGCATTTGCCGATGTAGCCGAGCAGGCAGGGCCTGCCGATCTGGCCGTGCCGTTTGAAGACCCCGGTCGTGCAGGTGCGCGCGGGGAAGACCCGCAGCAGCAGATCGAGCGTCTCGCGGATGGCCCACGCGTGCGCGTACGGCCCGAAGTACCGCACGCCCTTCTTGCGCGCGCCACGGTAGACGTGCAGGCGCGGGAACTCGTCGTTCATCGTGACGGCGAGGACCGGGTAACTCTTGTCGTCGCGGTAACGGACGTTGAACCGCGGGTCGAACTCCTTGATCCAGTTGTACTCGAGCTGGAGCGCCTCGACCTCGGTGCCCACGACGGTCCACTCGACGCTCGCCGCCGTCGTCACCATCTGGCGGGTGCGCGGGTGCAAGCCCGTGATGTCGGCGAAGTACGAGTTCAGCCTGCTTCGGAGACTTTTCGCCTTGCCGACGTAAATGACCCTCTTCGCGGCGTCACGAAATTTGTACACGCCAGGGGCGTCCGGGATGCTCCCCGGCGAAGGACGGTAGGTGGTCGGGTCAGCCACGGTGTCAACCCTATGGGGCAGCACCGACAGTCTTACGAGCCCCCATGCTCTAACACTCGTCCGGGTGGCGACTACCACGATGCGGTCCGTATTTCACTACGCATACCGACCTAAGTCGGATATTCGGCCGGACCCGACGTTCGTTGGTTCCTAGCGAGTGAACCAGGTGATTACTTTCCGTCCCAGTTCCCTTTCACTCGGTTCTTCGTCCTCATGACGCTCGAAAGGACTCCTGCACCGTGAGCCGTCTTCGTACGCTGGGCGCCGCCACCCTCGCCGCCGCAGCCCTCACCATGACCGCTGGAGCGGTCGCCTCCGCGGGCACCCCCACCGGTGTCCAGCCGAACATCGTGGGCGGCGGCACCGCCCCCACCGTGAGCTGGGGTGCCCAGGTCTATGTCAACACCCCGGGTCGCCAGTGGGACGGCTTCAACTGCTCCGGCAGTGTCATCGCCCAGCGCTGGGTCCTGACCGCCAAGCACTGCCTCGACTCCGACGGCAGCGGCATGCGGGTCCGCGTCGGCAGCAACGCGCTGCAGGGCGGCCGCGTGATCGCCGTCGACCGCAAGGTGTCCTCGCCGAACGGCGCCGACGTCTCGCTGCTGCACCTGGCCTCCGACGCCGGTGTCACGCCGATCCGTCTGGCCAGCTCGAACCCGTCGGTCGGCTCGACCAACCAGCTCTACGGCTGGGGCCGTGAGACCCCGACCGGCCCGCCCGCCTCGGCGCTGAAGGTGGCCGACGTCCGCGTCACCGGTAGCTCGCGCGACGCCTACGGCGGCCCGGCCATCCAGAGCGTCGGCATCAACGGTTCGGCCTGGAAGGGCGATTCGGGCGGCCCCCAGGTCTCCAACGGCGTCCAGGTCGGCGTCGCTTCGACCGTGCAGAACCAGAGCGGCTCGAACACCCGCGGCACCAACAACTACGGCAGCGTCGCTTCGGCCCGCTCCTGGATCCGCACGACCACCGGGGTCTGACCTCACGCCCCGGTGGGGCCCCTCCGAGACGCGACCCGTCTCGGAGGGGCCCTTTCGCGTGATCGTGTCGGTGCGGTGTGGGACGCTCGCGGGCATGCGGATCGCGACCTGGAACGTGAACTCGATCGGGCCCCGGCTGCCGAGGGTGGTGGACTGGCTCGGTTCGGTGCAGCCGGACGTGCTGTGCCTGCAGGAACTCAAATGTGGCACGGACGCCTTCCCGTTCGACGCCGTGCGGGAGGCGGGCTACGAGACGGCCGCGTACGGCATCGGGCGCTGGAACGGCGTCGCCATCGTGTCGCGCGTCGGCTTGGAGGACGTGACGCGCGGGCTGACCGGCGAGCCCACCTTCGAGGACAAGACCGACGCGCGGGCCATCGGCGCCACCTGCGGCGGGGTGCGGCTGTGGTCGGTGTACGTGCCCAATGGACGGGAGCTGGAGAACCCGCACTACGGCTACAAGCTCGCTTGGCTCTCGGCATTGGAGGCGACGGTGCGCGAGGAGCAGGCGCGCGGATTACCGTTCGCGGTACTCGGCGACTTCAACATCGCGCCGACCGACGCGGACGTCTGGGACGTCGGCGTGTTCGCCGAATCGACGCACGTGACCGAGCCGGAGCGGAAGGCGCTCGCGGCGCTGCGCGACCTCGGGCTGTCCGACGTGTTCCCGCGCCCGCTGAAGTACGACCACCCGTTCACGTACTGGGACTACCGGGCCGGCAACTTCCCGAACAACAAGGGAATGCGGATCGACCTCGTGTACGCGGACGCGGCGGTGGCGGGCGGGGTGACGGATTCCTATGTGGACCGTGACGCGCGGAAGGGGAAGGGGCCCTCGGACCACGCGCCGATCGTGGTGGACTTCACGCTTTAGGTCGTGGGTCGTGCGCCAGGGCGTTCCAGGTCCGTGAAGGCCTCCTTGAGGGACCCTGGGTCCCTCAAGGAGGCCTTCACGGACTTCAGATCTGTTGGGACGCAATGAACGTCAGCCGTTCCAAGCCGCCTTGTGCAGCCGCCGCAGCGCCCGCACCGCGTTCACCGCCCGCTCCCGGTCCACCGCCTGCACGGCCATGACCGAGTAGTACTCGTCGTCCGGTAGTTCCAGCCGCGCCCACGAGGCACCGTCGGGGAAACTCACCGAAAGCACCTCGCTCCACGCGAACTTCTTGGTCATCAGCACGTTCCGGACCTCGATGCCGTCGGCGTCGGCCTTCACGCGCGCCGTCGCGAACAGCATCGTGCCCGCCGCGAGCAGGATCCCGATGCCGATCATCGCCGCCTGGTCGGACGGCTGGAAGATCACGCCGGTGTCCGAGCCTCGCAGCAGCACCGCGACGACCACGAAGGTCGCCAGCAGGAACACCGCCAGGACGGAGCACATCACCAGGGTGCGACGAGGCCGCACCACCATGACCTCGGACTCTGTCATCACATCCGCCTCGACGCTCACACGAAGCCCCGCTCGGTCCACGGCTGGCGCAGGTTCCGTAGCGCGTGCGCGGCGTCCAGTGCGGCGACGGTCGCTTCGTAGCCCTTGTCTTCGATGGAGCCCGGCAGGCCGGACCGGTCGAGGGCCTGCTGTTCGGTGTCGCAGGTGAGCACACCGTTGCCGACCGGGGTGCTCTCGTCGAGCGCCACCCTGGTCAGGCCCGCGGTGACCGCGTCACAGACGTACTCGAAGTGCGGAGTCCCGCCCCGGATGACCACGCCCAGTGCGACGACCGCGTCGTGCGTGCGGGCCAGCGCCTGCGCGGCGACGGGCAGTTCGACGGCGCCCGCGACACGCACGACCGTCGGCTCCTCCTCCAGGTCGGCCACCTTGGCCGCCTCGAGGGCACGGTCCAGCAGGGCGCTGGTGATCTTCGTGTGCCAGCGGGTGGCCACGATCCCGAGCCGGATGTTCTTACAGTCGGACAGGTCGAGTTCGACGTCCGGACGGCCCTCGCCACTCACCGCGTGCCACCTCCGTTGCCCTGGTCGACTTCGGCGCCGACCTGGTCGAAATGCTCCAGCTGGGACAGGTCGTGCCCCATCCGGTCCCGTTTGGTCTTGAGGTAGCGCAGGTTCTCCGGGTTCGGCGAGATCGGCAGCGACACCCGGCCGGTGACCCGCAGGCCGTAGCCCTCCAGCCCGACTCGCTTGGCCGGGTTGTTCGTCAGCAGCCGCATCGAGCGGATGCCCAGGTCGCACAGGATCTGCGCGCCGGTGCCGTAGTCGCGCGCGTCGGCGGGGACGCCGAGCTGCAGGTTCGCGTCGACGGTGTCCGCGCCGGCGTCCTGCAGCTGGTAGGCCTGCAGTTTGTGGAGCAGCCCGATGCCCCGGCCCTCGTGACCGCGGATGTAGAGCACGACACCGCGGCCTTCCTTGGCGACGGCTTCGAGCGCGGCCTCCAGCTGCGGGCCGCAGTCGCAGCGCAGCGAGCCGAAGACGTCGCCGGTGAGGCATTCCGAGTGCACGCGCACCAGGATGTCCTCGCCGTCGCCGATCTCGCCGTAGACGAACGCGATGTGCTCGATGCCGTCGAGCAGGCTGTCGTAGCCGACCGCGCGGAACGTGCCCGCCGAAAGCGGGATACGGGCCTCGGCGACCCGCTCGACCTGCTTCTCGATGCGACGCCGGTAAGCGATCAGGTCGGCGATGGTGATCATCTTGAGATCGTGGTCCGCGGCGAAGACCTCCAGTTCGTCGCGGCGGGCCATGTCGCCCTCGTCCTTCTGCGACACGATCTCGCAGAGCACGCCGGACGGCGAAAGCCCGGCCAGCCGGGCCAGGTCGACGGAGGCTTCGGTGTGCCCGGGACGCCGCAGGACGCCGCCCTCCTTGGCACGCAGCGGGACCACGTGGCCGGGACGCCGGAAGTCCGACGCCGTGGACGCCGGGTCCGCGAGCAGCCGGACGGTGTGCGACCGGTCCGCCGCGGAGATGCCGGTGCTGATGCCCCCGGCGGCGTCGACCGTGACGCTGTACGCGGTACCGCGCTGGTCCTGGTTCGTGTGATACATCGGCGGCAGATCTAGCCGGTCCGCCTCGGCCTCGGTCAGCGCCACGCAGACGTAACCCGAGGTGTAGCGCACCATGAAGGCCATCAGTTCGGGCGTGGCTTTCTCCGCCGCGAAGATCAGGTCGCCTTCGTTCTCACGGTCCTCGTCGTCGACCACGACGACCGGGCGGCCCGCCTTGATGTCGGCGATCGCCGCCTCGATGGCTTCGGCGTTCACGGCCACCCCGCCTCCAAAGGGGGTCAGATCCGCCGACCCCGGAATCGCACTCGTCCCACTCACGCCCGCTCCTCCGTACCGCCATTGTCCCCCTGCGTGCGCAGATGCGGCATGGTCAGCTTCTCGACATACTTGGCGACCACGTCGACCTCGAGATTCACCAGGTCGCCCGGTTGGTTCCGGCCGAGGGTGGTCAGTTCGAGAGTGGTCGGGATCAAGGCGACGGCGAACTCCTCGTCGGTCACCGAAGCGACCGTGAGGGAGATGCCGTCGACGGCGATCGACCCCTTCTCGACCACGTACCTGGCCAGTTTGCCCGGCAGGGCGAACGAGGTGAGGCCGTGGGAGTCCCGCTTGAGGAAGACGCCGGTGCCGTCCACGTGGCCCTGCATGATGTGCCCGCCGAGCCTGCCGCCCGCCGGCGTCGCGCGTTCGAGGTTGACGACGTCGCCGACGTTCACCTTCGCGAGGCTGGAGCGCTGCAGGGTTTCGTGCACGACATCGACGCTAAACTCACCGCCCGCCACCGCGACCACGGTGAGGCACACGCCACTCACCGCGATGGAGTCGCCGTGACCGGCGTCGCTGGTCACCAGCGGCCCCCGTACGGTCAGCCGCGCGGCGTTCGGGACCTGCTCGACCGCGGTGACCTCGCCGAGTTCCTCGACAATGCCGGTGAACACTCCTGCTGCCCTCCTCCTCCGGTAGCACCGTCGCTGGAAACGGTGCTTCCCCCATCCAACACCCATCGGGACCGATTCCTTCTCCTGACCCGATGGCGGCTCAAGAGCCGGGATCAGCCGCGGACGCGGGCCGCCTGCTCGCGCAGCGCCGCGACCGCCTTACCAGGGTCTTCGGCGCCGTAGACGGCGGAACCGGCGACGAAGCAGTCCACACCGGCCTCGGCGGCCCGCTCGATGGTGTCGGCGTTGATCCCGCCGTCGATCTCGACGACGAGCTTGAGGTGACCGGTGTCGACCAGGCGCCGCGCGGTGCGCACCTTGTCGAGGACACCCTCGATGAACGACTGGCCGCCGAAGCCGGGCTCGACCGACATCACCAGCAGCGTGTCGTAGTGCTTGAGGGTGTCGAGGTGGTCTTCGATCGGGGTGTTCGGCTTGATCGACAGACCAGCCTTCGCCCCGGCGGCACGGAGGTTCTTCGCCAGCGCGACAGGGTCGTGCGCCGCCTCGACGTGCACGGTGACGTTGTAGGCACCCGCCTCGGCATACCCGATGGCCCACTTGTCGGGGTTCTCGATCATCAGGTGGCAATCGATCGGGACGTCGGTGGCCTTGATCAGCGACTGCACGACGGGCAGGCCGAGGGTCAGGTTCGGGACGAAGTGCGCGTCCATGACGTCGACGTGGACCCAGTCCGCGCGAGTGTCCCCCTCCCCCGCGACGGCGCGGATCTCGTCGCCGAGCCGGGCGAAGTCCGCGGAGAGGATACTGGGTGCGATCAAAGGTCGGTGAGCCACGCGCCCGAGTGTAGGAGGACGGGGCTAACGCCCGCTAACCGGCTGTGACCGGCGCCGGTGCTCTTGAGGATGACGTGAAATGGCACCGCAGTGGGAGGTGCGCGCACGCGTGGCCGAATAGCGTTCCCGGCATGGTCAACCCCCTCAGAACTCTGGCGCGGATCGGCAGTTACCGCAGTGTGCCGTTCGGTCTCCTCGGCATGGCGATGACGGCGATCCCGTTCCCGATCGCGCTCATCCCCGCCGTCCTCATCCCGGGCGACGTGAAGGCGAAGATGGTCTACGGCATGCTCGCGATGGGCCTGCTGGTCGGGCTCGCCGGGCTGCCTGGGCCGATGCGGCGGGTCGGCGTCTGGTTCTCGAACCAGATGCTGGGCACCCGGATCGCCGCGCCTCCTGCCGGTACGAAGATCGCCTGGGCGGAACGCTGGCGCTCGGCGGGATGGCTGCTCGTGCACACCGGACTCGGCTGGGTGCTGTTCGGCCTCGGCTGCTTCTTGATGATCGGCTTCGTGTTCGCCGTGGTGTGGGCGGGAGGCGGCGGCAGTCCCATCGAGTTCTTCGGGGAACGGGTGACGATCGAAGCCGGCACCGCCGGGCTGTGGACGCTGCCGATCGCGCTGATCACCCTGGTCGTCATCGCGTACGTCTTCGCCGGTTTCACCAAGCTCTTCCAGTACAGCGCGGTCGCGCTGCTGGGGCCGTCCGCCGCCGAACGCGTCGCCGCGGCCGAGGTCCGGGCGAACCACTTCGAGCACCGCAACCGGCTGGCCCGCGAACTGCACGACTCCATCGGGCACACGCTGACGACGTCGACCATCCAGGCCGCCGCGGCCGCCGAACTGGTCGATTCCGAACCGCAACTGGTGCGCGAGGCACTGGGCACCATCGAGGAATCGTCCAGGGCGGCGCTCGAAGACCTCGACCACGTGCTGGGACTGCTCCGCGACGACCGGTCGTCCCGCGAGCCCGAACGACGGCTCATCGAGGCCGCGACGCTGGCCGAACGGGCGCGATCCGGTGGCGCGGTGATCGACTACGAGCTGACCGGCCCGGCCGCCGAACTGCCCGCGACCCTTTCGCGGGAGGCGTACCGGATCGTCCAAGAGGGACTGACGAACGCGTTGCGGCACGCGCATCCCGGGCCGGTGACCGTCCGGGTCGCGGTGCTGGCGGACGCGCTGCGGATCGAGATCGTGAACCCGCTCATGGAGATGGCCACCACGTCGGATCGGGGTGGCAACGGGCTGCCGGGGCTGACCGAACGCGTCGAGGCACTGCGTGGTGAGCTCATCGCGGGACCCGCCATCGACGGCGCACCGCTGTGGCGGCTGGTGACCACGATCCCGCTACGGTCGCGATCATGACACTGCGCGTCCTGATCGTCGACGACGAACCGTTGCTGCGCGCCGGATTACGCTCGCTGCTGGAAACCCAGCCCGATCTGTCCGTGGTCGGCGAGGCGGGCGACGGCGGGGAGGTGGTGGACCTGGTGCGGCGGACGAACCCCGCGGTGGTCCTGATGGACGTCCGGATGCCCGGTGTGGACGGGATCGAGGCGACCCGGCGGGTACTGGCCGAAATCGCCGACCCGCCCAAGGTCCTCGTGATCACGACGTTCGACAACGACGACTACGTCTACGACGCGCTTCTCGCCGGCGCGAGCGGGTTCCTGTTGAAGCGGGCGCGCAAGGAGGAGTTCGCGCACGCCATCCGGACCATCGCCGCCGGGGAGACGCTGCTCTTCCCCGACGCCATCCGGCGGATGGTCACCGCGCGCCCGGCGGCGTCGGGCCTCGCGCCCCGGCCGTCCTCGCTGACGAAACGGGAGACCGAGGTGCTGCGGCTCATCGCCACCGGGATGTCCAATGTGGACATAGCGGCCGATCTGGTCATCAGTCTCGAAACCGTCAAAACCCATGTGGGCAACATCTTCGGGAAACTGGGCGCGACCAACCGCAGCCAGGCGGTGGTATTCGCTTATGAGAGCGGGATCGTCGCGCCGGGTCACAGCCTGCGCTAGCGGACGGCCGTTGTTCCGCTCGCGTTCCTCCGGAAATCCCCCGCCGAACACACGCGTGTTGGGGGGTGGGGCAGGCCCCCGTTGCGAGTGAGGGCCTGCCTCATGGTCGTGCGGTACCGGTTTCCCTAATGTGGGATCCATGCGGAAAACTTTGCCAGGTAAGAAGATCGTCGCCATCGGCTCACTGATCGCGCTGCTGGCCACCACCACCGCCGCACCGGCGCTCGCCGTGAGCAAACCGCACGACGAAGTCGACAAGGCGCTGAAAACGCTGGTGCGGGACGGTGTCCCCGGCGTGCAGGCGACGGTGACGACCGTGTCCGGGCGGACGTGGTCGGAACGCGAAGGGGTCGGGAACATCGAAACCCGGGCACCGTTCCCCCGCGGCGCGAAGTTCCGGGCGGCCAGTGTCACCAAAACGTTCGTCGCCGTTGTGGTGCTGCAACTGGTCGCCGAAGGAAAGGTCCGGCTGGACACGCCGATCGACCGGTACCTGTCCGGTCTCGTGCGCGGGAACGGCAACGACGGCACCAAGATCACCGTCCGGCAGTTGCTCCAGCACACCAGCGGGCTCTACAACTACGTCCGCGACCTCGACATCGACGAGTGGCGGCATCGCGGGGCCGAACCCGAAGAACTGGTGGCGATCGGGCTCGCGCATCCGCCGGAGTTCGAGCCGGGCGCGAAGTGGGCGTACTCCAACACGAACTACATCATCGCCGGGATGCTCATCGAGAAGCTCACCGGCCGTTCCGTCGCCACCGAGATCCAGTCCAGGATCGCGCGGCCGCTGGGCCTGCGCGACACCTATCTGCCGCCGCGGGGCGACGAAGGCCTGCCGTCACCGCACCCCCGGGGTTACGCGCCGGGACCGGTCGACTTCACCGAATTCGATCCGTCGGCGGCCGGGTCCTCCGGTGGACTGATTTCGACCGGCGAGGACCTGAACCGCTTCTACGGCGCCGCCACCGACGGACGCCTCCTGCCGCGTGCCCAGCAGGCGGAGTTGCAGCGGACCGTCCCCGCGGACCTCGGCGTTCCCGGCGCCGCCTACGGGCTCGGGATCGCGTCCGTCCCGTTGTCGTGTGGCGGCACCTTCTGGGGCCACGGCGGCAACATCGTCGGCTTCGCGAACCTTTCGGGAGCGGTCCCGCACGGGAAGCGGGTGAACGTCGTCGCCAACATGGACCCACTGCCGGACGGGGCGTCGGCGCATCTCGCGGCCGCGATCGACACCGGTTTCTGCGCCCGTTAAGGAAGCAGGTCCAAGACGGTCGTCCACGGCTCCGCCGGAGTGAGCCTCACAGTGGTGACACCCGCGGAGGCGAGCGTGTCGAGATGCCGCCGCCACGCCGGATGGTGCACCCGCGTGTCCTGGATCTGATAGCCGAGGACGATCGTGCTGCCCGGCGCGCCGAGGACGTCGCCGAGCAGGGTCAGCGCCTGGTTGTCGGCGATGCCCAGCGCCAATTTCGCCACGGAGTTCGCGGACGCGGGCGCGAACAGGAACACCGTGGGATCCGGATGCGGCCGGGGTTCGCCCGGCAGCCGGGAGGTACTGCGGACCGGCAGCTCGGTGACCTTCTCCAGATCACCGATCCCGCCGGTCTTCTCCAGCCAGCGGGCCGCGGTCGGGGTCAGCGTGATCGCGAGCTCCCAGCCGCGGTCCGCGGCCGGTTGCGCGAGCTGCGTGGCGAACCGGGTGTCCAGTCCGCCGCACGAGCTCGCGACCAGGCCGAGGACCCTGTTCACCCGGCTGAGTCCGGCTTCCGCAGCACGGCGCAGAACATCGCGTCCGTGCCGTGGCGGTGCGGCCACAGCTGGACGTACGGGCCGTCGCCGAGCTGCGGGACGCCGGGGAAGAAGTCCCGTGCGTCGACGATCTCGGCGCCGGCGCGGCGCGCGGTCTCCCCCACGACGCCTTCGGTCTCGGCCAGGTGCGGCGAGCAGACTACGTAGGCGACGATGCCGCCGGGGCGCGCCAGGTCCAGCGCCGCGGTGATCAGCTGGCCCTGCAGTTTCGTCAGATCCGAGATGTCGCTGGGCTGACGGCGCCAGCGCGCCTCCGGGCGGCGCCGCAGCGAGCCGAGACCGCTGCACGGCGCGTCGACCAGGACGCGGTCGTAGCCCGGTTCGAGGTCGGTCTCGCGGCCGTCGGCGACGTGGATGGTCACCGGAAGCCCCTGGACGGCGTTCTCGATCAGTTTCGCGCGGTGCGGGGTCTTCTCGACGGCGTCGACGGTCGCGCCGCTGATCACCGCGAGTGCGCCCAGCAGTGCGGCCTTGCCACCAGGGCCGGCGCACAGGTCCAGCCAGCGCTCGTCGGAGCCGGTGAGCGGGACCTTGGTGACGGCGACGGCGCACAGCTGGCTGCCCTCGTCCTGCACCGCGGCCAGCTTTTCCCTGATCGGCTCGATGTCGCCGGGGTCACCGGAGCCCGCGGGCATCCGGACGCCGTAGGGCGAGTACGGGGCCTCGTCGCCGCCGGTGATGGCGGCCAGCTCGTCGGCGCTGATCTCGCCGGGGCGGGCGACCAGGTGCACGTCGGGGCGGTCGTCGTCGGCCTTGAGGGCCGCCTTCAGCTCGGCACCCTTGTCCCCCAGTGCTTCCGCGAACGACCGCGCGACCCAGCGGGGGTGCGCCGTCCGCAGGGCGTAGGCGCCGATCGGGTCGACAGCCTCGTCCGGGGCCAGTTCGTTCAGCCAGGTCTCTTCGTCCTTTTCGGACACCGAGCGCAGCACCGCGTTGACGAAACCCGCGATCCAGGAACCGACTTCGGCGCGGACGAGGTCCACAGTGGACCCGACGGCGGCGTGCTCGGGGATGCGGGTGCGCAGCAGCTGGTACGCGCCGAGGCGCAGGCCGTCCAGCACCACGGCGTCGACCTTGGCGAGCGAGCGGTCGACGAGGCAGGCCTCGATGACGGCGTCCAGCATGCCGACCGCGCGGCAGGTGCCGTAGGTCAGTTCGGTGGCCAGCGCCGCGTCACGGCCGGAGATCCGGCGGTTGCGCAGCAGTTGCGGCAGCACCAAGTTCGCGTAGGCGTCGTCTTCCCGGACGGCGCGCAGCACGTCGAAGGCGACCTGGCGGGCCGGATCGATCTGCGGCGGGCGGCTGGGCCCTTCCTTACGCGGGCCCGGACGGCCTCGTTCCGGCCTCGACGGCCGGCGTTCCCTACGCTCGTTCACTGCAGGCGCTCTCCTTGTTCGATCCTCGTACCGCGCGCCCAGTCGGTGGCCGCCATCCGCTTCTTCCCCTGCGCCTGCACTTCGCCCAGTCGCACCGGTTTCGACGCCGTGCCGACCAGGACCCGCTTGCGTTCCACGACCAGTTCGCCCGGCGGGGGCCCCGGCTCGTCGACGACCGTCACCGAGCCGAGCTTCAGCCGCTCGCCCCGGAACTCCGCCCAAGCGCCCGGTTCCGGGCTGACGGCGCGGATCTGCCGGTCGACCGCGGCGGCCGGGTCGGCGAACGACACGCGCGCGTCCTCGACGGTCACCTTGGGCGCGTAGCTCACGCCGTCGCCGGACTGCTCGACCGCGCGCAGCGTTCCGTCGGCGATTCCGTCCATCGTGGACACGAGCAGCTTCGCCCCGGACTCCGACAACCGGCCCAAGGTTTCACCCGCGGTGTCGGTGGCGGCGATCCGCTCGGTGATCACGCCGTAGACCGGGCCGGCGTCGAGTTCCTTGACGATGCGGAACGTCGAGGCGCCGGTGATCTCGTCCCCGGCGCGGAGCGCGGCCTGGACCGGCGCGGCGCCGCGCCACGCGGGCAGCAGCGAGAAGTGCAGGTTGACCCAGCCATGCTTCGGGATGTCCAGCGCGGCCTGGGGCAGCAGCGCCCCGTACGCGACGACAGGGCACACGTCGGGGGCGATCTCCGCGAGCCGGGCGAGGAACGCGGGGTCACTCGCCTTGGGGGGAGTCAGCACCTCGATCCCGTGCTCGTCGGCGAGCGCGCCGATCGGGGACCGGACGACACGGCGGCCACGGCCCGCCTGCGCGTCCGGACGGGTCACGACGGCGACGACCTCGTGCCGCTCGGACGCGAGGAGCGCGCGCAGCGACGGGACGGCGGGTTCTGGGGTACCGGCGAAGACCAGGCGCATCAACGCACCTCCACCGGGGGGACGGGTACCTCTGACTGGGCGAACATCGCCGCTCAGTCTAGAAGGGCCCCGTTCACCCGGCGCGCTCGCTGTCCCTCTGCCCTCCGCCGCGGGTGACCGAGCGCGTCCAAGGCGGCGACCACCCGGTCCGTGAAGGCCTCCTTGAGGGACCCAGAGTCCCTTAAGGAGGCCTTCACGGACCGGATACCGCCGCGTGAGCTGAAGGGGACTTTCCCCCCGTCTCGAGCGGCGAAGGGCGCTTTCCCCGCATCGTATGCGGGGAAAGTCCCCTTCAGCCCTCGCCTTGGGAGCTACCGGTGCGGCCAGGGCAGCACGACGGCCGCCGAGCCGCCACCCCGACGGGTCGGTTCGGCGGCCGCGAGCCACCGCCCGTCCCGCAGCCGTTCGACGCCGGTCGCGGCGCCGATCTCCGCGGGCGCCGTCGAGAAGCCCTGCTGCTTGGCCTTCAGAATCCGAAGCACGTCGTCCTGGTCGAGGAACGACTGCTCGACCTGCGCGGCCGCCGAGTTCCGCTGCGAGGCACGCGGTTCGGCGATCGCGTCGACCAGCTTCAGGCCCCTGTCGATGCGGCCGGTGAGGATCTGCAGCACCGTCGTGATGATCGACGCGCCACCGGGCGAGCCGACCGCGAGCAGCGGCTTGCCGTGGTCGAGCACGATGGTCGGCGCCATCGACGAACGCGGCCGCTTGGCCGGGCCCGGCAGGTTCGGGTCGGGCACGCCCGGCGTCACCGGGGTGAAGGAGAAGTCGGTCAGTTCGTTGTTGAGCAGGAACCCGCGGCCCGGCACGACGATCCCGCTGCCGCCCTCCTGCTCGATGGTCAGCGTGTAGGCGACGACGTTGCCCCACCGGTCTGCGACCGTGAGATGCGTGGTGTTCTCGCCCTCGTACGGCGTCGGCGCGGAGTTCGTCCCCGCGGCGCACGGCACCGGCTTGCGCGGGTCGGCCGGCGCGACCGGGCTCACCCCGGCCCGCGCGGGGTTGATCAGGCACGCGCGACTGTCGGCGAACTTCTGGCTGATCAGTTCCTTCGCCGGGACGTCGACGAAGGCGGGGTCACCGATCCACCGGTTGCGGTCGGCGAAGGCGTACCGGGTCGACTCCAGGAAGTAGTGCAGGTAGTCGGCCTTCTCCAGCTTGCTCAGCTTCTTGTTCTCGAGGATGTTCAGCGCCTCGCCGACGGTCAGCCCACCGGACGACGGCGCGGGCATGCCGTAGACGTCGAGGCCGCGGTACTCCATCTTGGTCGGGTTCCGCTCCACCACGCGGTATTTGGCGAGGTCGGCCGCGGTCATGTCACCGGGTCGCACGTTCAGCGTCGAGGCGGGGTCGACCGGCGGCTTCCGCACGGTGTTCACCACGTCCGCGCCGATCGGTCCCCGGTAGAGCGCGTCGGTGCCCTTCGCGGCGAGTTGAGCGTACGTGCCGGCGAGGTCCGGGTTCTTGAACGTCGTGCCGACCGCGGGCGGCGCCCCGCCTGGCAGGTACAGCGACCGCGTCGACGGGAACGCGGAGAAGCGAGCAGCGTTGTTGGCGATCTGGGTGTTGAAGGTCTGGTCGACGGTAAAGCCCCCGCGCGCAAGCTCTTCCGCGGGCCTGACCGCCTTCGCCAGCGACTTGGTCCCCCACTTGCGGAGCGCTTCCTGCCAGGTGGCGGGCGTGCCGGGGACACCGACGCTGAGCCCGCTGGTGACGGCTTCGGCGAACGGGATCGCCTTGCCGTTCTCGACGAGAAGGCTCTCGTTCGCGCTGGACGGCGCGGTCTCGCGGCCGTCGAGGGTGTGCACCTTGCCGGTGCGCGCGTCGTAGTAGACGAAGAAACCGCCACCGCCGACACCGGCGGAGAACGGGTCGGTGACACCCAGCGCGGCGGCCGTCGCGACGGCCGCGTCGACGGCGTTGCCGCCCTCGCGCAGGATCCTCGTGCCGATCGCGGTCGCGTCCACGTCGATGCTCGAGACGGCACCCAGGTAGCCGACGGCGACCGGGGATTTGCGTGTCGGTGGTGCCGCTGAGGCGGTACCCGGCGCGGCGGCGCCGACCAGAGCGGCGATCGCGGTGACTGCGGTGATGCGTCCCAGAGTGCTCCTGTGCGCGGCCATGGCGCGAGTCTGCCCCGCCTGTCCACCCCGGACAAGACCCGTCCAGACCTGCGAAGGTCGGTAGTGCGGCCCTGCCGGGATGAGCAGAATGCGGTCCATGAAGACTCCCGGCAGGCGATGGAGCGCGCTCCTCCCGCTGCTCATCGCTCTCCCCGTCCTCGTGGTCCCCGGCGTCGCGCAGGCCGAAACCGCACG
Organism: Amycolatopsis sp. cmx-11-32; assembly: GCF_047608695.1. Lineage (NCBI taxonomy): Bacteria > Bacillati > Actinomycetota > Actinomycetes > Pseudonocardiales > Pseudonocardiaceae > Amycolatopsis > Amycolatopsis sp. cmx-11-32. The sequence continues at coordinate 227,699 of NZ_JADNQN010000006.1, read as the reverse complement.
TGGCTGCTTCGGCGACTCCGCGACGATCACCGTCGAGGAGCGGCGGCTCACCGCGACGCTGCCGTCGGGCGGTCCGGCGGTCGGCCCGGAACTCGTCCGGCTGGCCGGGTTCGACAAGCTCGTCTCCGACTTCACGACGCGGCTCTGCGCGACGAAGACCGCTTTGCGCGCGGAGAAGCTCGCGGAGACCGCCGGTGACGGGCTCTGGCGGACCGCCGTCGACCGCGCGCAGGGCCGCCGTCCCGATCTCGGCAGCATCGACAAGGCCGACGACCGCCCGCTGTACTGGGCGCGCTTGCGGATGAGCAAGGCGCTGCGCCAGTGGACGCCGCGCTTCCCGCTGTCGGCCCCCGCCCGCGCCGGGCTGCTGAAGACGTTCGACGTCGGCGCCCGCGGTCTCGACGACTCTCGTTTCCCCGCCGGTCCGAAGCCGCGCCGGGTGCTGGTGAGCGGGTTCGACCCGTTCACGCTCAACGGTGCGGGCGTCCGCATCGCGAACCCGTCCGGCGCGGCCGCGCTGCACCTGGACGGCAAACTGATCCGGACGCCGACCGGTCCCGCGCTGGTGCAGGCCGTGTCGTTCCCGGTGGTGTGGAGCTACTTCGACACCGGCATCGTCGAGGCGGCCTACGGCCAGGCCCTGAAGGACCGTTCCCGGCGTCCGGAGCTGATCATGACGATCAGCCAGGGCCGCCCCGGCCGGTTCGACATCGAACGGTGGGCCGGTGCGTGGCGCGGTGGTTTCCCGGACAACCTCGACGAGTCCGTCACCGGCCAGGTCCCGCCCGCGCGGGGCTGGCCGCAGCCGGCCGTCCAGTTCATCGAAACCACGCTGCCGTACGAAAAGATGCTCGCCGCGCCCGCCGGGGCGTACCAGGTCCTGTACAACCAGGCGTTCTGCGTGTGGCCGGACAGCACGAAGCCGGGGACGGGGACGGCGGTGTGCCGGACGGACGCGCCGAAGCCCGGCGAAATCGCGGCTTCCGGTGGCGGCGGCAACTATCTCAGCAATGAATCGATGTACCGCGGCAACCGGTTGCGTACGGGACTCGGGCTGACCGGGATCGCGGGCGGGCACCTGCACACGCCTGTGCTCGGCACGCCGACCGACCCGGCGGCGCTGACCGACGCCGCTTTCGAGGCGCGGCGGGCGGCGATCTCGTCGCAGATCGTCAGCCTGCTCACGGCCGCCCTCGGTGGCACCGCGGCTCCGAGCGCTACGCCCGCTCCAGGCGCTACGCCCGCTCCAGGCACTTCGCCCGCTCCAGGCACTACGCCCGCTCCGGGCACTTCGCCACGCGCCGACGTCCTCGCCACCCTCGGCACGACCCTCTAACCGCCGCGTTTAGTCCTCTAGTTGCGGTAGTTCGGCGCCGAACTACCGCAACTAGAGGACTAATTGCGGCGTAGTGGGCGCGCTAGATGAGTTCCAGGGGGTCGAGCTGGATCCGGATGGGTTCGGTCGCCTTGCGCGCGTCCCGCTTGGCGGCGGCCTCGTGGACGGCGGCGGCGAGCGCCTTCCCGTCCGGACGGGCGACACGCACCAGGGCGCGCTCACGTTCGGCGTTGCCGTCCTCGTCGACCTCGCCGAGCGGCACCGGGCCCAGCACCTCGCCGCTCTCCGGCAGGGCGAGGTCGTCGAGCAGCCCGGCGACCGCGTCCGGGGTGCCTTCGACGCTCGCCATCCGCATCGCGGGCGGGAAGCCGAGTTCACGCCGCCCGGCCAGTTCCTGGCCCGCGTGCCAGCCCGGGTCCCACCGCACCAGCGCCTGCACGACCGAGAGACCCGCTTCCGCGCCGACGAACACGCGACCGCCTTCGGTACCCGGCCGCACCAGCGCCGCGGCCGCCATCCAGCGGCGCAGGGTCTCCTCCCCCGCGCGCAGGTCCTGCCGCCCCAGCAACGCCCAGCCGTCCAGCAGCAACGCCGCGCCGTAACCGCCTTCCGCGACCGGCTCGGCTCCCGGCGTGCACACCACCAGCGCCGGTTTTCCGGGCACTGAAGCCAAAACCTCCGACGCGCCCGAGGTCCGCACCGGGAATCCCGAGAACGCGCGGCCCAGTTCCTCCGCGGTTCGCTTTGAGCCGACGACGACCGCCCGCAGCCGCACGGAACCGCAAGCGGCGCAATGGAAGTTCGTCTCGGGGACACCGCACCACCGGCAGGCGGGCGGCCTCGGCGCGCCGTCGATCAGCCCACCCGGCAAGGAAAGCGGTCCCGCGCAGCGACGGCAGTGCGCGGACGTCCGGCAGTTGCCGCACGCGAGCCCTGGAACGTACCCGCGACGCGGAACCTGCACCAGCACGGGGAATCCGCCTGCCAGCGATTGCCGCGCCGCCTCGAAAGCGACCGACGGGAGCCGTGCCGCCTTCGCCGCTTCGTCCCGAGCGACGTCGAAGTCCTCGCCGACCGGCGTCACCCGGGGCGCGGCGGCCCGCAGTTCAGGGCGGGCCGCCACCAGCGGTTGCGCCCAGCCCGATTCGACCAGGAACTGTGCCTCGGCGGTACGCGCGAAACCGGCGACGAGCATGGACCCCTTCGCGGCGTGCGCGCGGTCCATCAGCACATCGCGGACGTGTGGGTAGGGCGCGTGCTGGTCGAGGTGGACGTCGTCGCCGTCGTCCCACACCACGAACAGGCCGGGGTCGGCGACCGGCGCGAACATCGCCGCGCGCGTGCCGACGACGACCCGCACCGCGCCCCGCAGTACCGCGAGCCAGCGGCGGTAGCGCTCGGCGGGGCCCAGCCCCGCGATCAGCGCGACCACGGCATCGGCCCCCATCAGCTGGGAACACGCGTCGTGCAGGCGGGTGAGGTCACGGTGGTCCGGCACGACCATCACGACGCCACGGTGGCTTGTGGAAGCCGCCACCGCCGCGGCTTCGGCGAGCCGGCGCGGCCAGTCCTCCCCCGGCAGGGCCTGCCAGACGGCGTTGGCGGGCCGCCGTTCCGCGACGGCCTCCAAAAACGCCGGTCCGCTCTGGTACTTCTCCCAGGCGGTGGTCTCGGGCGCCTCCGGTGTCGGCGCGGGCTCGGCGGGCGGCTCGCCCTCGACCTTCGCGTGCCGGGACGGGATGGCCAGCCGCAGGACGTCGCTGAGCGTGCCGCCGTACCGGTCCGCGACCGAGCGGCAGAGCGTGTGCAGCGCCGGGGGCAGCACCGGCTCGCTGGAGGTCACGCGGTCGATGTACGCGAGCTTCCCGGTGAAGTCCGTGGTGTCGGCGCGTTCGACGAGATACCCGTCTACGAGCTGGCCCGCGAACCGGACACGCACCCGGCAGCCGGGCACCGCGGCCTCGTGCAGCTTTTCCGGGATCTGGTAGTCGAAGGTCCGGTCGAGATGCGTGAGCGGGATGTCCACGACGATCCGCGCGACCGGGTTCTCGGGCGCGGGGTTCTGCGCGCCCCGACGGCTGGCGCTTTTCGCACGGGACGGTTTGGCCTTCCGCGCCGGTTCGGCTTTCGGAGGCTCCGGAAGGTCCCACAACGGGGCCGGTTCGGGACTGCTGCTCACCCGGTGATCTCTACCAGACTCTCCCGACACAGCCTGTCACCGCCGTGAGATGAACGGAGCTTTCCCTTGCAAATTTTGCAGAGAAAGTCCCGTTCATCTCATTGGCAGAGCGTCGAAAATCAGGCGCCGGCGGCCGACTTCAAGGCCGCCGCCCGCGCCGTGCTCTCCCAGGGGAGACCCAGCTCGGGGCGGCCGAAGTGGCCGTACGCGGCCGTCGGTGCGTAGATCGGGCGAAGCAGGTCGAGGTCGCGGATGATCGCGGCCGGACGCAGGTCGAAGACCTCCGTGATGGCGGCCTGGATCTTCGACGGGTCCACCGTTTCGGTGCCGAACGTCTCGACGAAGAGGCCCACCGGGGCCGCCTTGCCGATCGCGTACGCGACCTGGACCTCGGCGCGCGTGGCGAGCCCGGCGGCGATGACGTTCTTCGCCACCCAGCGCATCGCGTACGCGGCCGAACGGTCGACCTTGGAGGGATCCTTGCCGGAGAACGCGCCGCCACCGTGACGGGCCATGCCGCCGTAGGTGTCGACGATGATCTTGCGGCCGGTCAGGCCCGCGTCACCCATCGGGCCGCCGATGACGAAGCGGCCGGTCGGGTTGACCAGCAGCCGCACGTTGGAGGTGTCGAGACCGAGTTCGGCGAGCTCCGGGGCGACCACGTGCTCGCGGACGTCGACGCCGAGCATCTGCTCCAGGTCGATGCCGTCCGCGTGCTGGGTGGACACGACCACCGTGTCGAGCCGCACCGGCTGATCGCCGGCGTACTCGATGGTGACCTGCGTCTTGCCGTCCGGGCGCAGGTACGGCAGCACGCCGTCCTTGCGGACCCGGGTCAGCCGCTGCGAGAGCCGGTGCGCCAGCGCGATCGGCAGCGGCATCAACTCGGGGGTGTCCGAGCAGGCGTAGCCGAACATCAGGCCCTGGTCGCCGGCACCCTGACGGTTGATCTCGTCCTCGTCGGACTCGACGCGGGACTCGTACGCGGTGTCGACGCCCTGCGCGATGTCGGGCGACTGGGAGCCGATGGCGACGTTGACGCCACACGAGTTGCCGTCGAAACCCTTGGCCGAAGAGTCGTAGCCGATCTTCAGGATCACGTCGCGGACGATGGTCGGGATGTCCGCGTAGGCCTCGGTGGTCACCTCTCCGGCGACATGCACCTGCCCGGTGGTGATGAGGGTTTCTACCGCCACCCGGCTGCGCGGATCCTTGGCCAGCAGGCCGTCTAGGATCGAATCGCTGATGGCATCGCAAATCTTGTCGGGATGACCCTCAGTCACCGATTCAGATGTAAACAGTCTACTCGTGGACGCGGTCACGGTGGCCGTCACTTCCTCACCTAGACGTCTGATGCCCAGAAAGTTAGGCACCCCTCAGTTGCTATAAGCCTACTTACTATCGTTCGAAGGCCGGTCAACGCTTCATCAAGTTCACCACCGCGTCCCACAATGTGGACGCCAGTTCGGACTTGGCGCCCAGCGGGATCGGGATCTCGGTTCCGTCGGCCCCCAGCAGCCAACCCGAATTGTCCTCGGTCCCGAACGCTTTTCCCTCGCCGACGGCGTTCACCACCAGCAGGTCCGCACCCTTACGCTTCAATTTGACCCGCGCGTGGTCCAGAACGCCGCCCTTGTCGTCGCCGGTTTCCGCGGCGAACCCGACGACCAACTGGCCTTCTGTCCGGTTCCGCACCAGTTCGGCCAGGATGTCCGCGTTGCGCGCCAGCTCGACCACCGGATCCGGCGCGTCGTCGGACTTCTTGATCTTGTGGTCGGCCCGGTTCGACGGCCGGAAGTCGGCGACGGCGGCGGCCATCACCAGGATGTCCGCGGCGGCGGCCTCGGCGTGCATCGCCTGGCGCATCTCCTCGGCTGTCGACACGTGGACGACCTTCGCGCCCGCCGGCTCCGGCAGCGCGACGGTGTGCGCGGTGACCAGAGTGACCTCGGCGCCGCGCTGGGCGGCGACTCGAGCCAGCGCGTAGCCCTGTTTGCCCGACGAGCGGTTGCCCAGGTAGCGGACCGGGTCCAGCGGCTCGCGGGTGCCGCCCGCCGAAATCGCCACCCGCACGCCTTCGAGGTCGCGCGGGAGGGCGTCCGGCACGGCGAGCAGGAGCCGGGCCAGGTCGACGATCTCGGCCGGGTCGGCGAGCCGCCCCTTGCCGGTGTCGGCGCCGGTGAGCCTGCCCGCGGCGGGTTCGGCGACGATCAGCCCGCGCGAACGCAGCAGCGCCACGTTGTCGCGGGTGGCCGGGTGCTCCCACATCTCGGTGTGCATCGCCGGGAAGAAGGCGATCGGGCACCGGGCGGTGAGCAGGGTGTTCGTCAGCAGGTCGTCCGCGATGCCGTGCGCGGCCTTGGCGAGCAGGTTCGCCGTGGCGGGCACGACCACCACCAGATCGGCTTCCTTGCCGACGCGGACGTGCTGGACCTCGGGCACCTCGGTGAACACACCGGTGTGCACCGGGTGGCCGGAGAGTGCCTCGAAGGTGGCCGCGCCGACGAAGTTCAGCGCGGCTTCCGTGGGGACCACGCGGACGTCGTGACCGGATTCGGTCAGCCCGCGCAGAACCTCACAGGCCTTGTAGGCGGCGATCCCGCCGCCTACGCCCAGAACGATCTTGGGTTTACTCAACGGTGTTCTCGGCGGTTTTGCGCGGGATCACCTTGACAGCCGCCGTGGCCATTGAGTCCCTACTCACCCTCGGTGTGCTCGAGCAGGCCGCCATGGATCTCGCGCAGTGCGATGGACAGCGGCTTCTCGCGCGAGCCCGGCTCGACCAGCGGGCCGACGTACTCCAGCAGGCCCTCGCCCAGCTGGGCGTAGTAGTCGTTGATCTGACGAGCGCGCTTGGCCGCGTAGATCGCCAGCGCGTACTTCGAGCTGACCTTTTCGAGCAGGTCGTCGATCGGCGGGTTGGTGATGCCTTCGAGCTCTTCGTGAATACCGAGCGTGGACATGGTCGTCACTCGTGGTGCTCCGAATCTTCAAGTGTCAGGTCGCCGATCACCAAGTTTAGCAACTGCTCGGCGGCGTCTCGCACGTCGGCGTTGACGACTCGCTCGTCGAACTCCCCGGCGGCGGCGAGTTCGCGCTCCGCCTCGGCCAGCCTGGCCTTCACCGCGGCCTCGTTCTCGGTGCCGCGGCCGGTCAGCCTTCCGACCAGTTCGTCCCACGACGGCGGCATCAGCATCACCAGCCGCGCCTCCGGCATCGCCTTGCGGACCTGTCGCGCGCCCTGGAGTTCGATCTCCAGCACGGCGTTGCGGCCTGCCGCCAAAGCCCGTTCCACGGGCTCGCGCGGGGTGCCGTAGCAGTTGCCGGCGAACTCGGCGTGCTCCAGCAGTTCGCCCGCGGCGACCATGCGGTCGAACTCGGTGCGGTCGATGAAGTGGTAGTGCTCGCCGTCGACCTCACCCGGCCTCGGCTTCCTGGTGGTCACCGAGACGCTGAAATAGATTTCCGGATCCAGCTTGCGCAGCTCCCCCGCCACGCTCGACTTCCCGACCCCCGAAGGCCCTGATACGACCGTGAGCCGGTGCCGGGAGGAAACTCCCGCCACCGGCTCACCGCCGCGGTCAGCGCCCGGGGTCACCGGGTGGTCCTGACCGACGCCGCTCACTCGCCGCTGAATTCGGCCAGCAGCGCCTTGCGCTGCCGGTCGCCGAGGCCGCGAAGACGACGGCTGGGTGCGATCTCCAGTCGTTCCATGGTCTGCTGGGCACGGACCTTGCCGACACCCGGAAGAGCCTCGAGCAGAGCCGAGACCTTCATCTTGCCGAGGACTTCGTTCTCCTCGGCCTGCTTCAGCACCTCGACCAGAGTGGTACCGCCCCGCTTCAGCCGCTCCTTCAGCTCAGCACGGATGCGGCGGGCGGCGGCGGCCTTCTCCAGCGCCGCAGCGCGCTGTTCCTCTGTCAGCTGGGGAAGTGCCACGTTTTCCTCCGGTAGTTCTCAAATCTGGGTGGGTGTGGCGACGGTACCCACCCGTTACCTCGGCCCACAATGCGGGGGTGGCTGGTCATGACGGATTCCCGGGCCTGCTATTGGCCGTTTTCCAGGGAACCGAGGGAATCCCGTGTCCTCCGAACGGCCGCACGCAACGCTTCGGGGTCCGGCCCGTGCTTGAGCACATCACGCGAAGACGCCGGGAGCACACCCGGCAGCCGCGGCCCGAAAAGGGCCCGCAAATCGGCCGGAGTGGCCCCCTGCGCCCCGAAACCGGGTGCCAGCACGGGACCGTTCAGCTTGCTCAGATCGAGCTCTCCCGGCGTGACGGTGGCACCGACGACGACACCGACGTCACCCAGTGGCCCGACGCCCGCGTTATGCGCGCCCGCCGTGTCGACGATGTCCTGCGCGACGGTCTTTCCGTTGGGCAGCAAGGCGTTCTGCAGTCCCCGCGCCTCCGGGTTGGAGGTGCGCGCGAGGACGAACAGGCCCTTGCCTTGCTGCTGTGCAACCTCGACGGCGAAGTCCAGCGAGCCGAACCCGAGGTACGGCGACACGGTGATGGCGTCGGCCTCGAGTTCCGCCCCCGTGGGCAGGAACGCCGCCGTGTACGCCGCCATGGTCGAACCGATGTCGCCGCGTTTGACGTCCAGCAGGACGAGCGCGCCCGCTTCGCGGCACACCTTCATCGTCTTGGCCAGAACGGCGACCCCAGGAGGCCCGTAGGCCTCGAAAAAGGCCGATTGGGGCTTGATCACCGCGACCTCGGGCGCGATCGTCTCAGCGGCTGTGAGCGCGAACTTCTCCAAACCGCCCGCGTCCGCCGGAAGCCCCCACGCCTGGAGCAACCCGGGATGGGGGTCGATTCCGGCGCAGAGCGGCCCCTTCTCCGCGATCGCCCGCGCCAGCCTCGACCCGAACCGCCCGCTCACGCCTTGGCCTTCAGCGCCGCCTGGAGGCTCTGCAGCGACCGCACGCCGATGTCGCCCTTGATGACGGCCTCTATCCCGTGCACGGCCGCCGCGGCGCCCTGCACCGTGGTGATACAGGGAATGTCCCGCGACACCGCGGCGGTACGGATTTCGTAGCCGTCGATGCGGGGACCGCTGTTGCCGTAAGGGGTGTTGATCACCATCTGCACCTCACCGCTGAGGATGACGTCCACGACGTTCTGCTCCCCTTCGGCCGAACCTTCGTAGTGCTTGCGCACGACGGTGCAGGGAATCCCGTTGCGCCGCAACACTTCCGCCGTACCGGAGGTGGCGAGGATCTCGAAACCGAGGTCCGCCAGCCGCTTCACCGGGAACACCAGCGAGCGCTTGTCGCGGTTGGCGACGGAGACGAACACCTTGCCCGACGTCGGCAGCGAACCGTAGGCACCGGCCTGGGACTTGGCGAACGCCTTCCCGAAGGAGACGTCGACACCCATGACCTCGCCGGTGGACTTCATCTCCGGGCCGAGCAGCGAATCGACGCCGTGCCCCTCGGGGGTGCGGAAGCGGTGGAACGGCAGGACCGCCTCCTTGACCGCGACCGGCGAATCGGCGGGCATGTGGCCCCCGTCACCCTCGGCCGGGAGGACGCCGGACCCGCGCAGGTCCTTGATCGACGAGCCGGTCATGATCAGCGCCGCGGCCTTGGCCAGCGGCACCGCAGTCGCCTTCGACACGAACGGCACCGTCCGCGACGCGCGCGGGTTCGCCTCCAGGACGTACAGGACGTCGTCCTTGAGCGCGTACTGGACGTTCAGCAGCCCGCGGACGCCGACACCACGCGCGATGGCCTCGGTCGAGCGGCGCACCGTCTCGATGTCGGTCCGGCCCAGCGTGATCGGCGGGAGCGCGCAGGAGGAGTCGCCGGAGTGGATCCCGGCCTCCTCGATGTGCTCCATGACGCCGCCGAGGAAGAGGTCGTCACCGTCGAACAGCGCGTCGACGTCGATCTCGATGGCGTCGTCGAGGAACCGGTCCACCAGCACCGGGTGCTCGGGGGTGACCTCGGTGGCGCGGTGGATGTAGCCGGCGAGGGACTCCTCGTCGTACACGATCTCCATGCCGCGCCCGCCGAGTACGTAGGACGGCCGCACCAGGACCGGGTAGCCGATCTTGTCGGCGATCCGCTTCGCGCCCTCGAACGAGGTCGCCGTGCCGTACTTCGGCGCGGGCAGTCCGGCGTCGGTGAGGACCTCGCCGAACGCGCCGCGGTCCTCGGCGAGGTGGATCGCGTCCGGGGAGGTGCCGATCACCGGGACACCTGCGTCAGCGAGGCGCTTCGCGAGCGAGAGCGGTGTCTGGCCGCCCAGCTGCACGATGACCCCGGTGACGGTGCCCGACTCCTGCTCGGCGTGAACCACTTCCAGGACGTCTTCGAACGACAGCGGCTCGAAGTAGAGCCTGTCCGAGGTGTCGTAGTCGGTGGAGACGGTCTCGGGGTTGCAGTTGACCATGACCGCTTCGAAACCGGCCTCGCGCAACGCGATGGCGGCGTGCACGCACGAGTAGTCGAACTCGATGCCCTGCCCGATGCGGTTCGGCCCGGAGCCGAGGATCAGCACCTTCGGCTTCTCGGTCTGCGCGGTGATCTCCGACTGGGCCGCGGGGTCGGTCTCGTAGGCCGAGTAATGGTACGGCGTCTTGGCCGCGAACTCGGCCGCGCAGGTGTCGACGGTCTTGTACACCGGCCGCACGCCGAGACGGCGGCGCAGCGCGCGGACACCGTCCTCGCCCGCCAGCTCCGGCCGCAGCGCGGCGATCTGCTGGTCCGACAGGCCGGTGCGCTTCGCCCGCCGCAGCAGCGGCTCGTCGAGCACCAGCGCGTCACGGACCTCGGAGCCGACCTCACCGATGAGGGCGATCTGGTCGATGAACCACGGGTCGATGCCCGACGCTTCGTGGATCTGCTCGACGGTGCCGCCGAACCGCAGTGCCCGCTCGACCTCGTAGAGGCGCCCGTCGTGCGGCGTGCGCAGGGCGTCCAAAATGGACTCGAGCGTCGCGCCATCGGGGTCGGGCCGGGTCCAGAAGCCGGTGGCCTTGGTGTCGATGGAGCGCAGTGCCTTGCCGAGCGCTTCGGGGAAGCTGCGGCCGAACGACATCGCCTCGCCGACGCTCTTCATCGTCGTCGTCAGCGTGGGGTCGGCGCCAGGGAACTTCTCGAAGGCGAACCGCGGAACCTTCACCACGACGTAGTCCAGCGTCGGCTCGAAGGCCGCCGGGGTCTCGCCGGTGATGTCGTTGCGGATCTCGTCGAGGGTGTAGCCGATGGCGAGCTTCGCGGCGATCTTGGCGATCGGGAAGCCGGTCGCCTTCGACGCCAGCGCGCTCGACCGGGAGACGCGCGGGTTCATCTCGATGACGACCATGCGGCCGTCGGCCGGGTCGATCGCGAACTGGATGTTGCAGCCGCCGGTGTCGACGCCGACCTCGCGCAGCACCGCGATGCCGACGTCGCGCATGTGCTGGTACTCGCGGTCGGTCAGCGTCATCGCGGGCGCGACGGTGACCGAGTCGCCGGTGTGCACGCCCATCGCGTCGATGTTCTCGATCGAGCAGACGACCACCACGTTGTCGTGCCGGTCGCGCATGAGCTCGAGTTCGAACTCCTTCCAGCCGAGGACGCTCTCCTCGATGAGCACCTCGGTGACCGGCGACTCGTCGAGCCCGGTGGAGGCGAGCCGCTCCAGTTCCGCGTCGGTGTGCGCCATGCCGGAGCCGAGCCCGCCCATGGTGAACGATGGCCGGATGACCACCGGGAGGCCGACCTCGGCGACGGTCGCGCGGACCTCGTCCATGTCGTGGCAGACCCGCGAACGCGGCACCTCGGCGCCGATCGTGCGGACGATGTCCTTGAACTTCTGCCGGTCCTCGCCGCGCTGGATGGCCTCGACGTCGGCGCCGATCAGCTCGACGCCGTACTTCTCCAGTACACCGCGCTCGTGCAGGGCGACAGCGCAGTTGAGCGCGGTCTGCCCGCCGAGGGTCGCGAGGATCGCGTCGGGGCGCTCCAAAGCGATGACCTTCTCGACGAATTCCGGGGTGACCGGCTCGATGTAGGTGGCGTCGGCGAACTCGGGGTCGGTCATGATGGTCGCCGGGTTCGAGTTCACCAGCGAGACGCGCAGTCCCTCTTCGCGGAGTACGCGGCAGGCCTGGGTGCCGGAGTAGTCGAACTCCGCCGCCTGGCCGATCACGATCGGCCCGGAGCCGATCACCAGCACGTGCTGGATGTCTGTCCTCTTCGGCATTAGTTTTCCTCACTCACCAGGCGCCGCAAACCGTCGCGGAAGACCTGAAAACTCTGGGAACGATTGTTCTCTACATCCATGTGTGGCGCGATATCACGGGCGGCGATCATCTTCGCCAGCCCCTTCTTGTGGTAGCCGTGCTGCTGGAACAAGTGCTCCAGCGCTTCCCACGCTCCACCAGGCACATCTTCCGGCTCTCGGAACTTGACCCGCTTCACCAGATCAAGGGAAACCCTGGGATAAGCCGCATGCACCGCCGGAACATCGCCGAGGAACCACGCTTCGAGTTCCTCGATCACGATCCGGAACAGAACAGCCTCGGCCGGAAGCCCGGCTTCCTTCGCCATCCGGGACAGCTGAGCCTTGAGCTCCAGGCAGTCATCGTCATCGCGGTCGACCAGCACCACGACTCGTGAGTTGACCGCCCTCCAGTAGTACGTGTACTCGCGAAACCGGTGCGGCAGCTTGCGGAGCAGGTCTTCCTTGCCGTCGAACGGGGCAATCCGAAAAGCCACGCCGGGCGTGATCTTCGGAAGCAAGGCACGCAAAGCCTCATCCGCCGAACGCTCTTCGACCAGCACCACGAGATTCACCGGACTGCCTGCGCTCACGCCTGCTCCGCGAGGGGGTCGCCGAACCGGAAGTAACCTTCGGTCCACAGATCACCGAGCGCACCACCGGATTCCACCATCCGAACCAACTGAGGCTGGACAGAAGCGTGCATCACCTCGGTGTTGCCGGCGACTCCTCGTGCGAACATCCAAACCTCGTTCGGCCGCGTCGCGTCGACGAAACGCGGTGAGTGCGTCGCGACGATCACCTGGCCGCTCTCCGACATCCTCGCTTCGTCAGCGAGTGGGTAGTGCAGCCTGGGGTGCACCTGGTTTTCCGGTTCTTCGAGCAACAAGACGGAAGCTGGATCGCGCATGGCGACCAGGTAGGCCAGCAGCGTGAGCGTCCCGTCCGAGATGTGGTCCGGCGAGATCAGTTCATCGGCGCCTCGCTCCTTCAACCGGACGATGAAACTGCCATCGCCCAGCTGCATCGACGAGAAATCCTCGAGCCTCGGAACATAGCGTCGTAGTGAACGGAGTATCCCGGCCCAGACCTCTGGGCGTCGTTCTTGGAGTTGCTCGACGACTATGGCGATGTTGTCGCCTGATGAGGAAAGCCGCGTAGCCTTCCCGCCCTTTTTGGCACCCTTGCGCATCTGTTCGACATCGATGTGCACCGAATGCCAGTCCAGCACGAGCTTCCGGAATTCGGCGACTCGGTTGTAGCGGTTGAGACGACCGAAGGTGTCCAAAGCCAGTGCCTCACCGTCGGCCAGATCCTCCCTGAGCCTCTGGTCACCGGACTCGGAGTACACGACGCCTTGCCCACCGTGGAACTCGAGCAGTGCCCGCCAGCCCGGCGCGCCAGCCGGCCGCCACCGCAGAATCTCCTCGGGGGCACCGGTTCCGTCGAAGGCCAGTCGATACTCGAACGCGCCTTCCTCGGTCTGATAGCCGACCTCGATCTCGACGCGCTCCGTGGAACCGATGGTCCTGATCTCCGGAAGGCCACCGCGACGGGCAAGCGCGAAACCCAGGCCGCGCTGTACAGCCTCGCTGACGAAGAGCAGCGCGTCCAGCAAGGTGGACTTGCCGCTGCCGTTCGGACCGAGAAGCGCCGTGATGGGCGTCAGGCCGTCCAGCTCGACGTCCCGAAGCACCCGGTAATTCCGGATCCGGATCCGCTCGATTCCGGTCGTGACCGTCATCGCCCGGCCTTCTTCTCCATCAAGCTCACGAACTCGTCGAACAGGGGGGCCGCGTCGTGCGGGCCGGCGGCGGCCTCGGGGTGGTACTGCACCGAGAACGCGGGGACGTCGAACACGCGGACACCTTCGACGGTGTCGTCGTTCGGGCAGTAGTGCGAGATCTGCGCGGCGCCGAACGGCGTCTCGAACCGCTGACCCGGCTCGCCTTCGAGAGCGAAACCGTGGTTCTGCGCGGTGATCGCGACCCGTTTGGTCGCCACGTCGATCACCGGGATGTTGATCCCACGGTGGCCGTAGCGCATCTTGTAGGTGCCCAGTCCCAGCGCGCGGCCGAGGATCTGGTTGCCGAAGCAGATGCCGAACAGCGGGATCTCCCGCTGCAGCACCGCTTTCGTCAGCTCCGTCGCGTGCGCGGTGGTCGCCGGGTCGCCGGGGCCGTTGGACAGGAACACACCGTCCGCCTCGACCGCGAGCAGTTCGTCCACAGTGGACGACGAGGGCAGGACGTGGACCTCGATGCCGCGCGCGGCCATCTGCCTCGGAGTGTTGGACTTGATGCCCAGGTCCAGCGCGGCGACGCGGAACTTCCGCTCCCCTTGCGCTTCGACGACGTACGACTGCTTGGTGCTGACCTCGCCGGCGAGATCGGCACCCTTCATCTGCGGACTGGCCTGCACCTGCGCGAGCATCTCTTCGTCACTGTCCAGCGCGTCACCGGAGAACACGCCGGACCGCATGGCGCCCCGTTCGCGCAGATGCCGGGTCAGCGTGCGGGTGTCCACTTCGGAGATCCCGACGACGCCCTGACGCTCCAGTTCCTCGTCCAGCGTGCGCTTCGAGCGCCAGTTGGACGGGGTGCGCGCCGGGTCGCGGACGACGTAGCCCGAGACCCAGATGCGCGAGGACTCGTCGTCCTCGTCGTTCCAGCCGGTGTTCCCGATCTGCGGCGCGGTCTGGACCACGATCTGCCGGTGGTAGGAGGGGTCGGTCAGCGTCTCCTGGTAGCCGGTCATGCCGGTGCAGAACACCGCCTCGCCCAGACTCCGCCCACGGGCGCCGTACGCGGAGCCGCGGAACACGCGGCCGTCTTCGAGGACCAGAGCAGCCGGTGCGCGGGTGCCGTTCGCGGTGCTCATCAGGCACCTCCCTTGATGTCGTTGCGAGTGTCTTGCAAAGCTTCGATCCATTGTGGATAGTCGTCTACGTCGTCGCCGCGGAATCCGGTGTCCAGCTCGACGTCGCCGGCCAGCCAGGTGATGACGAGCAGCGCGTCGATGCCCATCACCTTCCCGGCCATTCCCTTGTCCTTGCGGACGCCGGTGATGGAACCGCGTGGGATCCAGAAGTCCGGGGCACCGCCGCGTTCGATGGCGATGCCGTCGGCGTGCAGCCGCCAGACCGCGCCGGTGCGCAGGCCGGCGCCGCGGGTGACCACGCGCTCCTGCCAGTGCCCCGCCTTCGTCGTGCTGATGTAAACCCCGCTTGACTCCAGTTCGGCGAAACCGGGTTCGGCGGGGATCTCGGCGAACGGCGGTACCTCGACGCTCTGCGCGCGGGACTTCCGCCGCCAGCCGCGCCACATCAGCAGCACGCACAGCAGGAAGAAGGCGAAGACCGCCAGGGTCAGCAGAATCCGGTCACTCATGGGGCGATCTTCCCCTCCCGCGTGGTGATCCGCCCGCGCAGCAACGTCGCCGTCACCACGCCGGGGAGCCGCATTCCTTCGTACGGGGTGTTCGCCGCGATGCTCGCGAACTCCACGCCGCGTACGGTCCATTCCGTGTCCGGGTCCACCAGCGTCAGGTTGGCCGGTTCGCCGACCTCGATCGGACGGCCGTGATCGGACAGGTTCCCGATCTCGGCGGGCCGCTCGCTCATCACCCGCGCCACGCCCCGCCAGTCGAGCAGGCCGGTGCGGACCATGGTCTCGACCACGATCGACAGCGCGGTCTGCAGGCCGAGCATGCCGGGCCGGGCCGAGTTCCACTCACAGTCCTTGTCCTGGACGGCGTGCGGCGCGTGGTCGGTGGCGACGCAGTCGATGACGCCCTCGGCCAGCGCGGCACGCAGCTTTTCGGCGTCGGACCCGGTGCGCAGCGGCGGGTTGACCTTGTTGACCGGGTCGTAGGTGGCGAGCCGCTCGTCGGTCAGCAGCAGATGGTGCGGGGTGACCTCGGCCGAGACCTTGGTGCCGCGCTCCTTGGCCCACTTCAGGATGTCGGCCGTGCCCGAGGTCGAAACGTGGCAGACGTGCAGCCGCGCGTTCGCGTGCTGCGCGAGCAGGCAGTCGCGGGCGACGATCGACTCCTCCGCCGAGGCGGGCCAGCCGGTGTAGCCCAGGCGCGCGGCCTGCTCACCTTCGTGCGCCTGTGCACCGGCGGTCAGCCGGGGCTCCTCGGCGTGCTGGGCGATGACCACACCGAGCGCCGTCGAGTACTCCAGCGCGCGGCGCATCAGCAGCGGGTCCGCGACGCAGAGGCCGTCGTCGGAGAAGACCTTCACCCGCGCTTCGGACTTCGCCATGGTGCCGATTTCGGCGAGCTTCTCGCCCTTGAGGCCCACGGTGACCGCGCCGACCGGATGCACGTCGACCAGGCCGGCCTCCTGGCCGCGGCGCCACACGTGGTCGACGATCACCGCGTTGTCGGCCACCGGGTCGGTGTTGGCCATCGCGAACACCGCGGTGTAGCCGCCGAGCGCGGCCGCGGCCGAACCGGTGGCGATGGTCTCGGTGTCCTCGCGGCCGGGTTCACGCAGGTGGGTGTGCAGGTCGACGAAGCCGGGGAGCAGCACGTGGCCGCCCGCCTCGATCACTTCGGCCTCGTCCGGGACGTCGATCGAACCGATGTCGGTGATCACGCCGTCCTCGACGAGTACGTCGACCGGGTCGCCCTCGCCGTAGGGTCGGGCGCCCTGGATCAGGACGGTGGTCATGCGTCGGCCCCTTCGCTGGCGAGCAGGTGATAAAGGACCGCCATGCGCACGTGGACGCCGTTGCGGACCTGTTCGGTGATGGCCGAGGCCGGGGAGTCGGCGACCGCCGAGGCGATCTCCATCCCGCGCAGCATCGGACCGGGGTGCAGGACGACGGCGTGCTCGGGCAGCAGCTTCATCCGGCGTTCGTTGAGGCCGTACGCGATCGAATACTCGCGCGCCGAGGGAAAAAAGCTCTGCCCTGGCCCCCCGGCTGTCATCCGCTCCGCCTGGACCCGCAGCATCATGACCGCGTCGACCGCGGGCAGTTCGGCGTCGAGTTCGTGCGACACCGTGACCGGGAGGCTTTCCACCCCGACCGGCAGCAGGGTCGGTGGCGCGACGAGCACCACTTCGACACCGAGCGAGGACAGCAGGTGGATGTTCGACCGCGCCACCCGGCTGTGCAAAACGTCGCCGACGATCGCGATGCGGCGACCTTCCAAGGAACCGAGCCGCTCCCGCAGGGTCGCCGCGTCGAGCAGCGCCTGCGTCGGATGCTCGTGGGTGCCGTCCCCCGCGTTGACGACCGCCGTCCCGGCCTCTGCGAGCCAGCCCGAAAGCCGCAGCGCCGCCCCGGAGGCGGGGTGCCGGATGATCACGCAGTCGGCGCCGGCCGCGGCCAGCGTCAGCGCGGTGTCCCGCAGCGATTCGCCCTTGTTGACCGAGGAACTGGACGCGGAGACGTTGATCACGTCGGCGCTCATCCACTTGCCCGCGATCTCGAACGAGACGCGGGTGCGGGTCGAGTTCTCGTAGAACAGGGTGATGACGGTGCGGCCGCGTAACGTCGGCAGTTTGCGGACCTCGCGGCCCAGCAAGGTGTGCTTGAGCTCTTCGGCGGTGTCCAGCACGGCTGTCGCGAGCGCCGGGTCGAGCCCGTCGGTGGCGAGCAGGTGCTTCACGATCGGTCTCCTTCTGATTGCGCCCGCAACAGAACGGTGTCCCGTCCGTCCACTTCGGACAGCAGGACCTCGATCCCCTCGGTACGCGAGGTGGGCACGTTCTTGCCCACGTAGTCGGCGCGGATCGGCAGTTCGCGGTGGCCGCGGTCGACCAGCACGGCCAGCTGGACCGCGCGGGGGCGGCCGTGGTCGCGCAGGGCGTCGAGGGCGGCGCGGATGGTGCGGCCGGAGAACAGCACGTCGTCGACCAGGATCACCACCGCGTCGTCGATGCCGGTCGGCGGCAGCTGCGAATGCTCGAGCGCGCGGGGCGGGCGGCGGCGGAGATCATCACGGTAGAGCGTGATGTCCAGCGCGCCGGTCGGCGGACGGATGCCGGAGAACTCGGCGATCTTGTCCGCGAGCCGCAGGGCGAGCGGGGTACCCCGGGTGGGGATGCCCAGCAACACGGGCGGAGCCGAGCCACCCGCACCGAGAGCGGTCTTCTCGATGACCTGGTGGGCCATTCGGGCGATCGTGCGCGCGACATCGCCGGACGAGAGGAGCTCACGCTCTCCCGCCGGTTCCGCCGCGCCACGTGGACGTGACGACAAGGCGGACCTCCTTCCCCGCCTCTCTGGACGGGTCCTTAAAGGACGTCGACTTCCTGCGTGGCGAGGAAATCGAGTCGACACTAGCAGGATCGGGACCTCAGTCTTATGGGTGGCGCGCCCCAGGTGACGAACGCCTCTCGAAAGCAGCCGCTTGACCTGGTGACAACTATGCGTAACCATTACTCTGAGTATTCGACTCTAGAGTCCCCTGGACCGGTCACTTCGACCGGTTGGGGGTGAGGAAACGGAGAACCACCAGATGGGCGATTACGCCAAGGCGCTCGGGGCCAAGCTCCGCGGGATCCGCCAGCAGCAGGGCCTGTCCCTGCACGGGGTCGAGCAGAAGTCCGGAGGCCGCTGGAAGGCCGTCGTCGTCGGTTCGTACGAGCGCGGCGACCGCGCCGTCACCGTGCAGAAGCTCGCCGAGCTGGCCGATTTCTACGGCGTGCCGGTGGTCGAACTGCTGCCGGAGGGCCGGGTGCCGTCGGGTGCGGAGCCCGCCACGAAGATCGTCATAAACCTGGAGCGCCTACAGCAGCTCCCGGCGGAGAAGGTCGGACCGCTCGCCCGCTACGCGGCCACCATCCAGAGCCAGCGCGGCGACTACAACGGCAAGGTGCTCTCCATCCGCACCGAAGACCTGCGTTCGCTGGCGATCATCTACGACATGACCCCCGGTGAACTCACCGAGCAGCTGATCGACTGGGGTGTGCTGCCGCCCGAGGCTCGACCGTCCAAGGAGGACTAGAGGTGGCGACGTTTTCGGTCCGGGGGGACCGGAAACGCCACCGGCCCCGCCGAGCACGAAAACGGGCCGTGCCCTTGCGAAGAGGACACGGCCCGTTGTAGCACGTCTTCTAGAGGACCGCGCGAAGCCTGTCGGCGATCGTGCCGATCCGGCCGAGCACGCCGTTCACGAACCGCGGCGAGTCGTCGGTCGACAGCTCCTTCGCCAGTCCGACGGCCTCGTCGATGGCGACCGGGTCCGGCACGTCCTCGGCCCACAGCAGCTCGTAGACGCCGACCCGCAGCACCGCGAGATCGACCGGCGGCATCCGGTCCAGCGTCCAGCCCTGTGCGTGTTCCGAAAGCAGCTCGTCGATCTGGGTCTTGCGGGCGGTGACGCCCTCGACCAGCGAGATCGTGTAGTCCCCGATCGGGTCGACCTCGACCGAACCGACCCGGTCCGCCAGCAGCGTCACCGCGTCGGCACCGCGCTGGGCGGCCTCGTACATCATCTCGACGGCACGCTTACGGGCTTGCCGACGGCTGATCGGCCCGCCGCGGTTCGGCGACTTCTTGGATCGATCCGGCCCGGACTTGTCTGAGCCTGCCATCAGTTGGAGACGCGGCCCAGGTAGCGGCCGTCACGGGTGTCGACCTTGATCTTCTCGCCGGTGGTGAGGAACAGCGGCACCTGGATCTCGGCGCCGGTCTCCAACGTGGCCGGCTTGGTGCCGCCGGTGGACCGGTCGCCCTGCAGGCCAGGGTCGGTGTGCTGGACGATCAGCTCGACCGAGGTCGGCAGCTCGATGTACAGCGGGACGCCCTCGTGCACCGCGACCTGGACCTCGAAGTTCTCGAGCAGGTAGTTCGCGTTGTCGCCGACGGTCTCGGCCAGCACGGTGATCTGGTCGTAGGTCTCCGCGTCCATGAACACGAAGTCCGTGCCGTCCTTGTACAGGTACGTCATGTTGCGGCGGTCGACGGTGGCCGTATCGACCTTCGTGCCCGCGTTGAAGGTCTTGTCGACGACCTTGCCGGTCAGCACGTGCTTGAGCGTGGTGCGGACGAACGCACCACCCTTGCCCGGCTTGACGTGCTGGAACGCGGTGACGGTCCAGAGCTGGCCGTCGAGGTTGAGGACGAGCCCGTTCTTCAGGTCGTTGGTGGTGGCCACGAGTGTGCAGTCTCCTGTGTCGATCTTCCGGGCCGCCGTCAGACGACCACGAGTTCCTTGGTGCTCAGCGTGAGGAGTTCGGGCGTACCTTCCCGCACGACCAGCGTGTCCTCGATGCGCACGCCTCCGCGTCCGGGCAGATACACACCAGGCTCGACGGTGACGGCCATACCGGCGGTCAGTGTACCGACGCCGGTGGTGGCGAGACTGGGCGCCTCGTGCACCTGCAGTCCGACCCCGTGGCCGAGGCCGTGGCCGAAACTCTCGCCGCGCCCCGCGGCGGCGATCACGCCACGGGCCGCTTTGTCCACATCGGACACTTCCGCGCCGGGGAGGACGGCGTCGCAGCCCGCCTCCTGCGCCCGCTGGACCAGCTCGTAGACCTCTTCCTGCCACGCCGCCGGCTTGCCGAGGACGAACGTGCGGGTCATGTCGGAGTGGTAGCCGTCGACCGTGGCGCCGAAGTCGATCTTGACGAAGTCGCCGGTCGCCAGCACGGCCGAAGTCGGCCGGTGGTGCGGGATCGCGGAGTTGCCGCCCGCCGCGACGATCGTGTCGAACGACGGCCCGGTCGACCCGTGGCCGAGCATGCGATTCTCCAGGTCACGGGCGACGTCCAGCTCGGTGCGGCCCGGCCGCAGCCCACCGGCGGACACCAGGTCCTCCAGCGCCCTGTCCGCCGCCGCGCACGCCTGGCGCAGCGCCTCGATCTCCTGCTCGTCCTTGACCAGCCGCAGCCGCTCGACGAGACCGGGCGTCCGGACCAGCTGGACGCGGTCGAAGTGCACCTTGAGGTCCTCGTGCTGCTCGACATTGACGTGCTGGCTCTCGAACCCGGTCTTGCCGAATTCTTGTTCGGCCGCCAGCTCGGCGAGCTTGGCCGCGCTCGCGCGGTCCAGCACCCGTTCGAGGTCGGGTACCTCGGTCGCCGACTGGACCGTGTAGCGGCCGTCGGTGCAGAAGATCGTCTTGTCGTCGCCGCTCCCGTGGACGAGGAGAGCGGCGTTGGACCCGGTGAAGCCGGTCAGGTACCTGATGTTGAGCAGGTCCGTGACCAGCAGCGCGTCCACCCCGGAGTCGGTCAGCAGGGAACGCAGCGCCGCGCGGCGGCGAGAGAAGTATTCACGCACGGAATGGAGTTTAGGGGGTCGGCCGCCAACGCGAGGGCCGCTGCCGGACGACTCACGGCCCGCGTTTCGCCGAGGTGGTCCGTGAAGGCCCCCTTCACGTACTTAGGCGGCAAAGCCGAGATCTAACCGGCAGGCGGCTCTTCGTCGCCGCATGAGGCTGTTAAGGAAGGAATGGGGACGTTGAGTATCCCCATTCCTTCATCGTCGCGGAGGCACACCGGTCGCGGAGCTTCGTCAACAGAGGTTCGAGGCCATAACCCCAGGCACACACCCGAGCGGGGCACCAGCGATGCCAAGCTCGGACTACCACCAACAGCGCTGACCAGCAGCTCCGCGACTTTGCCGAGGCCCTGTACTGAGGCGCAAGGAAGGGGGCCTTCACGTACTTGCCGCCCGCGGCACCGAACGTGCGGGCGTGACGATCGCTACTCGCGAGTTAAACTCACCCCATGGCACCGTGGCTGACTCGTGGACTCGTGATGGCGCTGCTGCACGGCGTGGCCGTCACCGTGCTGGCCAAGTACGAGGTCTTCCACCCCACCGACAAGACCCTCGTCACCTCGCTCGCCCTCGCGGTCCTCGTCGGCGCGGCGGCGGGCTGGAGCGCCGTGGACGCCTGGCGGGGCAAACCCGAGCGTGGCCGGAACTGGTTCATCGCGGCGCTGCTCGCCGGCCCGGTCTCGGGCGTGCTGTACGTGATCGGCCGCGCGGTGTTCGTCGACCAGACCGGCGCCTCCGAACTCGGCGGCGCGCTCACCGGCGGCGCCGCGTTCTCGGCCCTGCTGGTGCTCATCCCGGCCGGGCTGGGCCTGTTCGCCGGCGGCCTGATCGGCAAGAAGGCGCCTGCCGAAGACGAAGAAGAAGCTCAGCCCGCGAGCGAGAAACCGGCAGGGAAGCCGTCCCAGGCCTGATCGCTGATCTCCTCGACGGCCGAGTCGTTCAGCGCCGCGGCCCCGGCGTCCGGCACGGCGAACAGCCTGCCGTCCAGCACCACGCCCATCCCGCGGCCGGGAGCGCGCACCATCCTCGCTCCGGCGCTCAACCGCGCGGCCTGCGGAAACCTGTCGACGACCTTGAGCCGCTGGTTCAGCACCTCACCGGCGAGCACCGCCGCCACCGAACGCCGGTCGACCCTGACCAGCTTTCCGTCGGCCACCAGATCGATCGTCCGCTGCGGCGACGGCATCGCGACGCCTTCGAACGCCGTCCGGACCCGGGCGTCGCCGTCGCAGGCCCGCGAGCCCCGGACGTCCAGGCCGAAATGCCTGAGGTCGGTCGGCGCCCCCGCGCCGCCGACGATCGTGGCGCGGACGACGTCGAACGGGACCCGGTCGCAGACGTCACCCGAAGAGAGCGGCGCGTGGCCGTCGGGCCGCCGGACCAGTCCGGGGCCCTCCTTCCAGGCGCCGGGGACGACCACCGGCCGGTACGGCTGCGCGGAGAAGTCCCTGGTCCAGAAGGTGAGCGTGGTGCCGGTGTCGGTCTCGTGCGCGATCACGAAAGCGTCGAGCGAGCCGACCCACATCAGGTCGGTGCTGAACCCGTCGACCAGTGAGCGGGTGCGGGGCGAGGTCGTCCCGGGCTTGGGCACGAAGCCCTGCTCTCCCAACGTCTCCACGCCCTTACTGAAGGCCGCGTTCTTGGCGCGCAGCAGGAACTGCCCGGCGCCGTTCCACCCGGCGGCCTTGGCCGTGGTGTCGGTGAAGAGCACGTAGAACCAGCCGTCGAGGTACACGGCCGAGGGCTGACCGGCGCCGTAGACGTTGGCGCGATGCACGTCGTGCGAGGGCACGATGATCGGCTTTCCGCCCGCGGCGCGGGTCCAGGTGAGGCCGTCGGTGCTGGTGGCGAGGCCGATCGAGTTGCCGAGCGCGTGGTCGCCCGCCGCGCCGGTGTAGTACATGTAATAGGTCGAGCCGACCCTGATCACCGAGGGGTCGCAGGTGTGCATCCCGTCGAAACCGCCGGGCGCGCCGGAGAACACCGCCGCCGGGCCACCCCCGGACGGGCCGGTGAAGGGCCCGTCGAGCGAGGGCGACTGCGCGTAGAGGATGTCGTCACCGGGAGGCTGGGCGCTGCCGTACTGGCTGCACCACCACATCCGGAGCTTGCCGCCGTCCCGCATCACGGTCGGGCCGTAGTTGTAGACCGCGTCCTGATCGCCGGCGCCGACCACGCCGGCGCCGGCCCGGGGATCGCTCGTGGCGAGTTCGACGTCCGTCGGCCGGGGCTGCTCGCTGGGCGGCGTCAGCTGGGCTCCGCCGATCCCACCGCCCTTGCCGTCGGCCTGGGGTTGGGCGAGGCCGTCACTGCACGCCGCGAGGACCACGCCGACCGCGAGGACGGCCACCACGACACGGGCGGGTCGCCGACCCCCACGAAAAAGGCGCATGATGGCCGAGTGTAGCGAGACTTAACCCAGCCGGGTGACGTCGCTCCCCGGTAGGGCTACCAACTCCACCTCGAACCCGTCGGTGTTTTCGAGGTAGGCGGCGTAGTGCTGATCACCGCCCGCATACGGATACTTGTCCGCGAACATCGCCGACCAGCCGTGTTCGAGAGCCTCCGAAGCCAAGTCGTTCACCCGATCGCGGGTATCGACGTGCAGGGCGAGATGGTTCAGGCCCGGCGCGGTGCGCTCGTGCTTTTCGCCGCTGAGCGCGGGAGAACGTTCGACGACGAGGTAGGTCGCGCCGTGCTTCCAGCTGACCCCGGCGGGCCAGCGCTGGAACTCCCGCCAGCCGAGTGCGCCGAGCAGCCAGCCCCAGCTCTCCTCGGCCCGCGCGAGATCCGGCACCCACAGTTCGATGTGGTGGGCCCGCCCGTGATCCGACGGCAACGCGACGAGCACGCGGTGCGGGCCGCTGCCGTAGTGGTCACCGCCGCCGACGTCCAGGAAACCCAACCGCCGCACCAAGTTCAGACTGGCCACATTGGACTCGCCGATCAGTGCCCACACCGACGACAGACCGAGTCCGACGAGTCCGTGGTCGAGCAGCGCGCTCGCGGCCTCGGTCGCCAGGCCCTGTCCGCCGTACGCACGCGCCAGGTAGTAGCCGATCTCCGGCACTTCGCCGGGCAACTCCGCCGACGGCCGCAGATGCGCGAGGCCGATCACCTCGCCGTCGCGTTCGATCGCCCAGTGCCCCATCCCGGCCGGGCCGTCGTACGCCAGCCGCCGTCCGACCATCTCGCGGACAAGGTCCGGTTCGGTGAGCGGAACCGCGAAATGCGCGCTCAACGCCGGGTCGGCGAAGAGTTCGACGATCGCCTCGGTGTCGGACCCGGCCAGCGGGCGCAGCCGCAGCCGCGCGGTCTCGAGCCCGGGCGGGTTGTTCATCCCGCGTTCGCGGCAATCCAACGCAGGGCCAGCGGGTAACCGTCGACCCCGAGCCCGGCGAGGACGGCGGTGGCGATATCCGAAAGCACGCTCTGGTGCCGGAACTGCTCGCGTTTTTGCACGTTGGAGATGTGCAGTTCGATCAGCGGCGCCTTGAGCTGGGCGGCGGCGTCGCGGACCGCGATCGAGTAGTGCGTCCACGCGGCCGCGTTGAGCACCACCGGCCAGCCGGCGTCGGCGGCTTCGTGCAGCCAGCCGACCATCTCGCCCTCGTGGTCGGTCTGGCGGACCTCGACGTCGATCCCGAGTTCCTTCCCGGTGCCGACACAGGTCGAGACCAGGTCCGCGTGCGTGGCCGAACCGTAGATCCCCGGTTCGCGCAGGCCGAGCCTGCCGAGGTTAGGGCCGTTGAGGACGAGCACCTTCACAGCAGCACGCTCCCGCCGGACTTGGGGGCCTCGCCCGCCACCACCGAGTACGCCGCCGCGAGCAGTGACGGGTCGGGGCCTTCCAGCCTGCCGGGCTTGGCGAGCCCGTCCAGGACGACGAAGCGCAGCACGCCCGACCGGGTCTTCTTGTCGCCCTTCATCGTCTCCAGCAGGTGCGGGAGCGCCTCCGGGTCGTAGGTGGTCGGCAGGCCCAGCAGCTTGAGCACGGCCGTGTGCCGCTCCGCGGTGGCGTCGTCGAGACGACCCGCCAGGCGCGCGAGCTCGGCGGCGAACACCAGCCCGACACTGACCGCGGCACCATGACGCCACCGGTACTTCTCGCGGCGTTCGATGGCGTGGGCGAGGGTGTGGCCGTAGTTGAGGATCTCGCGCAGGTTCGACTCGCGCAGGTCCGCGGCGACGACGTCGGCCTTGACCTGGATCGAGCGGCGGACCAGCTCGCCGATGATTTCACCGGTGGTGTCCAGCGCCGCGGCCGAGTTCTGCTCGACGAGCTCGAGGATGCGCGGGTCCGCGATGAACCCGGCCTTGACGACCTCGGCCATCCCGGCGACGAGTTCGTTGGGCGGCAACGTTTCCAGCGTCGCGAGGTCGACAAGGACCGCGCTCGGCTCGTGGAAGACGCCGACGAGGTTCTTGCCGGCCTCGGTGTTGATGCCGGTCTTTCCGCCGAGCGAGGCGTCGACCATGCCCAGCAGCGTGGTGGGGACGTTGACCAGCCGTACGCCGCGCATCCAGGTCGCGGCGACGAAGCCCGCCAGATCGGTCACGGCACCGCCGCCGAGCCCGACGACCACTCCTTGACGGTCCAGGCCCATGCGGCCGAGGACCTCCCAGCAGAAGCTGGCGACGGTGAGCGCCTTGCCGTCCTCGGCATCGGGGATCTCGACCCGGTGCGCGTCGATCCCGGCGGCGGCCAGTTCGTCGCGGATGGCCTCGGCGGTGGTCGTCAGCGTCGGCGGGTGGATCAGCGCGACCTTGGAGGCGTCGGCGAGCTGCTCGGCGAGCTCGCCGAGCAGGCCCCGGCCGATGACGACGTCGTACGGCTTGGCGGTGTTGACGGTGATGCGGACCGGTTCGGTCATCGTTTCCCTCACTTCGGCGGAAGCCGCTTGGCCCTGGCGACCTCGCAGGAGATCTTGCCCTTGACCGGGGTGTCGCCCGGGATCTCTTCGGTCACCTTCTCACCCGGCGTCATCCGGTCCTTCGCGAACAGCGCTTCACCGGAGGCCTTGCCCTCGGCGTCCTTGATCGCGATGGTGACGGCGTAACGCGCGTCCTCACCGGTGCTGTTCGTGACCTCGATGGTGACCTTCGGGGTGTAGCTGTTGCTGTCGCACTTCATGACCTGGACGTCGGCGGCGACATCGGTTTCGGGCGCGGCCGATGCGGTGGCCGAGCCGGTCGCCGCGGCGCCGGTCTGGATCACGTCCGCTCCGGCGGGCTGCTTCTCGTCGCCGCAAGCGGTCAGGGTCAGGGCCATGACGGCGAGAAAAACGCCGGTGATGGTGCGCTTCATGCTCGTTCCTTGCTGGCTTCGTTCAGCCCGGCGACGGCGGCTTCGACGACCTCGTCCGGGGTGCGGTGATCGGTCTCGATCTCGATCGTGGCCACCTCGCGGTACACCGGCAGCCGTGCGTCGAGGAGCGCCTTATAGGTGGCGCGGGGGTTCACCCCGGCCAGCAGCGGGCGCGCGGTCGACAGACCGGCGCGCTGAACGCCCGCGGCCATCCCGACGTTGAGGAAGACCACGGTGTGCCCGCCCAGCCGGGCCCTGGTGCCCGCGGTGATCGGCGCTCCCCCGCCCAGGGAGAGGACGCCGTCGTGCTCGGCCAGCGCCTTCGCGACCATCTCCTCCTCCAGCGCGCGGAAGGCGGGCTCGCCCTCGTCGGCGAAGATGTCGGTGATGGGCTTGCCCGCGCTCGCGACGATGTCGTCGTCGCTGTCACGGAAGGCGAGGCCGAGCCGGGCGGCGAGCGCCGGGCCGACCGTGCTCTTGCCCGAGCCCGGCGGCCCGATGATCACCGCGCGTGGGGTCACCAGCGCTCCTCGAGCGCCTTCAGGTACGCCTCGGCGTTGCGCTTGCCCTCGATCAGCGAGTCACCGCCGAACTTCTCCAGCGCGGCGTCCGCGAGGACCAGCGCGACCACCGACTCCAGCACGACCCCGGCACGGGGTACCGCGCAGACGTCGGAACGCTGGTGGATGGCCACCGCGGGTTCACCGGTCGTGACATCCACAGTGGACAATGCTTTGGGAACGGTCGAAATCGGCTTCATGGCGACGCGCACGCGCAGCGGTTCGCCGTTGGTGATGCCACCTTCGAGGCCGCCCGCCCGGTTGGACCGGCGGGTCACCCCGACCGGGCCGGTGCCGCGGTCGATCTCGTCGTGGGCCTGGCTGCCCCAGCGCTTGGCCGTGGTGAAGCCGTCGCCGACCTCAACGCCCTTCATCGCCTGCACGCCCATGAGCGCGCCGGCGAGCCGGGCGTCGAGCCTGCGGTCCCAGTGCACATGCGAGCCGAGGCCCGGCGGCAGCCCGTAGACGATCACCTCGATCACGCCGCCGACGGTGTCACCCGCCTTCCGCACGGCGTCGACCTCGGCGACCATCGCGTCGGTCCCCTCCTGACCGAACGCCCGGACCGGGCTCTCGTCGATGGCGGGCAGGTCCGCCGCCACGGGCAGCGGGCCCTCCGGCGCCGAGGCACCGCCGATGGACACGACGTGGCTGAGGATCTCGACCCCGAGCAGCTGCTTGAGGTACGCGCGGGCCACCGTGCCAAGCGCCGTACGGGACGCCGTCTCGCGGGCGCTCGCGCGCTCCAGCACCGGACGGGCCTCGGGGAAGCCGTACTTCTGCATGCCGGGCAGGTCCGCGTGGCCGGGCCGGGGACGGGTCAGCGGCTCGTTGCGCGCCAGGCCATCCAGCTCCTCGGCGGGCACGGGATCGGCCGACATGACCTTCTCCCACTTGGGCCACTCGGCGTTCTCGATCTGGACCGCGACGGGGCCACCCTGGGTGAGCCCGTGCCGGACACCTCCGGTGAACTCGATGTGGTCGGTCTCGAAGCCCATCCGGGGGCTGCGGCCGAAGCCGAGCCTCCGTCGCGCGAGCTGCTCGCCCACTTCGGCGGTGGTGACCTCGACCCCGGCAGGCATCCCTTCCAGGATGGCGGCGAGGGCGGGTCCGTGCGATTCCCCTGCGGTTATCCAGCGCAACACCTGACAGATCCTGTCACAGTCTCCCTCTCGTTCCTGGACAGGCCGGGCTATCCCGGACCAGGTCCGGCGAAGACGGCGAGTGCCCAGGCCGCGACCAGGAGGCCAGGCCCGTGCGGCACCGTGGGATGCCGGGGTCCGCCCACCGCGAGCGCCACGCTCAGCAGAGCCGCGGCGACGGCACCGAGCACGACCGACGGCCAGCCGGTCGCGGCGAGGACCGCGCCGAGGCTCCCGGCCAGCTTCACGTCACCGGCGCCGAGCGAGCGCGGCGACAGCACGTGGACGAGCGCGTGCGCGCCGCCGAAGACCAGCGCGCCGAGCACGGCCCGCCAGGCGATGTCCACCCCTCCCCCGGCCGCCGCGACCCCCAGCGCGACGGCCAGCGCCGGGTACGCGGGCAGGGTCAGGACGTCGGGCAGGCGGCGGTACTTGAGGTCGGCGAGCGCCAGCGGGACCGCGAAGACCGTCAGCACGGCCGGGACCGCGAGCCACCACGACGGCCAGGCTCCGCCTTGGTGACGGAGGCAGACCGCGAGGAGCAACGCGGCCGCGAGCGCCGCCGCCCAAGCCGTCACCGGCGCTCCCGCGCGGCGTAGGCAGGAGCGGGTGGCGAGCGCCGATCCGGCGCCCGCCACCGCGAAGGCGATCGGCATGAACACAAGATCAAGAGTGCGCCCGTCGCGCTCGGTGTGGCAAGAATTTTCTTTTCGTGACAGGGACTTTCACGAACTTTCGCCTGGTCGGGCCTTCCGCAAGTAGTCGACTACTTGCGGAAGGGAGGCCGTTCGTGGCGGTGGGACGGATGCCCACGTCTCACGCGGCGAAGGGAGCTTTCGCCGCGTCCGATGCGGGGAAAGCTCCCTTCAGCCCGCAGCGGCCGGTTGCGGGTCGGATGTGACCAGTAGTGCTCATGCGACCGGCTGGGCGCTTTCCGAGTACGTGAAGGCCCCCTTCACGTACTTAGGCGCAGGGTCACGGCAAAGTCGCAGAGCCACTGGTCAGCGCTGCTGCTGGTAATCCGGACTCAGCATCGCTAGTGACCCCGCGACGATGTAGGAATGGGGACACTCAACGTCCCCATTCCTACATCGTCAGCCTCACACAGCGACGAACAACCGCCTGACCTGCAAGACCTCGACTTTGCCGGAAACTTGGCGCTAGACGCAAGGAAGGGGCCTTCATGAGCGCCGCGGCGTGCTCTTCGTGCAAAGCCCGCATCAGCCGGTCCTCCGCGAATTCCTTCACCGATCCGTGCCTTCGCGGGCGAAGAGCAGGGGGAGGGCGAAGACCACGCAAACCACTTCGGTGATCAAGCCCCAGAACTCGGCCTGGGTGGTGAAGCGCTCCGAGACGCCGAAGAACCCTGTGGTCAGCGAAAGCACGTACGCGCCCAGTGTGGCCAAGCCGAAGCCGATCGCCGCGAACACGGAAAGCCAGTGGTGCCAGACCAGGACGGCGACCGCGATGACCACGCCGGCCACCACGTTCACCAGAAAGAGTGGACCGACCACGTCCGTTTCGGCCGCCCAGTCCTGCCATACGACGTAATGCACCCACGCCGAGCCGAGCAGGCCCGCCGCCACCACCGCCCGCGACAACCACCGGATCATGTCCGCGTCTCTTTTCCCGTGTTCGGTTCCCCCATGCCTGTGAACACGGAAAAGAGGGGTGCTCGGTTCAATTCGGCACCCGATGGTCG
The DNA here is from genome assembly GCF_047608695.1 of Amycolatopsis sp. cmx-11-32. NCBI lineage: Bacteria > Bacillati > Actinomycetota > Actinomycetes > Pseudonocardiales > Pseudonocardiaceae > Amycolatopsis > Amycolatopsis sp. cmx-11-32. The sequence continues at coordinate 198,012 of NZ_JADNQN010000006.1, read as the reverse complement.
GCGAAAGTGAACCGGATGGGTGCTCCGACCGTGTGTAGGGGCATGACTGCCGAACTCCACTCCCGCCGCACCGTCCTGACCACCGGGGCCGCCGTCGCCGGCGCGGCCGTCGGTGCCGTGGCCATCACGGCCTGCGGAAGCGACACCCCGTCGTCCGGCTCGGCCGCCGCGCCGCCCGCCGCGGCTCCGGGCGAGACCCTGACCGCGCTCTCCGACATCGAGGTCGGCCAGGCGAAGGCCGCGAAGACAGCGGATGGCAAGGACGTCATCGTGACCAGGACCGCCGAAGGCGCCGCGGCCGCGTTCAGCGCGATCTGCACGCACCAGGGCTGCGCGGTCGTCCCGGACGGCGCGGAGCTCAAGTGTCCATGCCACAACTCGATCTTCGACGCGGCGACCGGCGCGGTCAAAAAGGGGCCGGCGGACAAACCGCTGCCCTCGGTCGCGGTCAAGGTCACGAACGGTCAGGTCGTCACGGCCTGAGCACAGCGAAGGGTCCCTTTAGGACGGAGAACGTCCTAAAGGGACCCTTTCGCGTAAAGCGTTCAGCTGTCCCAGGTGAAGATCGGGTCGCCCGCCTCGACGTCGCCGTCGATGCGCAGTCCGGAAAGGACCTCGGCCTTCGCGTCCAGCGCCACCACCGGCACGATCGGCGAGTAGCCGGCGGCCACGACCGCTTCGGGGTCCCATTCGACGACCGGCTGCCCGGCACGGACGGTCTCACCCTTGACGACGTGGAGGGTGAACCCCTCGCCCTTCTGCTTGACCGTGTCGATCCCGAGGTGGACCAGCACGCCGCGGCCGTCCTCGGTGGCCACCACGAAGGCGTGCGGATGCAGGGTCACGACCGTCCCGTCGACCGGTGAGACCGCGTCCTGGCGCCCGCCCGAGGGCAGGACCGCGAGTCCGGGTCCGACCATCGCCTGCGCGAAGACCGGATCGGGTACTTCGGTCATAGCGGTCGTCTTACCGCTTACCGGGCTCAGAATTTCGAGGCTCACATCAGGTCCTCGATGTCACTGGCGATCGTGTCGGCCTCCGGCCCCACGATCACCTGGACACCGGCTCCCATGCGCACGACGCCCATCGCGCCGGCGGCCTTCAGCGCCGCCTCGTCGAGCAGGCTCATGTCTTCGAGTTCACAACGCAGCCGGGTGATGCACCCCTCGACCTCGATGACGTTCTCGGCACCGCCGAGGCCCGCGAGGATTTTTTCCGCCCTGTCATCCGCCATCGCGGTCTCCCTGTTCCCTGTCGGTTTCCCACATGCGAACCAGCTGTACTACGCCGTTCGCCGACTCGCACGTGATCCCTGGCCACGAACGCGTAACGGTGGTTGACACCCGCTCGTGCGACGGAGCATCCTGCCCCATCGGACCATTGGTCTAGACCGGAACGTACCAATCTTCCGGACCAGATGCGAGTACGGGTTACCCGAAGCGACCGCCCCGAAAGGACGGTGACCGTCATGAGCGCTTCGGCGCAGCAGCCGCCGTCCGACCGTGTGATCAACGGACCGACGCCCAAGCACGCCCAGCTGCGGGAGATTCTGCGCCGCACGGTGGAGCGCGAGCTACCCCCCGGCTCACCTATCCCCTCGGAACGTGACCTCGCCGAGACCTATCAGGTGTCGAGGCTCACCGTCCGGTCGGCGATCGGCAAGCTGGTCGAAGAAGGGCTCTTGTCGCGCGTGCGCGGCAAGGGGACGTTCACCGCCGCGAGGCGCATGGAACTGCAGCTCTACCTGATGTCCTTCACCGAGGACATGCGCCGTCGCGGGATGACCCCGACCACGGAGGTCGTCAAGACCGCCACCGAGGTCCCGCCCGCCCCCTCGGCGCACGCCCTCGGCCTGACCGCCGGGACCCCGGCACACCGGCTGGTACGGCTCCGCCGTGCCGACGGGGTGCCACTGGCTGTCGAGCGTGGCTGGTATCACGCGGGCCGGATGCCCGGTCTGCTCGATCTCGATCTCACTCGATCGTTGTACGTCCAACTCGCCCAGTCGTATGACCTCCGCCCGGATCACGCGTGGCAGACGGTCTGGGCCGAATCCGCGGACCGCGAAACGGCACGCCTGCTCGGCATGCGCGCCGGCAGTCCGCTCCTTGTCTTCCGCCGGGTCTCCAGCGTCAACGGGGAACCGATCGAAGACATGACTTCCTGGTACCGGGGCGATCACTACCAGGTCACTATGCAGCTGGACCGGAACACCCCGGATTCCGGTCACCATCCTCACTACGGAGGTACCCGATGAGCTCCACCACCGCCGAGGGGGCGAAGAGCAAGGGCAAGGGACTGGCCGGGCTTCAGCGCTTCGGCCGCAGCCTCATGCTCCCCATCGCCGCTCTGCCCGCCGCCGCGCTCCTCAACAGGTTCGGTCAACCTGACCTGCTCGGCGAGGAAGGACTCGGCTGGACCAAAGTGGCCGAGGTTCTCGGTGCGGCGGGCAACTCGCTGTTCAATTGGCTGCCGCTCCTGTTCGCGGTGGGTATCGCCGTCGGCTTCGCCCGGAAGAGCGACGGCGCGACCGCGCTGGCCGCCGTGGTCGGCTTCTTCGTGTTCACCAGCGTCCTCCAGGTCTTCGCGCCGTTCTCCGAGCTGCCGGGCTGGAACCCCGAGAAGCCCGCGGGCCTGATGCTCAACCCGATGAAGTGGCCCTACAGTGTGCTGGCCGGTGTGATCGTCGGTTTGGTCACCGCCCTGTTGTGGCAGAAGTTCTATCGCATCAAGTTGCCGCCCTACCTGGCCTTCTTCGGCGGCCGCCGCTTCGTGCCGATCGTCACCGCCCTGACGCTGATGCTCCTCGCCGTGCCCTTCGGCCTGGTCTTCCACTGGGTCAACGAAGGCATCCAGGCCGCGGGAGAGGCAGTCACCGGCGCACCGGTCGTCGGTGGCGGTATCTACGGTGTCCTGAACCGGTTGCTGATCCCGGTCGGTCTGCACCAGCTGCTGAACGTGCCGGTATGGTTCATCTTCGACGGTGGTGACCTCACCCAGTTCTTCGAGGGCGACCCCACCCGTGGCACCTTCATGACCGGCTTCTTCCCGATCTTCATGTTCGCCATCCCCGCCGCGGCACTGGCGATCTGGCAGAGCGCGAAGCCCAGCCAGAAGAAGATCGTCGGCGGTGTGATGATCGCCGGTGCGCTGACCTCGTTCCTGACCGGTATCACCGAGCCGATCGAATTCTCGTTCATGTTCGTCGCGTGGCCGCTGTACCTGATCCACGCGGTCCTGACCGGCACGTCGATGGCACTGGTGAACGCGCTCGACATCCACCTCGGCTTCGGCTTCTCCGCCGGGGCGATCGACTTCGCGCTTAACAGCGGTCTCCCGGCGGCGAGCAGCAACGTCTGGCTGCTCATCCCGATCGGTTTGGCCTATGGAGTCCTTTACTACGTGATCTTCCGCTTCGTGATCAAGAAGTGGAACCTGCGGACCCCTGGCCGCGAGGACGACGCGATCGAGGCCGATCTCGAAGCCACCGCGGCCAAACCCGTCAAGTAGTTTCAGCACAGCAGAACCGAAGGCACGAAGGGAAAGAACATGCCGGAGAAACGCGTCACCGTGGCCAGCAAGGTGGGCCTGCACGCCAGGCCCGCGGCGACGGTCGCCAAGGCGGCCGCGGCGCAGCCCGTCGCGGTGTCCATCGCCAAGGCGGGCGGCGACCCGGTCGCGGCCGGCAGCGTGCTGAACCTGATGACCCTCGCCGCCGGCTACGGCGACGAGGTCATCATCAGTGCCGAAGGTGAGGGCGCCGAGGCGGCCGTCGACGCCATCGCCGAGCTGGTGGCGACCGACCTCGACGCCTGATCCCCTCCCTGCGAAGCCCGGGCCGCCCCGACCGGCCCGGGCTTCGTAGGGTGTTGGGCATGGAGAGCGTGCGCGAGATCGAACAGTGGCCGTCTGCCAACGCCGCCACGGCCGTGGTGACCGTCGCCGGTGACGTGTTGGGTACGCACGGCGACACGACGAAGGTCTACAAGCTGGCGTCGGTGACGAAGCCGCTGACGGCCTACGCCGCGCTGATCGCCATCGAAGAGGGCGTCGTCGAACTCGACACCCCCGCCGGGCCGGAAGGCTCGACGATCCGGCACCTGCTCGCGCACACCTCCGGGCTCGCCTTCAACGAGCACAAGCCGATGGCCGCGCCCGGCAACCGGCGCCTGTACTCCAACGCCGGGTTCGAGCAGCTCGCCGACGCGCTCACCGAGCACTCCGGCATCCCCTTCGCCGACTATCAGGCGGAGGCGCTTTTCCAGCCGCTGGGCATGAAGGCGACCAAGCTGACCGGCTCCCCCGCTTCGGGCGCCGAGTCCACCGTGGACGACCTGGTCGCGTTCGCCGCCGAGCTGCAGGCCCCGAAGCTGATCGCCGCCGAGACGGTGCGCGAGGCGACTTCCGTGGTCTTCCCCGGCCTTTCCGGTGTCCTGCCCGGCTTCGGCCACCAGAAGCCGAACGACTGGGGCCTCGGTTTCGAGATCCGCGACCACAAGAGTCCACATTGGACCGGCTCGTCGAGCTCGCCGCGGACCTTCGGCCACTTCGGGCAGTCCGGCACGTTCCTCTGGGTCGACCCCGACGCCGGTGCCGCCTGTGTCGCGCTCACCGACCACGCTTTCGGCCCGTGGGCGGCCGAGGTGTGGCCGCCCTATACCGACGCCGTCCTCTCGGAACTGCGCGGCCTCACTCCATGACGCGGACCGGCGAACCCGCCTGGAAGGCCGCGATGTCCTCGACCGCGTCGCGATAGAAGATCTCGTAGGTCTCGCGGGTGACGTAGCCGATGTGCGGGGTGAGCACGACGTTGTCCAGTGTCCGCAGCGGATGCTCCGAGGGCAGCGGCTCGACGTCGTAGACATCGAGCGCGGCGACCGCGATCTCCTTGCGGCGCAAGGCGTCCACCAGGGCGGCCTCGTCCACGATCGGGCCGCGCGAGGTGTTGACGAGCATCGCCGTCGGCTTCATCGCGGCGAGTTCCGGTGCGCCGACCAGTCCGCGGCTGCGGTCGCTGAGCACCAGATGAACCGACAAAACGTCCGCGCGGGCGAACAATTCGTCCTTCGCCACCGCCGTCACGCCGTGGGGATCGGCCTTCTCCTGGGTCAGGTTCTGACTCCAGGCGATGGTCTCCATGCCGAACGCCTGGCCGATCTTGGCCGCGCCGGCACCGAGCCTGCCGAGCCCGAGCAGCCCGAGGGTCTTGCCTGCCAGGACCGTGCCGACCGTGGTCTGCCAGCCGCCCTCACGCATGTTCTCCGACTCCACCGGCACGTTCCGCGCGGCGGCGAGGATCAGCGCCCAGGTGTGCTCGGCCGCCGGGGCCGCGAGGTACCCGGTGGAGGAGACGACCACGCCGTTGCGCCGGGCGGCGGCCACGTCGATCGCGGCGTTGCGGTGGCCGGTGCTCACCAGCAGCTTGAGCGCGGGCAACCGGTCGAGGACTTCGGCGGGGAACCGGGTGCGCTCGCGCATCGCGACCACGACGTCGAACTCCCGCAGGCGGGCGACCACGTCGGCGGGGTCCGCGAACGGCTCGGTGAACACCTTGGTCTCGGCGCCGAGGGAGGCCCAGTCCCCGAAGCCGAGCGCCACTTCCTGGTAGTCGTCGAGAATCGCGATCTTCATACCGCCCAGGCTAGGGTCGTGCCCGGAACCGTGCCCGAGGAGGCCGCCCCCTTCCTGGAAACTGCGGGACCGCACGTCATCGATTACGGTCGTTCCTTGGTCGCCGAAGACGGTCGAGAAGAGGCCTGGTCGAAGGAGCCGCGCGAGGCGATGGAAGCACTCAGACGGGCTTGAGGAAGAGGACACCGGGTATGAATGTGGACGAGGGCAAGGTGCTGGCCTGGACCGAGGCCGAGCGGCTGAGCGTGGCGGATCTGCTCGAAGGACTCGACGAGAAGGACTGGTCCGCGCACACCCTGTGCCCGAAATGGACCGTCCACGAAATGGCCGCCCACCTGGCGCTCTCGCCCCGGACCGGGCTCAAGGACACCATCCTGGGCGCCATCAAGGCGAAAGGGAATTGGGACCGGATGACCGCCGACCAGGCCATCGGCCACGCCACCCGGTTCGAGCCGGCCGAACTCATCGCCCAGATCCGGGAGGACGCGGGGTCGGACCACCGCTCCCCCGGCGCCAAGCCGATCGACCCGCTCGCCGACGTCCTCATCCACGGCCAGGACATCGTCCGCCCGCTGGGCCGCGTCCGGCCCATGCCCGAGGAGCCGGCGATCGCGTCGCTGGAGCACATCCTCGCCAGCCCGTTCTGGGGCGCCCGGAAACGCTGCAAGGGCGTGAAGATGATCGCCACCGACGCCGACTGGACCGGTGGCGAGGGGCCCGACGAAGTACGGGGCCCGCTCGCCGACCTGCTCATGGCGACGACCGGCCGGGGCACCGGCCTCGCCGCGCTCACCGGCTCGGGCAAGGCTCAGCTCGGCGCCCACTGCGATCCGCCGGTCTCGGTCTGAGACCTACCAGCGCGGGACGAACACGTCGACCCGCACCAGATGGTGGTCCGAGGCGTCGTTGAGCCGCGCCAGCGGTGAATCGGGCAGCGGCCAGAAAACCTCGGCACGCCAGGGGAACAGGCCCCTCGACGGCAGGACGTAGTCGATCCGCAGGTTCCCCGGCGCGTTGTCGTTGAAGTCGCCGGTGTCGAAGAAGGGGTCGCCCTTCTGGCCGATGTTGGCACCTGCCTGGTCCTGGGCGGCGCGCACCGCGCCTTCGCTGCCCGGGCGCGTCTCGAGGACGCGAGGCGCGTTCAGCAGGCGGGAGATCGCGCCGGGGACGCTGTCGCCGTCGAGCGGGTCGGAGTTGTAGTCGCCGGCGATGACGAACTTCTCGTGCGCGCCCAGCCCGCCGCGACGGCCGCGGTCGTCGTAGATGTAGCGGCCCTTGCCCGGCGTCACGTAATCCGCCCAGAAGCGGATTTCGTCGTTGTTGCGGGTGCCGTTGCGGTCTTCGGGGCCGTCGAAGGTGGGCGGTGTCGGGTGCGCGGCCAGGAAGTGCACGGTGGACCGGCCGACGCGGACGGGGACGTCCCAGTGCGACTTCGACGACAGGCGCAGCACGTCGAGTGCCTGCGGCGAGTACCAGTCGCTCGGCGCCGGGGTGGCCGGGTCGTCCGGGAGCAGCGCCCCCGGCATGTCCTTCCACCGGAACTTCTGGAACGTCCGCACGCTCTTGGTGTCGATGGGGTACTTGGACAGCACGAGCATGCCGTACTGCCCCTCGAAGAGGCCGAAGCCGTGCGCGTCGTTGCCCCCGCCGACCTGGCCGTTGCGGTCGAGGTCGACTCCCGTCGCGACACCGGTGTTCGACGGCGCGGTGAAGGCGTACGGGTAGTCGATCGGCGCGGCGCCGTTCTGGCCGCGCTTCAGGTAGTTCTCGCGGAACAGGTTCGCGGCGCGGTTTTCCGGCACGTAGTCGAACTCGTTGATCAGCAGCACGTCCGGCCGGTTGCGCTGGATCACCTCGGCGACTTCGTTCGCCTGCGCGTTGCCCGGCTGCGACAGGTCGGTCACCAGCTGACCCGCGGCTCCGCGGTTGAGCGAAGCGTTGTACGTCGCGAAGCGGACGTTCTGTCCGACGGTGGCTTCCGCCGGAGTGGCGGCCAGCAGGGTCCCTGCCAGCAGAGCGCCCGATGTGAGCACGGCGGCGATGCGTTTCACGGTCTTACCTCCCGGAGTCGGTGCGACCTTACGCACCCCGGGCGGCCGGGTGGGTGAGCTTCAGATGAACAGCACCTCTTGAACGTGTTCAAAATCTGGGCTACGGTTCTTCTTGAACACGTTCAAAAGGAGGTCCCCATGCAACCCGTAGTCGTGGCCTACGCGCTCTACCTGGCCATCACCGTCCCGCTGACCGTGCTGGTCGCCCGCACGCTGAGCAGGCACGGCAAGACGTTCCTGGAGGACGTCTTCCAGGAAAAGCAGGCACTGGCACATTCGGTCAACCAACTGCTCGTCGTCGGGTTCTACCTGGTCAGCCTGGGTTTCGTGGCCTTGTTCCTGACCAGCAACGACACCGTCCTCGACGCGCGCGACGTCTTCGAGATGCTGTCGGTCAAGGTCGGCACCGTCGCGCTCGTGCTCGGCGTGATGCACGTCGGGAACGTGCTGGTGTTCAACGGAATCCGCCGCAAGCACCTGAACCACGCCACCGCGTGGCCCGCGCCGACGCCGCCGCCCTACCCCGGCCACCCGGCGCCCGCTCCGCATCCCGCGCCCTGACCGGATAACGTGCAGTGGTGGCGAAGAGTGAGGAAACCAGGTCGCTGATCGTGGCGACCGCGTTGCGGCTGTTCGCCGAGAACGGCTACGACCGCACGACCATGCGGGCGATCGCGGGCGAAGCGGGTGTGTCGGTCGGGAACGCCTATTACTACTTCGCCTCGAAAGACCAGCTGATCCAGGGTTTCTACGACGAGATCGCCAAAGTGCACCTGACGACGGCACGCCAGTCGATCGAAGGTGAGCGGGACTTCAGCGCGCGGCTCAAGACCGTCCTGCTCACCTGGCTCGACGTCGCCGAGCCGTACCACCGCTTCGGCACCCAGTTCTTCGTCAACGCCGCCGACCCGGACTCGCCGCTGAGCCCGTTCAGCGAGGAGTCGACACCCGCGCGGGACGCCTCCATCGGCCTGATGCGCGACGTCATCGCCGACTCCGACGCCAAACTCGACCCGGACCTGCGCGACGACCTGCCCGACCTGCTGTGGCTGTACCAGATGGGCGTCGTGCTGTTCTGGGTCCACGACCGGTCGCGTGGGCAGAAGCGGAGCCGCGTGCTCGTGGAGCGGACGGTGCCACTGATCGCGCGGCTGGTGGGGCTGTCGCGGCTGCGGGTGCTGCGGCCGGTGAGCCGGGAGATCGTCTCGCTGATCCGGGACCTCTCGAAGCGGGACGACACCTGAGGCTCGCGCCGCAAGCACTCCGCGGGCCCCTCTGGTCACGACAAGTCCCGGGGCGGGTCCGGAAGTACAGGAACCGCGGCTTCGTCCGCAGGTTCGCGTACCACCGGGGGTCGGACTCGGCGATCGACTCTTCCGGCATCGGCTCCACCAGCCTGTCGACGGCGAACCCGGCGTCCCGCACGGCGCCGAACGTCCAGCTCAGCGGCCGCCGGTAGAACCGCACCTTCTGTCCCTGCGGGAATTCGTCTTCGAGCAGTTCGAGCTGGAAGTAGTTCTGCTTCTCGAACCAGCGCCAGTCCTCACCGGGATGGTGCACGGAGAACACCAGCAGCCCGCCCGGCTTCAGCACCCGCCGGAACTCCGCCAGCGCCGGAGCCCACTCCTTCAGGTAGTGCAGCACCAGCGACGCCGTGACGACGTCGATGGAGCCGTCCTCCAGGAACGTCAACGGCCGCGTGACATCGGCCGTCTCGAACTTCGCGACGTCGCCGAACTTCTCCCGCGCGATGGCGACCATGCCCTCGCTGGCGTCGACGCCGAGGACGTCCCCGCCCTTCGCGGCGAGCAACGCGCTGAGGTGCCCCGCCGCGCAGCCGACGTCCAGCACCCGCTTACCCGCCACGTCACCGGCCAGTTCGACGATGGCGGGGCGGTCGTAGTGGGCGTTGGTACTGCTGGTTTCGGCGTGCGCGGCGTAGAGCCGGGCGAAACCGTCGTATTGGGCGGCGCGGGCCCGTTCGATGATCTCGTCGATCACCTGGGTCTTGGCGTCGGCGTAGTGCTGGATGTACTTCCAGGTGCGCGCGGCCAGTTCGCGTTTCTTGGTCTCGTAGAGCTTCAGTTCGTCCTCGTGCGCGATCAACCTCTCCCGGAAGAGGCGGTAGCGCTCGGCCTGGCCGTTGTCCGGCGAGTAGACGTGCAGGTTGATGTCGGTGTCCGGGCCCTTGAAGCTGCGGTGCTTCTCCCAGTCCGGCTCACGGATGACGAGCTGGTAGCCCTCCGCCTCCAACTGCGGCAGGTAGGCGTCCTCGTCGTCCGAGTCCGGGACGATCAGCATGATGTCGATGATCGGTTTCGCGCAGAGCCCGGGCACCGACGTGGAGCCGACGTGCTCCAGCACCAGCGCACGCTCCCCCAGGATCCCCCTGATGCGCTTGGCTTCCCGTTCGAACAGTTCGGGCCACTCCGGGTCGTATTCGGCCAGGGTGACGGTGGAATTCAGTACCGGAGCCTGCTCGACCCACGCGTTGTTGATGTCGTCTTCGGTGTAGTCGTCTCGATCGGGTTTAGGCATCGACTCCTCGTTCCTCTCTCAAGGCAGTCGGCCAGATTATCGAACCCGAACGATCTTGTCAGCTGATTGGCAAGGAAAGGATCCCGCCGGTGGCCTCGCGCAGCGCGTTTCGCATCGCCGCCCGCGGCGCGGGCTGTCCGGTGAAGTACTCGGCCTGCCCGAAAGCCTGGTGCAGCAGCATGTCCAGCCCGGTCGCGAGCCTGCCGCCCCGGTCGGCGACGGCTTCGGCGAGCGCCGTCGGCCAGGGGTGATAGATGACGTCGAGGACGCAGCCGATGCCTGCCAGCTCGGCCAGATGGGGCCGGACGGCGTCCGGGGGCACGGTGTTGGCCAGCACCGCCGAGTCCGCCGCGAGCTTCCCGAAGTCGGCGTCGGCCCAGCGAAGGACCTCGACGTCCAAGCCCGCCCGCTTCGCCGCCTCGACCGTTTCCGTCGCCCGTGCGGGATCCCGCACGACGAGCCGCACCGTCCGCACGCCGAGTGAGGCCAGTCCGACGACGGCCGCCGCGGCCGTGCCGCCCGCGCCGAGGACGACGGCCGCGTCGTCCTCACCGGGCGAGTAGCCACCGGCGACCCGCAGGGCTTCGGTGACACCGTCGACGTCGGTGCAGTCGGCGAGCCAGCCGGTTTCCCGGCGCACCAGCGTGTTCGCCGCGCCGACCGCGGCCGCCCGCGGCGTGACCTCGTCGGCGTATTCCAGCGCGGCCCGTTTCCCTGGCATGGTCACCGACAGGCCGGTCCACTCCGGACCGAGACCGCGGACGAACCCTGGCAGCCCTGAACCGTCCATCTCGACCCGCTCGTAGGTCCAGCCGTCCAGGCCCAGCGCGCGGAAAGCGGCGCCGTGCAGTACGGGCGAGAGCGAGTGTTCGACCGGTTTCCCGAGGATCGCGGCCTTGCGGTCAGTAGACACCACGTTTTTGCGCGTCCAACCTGTTCTTGTTGTGCTCGTCGTTCGTCACCGCGAAGCAGGAGAGCCCGTTCTTCTCGCACTTGACGAAGAAGATCCATTCCCCGGCGGTCGGCTTCAGCGCGGCCTGGATCGCCTCCGCGCTCGGCACCGAGATCGGCGTCGGGGTCAGCCCGAGGGACTTGTAGGTGTTGTACGCCCCCGCTTTGTCCCGTTCCTCGGGTTTGGTGAGCAGGGTCGGCCGGTCGAGGATGTAGTTGACCGTCGAGTCCATCTCGAGCTTCATCTTCTCGTCGAGCCGGTTGTAGATGACCCGCGAGATCTTCCCGAAGTCGGCCTTCACCGCCTCACGTTCGATGATCGACGCGATGACGAGCGTCTCGTACGGCGTCCTGCCTTCGCCCTTCGACTGATCGCTCAACCCGGCGTCGAGGATGCGCTTCGCCGAGGTCTTCGCAACGTCGGTGAGCAGTTCTTCGGCCGTCCACCCGGGCTTGACGTTGAAGATGCCCGGGGCGATCAGGCCTTCGAGCCGCCGTTCCCTGCGCTCGGCCTTCGAGGCGGCTTCGACCGCCCACGACGGGATTCCCAGCTTCGCGAGGTCCGCCGTTTCGACCGTCTTGCGCAGTTCTTCGACCGGGACGCAGGTGCTCGTGCCGTTCAGGTCCGCACAGGAAGCCTTCGACAGCAGCGTGTAGATACCGGGCGTCACCTTGCCGTCGGGCTGGGTGATGTCGTCGAACTGGGTGTACGGCCGGATTTCGACCTGGCCGACCTTCGAAGCTGCCGCGGTCATCTTCTCGACCGCGCTGGCGCCGGACATCTTCGTCTTCATGACGTAGTAGCCCTGCTGCAACCGCGAGACGGCGGTGTTGTCCTCGCCCGCCTTCACGAACGCCTTGCCGCTGGCGACCACCCCGGCCGCTTGCAGCCGGTTGCCGATCGCCGACGTCGAGTCGCCCTTCTCCACCTGGACGAGGACGTCGCTTTCGCCGGTGCCTTCGAAGTCGTCGTAGCCGAAGATCTCGGTGAAACCGTAGTAAGCGCCACCGGCGAGCAGGACGAGCACGGCCAGCGCGGCCACCCAGCCCAGCGCGCGCTTCTTCTTGCGCTTCTTGGGCGGCGGTCCCTTGCGGTCCGGACGCTCGTCCTCGATACGTTCGGGCTCGGCGCGGTCTTCGTCCTCGAAGTCCTGTTCGTCTTCGTATTCGTCGTACTCGTCGTAGTCCTCGTACTCGTCGTACGCGTTTTCGCCGAAGATCTCGTCGTATTCCTCTTCGCTGCCCTGAGACGGCGGAGGAGCCGTGCCGGGGCGCCGGGCCAGTGGCGCCTCCTGGATCGCGGGGATGATGTCGGTCGGCCGCTCGTCCGGGAGCGGGCCGTCGTCCTCGCGGCGCCTGCGGCGGCCGGGACGCGGGGGCTCGTCCTGGGCGTAGACAGGCATGCCGGGACCACGGTCACCCGGCTGGGGGAACCGCCGTGGCGGTACGGGAGGAGAAGGCGGCGCGGTGGGAGGCAACGGTGCCACCGGTTCTGGAGCGCGCCTCGGCGCCGGACGCTGTACGCGGGGCGGCGGAGGCGGGGGCTCTTCAGGTGCGGCCCGGCGACGAGGCGGCGCCGGCGGGGGAACCTCATCGGGCTCCTGCCGGACGTGCCGCCGACGAGCGACGGGCTCCACCGGTGGTTGCGGCTCAGGACGGCGGCGAGGCGGAGCCGGTGGCGGGCTGGCCTCCTCAGGCTCTTCCCGCAACCTTCGTCTACCGCCCTGACGGCGCTCGGGCCGGCCGTGGGGCTCGGTCATGTATCGCCCTTCCGTGCGCGATGTGCCGCTACCGCGTCGATCCAGGCCTGCAGGATCTCGACCGCGGCCGCCTGATCGACGACGGCACGAAGCTTGCGTCCCTTCACCCCACGCTGCGACAGCATCCTGGATGCCGTCACCGTGGTCAACCGCTCGTCGGCCAGCCGCACCGGCACCGGAGCGATCCTGGTGGCGACCTTTTCGGCGTAGTCCAGCGCCGCTTCGGCCGCCGGGCCGTGACGGTCCTTGAGCGTCCTCGGCAAGCCGACGACGACTTCGACCACGTCGTGTTCCGTGACGAGTTCGACGAGCTGGTCGACGTCTTTGTCGCCTGCCGCGTCGCGAGTGAGGGTAACGAGCGGGCTGGCGAGGATGGGGTCGGGATCACTCAAGGCGATCCCGACCCGGACTGATCCGACATCCACGCCAAGCCGCCTGCCGCGCCCCGGATCGGTCTCCCCCGGCCGGTCCGGGCGCCGCCCGACGGCGTCGTCAGCCAACTTGGGCGACCGCCGCGCGCAGTGAGGCGATGGCCTCCTCGGCACCGGCCGGGTTGGTGCCACCGCCCTGGGCCATGTCCGGTTTGCCGCCACCACGGCCGCCGATCGCCTCGGCGAACGACGGGACGAGCTTGCCTGCCGCGATGCCCTTCTCCTGGGCCGCCTTGGTGGTCGCGACGATGAAGGCGACCTTCTCGCCCTGCGGCGCGAACAGCGCGACGATGCCGGGACGGGCGCCGAGCCTGCCGCGGATGTCCGAGGCGAGCGCGCGCAGACCGTTCGAGTCGACGCCCTCGCCGAGCTTCTCCGCGACGACCGCGATCCCGCCGATGTCCTCGGCTTTGTCCGCGAGCGAGCCCGCCGAGCCGAGCACCTGCCGGGTGCGCAGCTGCTCGATCTCCTTCTCGGCGTTCTTGAGCCGGGTGAGCACGTCGTCGATCCGCGACGGCAGCTGCTCCGACGGCACCTTGAAGGTGCTCGCGAGCTGCGAGACGAGCAGCTGCTCCTTGCGGACGTACTTGAGCGCGTCCGTGCCGACCAGCGCCTCGACGCGGTGCACGCCGGAACCGATGGACGAGTCGCCCACCAGCTTCACCAGGCCGAGCTGGCCGATGCGGTCGACGTGGGTACCGCCGCAGAGCTCGCGGGAGTACTCGCCCATGTCGACGACGCGGACGTCGTTGCCGTACTTCTCGCCGAACAGCGCGACCGCGCCGAGTTCGAGGGCCTTGTCCTTCGTGGTGACGAAGGTGTTCACCTCGACGTTGGTCTGGAGGTAGTCGTTGACCTCCTCCTCGACCTCGGTCAGCACGTCGGCCGAAACCCCGCCGGAAGTGGTGAAGTCGAACCGCATCCGGCCCGGCGAGTTGAGCGAACCGGCCTGCGCCGCGCGCTTGCCATACGCGCCGCGCACGGCCGCGTGGACCAGGTGTGTCGCGGAGTGGGACCGCTCGATCGACAGGCGGCGGTGCTGGTCGACCGAACCGGTCAGCGCGCTGCCGATGCCGACCTCGCCGTCGAGCACCTCGACGCGGTGCACGAACAGGCCAGGCACGATCTTCTGCACGTCGTGGACCTTGAGCTCGACGCCGTCGCCGAGCAGCACGCCGGTGTCGGCGACCTGGCCGCCGCTCTCGGCGTAGAACGGCGTGCGGTCCAGGACCAGCTCCGCCTTCTTGCCCGCGCCGACGCCGCGGACGGGAACGCCGTCTTCCAGCAGCGCGACGACCTTCGCGTCGGCCTGCAGGTCGCCGTAGCCGAGAAACTCGGTCTCGCCGTGCTGTTCGAGCACCTTGCGGTACTCGGACAGGTCGCCGTGGCCGGTCTTGCGCGACGCCGCGTCGGCCTTCGCCCGCTGCCGCTGCTCGTTCATGAGCGTGCGGAAGCCCTCTTCGTCGACGGTCAGGCCCTGCTCGGACGCCATCTCGAGGGTCAGGTCGATCGGGAAGCCGTAGGTGTCGTGCAGCTGGAACGCCTTGTCGCCGGCCAGCAGCGAGCCACCCTCGCGTTTGGTCTCCTCGGCTGCCATGTCGAAGATGCGCGAACCGCTGGTGAGCGTGGAGAGGAAGGCCTCCTCCTCGGCACGCACGACGTCCTCGATGCGGTCGAAACCGGAGAGCAGCTCGGGGTACGTCGGGCCCATGGTGTCGCGGACGACCGCGGCGAAGGCGGGCAGCACCGGCTCGTGCACGCCGAGCAGGCGCGCGGAGCGGATGATGCGGCGCAGCAGGCGGCGCAGCACGTAACCCCGGCCGTCGTTGCCGGGGGTGACGCCGTCGCCGATGAGCAGCACGCCGGTGCGGGCGTGGTCGGCGATGACGCGGAAGCGGACGTCGTCGGTGTGGTCGCCGCCGTAGCGGCGGCCGGAGAACTCCTCGGCGCGGCCGATCACCGGACGGACGAGGTCGGTCTCATAGACGTTCTCGACGCCCTGCAGGATCGTCGCGACGCGCTCGACGCCCATGCCGGTGTCGATGTTCTTCTTCGGCAGCTCGCCGATCGGCTTGTGGCCGTGCTTCGGGCTCTTCTCGCCCCGCACGTCCTGCATGAAGACGAGGTTCCAGATCTCGATGTAGCGGTCCTCGTCGGCGACCGGGCCGCCCTCACGGCCGTAGTCCGGGCCACGGTCGTAGTAGATCTCCGAGCACGGGCCGCCGGGGCCGGGCACGCCCATGTCCCAGTAGTTGTCCTTGCCGTCACGGGCCTGGATACGCTCGCCGGGCAGGCCGGTGAGCTTCTTCCACAGGCCCGCCGCCTCGGAGTCGTCCTCGTAGACGGTCGCCCAGACGCGCGCCGGGTCGAGGCCGTAACCGCCATCGCTGCGGGGCTTGGTGATCAGCTCCCACGCCGCCTCGATGGCGCCTTCCTTGAAGTAGTCGCCGAAGGAGAAGTTCCCGGCCATCTGGAAGAACGTGTTGTGCCGGGTGGTCTTGCCGACCTCGTCGATGTCCGGGGTGCGGACGCACTTCTGGACGCTGGTCGCGCGCGGGTACGGCGGCGGGACCTCGCCGAGGAAGTACGGCTTGAACTGGACCATTCCCGCGTTGACGAACAGCAGGTTCGGGTCGTCGAGGATCAGGGGCGCGCTCGGCACGCGCGTATGCCCCTTGTTTTCGAAATGGCTCAGAAAACGCTGGGTGATTTCGTGTGTTTCCACGGGTTCGTCCTTGTATACGGGCTCGCGCGAAAGCGCTGGGCTTTGCCGGCAAAGCGCCTGGGAGTGCGGACAGGCTGGAACGGCGGGGGGCTCTGGTCGCGGACGCGACCGAATCAGCCCTCCGCCCGGCGAGCTCGCCGGGCCGGGCGCCGCGGCTGTGCCGCGTGCCTGCCCGCAGGGCCTTCCAAGGCCGTGCTCAAGCCGGACCGCTCCGACACCATGTCGTGCAACTCCTGTTCCCGCTCGCTCATCCCGGCGCGGACCTCCGCGCCGAACGAACCGACGGCGCCCGCGAGTTCCCGCACGGCGTCGCCCAGGTTCGAGGCTAGCCCCGCGGGCGTGGCCTGGCGAGCGGTTTCGGTGGCCTTGCGTGACAGGGCGACGCCGGCGACCACGCCGACGCCGAGCCAGAACAGGCGCTTCACTTGCGGCCCCGCTTCTTCGCCGGGCGCGCGGCCTTCGCTTCCGCCTTCTTGCGGCGGGCCTTGATGGCCTTGCTCAGACCGTAGGACAGCGCGGCCGTCTTCACCAGCGGTCCACCGAGCGTGGCGGTGAACACCGACGACAGCGCGGACACGTTGCCGCTGACTGCCTGCGCGTTGGCGGTGATGCCGTCGACCCGCTCCAGCTGCGCGTTGACGTGCGTGATCGTCTCGTTCGCGCCGATCAGCAACGGGTCGGTGTTCTCATGCGCCTTGCGGATCGCGATCGTGGCCTCGTCCAGGGTCCGGCCGAGCTTGAACAGCACGATCGCCAGCAGCACGACGAGTACGACGAATGCTCCTGCGGCGATCAGCGCGGCGATCTGCCCTGCCGACACGGGCCCTCCTCAAGGGTCTGCGGTCTTGGTGCCCGTGAGGTTACCGTCCCGCCAGCCGTTCGGCGGTGTGACCCCGCCGGACGGTCACCCAGCGCAGTGAACCGGGACGGCGGGCGTGGCGAACGCTGTTCGCCTTGAGGACGACCTGTTCGGTTCTTGTGCCGTTCACCTCGCTCGGCAAAGGTCGCGCGCATGCCTGAACTGTCACGCCGCACACTGCTCGGCGCCACCGGCGCCGCGGCCGCCACCACCCTCCTGCCCCCGTCAGTGCACGCCGCGATGGCCGAACCCCTGCGGCGAGGCGGACTCGACGCCATCGAACACGTCATCGTGCTCATGCAGGAGAACCGGTCGTTCGACCACTACTACGGCAGCCTGCGCGGCGTCCGGGGCTTCTCCGACACCCATCCGCTGGAACTGCCGTCGGGGAAGTCGGTGTTCGAGCAGCCGAACCCGGCGGGCGGCACGGTGCTGCCGTTCTCGCTGCGCAAGGCGGCCGAACTCGCCGGCCGGAAAGCGGACGACATCCAGTACCTCGGCGACCTCGACCACAGCTGGAACGGCAGCGGCAAGGCGTGGGCGCGCGGCTGGAACAACGGCTGGATCGCGGCGAAGACCCCCGCCACGATGACGTACTACGAGCGCCGCGACATCGCGCTGCAGTACGAACTCGCGGACACCTTCACCATCTGCGACGCCTACCACTGCTCGATCTTCGGCTCGACCAACCCGAACCGGAACTTCCTCTGGACCGGGACCACGGGCTTCGAACCGGGCAGCACCACGAACCGCGCGGTCACGAACGCGGCGTACTCCTACGACCACAAGGGCTACGACTGGACGACCTACCCGGAGCGCCTCGAAGCCGCCGGGGTGCCGTGGCGGATCTACCAGGAGTGGGACAACTTCACCGACAACGCGGTCGAATACTTCGTGCCGTTCAAGAAGGTCGGCACGAAGATCCTGGCCTCGGTCGAGGAGAAGTTCCGCACCACCGAGGAGTTCTACTCCGCGCTGCTGGAGAAGACCCCCGAGGAGCGCAAGAAGCTGCAGGCACAGTTCGACGCCGGTGTCGCCACACTGACGCCCGCCGAAAGCAACCTGTTCAAGAAGGCGATGTACCGCAGCGAGCCGGAGACGCTGGTGACCCGGCTGAAGGCGGACATCCAGGCGCGACGGCTGCCCGCGGTGACCTGGCTGGTGCCGTCGGCGGTGGACTCGGAGCACCCCGGCGCGTCCACCCCGGTCGGCAGCGCGAACCTGATCTACCGCGTGCTCGACGCCATCGCGTCCGACCGCGAAACGTGGTCCAAGACGGTGCTGCTGATCAACTTCGACGAGAACGACGGCTATTTCGACCACGTCCCGCCGCCGATGCCGCCCGGGAACGCGGCGAACGACGCCGACCACTTCAACGGCCAGCCGCTCGGTTTCGGCCCGCGTGTGCCGATGACGGTCGTCTCGCCGTGGTCGATCGGCGGCAACGTCGACTCCACCGTGTACGACCACACCTCGGTGCTGCGGTTCCTCGAGCGCTGGACCGGGATCGCCGAGCCGAACATCAGCAAGTGGCGCCGGACCGTCGCGGGCGATCTCACCGGCGCCTTCGACTTCTCGCGCGCCGGACGCCAGCCGCGGGTGACGCGGCCGGGCCCGGTGCCCGCGCCGGTCAGCCGCTGGCGTCCGTCCGCGCCGACGGAGCAGGCCCTGCCGGTGGCCGAGCCCGGCAACCGGCCGTCGCGTCCGCTGCCGTACCAGGTCTCGGTGTCCGGCGTCGTGAAGTCCGGTTCCCTCGCACTTTCGCTGGCGAACAGCGGCTCGTCGTCGGCGCATTTCGCGCTGTACCCGTACAAGGGCGAATTCCCCGAACCCGCGCACCGCGATGTCCGCGGCGAGGCTTCGGAAAACGTGAAGCTGGGCGGTGACGAATACCGCGTCGTCGTCCAGGGACCGAACCGATCGTGGTGGGAACTGCGCGGAAACCGTTCCGGAGCCGCTGCGGGCGTCGACGTCCGGACTCGGTTCCTGACTTGGCGTTCGGGGGTCGAGTTCAAGCTCTCCAACTCGGGTTCATCGGCGCTGACGCTGCGGCTGTCGTCGTCGCGGTTCACGCGGGTGGTGCGGGTCGGCGCCGGGCGTTCGGTCACTGTGGACTGGCCGGTTTCGAACGGCTGGTACGACGTGAAGGTGACCGCGGACGGGGATCCGTCGTTCCTGCGGACACTGACGGCGCGGGTGGAGAACGGGCGGACCGGCGTCTCCTGCTGACGTCCCCGGGAATGGTGCCTGACGCAAGTAGTCCTCTAGTGGCGGTAGTTGCGTGTGCAAGGACCGCAACTAGAGGACTACTTGCGGCCGGTGGGCGTGAACGCTAATCCGGTGCGCGCCGCGGATACGGTCGCCTTTCGGTGCACCCTGGCAAGATCGGCCCGCATACACGCATCGAGGGAAATGGCGTAATAGCACTGACGGGATGTGGCCGGGAGCATGGCCATCCCCGAACCTTGTTGAAAGCCTGACTTACGCGCCGCCTCTCGAACAGCCTTCGATCTTCGACGGAGACCAGACCTGACGACGCACAGGTCCGCCTCGCTCTACGGCACAGGATGGAAATTGGTCTACACCTATTGACGCGCGCCTGGTCAGCGGCCCAAGCTGCTGAGACCGAGGGCCATCTTCCACTGTCGGAGGTTCGGCGTGCCAAGGAGAACCAGGAAACTACTCCCCCTGCTGGCGTCGCTCATCGCGCTGGCCGGACTCATGATCGTCGTCGTCACCCCGTCCACGTCGAACGCGGCAGGCCATGAGGACTGCCGTCCCGACGGCCTCTACCGGACGACCGGCGTCGACACCCCCTACTGCACCGTCTATGACACGAACGGCCGGGAATCGCTGGGGGCGGAACATTCCCGTCGCGTGATCGGCTACTTCACCAGCTGGCGCACCGGTAAGAACGGTTCGCCCTCCTACCTGGTCAACAACATCCCGTGGTCGAAGGTGACCCACCTCAACTACGCGTTCGCCCACGTCGACGCGCAGAACAAGGTTTCGGTCGGCAACCCGGGCGCGAACAACGAGGCCATCGGCATGGAATGGCCGGGCATCCCCGGCGCCGAGATGGATCCTTCGTTGCCCTATAAGGGACATTTCAATCTGCTGACCAAGTACAAGAAGCAGAACCCGAACGTGAAGTCGCTGATCTCGATCGGCGGCTGGGCCGAGACCGGTGGCTTCCTCAACCCGGACGGCACACGCAACGCGTCGGGCGGGTTCTACAAGATGACGCAAAGCCAGGCGAGTATTGACGTCTTCGCGGATTCCGTCGTGAAGTTCTTGCGCGACTACGGATTCAACGGCGCCGACATCGACTACGAGTACGCGACGTCGGCCAGTTACGCAGGAAACCCGGACGACTACTGGATCGCGCAGTCCAACCGCGGCACCCTGTGGGCGGGTTACGAGAACCTGATGCGCACGCTGCGCGAGAAGATCGACCGGGCCGGTGCCGCCGACGGCAAGCACTACCTGCTGACCGCGGCCGTGCCCGCGTCCGGCTGGCTGCTGCGCGGCCAGGAGGTCTACGGCGTCACACGGTATCTCGACTACGCCAACATGATGAGCTACGACCTGCACGGCGCGTGGAACCAGTTCGTCGGGCCGAACGCGGCGCTCTACGACGCCGGGAACGACGCGGAACTCGCACACTGGCAGGTGTACACGACACCGCAGTACGACGGTCAGGGGTATCTCAACACCGACTGGGCCTATCACTACTTCCGAGGCGCGATGCAAGCCGGCCGGATCAACATCGGCGTCGGGTTCTACACCCGCGGCTGGCAAGGAGTGAGCGGCGGGACGAACGGACTGTGGGGTAAGGCTCCACTACCGGATCAGAAACAGTGTCCACCGGGCACCGGATCCCAGGTCGGTTCGACAGTGCCCTGTGGTAACGGCGCGATCGGCATCGACAACCTCTGGCACGACCTCGGCCTGGCCGGGGGCGAGGTACCCGCGGGCGCGAACCCCATGTGGCACGCCAAGAACCTCGAGAACGAGATCACCCCGGACTACCTGGAGGCGTACGGGCTCACTCCCAAGACCGACCCGACAGACCGGGTTTCGGGAGCCTACAACAGGTATTACGACAACACGATGGTGACGCCTTGGCTGTGGAACAACGACAAGAAGGTGTTCCTGTCCACTGAGGACGAAGCCTCGCTCGCCACGAAGGCCAAGTACGTGGCCGACAAGGGCATCGGCGGCATCATGATCTGGGAGCTGGCCGGCGACTACGCCTTCGACGAGGCCAAGGGCCAGTACTTCATGGGTGACACGCTGATCACGAAGATCAACGACAGCCTCCGCGGCGCCGCCCCGTACGGCAACACCAAGTCGTCGCGTCCCGCGCCGTCTTCGGTGCTCGACGTGAACGTCAACCTCACCGGGTTCGCGCTGGGCGACGCGAACTACCCGATCACCCCGCGGATGCGCGTCACCAACAATTCGACCACCACCATCCCCGGCGGTACGAAGATCGAGTTCGACTACGGCACGAGCGCTCCCGGCACTATGTCCGACCAATCCGGCTTCGGCCTGACGGTCACGAGCAAGGGCCATAGCGGGCCCAACGTCGGTGGTATGAAGGGAGACTTCCAGCACGTCGCGGTGACCGTGCCGACCTGGCAGACGATCGCGCCGGGCGCCACGATCGAAGTCCGGTTGAACTACTACATGCCGATCGCGTCCCCGTCGAACTTCACCTTCACCTTCGGCGGGACGACCTACGCGATCGCGTCGGACCACCCGCGTGGCGGCGGTGCTCCACCGACGACCACGACGACGCCCACCACCGGTACGACGACCACGACACCCACGACAACGACCAGTTCGACGACCACCACCCGACCGACCACCACCACGCCGACGACGACGACCACGGCGCCGTCCGACGCCTGGAAGCCGAACGTCGACTACGCGACGGGCACCAGGGTGACCCACAACGGCACGGCCTACGTGTGCCGCCAGGGCCACCGCTCCCTGCCCGGCTGGGAGCCGCCGAACGTGCCGGCCCTCTGGACCCGCGCCTGACAAACCCGGCAGCGCGGGCCGTTCCCTAGCGCAAGTAGTCCTCTAGTTGCGGTACATGCACACGCAAGGATCGCAACTAGAGGACTACTTGCGTCGGAGGTCAGCGACGCCCAACGCTCAGCGTGCGGTGTCGAGCAGGGGCAGCAGGCCGGATTCGCGCAGCAAGCCGATTTCGGCCACCGGGAGCCGTCCGGCGAGGTCCCGCTCGGCCGCGTCCGCCGCCAGGGCGCCCGCCAGCTCGAGCGCCGCTTCGCGCCACACTTCGGTCATTCCGCCCCTTCCAACTCGATCAGCGCGTCGAGCGCCGTGCGAGTCGCCCTCGCCACCCCGGCGGCCACGACGTCGCGGTGCGGGTCGTAGGCCGACGGGTCGGGATGCTCGGGCCCCGCGTCGCCGTCGATCACGAGCACACCACCGGCCCGCAGGCCACGCAATGCCGCGAACACCAGCAGCGCGGAAAGTTTCCTCTCGCTGGCGATGACCCGCGCAGCCAGGTAATCGTCCATCGGGAGGGTGAGCACCAGCGGGCTGAACGCGGCCCGCGTCCACACCACGCCCCGGTGTGTCTCCGGGGGCGGCGAACGCCGGATACCGCGGCATCGGGGCGTCGTCGCCGGTGATCGTGAAGAACTAGAACACCCGCCGACCGACGTATAGGTCGTTATACGTCAGGCATGCCGGACGGTGCGAACCGGCGGAACCGGTTGCTCTACGCCGTCAGAAGCGACCCTGGGACTTGTCCGCGGCGGCGGCGGTGAAGATGTCCGTTTCCAGGAAGATCCGCCATTGGGCGGGCGATTCGCTCTGCAAGGCACGATAGGCGGCGGCCTGGACCTGGCTGCCTGCCCTCGCCCTGTTCCAGATCTCGCGGACCAAGGGACCTTCCTGGAGGTACCTGGCGTATCCGGCGTCGATACCGACGACGGCGGCGGCGCGCACCTTGATGGCGTCCACCTTGTCCTTGGCCGCGGCCTCGAAGATGCCGGTGTCGATGAAGGCTCGCCACTGCTCCGGCGTCCGGCTGCGGTACGCCCGGTTCCACACCTCGGAGTCCCGGGGCGCCAGGTCACGGGTCCAGATGTGCTCCACGAAGTACTCGTCCGTCAGCTGCGCGGCCAGTGCCGGGTCCATGCCCACCACGGTGGCGGCCTTCACCCGCACGTCGCGAAGCTTCTTTTCCGCGGCTTCTTTCTCGGCCGCTTCCTGCGCCGCGTCCAGGTCACGCTGGTGCTCGACGAAGATCGCGCGAACGATGAAGTCCTTCTGCTCCGCCGGTGTCCCGCCGAAAGCGGTACCCGCGGCGGACCTCACGAACGTTCCCCTTGCGGCCCGCTCCCACAACGCGAAGACGAAGTTCTTGTCATCCTGGGCCAGGAGGATCGAGGTCAGCTCGAAACCGAGCAGCGTGGCGGCGGGCTGCCGCTCCGCGCGCCGGGCCTGGTACACCGCTTCACGGTCCAGGTCCCGCTGATGCGCCTGATGGATGCCGATGCCCAGGAACAACGAGGTCCACTCGCCGTTGTAGGCGTCGACCGCCGCGAACTGAACCTCCCGCGCGATCTCGCCTTGCAGCTTCGCGGCCTTGTAGATCTCGTAGACGAAGTCACGCTCACTGATCCGCAGCAGCTGCGGAGTGATCGTGAGCCCGACGACGGCGGCGGCGCTGGTGCGCACCTCGTCCGGCGTCTGCGCCACGGCGGCCGAGGCCCCGGCCGGAGCGGCGGTCGCCACCGCCGGGGCAAGCACCCCGGTCATCACGGTCACCGCGGCGAGGACGGCGACAGAGGAGGCCATCAAGCCGCGAATCTCGGAATCACCCATAGTCGTCATAAGTTGAGGCTGTCAGTTTCGTTCTGCTCGCCGACGTGGTCGAGCACGAGGGAACCCCACCCAGAGCGACAACCCGGCGATCCCCCAGCCACAGGGGATATATCCCCCTGATCGACGAACGTTACCGATCTGTTCGCCGTTCGCCACGAATGGTGCGCCGCAACTTCGGCACCCGCTCGTGCAAGGTCCGCTCCGCCCCGCGCTGGGTCGGTTCATAGTAGTCCCGGCCGACCAGTTCGTCCGGCGGATACTGTTGCGCCAGAACCCCTTCCGGCACTTTTTGTGGATGCCGGTACCCCTTCGCGTTCCCGAGTTTCTCGGCTCCCGCGTAGTGCCCGTCACGCAAATGCGGTGGCACGGTCCCGATCCGCCCGGACCGGACGTCGCTGAGGGCGGCGTCGATCGAGGTGACGATGGCGTTCGACTTCGGCGCGGTCGCCAGGTGCACGGTCGCCTGCGCCAGCGCGAGACGCCCTTCCGGCATGCCGATGAACTGCACCGCGTGCGCCGCCGCCACGGCCGACTGCAGCGCCGTCGGGTCGGCCATCCCGATGTCCTCGCTCGCGTGCACGACCAGCCGCCTGGCCAGGAACCGCGGATCCTCCCCCGCCTCGATCATCCGCGCCAGGTAGTGCAGCGCGGCGTCCACATCGGACCCTCGGATCGATTTGATGAACGCGCTGATCACGTCGTAGTGCTGGTCGCCATCGCGGTCGTAGCGCACCGCCGCCTTGTCCACTGTGGACTCGACGATGGCGAGGTCGACCGTCTTGTGCTCGGTCGCGCTCGCGGCGTCCGCGGCGGCTTCCAATGCGGTGAGCGCGCGCCGCGCGTCGCCGGTGGCCAGCCGCACCAGATGCGCCCGCGCCTCTTCGGTCAGTGTGAGTTCGCCGCCGAGACCGCGTTCGTCGGTCAGCGCGCGGTCGATCAACGCGACGATGTCGTCGTCGGTCAGCGGCCGCAGCTGCAGCACCAGCGACCGCGAGAGCAGCGGGGCGACGACGGAGAACGACGGGTTCTCCGTGGTGGCCGCCACCAGCAGCACCGTGCGATCCTCGACCGCGCCGAGCAAGGCGTCCTGCTGGGTCTTGGAGAACCGGTGGACCTCGTCGATGAACAGGACGGTGTTCTCGGCGTTGTAGTTGCGGCGGCGACGGGCCTCTTCGATGACCCCGCGCACTTCCTTGACCCCGGCCGACAACGCCGACATCGCCACGAACCGGCGCCCGGTCGCGGCCGAAACGAGGTTCGCGAGCGTGGTCTTGCCGGTTCCCGGCGGACCGTAGAGCAGCACGGACGCGGGAGCGGCGCCCTCGACGAGCCGCCGCAGCGGCGCGCCCTCGCGCAGCAGGTGCTGCTGGCCGACGACCTCGCCGAGCGTCCGCGGCCGCATCCGCACGGCCAGCGGCGAGCCCGCAGGTACGGCGACCTCCCTCTGCTCGTCCGCCTCCGGAGGCGGCCCGAGATCGGGGTTCACGGTGAAGAGTTCGTCCTGTGCCACGGTGTCGACGGTAGCCGTTGCCACCGAAGTTCTCTGGCACAGGTCAGCGCAGCCGCTCCCGGAACGAGTGCCACATGATCACGGCCGCGTACGGCACGAACTCACGGCCCCGCCGCCACACCCACGGAAGTCCCTTCAGCACCAGCCAGCCGACGTGCCCGGCGGTGCTCGGCTCCACGCCTCCCGAGCAGGTCAGGCCGACCGGGCGCGGCACCGCGAACCCGGCCTCGGCGAGCCGTTCGGTGAAGCCGGACGCCAGCATCCGGTGCCCGAGTTCCGACGGGTGCAGCCGGTCGACACTCCACGCGGTGAGGTCGTAGGCGCCGGGCAGCAGTTCGAGGTCGAGACACGGCACGCCCTCGCGTTCGACGACGCCGTCGATGGCGGTGTTCAGTTCGGCCACCCGCTCGCTCAGCGCCCGCCGCAGCGACCGCGGGAGCCGGAACACCTTGCCGTGGTCGTGGTAGCGGACGGGTACCACGGTGGTGCCGACGGCGGCGAGCGAGCGGATCACTTCGGTCAGGTCAGCGGCGATCCGTTCGGCGCTGAAATCGGGACGCAGCGTGTCGTTCATCCCCGCCACCACCAGCGCGACGTCCGGCCGGTGCGCCACGGCCGCGGGAAGCTGCTTCGTCACCACGCACCCCATGCGCGCTCCGGCGAACGACGGGTTCAGGTAGCCGTCCGGCTCGACGCCCAGCGCCTCGGCGACGAGCGGGCCCAATCCGCGCCAGCCGCCTCGGTTCGGCAACGGGTCGCCCAGGCCCACGGCCGTCGAATCGCCGAGCACGACCAGTCTGCGGGCGGGGCGGGGTCCGGCAGGGGGCGGCGGAAGGAGAGGTTCGGGACTCGGAGTGACTTCGACACTGATCACGGTCACGGTAGACACCATCGGCCACGCAGACTCACCCGCGGTGATGCCTGGGTAACGCGACGAGGGCGGTCGAGCGAAAAGTCCGTGCGGCGGGGAGCTGAAGGGGACTTTCCCCGCATGACACAGGGGGAAAGCGCCCTTCACCGCGTCTTATGCGGGGATGGTCCCCTTCAGCTCAGCGGAACGCGGGGTAGAACGCCAGGTCCGCGTGCGGACCCAGCCGGGCGCCCAGCGCGGCGGCGACCCGGGTGGCGTGCTCGGAGATGTCCGTCAGGCGGGCACGCAGCGAGTGCTTGGCCAGCTCCCGCCACCAGGTCACCAGCGCGGCCTCCCGGCTGATCGGCGTGGCGTGCCGGTCCAGGTCCAGCTCCGGCAGGATCTCCCAGGTGATGATCCACAGCAGCAGCAACTGACCGTCCATCAGATGCTCGGCCAGCGCGTCCTCGTCCGCGAGCCCGGGCCAGACCGAGACGACCTCGGCCCGCCACGCCGCGATCATCGCCTCGCTCATTCCCGGCGGCAGCGCCAGCGCGTCCGCGGTCGACGCGAACGGCAGCCGCAGGTACGCCGCGTCCATCAGGGTGCTGCGCACCCGGCCGCGTTCGAAGTCGAGGAAACGCACTCCGTCGCTGGTCACAAGGTTGTTGTCCGGGCTGAGATCGGCCGGGCTGAACGCGCGGTAGGACGGGGAGCCCGCCCGCTCGGCGACCTCCATGACCCGTCGCTGCACCGGCTCCGGCGTCTCGACGTCGAGCAGTTCCTCCAGCAGCCCCGGCAGTTGGGCGCAGACCGCGGGCAGCGGCGCGTCCTCGTTCTTGACCGGGCCGCCGAGACGGCGCAGCAGGGCGTTGAAATCGGGCTCGCGGCTCGCGGTGCTCGCGTGCAGCCTGCCAAGCGACCTCGCCCAGGACAGCAGCGCGCGTTCGGCGCCGCGAGCATCACGGGCGTGGAGCTTGTCGTGCAGCGTCGGGACGCCGCCGAGGTCCTCGATCACCAGGACGCGATACCGGCCGTCGTGCGCCAGCAGTTCCGGGCACATCCGGTCCTCCGGCGCGAGCGCGGTGAACAGCTGATAGCTGACCGCCTCCTGCGCGAACGGGTCGGGCCGCCCCGGTTCGGGCGGATCGGGGTAATGCTTGATGACCAGAGTGCGTGGAAGCGCGAACGGCGACGACGCCACCCGCGCCCGCACGACCGTCGCCGGGCCACTGCCCGCGAGGTCTTCGGGTGCGACGAGGGTGATCGCGCTGCCGAATCGGCGTGAAAGGACCGACTCGCCGGCAGCCATTGCGGCTGCGACGGCCCGGGTTTCGACTCCGACTGTCGAATCATCGGCAGAGGAGGTATCGACTGTCATTGCCACCGACCCTACTCGTGACTGAGCGACCATGACCACTGAGATCCGGGCAATCGCGCGCACTGGCGCGATTGCGGTGTCATCCGCGTGAGAGCGGACGTTCCGTCACCCTCGATCGTTGCCCGCGACGGCGTAATGTCAGCACAATGGCCGCAGCTGCAACGATTCCGATGAGATTGACCAGCAGCTGACCGGCCGAATACAGGCACCGTTCCCACTGACCGGCAACCGCCGCGACCACCGCGTAACCCGCGGCGGGCACCGTGGTCACCGAGATGAAGACGCCCACCAGCGCGGCGGATTTGGCCGAAGTCATGGAAAGCATCCCCGCCGCGCCCGCCAGCAGCGCGACGATCAGCGACGCGATTCCCACCTGGTAAATGAAATCCGCTTCGTGGTTGTCCTCGAGCCTGCTCACCTCGAGCACGCCGGTGGCGTTGCCGACCAGGACGACACCGAGCGTGACCACCATGGCGATCGGAAATCCGCCGAACAGTGCCACACAACCCTGCTTCACCAGATCACTCCGGCGCAGCACCAGCCCCACCGCGATCGCCGCCAGCGGGCCGAACTCCGGCCCCACCACCATCGCGCCGACGATGGTGACCGACGAGTTCGTGATCACGCCGACCGCGGCCAGCAGGCAAGCGATGGTCAGAAACGCCTGAAATGTCCAGGTAAGCCGGGATTCCTCGCCGGTGCGGCCGACAAGTTCCTGCCACACCACCGCGTCCGCGCCCTCGCCCGGCGCGGCTTCCTCGGCCTTGTCGGCGGCGTCGGACACCGCGGTGTCCAGCGCTTCCAACGTGATGCCGCCGGTGTGGTCGAGGTCGAGACCGCACAGCGACTCGACGATCTCGTCGGTCGCCTCGCGGGCGACGTCAGCCTCGATCAGGTCACCCTCCGGAGCGATCGCCACCCCGTGATGCACGACGAGATGCGCGATCCCGGAGTGTGCCCGCAGGATCCGGATCGCTTCCGCGGTCCGGTCCGGCGGGCACACGGCTCTGAGATGGAGCATCAGTTCTTGGCGGGCGGTGCGGGCTTCGCGTCGATGCCCGCTTCCTTGCGCTGCTCCGGCGTGATCGGCGCCGGGGCGGCGGTCAGCGGGTCGAACCCACCGCCGGTCTTCGGGAACGCGATCACGTCACGCAGCGAATCGGCCTTGGCCAGCAGCATGACGATCCGGTCCCAGCCGAACGCGATGCCGCCGTGCGGCGGCGGACCGAAGGCGAAGGCGTCGAGCAGGAATCCGAACTTCTCCTGCGCCTCTTCCTCGCCGAGGCCCATCAGGTCGAACACCTGCTTCTGCAGTTCCTGCTGGTGGATACGGATCGACCCGCCGCCGATCTCGTTGCCGTTGCAGACGATGTCGTAGGCGTAGGCCAGTGCGCCGCCGGGGTCGTCGGCGAGCTTGCCGATCCACTCCGGGGTCGGCGAGGTGAAGGCGTGGTGCAGGGCCTTCCACTTGCCGCTGCCGACCGCGACGTCGTCGGACTCCTCGGCCGAGATGAACATCGGGAAGTCGACGACCCACACGAACGACCAGGCGTTCTCGTCGATCAGGCCGAGACGGCTGCCGATCTCCAGCCGGGTGGCGCCGAGCAGCGCACGCGCGTCGGCGGGTTTGCCGGCGGCGAAGAAGACGCAGTCGCCGGGCTTGGCGCCGACGGCCTCGGCGACGGTCTCGCGCTCCTTCTCCGAAAGGTTCTTCGCGACCGGCCCGCCGAGCGTGCCGTCCTCGTTCACCAGGATGTAGGCGAGTCCGCGGTGCCCGCGCTGCTTGGCGAAGTCCTGCCAGGCGTCGAGGGTGCGGCGCGGCTGGCCGGCCCCGCCCGCCATCACGACGGCGCCGACGTACGGCGCCTGGAACACGCGGAACGGGGTGTCGGCGAAGAACGCCGTCATGTCGGTGAGCTCGAGGTCGAAGCGCAGGTCCGGCTTGTCCGAACCGTACTTCTCCATCGCCTCGGCGTAGGTGATGCGCTGGAACGGCCGGGGGATCTCGGCGCCGATCAGCTTCCACAGCGCGGCGACGATGTCCTCGCCGAGCGCGATGACGTCGTCCTGCTCGACGAAACTCATCTCGATGTCGAGCTGGGTGAACTCCGGCTGCCGGTCGGCGCGGAAGTCCTCGTCCCGGTAGCAGCGCGCGATCTGGTAGTACCGCTCGAGCCCGCCGACCATGAGCAGCTGCTTGAACAGCTGCGGCGACTGCGGGAGCGCGTACCAGGAACCGGGCTTGAGACGGGCCGGGACCACGAAGTCGCGGGCGCCTTCGGGGGTGGAGCGGGTCATGGTCGGGGTCTCGACCTCGACGAACTCCTGCGCGTGCAGCACCTCGCGGGCCGCGCGGTTGACCTCACTGCGCAGGCGCATCGCGGCGGCGGGGCCGCTGCGGCGCAGGTCGAGGTAGCGGTGCTTGAGACGCACCTCTTCGCCGACGTCGACCCGGTCGTCGATCGGGAACGGCAGCACGGCGGCCTCGGACAGCACCTCGAGCTCGGTGGCCAGTACCTCGATCGCCCCAGTGGGGATCTCGGCGTTGGCGTTGCCCTCCGGGCGCTTCGAAACTTCGCCGACGATGCGGAGGCAGTACTCCGAGCGCAACTGGTGGGCGCGCTCGGCCATCTCGCCCTCGCGGAAGACGACCTGGCTCACGCCACTGGCGTCACGCAGATCGATGAAGATGACGCCGCCGTGATCGCGCCGCCGAGCCACCCATCCGGTGAGGGTGACCGTCTGACCGGCGTGCTCGGCACGCAAGGTGCCGGCTTTGTGGGTGCGAAGCACTGCGGGTGCTCTCCTTCGGCATCACGTTCTGCGATTCGACGGCTTTTCGCCGACGTCAAAGGCTAACGAATCGCCCCGGATGCCTCGCGACCAGGTGTTCTCAGATCGTCGGCCAGGCCTCGAGTGCCGCGACCATCCACCGGGTGTGCGCCAGGTAGTCGGGCACGGACAGGACGCGGGCGTCGATGTTCTCCAGCAACCAGCCCGCGGCCGCCTCCTTCGAGGCGAAGAACTGCGTGCAGACCAGCGCCTCGACGTAGTCCTGGCCGAGGGTGAGGTCGACGCCGGGCAGCCGCGACGCGGCGACGACGGCGTGCGGCGGGTCGACACTCAGCACGTGCGCACGGGTGAAGTGGACGCGGACACGCGCTCCGGTCGCCGGGCAGACCGAATCCGCGTGCACCGGTTCACCGGTGGCGACGGCCAGCAGGAACAGGTCCACCCGGAACAGGTCGGAGCCTGCCCGGTCGGCCGGGCCGGGCCGGGAGCCGCGGTCCATCACGACCAAGCCGTCGCGGATGACGAAACCCATCAGGTCCATCAGCCGGTGAGCCTCGGTGGGGTCCATGCCGACGGTGGCGGCGAGTCTGCCGATGGCGATGGGGTGTCTGCCCGCTCTGGTCAGCTTGGTCGCGGCCCAGGCGATGCGGACAGCGGCGGTGCGGTCGATCCGGGTGGTCAACAGGCACCTCCTCGCCTTCGTCCCTTCGAGATTAATCACGAAAGGAAGTTCCGCCAAGTGACTAAGCCGAACGGCCGAATCCGTTGTGACTCAGGAAGATTCACAGTGCGCACCGGACAGCGGGGAGAGATTTCCAGCGGCGGGCGGGTAGGCCTTGCGCACGTGACGTTCTTACGCGAAGTGTCTCGGCGTCGACCGCTTAGCGGCGGCGGATCAGCGCTGGCAGGGCACTGCGGGGCACATTGGTCGCACTGGCCGTTTCGCGTGATTGGTTGGACGGCACGGGTGACCAGCGGGACGACACGCGTGACGGAACGGACGACACACGCGCGCCCGGGCTCAGCGTCGAGTCGTCCCTCTGGACACGCGTGTCGTCCATCCCGTCACGCGAGTCGTCCCGCTGGTCACGCGAAACCGCCACCCGCGCACCGCAGTAGGTGCCTGAAACACCCTTGGCCCTAACCGTCCTTACCGCTCACAGCAGCTTGAGTTGTTCCGCCGTCTCCCCCGCGCGCTGCACGGGTATCGGCACCCGCATTCGGTCTCCGTCGTCCGTATGGGAACCGAAGCCGTGACGGCGCAACAGCGGACCGACGCGGGTTCCCAGCCGCTCCCGATAGGACTTCGGGAGATAGGCGCCGCGCGAGTACAGCTCGCGGTACTTCGGCACCAGTTCGGGATGTTCCCGGCCGAGCCAGCGCGCGAACCATTCCCGCGCGCCCGGCCGCAGGTGCAACGGGAGGACGGTGACCCGCGTGGCGCCCGCCTCGGCCAGCCGGGCGAACAAGGTGTCGAGCGCCTCCACCGAGTCGGTCAGATAGGGCAGCACCGGGGCGACCAGCACCGAGCACGGGAGCCCGGCGTCGCGCGCCTTGCGGATCAGTTCGAGCCTCGCCTTCGGGCTCGGCGTCCCCGGTTCGAGACGACGTTGCAGCCCCTCGTCCAACAGCGCTAACGAGATCGCCAGCCCGGCGGGCACGTCCTTCGACACCGACTCCAGCAACGGCAGATCTCTGGCCAGCACGGTGCCCTTCGTCAGGATGGACAGCGGCGTCCCCGAGTCCGCCAGCGCGGCGATGATGCGCGGCATCAGCTTGTACCGGCCTTCGGCGCGCTGATAGGGGTCGGTGTTCGTGCCCATCGCGACATGCTCGCGTGACCAGCTTGGCCGCCGTAGTTGCGCGGCCAGCACTTCGGGTGCGTTGACCTTGACGATCACCTGGGTGTCGAAATCGCGCCCGGAGTCGAGATCCAGGTACGTGTGGGTGTTCCGCGCGAAGCAGTTGTGCGTGACCATGCCGTCGGCGATGAAGTCACCGGTGCCGGTGGTGATGTCGAACAGGGGCAGCTCGATGCCGAGTGCCTCGATGGACGAGACCTTCCGCCGGGTCCGGCCGATGGCGAGGCCGTCGAGCGACCGTTTCCAGCCGACGGCGGGATCGGCGAGGTGGAAGAAACGCATCTCCTCCGACGGCCCGCCGAGCAGCTGAACCGTCCACAACGGACTGAACTTGACGTTTTCGGTCTTCACGTAACGGAAACCGAAGTTGTCGAGCGCGGCACAGAAGGTCGAGACGATGTCCTGCTCGTCGTGGGTGACGCGCAGCGCGCCGTGCCGGTAGCTGCCGGCGAGGTCGAACAGCCCGGCCAGGAATCCCCGCTGCCAATGGGAATCCGGTGACGGCGGCACCTGCACGAAGCCGACCGACGCGCCGAAGTCGGGCAGGTACCTGAGCGCGCGGTCCGCTGCGGCCTGTTCGGCCGAGAATCCGCCGGACCGCAGCATTCCGCAGAGGAACCCGGCGCGGTATCCGATGGTGTCGTCCTGGGTGCGGGTGAGCTTCCCGACCCCGACGAGTTCGGTTCCCCCGACCAGATGCGGTCGCTGCGCCGCGCCGAAGCGGGAGCCCGTGACGTGCTTCCACCCGCGGCCGGTGAGGAACCGGTGGTCGCCACTGGCCACGATGGACGTGCCGTCGTCGAGGGTCAGGCGGTACGCCGGTTTGAGCGTCGACCAGTGCGCGAGGACGGTCGTGGGCACCAGCCGACGCCCCGCGCCGCGCCCTCGCGTCCCGTAGATTTCGTCGCCGGGCGCCAGGTCCGCCAACGGTTTCGTCCGGCCATCGGCCGTCAGGACCGGTGTCCCGCCTTCGAGGCAGTACGTGCACGCGTGGGAGCAGCCACGATACGGATTCACCGTCCAGCCGAACGGGACCCCCGAGCCCTCGGGCACCTTGTTCAGCACGGATTTGGCGTGCACCTCGTGAAAGGTGACGCCGTCGAACTCGGGCGCGCGCACCGAACGCCGCAACCCGTCCAATCCGGGCAGGACCGGCTCGCCGCCGTCCGCCCGCTGTCGTTCCCATCGCACCCGGCCAGTCGAACACACGTTCTAGACCGGTGTCAAACAGGTGTTCGAACACGGGTGACCTTAGCCGCAAGTAGTCCTCTAGTTGCGGTAGTTGCGCGTGCAAGTACCGCAACTAGAGGACTACTTGCGGCAGGGTCAGAGCTTCGTGACTTCGTCGGTGACGTATCCGGCGGGCTGGATGAGACCAGAGCACCGGCTGTCCGCGCGCGGCGTCGCCGACCGGCGGCGCACCGTCACCGAGTAGAAGTCCTCACCACCGCGCACCGTGACCACCCGCGCGTCGGATTCGAGCAGCGGCTCCTCCTGGACGGCGAGCACGTCGTCCAGACCGGACAGGTTCAGCTGCCGTCGGATCGCGATCTCCGCGTACTGCGCCCACGCCGTCCGCGCGGACGTACGGCCGCGAAGCTGGTCCGGTTCGACCCGCCCGCGCAGGGCGGCCTTGGCGACCAGCGCGGCCTCCGCCGGGTTGAGCTGGCCGTGCAGGAAGCCATCGGGGACCACGAGGAGGTTGCCCGCCCAGCGGTCGCCGCCGACGTGGCTGACCTCCCAGGACCTGCCTGGGTGGTTGACGTTGAGCGCCGAAGCCAGCGGACGGCCGAGCACCGCGCAGCACATGTCCTTGGTGCCGTGCGTGCAGACCAGGAACAGCGGTCCGTCCTCGCGGGTGCCGAGTCCGCCGACGCCGTCCGCGACCGCCTCGAGGTCCAGCTCGGCCAATTCGCTCAGATCGCGGATCTCCAGGCGCTCCAGCCAGCGGTTACCCGGTTCGCCCCCGCCGACGTACACAGCGCGGGGGCGATCCGGGTCGCGCTGATGCTTGCCGGGACGGCGGATCAGCAGCGGGCGGAGCCCATGTGAACGTCGCAGGTTCTTGAGCAACTCACGGCGTTCGGCGGGGAAGGCCTCGTCGAGGACGTCTTCCAGCGCGTCCGCGGTCCAGGGGCCCGGCTGCTCGATGAGCAGCCAGCAGCGCATGTCGGCCGCGGTGCCGGCGGGGCTCGCGCCCAGCATGCGCGCGACGGTCGCGCAGCCCGGCAAAGCGGCGGGCGGCGCTGGGCTGGCCGGCACTGGGGTGTCCGAGAGCTGAACAGTCATCGGCCGCTCCCTCCGGACGTCACCTTAGGCATGCCTTAGCTTACCCCGTCCGGACTTCCTCCACACTCCTCGCCCCTTGTGACTTTCAGCCGATCGAGAGAAGCCCCTGTGTGGTGAGCTCGCCGAGGAAGGCCCGCACGGTCCCCTGATCGAGTTCGGACAGCTCGGCGAGTCGCTTGACCGCCTGGGGCGTGCCGTCGAGCAGTGCCTCCAGCACCGGGGCCGCGGCGGCCGCGAAGACGAACCGCTTACCCGCCGCGAACAGGGTCACCCGGCCGTCGCCTTCTTCGAGCACCGCTCTCGGGACGAGGAACCGGACCTCGGTCGCGTCGCCGTCCGGCAGCAGGCTGGCAGTCGCAGCCCAGGGCAGCCCGACCCGCGGATGCGCCGGGGCCGACGAGTCGCGCTCGGCGAGGAACCTGTCGACGACGTCGGTGGACAGCGTGGCTTCCAGTTCCGTGCGCAGGGCGGCGGCACGGTCCGCACGTTCCTCCGCCGTGCCGAACCTCGGGAGGTCCTGACGGAACACGGTGCTCGCCCGCAGCTTGTCGGCGAGCCAGGACACCAGGTCGATCCCGGTGGCCGGGCTGAAACCGAACGTGAGGTGCAGCGACATCTCCCCCACCGCGGTGACGTCGTGCCAGTGCCCGCGCGGGACGTAGAGGACTTCACCGTCTTCGAGGACGAAGTCGTCGATCGGCTCACCGGGCCGCTCGGGCTGTTCGACGTCGCGGTGCAGCGGAGCGGGCCTGGTCGGGCCGTGCATCCGCCAGCGCTTGCGGCCGGCGACCTGGATGATGAACGCGTCGTGGTCGTCCCAGTGCACGTCGAAGCCGTGAGTCACGCCCCAGCCGGCATACAGGTTGACCTGGACGCTCTCGCGGAGGTCGTGTTCGAGACTCCTGGCGAGATCGCCGATCGGGTCGCTGAGTTCCTGGATGGCGTCGAGCACCATCGTCGCGCCGCCGCGGAGGTGCTCGGTGAACGGAGCGGCCTGCAGGCGGGGGACGGTGCCACTGCGGCGGGTGGGGACGAGATCGGTGTAGCTCTCCATCGGCACCGGGGTGCCATCGAGCGCCAGGCGCAGCCGCGGGAACTCCAGGCGGTGCTGCCGGAGGATCGCGTTCAGCGTCGGCCAGGGCAACAGGTCGGCGAACCGGCCCGCGCGGCCTTCGAACCGGCGATAGGTCTTGCCCTGGACGTCTTGGAAGAACTGGCTGACCCCGAGCGGAGCCACGAGGTCAGCCAGTGTCGGCGTTTCGGGCACTCAGCCGTCGTTGCCGTCGTTGTCGGCTGCCGCGCCGTTGGCCTTCCCACGATCGACCGCGGTCGGGATCTTCTCGACCTCCAGCAGCAAACCACTGTCGGGAGCCTGCGTACCTGACTGTTCCTGCGCCATCCTGCCACCTTTTTCTGGACGAACGGACGGACCGAAAATCGGCCTGGAGCGTCGCCAAGCCTACGACACGTTTCGAGAAAATTCACCGCCCAGCAGGGAGAAATGGCCTGGCGAGCGATCTTCGACACCACGGCGCGTGTTCACTCGGACAGCGGTTCTAAGCTGCCGTCCATGGCTGATCCGGCATCCGTCCCGCGTCCGCGATGGGACGTGCTCGCGGCCGTCGGCGCGGGTGGCGCGTTGGGCAGCCTCGCCCGCTACGGTCTGTCGGTCGCGCTCCCCCATTCGCGGGGCCAGTTCGTGCTTTCCACCTTCACCACCAACGTTTCCGGCTGCCTCCTGATCGGTGTCCTGATGGCACTGCTGACCGCGGCGGCCGACCCGCACCGGCTGCTGCGGCCCTTCCTCGGGGTCGGGATCCTGGGCGGTTACACCACGTTCTCGACCTACGCGACGGACTCACTCAGTCTTGTGACGACGGGGCACCCGTTCACCGGGTTGGCGTACGCGTTCGGCACGGTGGCCGCCGCCTTGGTAGCGGTCTGCACCGGATACGAAATCACCCGCGCGGTGAAGAAATGACCGTCCTTTTCGTCTCGCTCGGTGGTGGCCTCGGCGCGATCCTGCGCTATCTGACCGACCTTCGGGTGCGGGCCTGGCGAGGTGCCGCCTTCCCTTGGGGCACGCTGGCGGTCAATGTCGTGGGCTCGGCGATCCTCGGCGTCCTCACCGGCTGGGCTCTGCACGGTGGCCAGCCGGACACGGTTCGCTCCCTGCTGGCCGTCGGCTTCTGCGGCGGGCTCACGACGTTCTCGACCTTCGGGTACGAAACGCTGCTCCTGTTCACCGGGCAGACGCGGCGCCGCGCCGCGCTGAACGTCGGCGTCACGATGGTCGCCGGGATCGGTGCCGCGGCAGCGGGGCTCCTGCTCGCCGCCGTCTGGCACTGACTTCAGTCTCCGGGCGCCATCCGCCACGCGGCCGCCGCGATCGCCTCGCGCTGTTCGACCGGAAGACCCACCGCCATCTCCTCCAGCTTCTCGACGACGCCTTCGTGAGCGGCGTTCGCGAGCCGGTGGCCCTCCTCGGTCAGGGTGATCTTCAGCGCCCGGCGATCGCAGGAATCCGCGACCCGCTCGACGAGCGCGCGCCGCTGCACCCGGTCCACCAGGCCGGTGACGCTGGACTTCTCCAGGTTCAGCAGCCGTCCGAGCTCGGTCATCCCGACACCCGTCTCCCCCTGCGCCAGCACGCAGAGCAGCTGCGCCTGCTGCGGAGTGAGGTCGTGGGAACGGCCGACGTCGATGAAAGCCCGCTGCACCAGATGTGAGAGCCGCACCAGCGCCGTCGCGAATCCGAGGTCTTCGGCCGTGGTCATGAACCCAGCTTACTTGACGATCGTTCGGAGTACGAACTACTGTAGTTCGCAGTACCAACATTCCGTATTATGAACTAAGGAGACCTCATGACCACGACCGTGGCCGTCATCGGCGGGGGATACGGCGGAACCACCGTCGCCAAGGCACTGGACTCGTTCACCGAGGTCGTCCTCGTCGAACCGCGCGAGGACTTCGTCCACCACGTCGCCGCGTTGCGCGGGCTCGTCGATCCCGAATGGACGGATCGGCTCTTCTACCCGTACGCCCGGCTTCTCGACCGGGGACGGGTAATCCGCGACCGCGCCGCGAGCGTGGATCAGGGCGGTGTCACGCTCGCGTCGGGCGAACGGCTCACGCCGGACTACATCGTGCTGGCGACCGGTTCGGCGTACCCGTTCCCGGCGAAGATCGATTTCCAGGACAGCGCTTCGGCGAAGGCGAAGATCCGTGCGACGCGGGAGGAACTCGTCGGCGCGGAGAGGGTGCTGCTGCTCGGCGCGGGGCCGGTGGGCCTCGAACTGGCGGGCGAGATCAAGGCGGTGTGGCCGGAAAAGGCCGTGACGATCGTCGACCCGGCGGAGGGGATCCTGCCCGGCTTCCCGGACGAGTTCCGCGCGGAGGTCCGCCGCCAGCTCGACGAACTGGGCGTCGAACTCCTGCTCGGCACTTCGCTGACCGAATCACCGGTCTCGGAACCGGGGCAGGCGAAGACGTTCACCGCCGCGCTGACCGGCGGCGGCGAGGTGACCGCCGACCT
The DNA here is from genome assembly GCF_047608695.1 of Amycolatopsis sp. cmx-11-32. Taxonomy (NCBI): domain Bacteria; kingdom Bacillati; phylum Actinomycetota; class Actinomycetes; order Pseudonocardiales; family Pseudonocardiaceae; genus Amycolatopsis; species Amycolatopsis sp. cmx-11-32. The sequence continues at coordinate 159,976 of NZ_JADNQN010000006.1, read as the reverse complement.
GTGGTTCCAGTGCTTCGGCGGCGCGCCGCACACGGCTTACCTCGACGGCGATCTCACCGCGGCACGGCAGGTGAACGGTCAGGTGGAGGTCACCGCCGACCTGCGGCTTCCGGGGCAGTCAAGGATTTTCGCGCTCGGTGACATCACCGCGCTGCCGGAGGCGAAACTGGCGAAGTCGGCCGGTGACCACGCGGAGGTCGTCGTGGCCAACATCCGGGCACTGGTCGAAGGCGGCGAGCTGCGGACCTACACGCCGGGCGGGCCGATGATTTCGCTGCCGCTCGGGCCCACCGGGGGCGCGACCTACGCGGAGGAGGTCGGCGTCCTGGACGCGGCGACGACGTCGGAGATCAAGGGGTCGCATATGATGACTTCGCGGTACGAGGAGATGTTCGGGACCGCGTGACGTGCCCCCGGGCGTGCCCGCTGGGCCGTGAAGGCCTCCATAACGGACCCAGGGTCCCTCAAAGTTCCCTTCATCCGCCACGGACAGCACCTGTGGTCCCAGTAACCCCACCAGCCACGATGACGGCGTATGTAAGGCCCCTTCCTGCGCTAGTGTCGCGTGAATCCTGCAGGTCTTACCCGTGATCAGACGGCGATCTCCGGAGATCGCCGTCCAATTACGCGAGATCGCCGTCTGATCACGCGTAACCGCCGTCTGAGCACGCGAGATCGCCGTCCGAGGAACGAAACCCAACGTCAAGCAAGCAGGATCACGCGACACTAGGCGCAAGGAAGGGGGACTTCCTGTACGTCAGACGGACAAGGCATGGGGAGACTCGCCACGCGAAGGACGCTTTCCCCGCATGCCATGCAGGGAAAGTCCCCTTCGGCCCCCACCCAGGATGTATCAGCTGTTTATGAACGGGACTTTCAGTGCAAAATTTCGCACTGAAAGTCCCGTTCATAAACATCGGCGGGCGTCAGCGCGGAGCGAGACCCCGCACGTGCGCGAACGGATCCTCACCCGTCGGCAGCAGCGCGATGATCGGCGTCGTCAGCCCGTTGTCCACATAGGACCGCACCTGCTCGCGACAGGAATCGAGGCTGCCGTGGACGATCAGGTCGTCGACGACCTCGTCCGGGATGACCTGGTTGGCCTTCTGCCGGTCGCCGGCCGCCCACGCCTCGTGCATCGGCGCCAAAGCTTCGCCGCGGCCGAGCCACTCGTGGAACGCCGCGTACACCGGCACGGTCAAATAGGACGAGATGAGCATCCGGCCGAGTCCACGCGCGGCGGCCTTGTCCTCGGTCGGGCAGACGAAGATCCGCGCGGCCAGCTCCGCGTCCGGCCCGATCTCCTTGCGCACCTTCGGCACATCGGAGGCGGCGAGCCAGTTGGTGATGGCGCCGTCGGCCTCCTTCGCGGCCAGCCGCAGCATGCCCGGCCGCAGCGCGGCGAGCATGATCGACGGCGGCGGGTCGGTGGGCCGCTCCAGCCGGAACTTGCTGACGGAGAAGGTCTCGTAGTCCTCGGTGACCTTCTCCCCCGCCAGCGCCGACCGCAGGAACCGCAGCGTGTCACGGGAACGCGCGAACGGGGCCTCGAACTCGGCGGCGTTCCAGTTCTTCACGATCACCGGCGACGACGCCCCGATGCCGAGCACGAACCGGCCGGGCGCCAGTTCCGCGACGGTCGCCGCGCTCATCGCCAGCAGGCCGGGGCCACGGGTGTACACCGGCACGATCGCGGTGCCCAGCCGCAGCTGCGGCGCCCACTGCGAAGCCAGCACCAGCGGGGTGAAGGCGTCGTTGCCCGCCGTCTCGGCCGACCACGCGTCGGTGTAGCCGAGATCGGGCAGCTGTTCGACCATCTCCTGGTGCGCCGCGAGCGGCACCCCGGTCAGCGGAATGGTGATGCCCCACCGTTTCATGCGTTCTCCTCGCTCTTCGCCGCGCCACCGGACAGCTCGCGCACGATCCAGTCCACCTGCGTGCGCATCAGGTTCTCCGCGACCTCTTCGGCTTGCGGCGTCATATGCGTCGCGCCGGCCAGCGGCAGGAACACGTGGGCGCGTCCCTTGGCCAGCAGTGCCGACGACAGGCGCAACGAGTGGGCGACGAAAACGTTGTCGTCGGCGAGGCCGTGCACGATCAGCAGCGCCCGCGACAGGTCACCGGCGCCGGCGATCAGCGAGTTGTGCTCGTACGACGCCGTTTCCTCCTGCGGGAGCCCGAGGTAACGCTCGGTGTAGTGCGTGTCGTACAACGACCAGTCGGTCACGGGGGCGCCCGCGACACCGGCGTGGAAGACGTCGGGACGGCGCAACACGGCCAGCGCGGACAGGTAGCCGCCGTAGGACCAGCCTCGGATCGCGACCCGCTCGAGGTCCAGTTCCGGATGGAGCGCGGCCGCCGCGTGCAGGGCGTCGACCTGGTCGGCGAGGGTGACGTCGGCGAGCTTGCCCGCGATCTCCTTCTCCCAGGCGGGACCGCGGCCGGGTGTCCCGCGCCCGTCGGCGACCAGCACCGCGAAACCCTGGTCCGCCAGCCACTGCGGGGTCAGGAAGGCGTTGCGGGTCTGCAGGACACGTTGGGCGTGCGGGCCACCGTACGGGTCGAGCAGCACCGGGAGCTTGCCTTCGCTCGCGTCATACCCCGTCGGCAGCACCAGCGCGGCGCGCAGGCCGCGCTCCCCCAGCGTCAGCCAGGTCAGGTTCGGCACGACGTCCGGATCCACGGGGTAGGAACCGATACGCGCCACCGTCTTCTCGCCGTCGACGACGGTCACCACCGGGCCGCTGCGGTCCAGGCTCCACGAAGAGAGCACGGCCAGCGAAGCGTTCCCGGAGCCGACGTGCACACCGTCCTCAGTGGACAGACGGCGGACCTCGCCGCCTTCGGTGCGGAAGACGTGGATCTGCGTCGGATCGGCTTCCGACGCGCTGAACAGCACCTCGGCGCCGACGTGCAGGATCGAGCGCACCTGCAGTCCCGGCGGGGTGACCGCGACCCCGTCGACGACCAGCCGGTGGTTGCCGTCGGCGGCGCTCTCGCGCACCAGACGGCCGTCGGTGGTCCACGCCGGGACGCCGGCGGCGATCTCGACCCAGTGCTCGTCGGTCTCGGTGTGCAGCACCTCGACCGAACCGTCCGCGGGGTCGACCGCCTGGATCTCCAGTTTCCGCTGGTCACGCGACTGCACGGACAGCAACGGCTTCCCCGCCGCCGACCAGTGCACCGCGGCCAGGTACTCCCAGCCGGCCTTCGCGACGTCGACGCGTGAGCCGTCGAGCCCGAGGAACGCCAGCGTCACGTCGGCGTTCGCCGTTCCCGCCGCCGGGTACGCGACGACGTTGGCGGGTGACTGCGGATTGGCCGGGTCGGCGATCGTCCAGCGTGGCACGCCCGCCCGGTCGGAGCGTTCGACCAGCAGGCTTTTCCCGTCCGGGGCCCACCAATAGCCCCTGGTACGGTCCATCTCCTCGGCCGCGATGAACTCCGCGAGCCCCCAGGCGATGTCTTCGCCGTCTTCCTCGACGAGCGCCCGGTCTTCACCGGTGGCGCGGTCGATCACCCGCAGGCGCCGGTCACGGACGTAGGCGACCCTGGTGCCGTCCGGGCTGGGCCGCGGGTCGACGACCGAGCGGTCGACCAGGACGGACACCGCTCCGGTGGTCAGGTCGAGCGTGTGGAGCTTGCCCGAGAGCGAGAACGCCGCGACGGTGAAGGCGTCGTCGACCGCGTAGCCGACCACACCCCCGCCGGTCTCCCGGCTGCGCTCGCGACGGGCCCGTTCCTCGGGCGGCAGGTCCTCTTCACCGGGCAGCAGCTCGGCCGCGTCGACCAGCTTCGTCTCCTCGCCCGACACGACGTCGAACGACCACAGGCTGTGCCGAGGGTCGGTGCCGGACTCGGACCGCAGGAACAGGATGCGGGAGCCGTCCGGGGCGACCTTGAACTCTTTCGGCGCGCCGAGGGTGAAGCGCTGGGTACGGGCCTGACGGCGGAGGAACGGGAGATCTTCGAGGCTGGTGTCGGTCACGTCCGCACTCTTTCAGAAAACACCGCCAGACGATCAGGGGGATACGCCAAGTACTTCCAGCTTCTTCAGTTCCGTCTCAGGGTCGAAGTCGGCCTGGGGGAACTTCGGGTCCATCTCCTCGATCGTCTCGATCAGGAGCCGCGCGACCAGCCAGTTGCGGTACCACTTGTGGTCGGCCGGGACGGCGTACCAAGGCGCTGTCGGCGTGGAGGTCTTGGCGAAGATGTCGGCATACGCCTTCTGGTAGTCGTTCCACTGTGCGCGGGCGTCGAGGTCGGCGGGGTTGTACTTCCACCACTTCGCCGGGGTCTCCAGCCTCGCCTTGAGCCGCCGCAGCTGTTCCTCCGGCGAGATGTCGAGGAACACCTTCACGACGGTGGTGCCGGCGTCGGCCAGTTCCTGTTCGAAAGCGTTGATCTCGGCGTAGCGCTCGCGCCATTCCGCGGCGGGCACCAGTTTCTGGACGCGTGGGACCAGGATGTCCTCGTAGTGGGAGCGGTCGAAGACCCCGACCTGCCCCGGCACGGGGAGCTGCTTGCGGATCCGCCACAGGTAGTGGTGGCGCCGCTCGGCCGCGGTCGGCTTCTTGAACCCCGAGTAGCGCACCCCCATCGGGTTGACCAGGCCGAGGACGTGCCCGACCGTGCCGCCCTTTCCGGAGGTGTCCATCCCCTGCAGGACGAGGAGGAGACTGCGGCCACCGCCGCCGACGCCTTCCGCATAGAGGGCTTCCTGCAGCTTCGCGAGCTTGTCGCCGGATGCGGTGAGGTCCCCAAGAGCCTTGGCCTTCTTGTGCGGTCCGACCGGGAACGATCCCGGATCGTGCCGCTCGGTTTTCTTGCCGATCCTCAGCGCGTCCCGGACGGAGACGTGGTCCTTTTTCGCCATCCGGCGACGATAACCGCGGTCCGCGTCACGCGCCTGCGGTGATCAAGTACGCCGATGCATGATTTCGCCGCCCGAAGGAGTTTATACGCAACGAACGACGGGTCAAAGCAACGTTTCCCGGATGAAGGCAGGCGGATAGGCGCCTAACCTGAACGCATGACGACCGCCGACTTCATCGCGCTCGACGAGCAGTGGAGCACGCACAACTACCACCCCCTGCCCGTCGTGATCGCCACCGCCGAGGGCGCTTCGGTCACCGACGTCGAGGGCAAGAGCTACCTCGACTTCCTTTCCGGCTATTCCGCGCTGAACTTCGGGCACCGCCACCCCGGGCTCATCGCCGCCGCGATCGAGCAGTTCGGCCGGGTCACGCTGACCTCGCGCGCCTTCCACCACGACCAGCTCGGACTGTTCTGCCGGGAACTCGCCGAGCTGACCGGTACCGAGATGACGTTGCCGATGAACTCCGGCGCGGAGGCCGTCGAGTCCGCGGTGAAGATCGCCAGGAAGTGGGCGTACCAGGTCAAGGGCGTCCCCGACGGGACCGCGGAGATCGTCGTCGCGGGCTCGAACTTCCACGGCCGCACGACGACCATCGTGTCCTTCTCCACCGACGAGACCGCACGCGCCGGCTTCGGCCCGTTCACGCCGGGCTTCGTCACCGTCAAGTACGGCGACGCCGAAGCACTGCGTGACGCCATCACCGAACGCACCGCCGCGATCCTGCTGGAGCCGGTCCAGGGTGAGGCGGGCGTGATCGTGCCGCCCACCGGCTACTTCACCGAGGCACGGCGGCTGTGTGACGAGCACGACGTCCTGCTGATCGCCGACGAGATCCAGTCCGGCCTCGCCCGCACCGGCACCGTCCTCGCGCTCGACCACGAAGGCGTCCGCGCCGACCTCTACACGCTGGGCAAGGCGCTCGGCGGCGGGATCATGCCGGTCTCGGCGGTGGTCGGCGGCCAGGCCGTGCTCGGCGTGCTGCGGCCGGGCGAGCACGGGTCGACCTTCGGCGGGAACCCGGTCGCCTGCGCGATCGGACGGGCCGTGGTCGGGCTGCTGAAGACCGGCGAGTTCCAGGAGCGTTCGCGAGAACTGGGCGCCCACCTGCACGGCAGGCTCGGTGAACTGGTCGGGAACGGACTGGCCGAGGTCCGCGGCCGCGGGCTCTGGGCGGGCATCGACATCGCGCCCGGCGGGCCGACCGGCCGGGAGGCGTCCACCGCGCTGGCCGGACGCGGCGTCCTGTGCAAGGAGACGCACGACCACACGCTGCGGATCGCGCCGCCGCTGGTGATCACCCGCGAGGAACTCGACCGCGGTATCGACGCGATCACGGAGGTCGTCAAGATCCGGTGAACCTTTCGGGCGGCCGGTACGTTGGCTGTCCATGGGAGACGAGCGGGAGTGGGTGGAGCGGCCGCTGGTCGGCACCGAGACGGTGTCGCCGGAGGACTGGTTCGCGAGGGGTAAGGCGCTGCGGGACGAGGCGCCGACGGCCGCGCACGATCACGCGGCGGCGGGCGACGGCCGTCCCGGGGTGGCGGAATGCTTCGCGCGGACCAACGAAGGCCGCCTGCCGGACCTGGTGGGGCTGCGGCGCGAGCGCATGCTCGCGTCGCCGTTCACCTTCTACCGCGGCGCGGCCGGACTGATGGCCGCGGATCTGGCGGGTTCGCCGTCGTCCGGGCTGACAGCGCAGCTCTGCGGGGACGCGCACGCGGCGAACTTCGGGCTGTACGGCACACCCGAGGGCCAGATCGTGATGGACATCAACGACTTCGACGAGTCCGTGCCAGGGCCGTGGGAGTGGGACCTCAAGCGGCTCGCCGCGAGTCTCGTGCTCGCCGGGCGTGAGGGCGGCATCGGCGAATCAGGCTGCCGTGAGGCCGCCGAAGACGCGGTGAAATCCTACCGGCGCACCATCCGGGGGCTGGCGGGGCTGCCGTTCCTGCGGTCGTGGAACGCGCTGCCGGACGCGTCGGTGCTGAGCGCGGTCAAGGCGCACGAGCTGATCGACGACTTCGAGGAAGCCGCCGAGAAGGCACGGAAGAACACCAGCGCCAAGGTCACCGCGAAGTGGACCCGGCGGATCGACGACCACGAGACCGGCCTCGAACGGCACCGGTTCGTCGAAGACCCGCCGGTGCTCACGCACGTCGACGACGCGACCGCGGAAGCCGTCGTCACCGGACTGGTGTCCTATGTGGACACCATCCGCGAATCGCGGCGGACGCTGATCTCGCGGTACCGGGTGTCCGATGTGGCCTTCCGGGTGGTCGGCACCGGCAGTGTCGGACTGCGCAGCTACGTCGCGCTGCTGCATGGAAACAGCGGCGAAGACCTTGTACTGCAAGTGAAGCAGGCCAATCCCTCGGCACTGGCGCAGTACCTCGGCCTGGCGGCGCCGGAGCACGAGGGCCGCCGGATCGTCGAGGGCGCGCGGCTCGTGCAGGCCGAGACGGACATCCTGCTCGGCTGGACGACCATCGACGGCTTGCCCTATATCGTGCGGCAGTTCCGGAACCTCAAGGGCGACATCGATCCCGCGGAGCTGAAGAAGGACCACCTCGACGACTACGGCAGACTCGCGGGCGCGTTGCTGGCTCGGGCGCACGCGAGGTCGCTGCATCCGCAGATGCTGGCGGGGTACTTCGAGGACGACGAAGACCTCGATGAGGCTATCGGGGCCTACGCGGTGCGGTACGCGGATCAGACCGAAGCGGACTTCGCCGCCTTCGAAGCTCTCTGACTCGCTTCGCCACCCGCTCACCAACACCGAACTCACGTGCCCGAATGGCGATCTCCCGTGATTAAACGGAGATCTCGCGTGATCAGATGGCGATCTCCCGTGGTTAGGCGGCGATCTCGCCTGATCACGGGTGTTCTCCGTCTGATCACGCGTGATCGCCGTCTGATCACGGGTGGGCGCCACCTACTTGCGGTGGGTCTTGCGTGATTCCCGCTACAGGCCGTTCTGGCGGGTGGTCACGTAATCTCGCCGGATGAGCGGAAGAGCGCCGTACGGGCTGGTAGCGACGACCTGCGCCGTGCTCATGGTCGTCCTCGGCCTGCTGGTCTCCGGCGAAGGCCTTTCCGGCCCTGACGCACTGGCCGACGAGTGGGTGCGGCGCAGCTTCGACACCGACCTTCTGCGACTCCTCGTGCTGCCGACCGAGGCCTACGTCCTGATCCCGGTCGCGGTCCTCGCCGCCGCACTCCGCCTGCTGGGACGGCGCAAACCCGAAGCGGCCTTGGCCATCGTCGGCCCGCTCATCGCCATCTTCGCCAACACCTGGGTGCTCAAACCCCTTTTCGGCCGCTGGAAGAACACGTGGCTCGCCTATCCCAGCGGGCACACCGTCGCGCTGGTCGCGGTGCTGACCGTGCTCGTCCTGCTCGCCAGGCCCGGCGTCGCGACGGTCGTCATCTCGCTCGTGGGCGCGGTGGTGCTCGGTGGTGTCACGATCGGCATGATCGGCCTCGGCTACCACTACCTGACCGACGTCGTGGGTGGCACGTTCTTCGCCGTCGCGGTCGTATGCGCGACGTGGATGCTGCTCAGCCGGGTTGCACGGCGTCGCGCGCCAGTGCTGTCAGGCGGCTGACGGCACGCAGGTACTTCTTGCGGTAGCCGCCGTTCACCATCTCCTCGGTGAACAGCAGCGGCACCGGCTCGCCCGAGACCATCAGCGGGATCGCGCGGTCGTAGAGCCGGTCGGCGAAAGCGACCAGCCGCAGTCCGACGTTCTGGTCGGGCACCGGGTGGATGTCGCGCAGGTGCACGCGGCTCACGCCGTCGAGAAGCCTGCCGTAGCGCGAAGGGTGCAGCCCGCCGAGGTGGTCGCACAACGCGTCGAAGTCGTCCACAGTGGACTCGGGGTGCGCGGCGGCGGAGGCTTCCAGCTCCTCCGGGCTCGCTGGCGGCGGCGCGTCCGGCAGGCCTCGGTGACGGTAGTCCGGGCCGTCGACGCGGCAGACGCCGAACCGGGCGGACAGCGACTGGATCTCGCGCAGGAAGTCCGCGGCGGCGAACCGGCCCTCACCGAGTTTGTCCGGCAGCGTGTTGGAGGTCGCCGCCACGAACACCCCGGCCGAGATCAGCTCCCGCAGCAGCCGGGTGACGAGCATGGTGTCGCCGGGGTCGTCGAGTTCGAACTCGTCGATCGCCAGGAACCGGTGCTCGGAAAGGCGTCGCACCGCCTCGGCGAACCCGAGCGCGCCGACGAGGTGGGTCAGCTCCACGAACGTCCCGTACGCCTTGGGCGAAGGCGTCTCGTGCCACGTCGAGGCGAGCAGGTGGGTCTTGCCGACGCCGAAACCGCCGTCCAGGTAGAGCCCCCTCGGCCCGGTGGGCGCGTCGTCCCCGCCGCCGAACAGCGCGCGCAGCTTCGACTTCGGCTTCCGGTTCGCGGCTTCCGCGACGCGCTTCGCGAACGCGCCACAGTCGACGACGGCCTCAGCCTGGCTCGGCTCGTCCGGGTTGGGCACGTAAGTGGAGAACCGGACCGCGTCGAACCGGGGCGGCGGGACGAGCGCGGTGATCAGCTCGTCGGCGGACAGCTCCGGACGGCGATCGATCAGGCGGGCGGGCATTCGCCGAGAGTAACCGCACCGGCGGCGGCCGTTCACCCTCCCTGACCGGGCGTATCCCCCGCTCAGCGGTGCCGTCGGGCTCGTGCTGGGATGGAGGTGTGCAGCTTTTGTGGCCAACGACACCGGCGGATCCCGTCTCCGACGCCGACCTGGAGCGGCTCTACGGGTATCCCGAGAACCTGACCCGTCCCTGGGTCCAGGTCAACTTCGTCAGTTCCGCCGACGGCGCGGTCGCGGTCGACGAGCTGTCCGAGGGCCTTTCGCACCCCGCCGACAAGCGGATCTTCCTGCTGGGGCGGCTGCTTTCCGACGTGATCGTGGTCGGCGCGGGCACGGCTCGCGCCGAGGGTTACCGCGGCGCGCGGATCAACCCCGAACGCACCGCCCGCCGGGTCTCGCTCGGGTTGTCCGACGTCCCGCCGATCGCGGTGGTGACCCGTTCCGGTGAACTCGACCCCGCGGGCCCGCTGTTCACCGACACCAAGGTCCCGCCGATCGTCATCACCACCGAGAAGGCACCACGAGCCGCGCTGGAACGCGCGGGCGCCGACGTGCTCGTCGCCGGAACCGATGACGTCGACCTCCACGAGGCGCTGAAACTCCTGGCCGGGCGAGGGCTGTACCGCGTCGACTGCGAAGGCGGGCCGACGCTGTTCGGTGACCTGATCGCGGCCGACCTCGTCGACCAGCTGTGCCTGACCATCGCTCCGCTGCTGGCGGGTGCTGGCGAGCGCCGGATCGCCGACGGCCGGCCCGCCCCGGAACCGCGCCGGATGGACGTCGCGTCGATGCTGTTCGAGGACGGATTCACCATGCTGCGCTACCGCCGCCGGGAGGGCGGGTGAGCGAGCCCGCGCCGGTTTCGGACCAGGAACTGGTGACCAGAGCCGCCAGCGGGGACCACGGTGCCTTCGACACCTTGGTGCGGCGCCACACGGCCCGGATGTACCGCGTGGCGCTGAGGATCACCGGCAGCGCGTCGGAGGCAGAGGACGTCGTCCAGGAGGCCTGGCTTTCCGCGTGGCGCGCGCTGCCAGGGTTCCGGCACGAGTCCGCGTTCTCCACGTGGCTCTATCGGGTGACGACGAACGGCGCGCTCGGTCAGGTCCGGCGCCGGAAACCGACCGTGCCGCTCGACGAGGGCGACGCCGGGATCGTGCCTGGCCCGGAGGGTCACGTGGTGAGCGCCGAGCAGGTCGGCACCGTGCTGCGCGCGATCGCCGAACTCGATGTCGGCCAGCGGATCCCGCTGATTCTGCGAGAATTCGAGGGGATGACCTACGAGGAGGTGGCCGAGGTTCTGGAAGTCAGTGTGCCCGCCTTGCGTGCCCGACTGCACCGCGCGAGGGTGGCGCTGCTGGCGAAGCTCGGCGAGACTTTCAGACCGGGGGAACGGTGAAGAGCGAGGATCCGCGCGACGACCCCCGGTGGGAGCAGGTGCGCGCCGCCGCGAGCCGCCCCGTGCCGACACCGCCAGGGCTCGTCGAACGTGTGCTTCGCTCGGTCGGCGGCGCCCGCGGCAGGCACACCACGGCACCGCTCGACCTGCCCTCGGCAGGGGGGAAGACCCAGGTGTCGGAACGGGCACTGGTCCTGATGACCAGGGGGCTCGCCGCCGAGATCGGCCGCGACCTCGGCGGGGTCCACGTCTCGGCCGTCGCGCTCGAAGACGACGTGCTCCAGGTGCTGGTGACGGTCCGGTTCGGCGTCGAAGCGGTCGCCGCGGAACTGTTGCGGCACCGCGTCACCGCGGCGCTGACCGGCCAGCTCGGCTCGGCCCCGCCCGCGATCAACGTCCACGTCGTCGACGTCCACCCGGACTGAACCCCGGAAGTGATTACCCCGTTCGGGGGACATCGCGGGACGGCTCGGCATGCGCGTGTGTCCTGGTCGGTGAGAGCGTTAGGAACGCCGCGCGCGCAGGTCGCGCGGCGCAAGTGCGAGAAGGAGCGAACTTCATGACGCAACCGAGCGCGAGTAAGCCCGACACCCTCGTGACGGGGTCGTCCCTCAACGAGGAAGGCGCCGCCGGCAAGACCACGATCTCGTCGGTGGTGGTGCAGAAGGTGGCCGGTCTCGCCACCCGTGAGGTGACCGGGATCCACGCGCTGGGCGGCGGGGTCTCGCGGGCCTTCGGCGCGATCCGCGAGCGGATCCCCGGTTCCGGCACGGTCACCACGTCCGGTGTCTCGGTCGAGGTCGGCGAGAAGCAGGCGGCGATCGACCTCGACGTGGTCGTCGAGTACGGCGCGCGCATCGTCGACGTCGCGCGGGCGGTGCGCCGCAACGTGATCGGCCAGGTCGAGCAGATCACCGGCCTCGAAGTGATCGAGGTCAACATCGCGGTCAACGACATCCACCTGCCCGACGAGAACGGCGGCGAGACCGAGACCTCGCGGGTCGCATGATGAACGGAACCCAGACCGGCCTGCTCGCCGGGCTCATCCTCGGCCTCGCCGCGACACAGGGTTTCACCGCGTTCCTGGTGACTCTGGCCGTCGGCGTCATCGGCCTCGTCCTCGGCCGCGTACTCGACGGCGAACTCGACCTCGGCGACCTGTTCGGCCGGGGCCGCGACAAATGACCGTCCCGCCCGACCCCGGCACCCCTGACGATCGCGGCTCCCTCACCATCGCGCCGTCCGTGGTCCGCAAGATCGCGCAGCACGCCGCGGACCAGGTCGACGGGACCATCCTCGCCGAGCGGCGGATCGCCGGACTCGGGCTGGGGACCCACGGCGCGAGCGCGAAGGTCGGCGGTGAGGGCAACGACGTCGACCTCGTGCTCGACGTTGCCTTGAAGTACCCGGCACCGGTGCGGCGGGTCGTCGGCGATCTGCGCGCCCGGGTCACCGAGGAGGTCGAACGGATCACCTCGTACCAGGTCCGCGACATCTCGGTGACGGTCTCCGCGCTCCTGCCCGACATCGCGCCCCGCGTCCGTTAAGGAGCATCCGCATGCGTTTGTTCGTCCGCCTGCTGTCCGCCCTGATCGGGCTGGCGCTGGCCGCCGCCGGGGTCCTGCTGGCCTTGGAGGTCGGCTGGGGCTGGTGGCGGCCGGGGCGGGGACCGCTGTTCGTGCCGTGGGACGACTGGCGCGACAGGCTCGCGGAACTGTCCTGGAGCGCTCCGGCTGTCCGGTACGTCGCGATCGGCGTCGCGATCGTGGGGCTGCTGCTGATCCTGGCGGCGGCCTCGGCCGGGCGGCGCGCCATCCGGCTGACCGATCCGGCGAACGAGGTCAGCGTGACCACGTCGCCGCGTTCGCTGGCCCGGCTGGTGGGGGTGACCGTGCGGGCGCAGGACAACGTCGCCGGCGCGAAGGTCACCGCCACCGCCAAGAAGGTCCGTGTCCGCGCGACGAGCAGGCTGGAAACCGAAGGGCAGCTGCGCCCGCGGCTGCTGGAGACGGTCTCCGGCCTGCTTGACGATGTCCCCCTGGTGCGACGGCCGAAGGTGTCCGTCGTCGTCGACTCCCCGAAGGACCGCCGATGACCCGTTCGGTCTCCGCCAAGGCGCTCGGCCGGTCCACCGGCACGGAACGCACCCTGACCGTCCTCATCGGACTCCTCGCGCTGCTCGGCGGGGCCGCCGTGCTCGTGGTCGGCGCGGGGTGGCTCGGCACGTACCGCGCCGGCCGCTCGCTCGTGGATCCGATCGCGCTCGACTGGCTCTCGCAGCACGCGCCCGCCGCCCGCGTCGGCGCGATCGTGCTCGGCGTCCTCCTGTTGTGGCTGGGACTGTGGTGGTTCTTCCGGTCGTCGCGTCCGGAAGGCCGTCCCGACCTCGAACTCGACGACGACCTCGTGGTGACCTCCTCGGCCATCTCCGAGGCCGTCCGCGCCGACGCCGAGACGATCGACGGTGTCGGACGCGCCAGGGTCCGCGCGGTCGGCGACAGCGAGAACCCGGCTCTGCGGATCACGCTCTGGCTGAGCGAGGGCACCGACCTGAAACGGGTTTGGGAGCAGCTCGACCTCACCGTGCTGGCCCGCGCGCGGGAATCACTCGGGGTCGACGTGCTGCCGACCGCCGTCCGGCTCGAACTCGACACGGGAGCACCGCAACGGGTGCGCTGAGCACGTCGCCTGCGCGAGAATGGCCGTCATGTCGCTTCCCTTGACACCGCCGGTCAAACCGATGCTCGCCAAACCGGCGAAGGCGATCCCCGATTCCGGCGGCCTGCTGTTCGAGCCGAAGTGGGACGGGTACCGCTGCCTGGTGTTCCGCGACGGCGACGAGCTGACCCTGCAGTCGCGGTCGGAGAAGCCGCTCAACCGGTACTTCCCCGAGGTCGTCGAGCGGCTGAAGGCGGCGCTGCCCGAACGGATCGTGCTCGACGGCGAACTGGTGGTCGGCCGGGACGGGAAACTGGACTTCGACGCGCTCACCGACCGGATCCATCCCGCCGAAAGCCGGACCAAGCTGCTGGCGGAGCAGACCCCGGCGGAGTTCGTCGCGTTCGACCTGCTGGCGCTCGGCGACGAGTCCTATCTGGACGAACCGACGTCGAAACGGCGGGAACTGCTGGAGAAGCTGGCCTCCGACGGCATCCACCTGACCCCGGCCACCTCGGATCCGGCGATCGCGCGGCACTGGTTCGAACTGTTCGAGGGCGCCGGTCTCGACGGCGTCATCGGCAAACCGCTCGACGAGCCGTACACCCCCGGCAAACGGGTGCTGCTGAAGTACAAGCACTCGCGCACCGCCGACTGTGTGCTCGCGGGACTGCGGTGGCACGTCGACGGCGAAGCGGGCGAGATGGTCGGCTCGTTCCTGCTCGGGCTCTACGACGAGGACGGCGTGCTGCACCACCCCGGTGTCGTCGGGTCGTTCCCGGTCACCCGGCGGCGTGAACTGGCCGAGGAACTGGCGCCGCTGATCACCGACGGGGCCGATCACCCGTGGCTGGGCGACAACGTGCGAGAGCACCAGCGGATCCCCGGCGGGGTCACCCGGTGGAAGTCCAAGGAAGCCCCGTGGGTGCCGCTGAAACTGGAAAAGGTGGTGGAGGTCGGCTACGAGCACACGGAAGGCGGTTACCCGTCGCGTTTCCGCCACACCGCGCAGTTCAAGCGCTGGCGTCCCGACCGCGAACCGGATTCCTGCACCTACGCCCAGCTCGACGAGGTCGCCCGGTACGACCTGGACGCGGTGTTCCGCGGCGAGGTCAAGCGCACCCGCTAACCGTGTCCTGACATCCGACCTGCGAAGCTCTCCTCAGAGCTTTGTCATGCCCGGAAAGTGAGGACCAGCCCGTGCGCCCCGCCAGCACCGTCCGCCGCAGGCCACGGCTGATCCTGATGACGGCCATGGTCGCGACCGTGCTCGCGGGCTGCACGGCCGGGCCGTCGGTCCGGCCCGCAGTGATCGACAACGACGGCAAACCCACTCCCGGCGGTTCGTCGTCGGCGCAGCCGGTGCCGCTGCCGCCACTCACCGAACCGCGGTCGCCGTCCATCAAATGGGAGGACTGCGACGAAGCGACCCGGCAGCGGCTGGGCCAGCCGCCCGTGCCGGACACGCTGAAGTTCTCCTGTGCCAGGGTGCCCACCACGCTCGACGCGCCGGACCTGCCCGGCCGCGGGCTTTCGCGGCTGTCGGTGGTCAGGACCGGGGGCGGGCCGATCCCGCTCGTCGTGGTCAACGACGTCGACGGTGAACCCGGGTCGCTTTACGCCGCCCGGCTGGCCGCGACGCTGCCGCCCGAGTACCTGCGGAAGTTCTCCCTGATCGGCGTGGACCGGCGCGGGACCGGGACTTCCGCGCCGGTGCAATGCATCCCCACGGAGATCCGCACCGACCTGCTCGGCGGCGATCCGGCAGCCGGCGACCTCGAAGCCGTGGTCGACGCGGCGCGCAGGGCGGGCCAGCAGTGCACGATCGAGCTGGACGACTCGCAGGTCGCGATGGACAGCTGGCGGGCCGCGGGTGACCTCGACGAACTGCGGGAGCAACTGGGGCTGGACAAACTGCACGCGTTGGGACGCGGTGACGGATCGAAGGTCCTCGCCGAGTACGCCGTGCGGTTCCCCGCGCAAGTCGGCCGCGTCATGCTCGACGGGCTGCCCGACCCGGCCCCCGACGCGGCCGCCGTCCAGGAATCCGTCGCCGCGAGCGCGCAGGCCACCCTCGACGCGTTCGGCGCCGACTGCCTCGCCAAGGGCTGCCCGATCGGCGACGCCCGATCGGCCGTGACCGCCGTCGCGGACCGGCTTCGCGCCGCTCCCGCGACGACCTCCGACGGGGTGGAGATCACGCCGGGGATCGCGCTGTACGCCGTCCATTCCGGGCTCGCGCAGCGCTCGCGCTGGGTGGAGCTCGCCGAGGCGCTCAAGACCGCGCGGACCGGCGACGTCACGCCGCTGGCCGCGTTCGCCGAACCGGTGCTGAAGGACTCCCGGGCACGGCCGTCCCGCCTGGACGGCACGCTCGCGACCAAGTGCAACGACAGCGCGACGCGGCTCTCGGCCGAAGAACTCACGCGCGTGACCACGACCTTGCGCGACAAGTACCCGCAGTTCGGCGTCTTCGCCGCGCAGCAACTGGCGTGGTGCAGCCCGTGGCCCGTCCGCCGCGAACCACTTCCGCCAGCCGGCGCCCCGGGCGCCCCGCCGATCCTCGTCGCGGGCACCGCGACCGACCCGGTCACGCCGGAACAGGGCACCGGCCGGGCCGCCGACCAGATGCCGAGCGCGGTGACGATCACCTGGCAGGGCGCCGGGCACGGCGCGCTGAGCCTCTCCCCCTGCGTCACCGACGCGACGCGGGCTTTCCTGATCGACGGGAAGATCCCGGTCGACGGAACGCTTTGCCCGGTCTGAGGCACCCTCGCAAGCTGAAGGGGACTTTCCCCGCATGACATGGGGGCAAAGCGCCCTTCACCGCGTGAGACGCGGGGAAAGTCCCCTTCAGCCCCCGCCGGAAAGCGCTACTGCCGGTAGGACTCGACCTCGCTGACGGGCCGCGCCGAAGCCTGGTCCGGGTCCTCGTCGAACTCGACCCGCGCCCGCCGCTGCCGCAGCAGGTCCCAGCACTGGTCCAGCTGCTGCTCCACACCCGCGAGCCGGGCGCGGTCGTCCGAGCTCAGCCCGGACCCGATCGCCCGCGAGCGGAGTTCGTGCTCCACGCTGACCAGCTCGTCGATCCGGCTGAGGATGTCTCCGTCGGCCATGCGCACCTCCTTCTGAGTTGCTCCACCGCAGACGCTACGCGCTCTCGCGGGAATGTGCGTCCGGCCTGTTTCGTTACGCCGGTCATGAGCACAGTTGAGCTGACCGCCGCCAACTTCGATCAGGTCGTGTCCGAGAACGACTTCGTGATCATCGACTTCTGGGCCGGCTGGTGCATGCCGTGCCGCCAGTTCGCGCCGACCTACGAAAAGGTGTCGGGCAAGCACGACGACATCGTGTTCGCGAGCGTCGACACCGAGGCCGAGCAGCAGTTGGCCGCCGCCTTCGACGTGCGCTCGATCCCCACGCTCGCGGTGATCCGCGACAAGACGGTCATCTACGCGCAGCCAGGCGCGCTCCCGGAGAAGACCCTCGAGGACCTGATCCAGCAGGCGCGCGACATCGACATGGACAAGCTCAAGGAAGAGGGTCAGGAAGCCTGAGAAAACGTAAGAAGGGGCCCTTCCCGGCGGATTTCGCCGGGAAGGGCCCCTTTGTACTTCAGCGGAACCGTGCCACCAGGGACCGGGTCAGCCCCGGGTGGCGAGTCCGCGCAGGAAGAACGCCAGGTTCGCCGGGCGTTCCGCCAGCCTGCGCATGAAATAGCCGTACCATTCGTCGCCGTAGGGGACGTAGACGCGCATCGTCTTACCGTCACCCGCGATCCGGCGCTGCTCTTCGGGACGGATCCCGTACAGCATCTGGAATTCGTGATCGTCCGCCTTGCGGCCGGTGTCCATCGCGAGCTTCTCTGCGATCGCGATCATCCGGGGGTCGTGTGAGGCGACCATCGGATAACCCTTACCCCGCATGAGGATCTTCAGGCAGCGCACGTAGGACTTGTCCACTTCGGACTTGTCCAGGAACGCGACCTCTTCGGGTTCGGCGTACGCACCCTTGCACAACCGGACGCGGGAGCCCTCCCCGGCGAGGTCGCGGCAGTCCTGTTCGGTACGCCGCAGATAAGCCTGCAGCACCGCGCCGACCCACGGGTACTCGGTGCGCAGTTCCCGCAGGATGCCCAGCGTCGAGTCGGTGGTGGTGTGGTCCTCCATGTCGAGGGTCACCGTGGCACCGACCGCTTCGGCCGCCGCACAGATCTTGCGGGCGTTCTCCAGCGCGACCTTCTCACCGTCGGCCGGCAGGAACTGGCCGACCGCGGACAGCTTCACCGAGACGTCCGCGCCGAACGCGAGGCCGTCGGCCGCCAGCGCGGACAGCAGTTCCTCGTAGGCACGGACGGTCGTCGTGGCCTGCTCGGCGTCGGTGGTGTCCTCGCCGAGGTGGTCGAGGGTGACCCGAAGACCGTCGTCGGCCAGTTCGCGGACCACCCTGGCGGCGTCGGGCGTCCCGGCGCCGGCGACGAACCGACCTACCACCGATCGGGTGGCGGGGACGACCTCGACCAGCTTGCGCATCCGCTGGGATCGAGCGGCGGCGAGCAGCGGGGCACGCAACATCACGGACTCCTGGAGAACTCAGCCCTGGTGGGGGTAACGGACGCTGGTCGGCGGAACGAAGGTCTCCTTGATCGAGCGCGGGCTCGTCCAGCGGAGGAGGTTGAACACCGAACCGGCCTTGTCGTTGGTGCCGGAAGCGCGGGCACCGCCGAAGGGCTGCTGGCCGACGACCGCGCCGGTCGGCTTGTCGTTGACGTAGAAGTTGCCGGCGGCGAAGCGAAGCGCCTCGGCCGCCTTCGCGACGGCCGTGCGGTCGTTGGCGATGACGGCACCGGTGAGCGCGTAGTCGGCGGTCTCGTCGACCAGCTTCAGCACGTTGTCGAAGTCCGCTTCGGTGTCGTCTTCGTAAACGTGGATCGAGAGGATCGGGCCGAAGTACTCGGTGCGGAAGATCTCGTGCTTCGGGTTGTCCGAAACGAGGATCGTCGGGCGCACGAAGTAGCCGACGCTGTCGTCCGCGGTGCCACCGGCGATGACCTCGACCTCGGCGTCCTCGGCGGCGCTCTTCAGCACGGCGGCGTGCTTGTCGAAGGCACGGCGGTCGATCACGGCGCCACCGAAGTTGCTCAGGTCGTTGACGTCGCCGTAGGTGATGGCCTCGGTCTCGGAGACCAAGTCGTCCTTCAGGCTCGCCCAGAGCGAACGCGGGACGTAGGCGCGGGACGCGGCCGAGCACTTCTGGCCCTGGTACTCGAACGCGCCGCGGATCAGCGCGGTGCGCAGGATGTCGACGTCGGCCGAGGCGTGCGCGAGCACGAAGTCCTTGCCGCCGGTCTCGCCGACCAGGCGCGGGTACGTGCGGTAGCCGCCGATGTTGGCGCCGACGGTGCCCCACAGGTGCTGGAACGTCGGGGTGGACCCGGTGAAGTGGATCCCGGCCAGGTCGCGGTGGGTCAGGGCGACCTCGGAGACGGCCTTGCCGTCACCCGGCAGCAGGTTGATCACGCCCGGCGGCATACCGGCCTCTTCGAGCAGACGCATCAGCATGTGCGCGGCGTAGCTCTGCGTCGGCGACGGCTTCCACAGCACGACGTTGCCCATCAGCGCGGGCGCGGTCGGCAGGTTGCCCGCGATCGCGGTGAAGTTGAACGGCGTGATGGCGTACACGAAGCCCTCGAGCGGGCGGTGCTCCATCCGGTTCCAGATTCCGGGCGAACTGACCGGCTGCTCGGCGAGGATCTGACGGCCGAAGGCGACGTTGAAACGCCAGAAGTCGATCAGCTCGCAGGCGGAGTCGATCTCGGCCTGGAGGGCGGTCTTCGACTGACCGAGCATGGTGGCGGCGTTCAGCCGGGCACGCCACGGGCCGGCCAGCAGGTCGGCGGCACGCAGGATGATCGCGGCGCGGTCGTCGTAGGACAGCGCGCGCCAGCCGGGAGCGGCGGCCTTCGCGGCGGCGATCGCGTCGTGGGTGTCCTGCGCGGTCGCGCTGTGGATGACGCCCAGCACCGCCTTGTGGTTGTGCGGCTGGACGACCTCGATCTTCTCGCCGCCGCCCTTGCGCTGCTCACCACCGATCGTCACGGTGAGGTCGATGGGGTCCGCGCCGCCCAGCGACTTGAGCGCGCCCTCGAGTTCAGCGCGCTCGGCGCTGCCCGGTGCGTAGTTCAGCACCGGCTCGTTCTTCGGGGCGGGGGTCTGGGTCACGGCGTCCACTGACTGCTCCTGACTTCACTTCGCCGGTTAGAGGTCTCACCCCGAACGCTAGACCGGACGCCTCCGCTACGGCTTGTTCAACTGGCTAGAATCAGGGTGACCATCTTGTCCGATCGGCTTAATTCGGTGATTACAGCGACTACGGATTTGACTACTGGCGCTTCCCTGCGGCATGTCCTCGCCACACTCGGGGAACCGCTGGTCAGAGTGCTCGCGGCCCCGGGCGGACTCGGGGATCAGGTGGAGGACGTCGTCATCCACGATCCGGAGGATCCGCCCGACGCCCATCCGGGTGATCTCGTCCTGGTGATCGGGGCTCGCGGCCGGGCCGCCGCGGGCGCGATCCGGGCGGCGGGGCGGTCCGGCGCGGCCGCCGTGGCGGTCAAGAACGGCTCGGCCGTCGTCAACGTCGCGAGCGACTCCGGGATCGCACTGATCGAGGTCGGCCACGAGGCACGCTGGGAACAGGTCGAGGCGCTGGCCAGGGGTGTCGTCGACGCGGCCCGCGCCGGTGGCGAAGCGGACAGCGGCGAGGTGCTGGGCGACCTGTTCTCGCTCGCGCAGACCATCGCGACGCTCACTGGCGGCCTGGTCAGCATCGAGGACACCTCGAGCCGCGTACTGGCCTATTCGCGGGCGGGCGACGAGGTGGACGAACTGCGCCGTCTCTCAATCCTCGGCCGCGAAGGCCCGGAACGGTACCTCGCGATGCTGCGCGAATGGGGTATCTACCAGCGGCTTCGCGCCGGGGAAGGCATCGTCCGCGTCGACGAGCGGCCCGATCTCGGCATCCGGCGCCGAATCGCGGCCGGGATCCACGCCGGGTCACAAGCGTTAGGCACGATCTGGGTGCAGGAGGGCACGCATCCGCTCACCGAACGCGCGGAAGTCGCGTTGCTCGGGGCGAGCCGGGCGCTCGCGCCCCAGCTGATCCGGCACCGGACCCTGCCCAGCCCGGAACTCCGGCTGCGCGAGGACCTGCTGGCTGGGCTGCTCGACGGCCGTTTAGAGGTCGAATCCGTGGCCGACGACATCGGCGCGGATCCCGGGAAACCCGCCATGGTGCTGGGGTTCTCGCTCCCCCGCGACCGGGCGGCGACCGACCGGCAACTGCGGCGAGCCGAACTGGTGCACCTGATCACCGTGCACACCGCCGCGTACCGGCGGAGCGCGCTGGTGAGCGTGATCGGCGGCCGGGTCTACGCGCTCCTGCCGGATCTGCCCGAGCACGCCGAGACGCGGATCCTGGCGCTGGCCAAGGAAATCGTCGGCACCGCGCAACGACATCTCGACGTCCGGGTGCGCGCGGCGCTGGGCGGTGTCGTCCCCCGGCTCTCCGACGCGGCCGCCTCGCGTGGCGACGCGGACCGCGTGCTCGCGACGATGGCGCGCGGGCACGGCACCGCGGACGTCGCCTCACTGGCCGACGTCCGCGCCGAGGTCCTGCTGTCCGAGGTACTCGCTTTCCTCGGTGAGCAACCGAGAATCCGCGACCCTCGCTTGCTCGAACTGATCGCGCACGACGCGGAGCACGGCGGCATCCTGGTACCCGCGGTGCTCACGTACCTCGACGCGTTCGGAGATGTCCGGCGCGCCGCGCGGGAGCTGAACATCCACCCGAACACGGTGCGGTACCGGGTGCGGCGCGCCGCAGAGGTGTCCGGGATCGACCTGGACGACCCCGCGCAGCGCGTCCTCACCCAGCTTCTCTTGCGCCTCTAGCGTTTCGGACCATCGTGCCGGCGACGCGCACGATCATCGGCCACGTCACCGAAGGCTTCGGCAGGCAGCCGCGGGACGAGCACGATCTCCGCGGACGAGTACGACCGCCTCGGCCGCGCCGACACCGCGGACCGGCTGCGCGCCGAGGCCGCCGTGCTGGAACACGCCCTCGCCCAAGACCGCAAGTAGTCCTCTAGTTGCGGTTGTACGCGTCACGAACTACCGCAACCAGAGGACTAAACGCGCCGGACCCACTCGCGCAGACGTCCGTGAAGGCCTCCTTAAGGGACTCTGGGTCCCTTAAGGAGGCCTTCACGGACTTCACGCAGCGTCACCCGCAGCCCTGAGCGACTGGTTCATGAGTGGGGAGGATTGGGGACGCTGAACGTCTTCAATCCTCCCCAGCGCCACAGGCCAAGCCGCAAGTAGTCCTCTGGTTGCGATAGTTGCGCGTGCAAGGACCGCAACCAGAGGACTGAACGCGAGGGGTCGTCAAGCCAGGGTCAGGCTGAACCGCCGGTTCTGGACGTCCAGCTTGTCGAGCCGCACCGCGACGGCCGCACCCGCGGTGAGCGGACCGGCACCGCCGACGGTGGGCAAGAGACCTTCCATCCCTTGGGCCACTTCGACGAACGCGCCGAACGGCAGCACCCGCGTGACGACGCCGTCCAGCACACCGCCGTCGGCGTTGGCGACGACGAAATCACGCCAGTTCTCGTTGGGGGACATGCGATTCACCTCCTCTCCGCGCATCGTCCACTTCGCAGGGACACACGCGGAGGCGGGCTGCGGGCCCGCGCGGAGATCAAATGTCGGCCGGGGAACCCGTCCGCTCACGGCACGAGGCCGACCCGGCAGTCATGGCCGCGACACTAGCAAGGATCACGACGCCGCGGCGAGACTCCGCAGCCCCGCCACTTCGGCGAGGGCCCGATAGGAGTCCAGCCGGTCGGCTTGGTCGAAGGTGCTGGTGGTCACGAGGATCTCGTCGGCGCCGGTCTTGGCGACGAGGCCGGACAGCCGGTCGCCCACCTCGTCCGGAGTGCCGGCGAGCTGACCGTCGAGCGCCCGGTCCAGTCTCTCCTGGTCCCGTTCGGACAGTGGCCCCGCGAGGATCTCCTCCACCGGCGACAGCGGCGGGAAAACCCCGTGCGTGCGCGAGTAGACCGTCGACCACGCTTCGG
The DNA here is from genome assembly GCF_047608695.1 of Amycolatopsis sp. cmx-11-32. Classification (NCBI taxonomy): domain Bacteria; kingdom Bacillati; phylum Actinomycetota; class Actinomycetes; order Pseudonocardiales; family Pseudonocardiaceae; genus Amycolatopsis; species Amycolatopsis sp. cmx-11-32. Next base: position 137,311 of record NZ_JADNQN010000006.1, on the reverse strand, counting down.
GGATCAGCAGTCGTCGAGCGGCTTCGGCCGTCTCCGCGACCGCGATCGCCGTGGACATCACGACATACGGTCGCGAAGCCTGCGCGGACGGACGGAAGCCGGAGCGGTAGCCCTCGATGGCTTCGAGCAGCGGCCCCTCGCCCCGGACCGGCGCGATCACCAGCGGCAGCCCCAGTTCCGCGGCCAGCCGCGCCCCGGCACCGGTGGCCAGCAGGAACGCGGGTACGCGCAACCCTTCCGCCGGAATGGCGTGCACACCCGGATACGCCGTCTGGTCACCCGCCAGGAAGCCCAGCAGTTCCCGGACCTGGTCACCGAAGTCGTCGGCGTCGTCCTTCTCGTGCCCGAGCGCTTGGCGGACCCCGCCGGTGAACCCGACCGACCGGCCCAGCCCCATGTCGATCCGGCCGGGGAACAGCGATTCGAGGACGCCGAACTGTTCCGAGACCACCAGCGGCCGGTGGTTCGGCAACATCACGCCGCCGGTGCCGACCCGGATCCGCTCGGTCGCCGAAGCGACCGCGGCCGCCAGCACCGTCGGTGCCGAACCGGCCACGCCGGGCACACTGTGATGCTCGGAAACCCAGAACCGGTGATAGCCCAGCGCTTCGATGTCCCGTGCGAAGGCGACCGTGTCCCGCAACGCGCGGGGCGCGTCGCCACCGCGGCGGGTCGGGGACCGGTCCAGTACCGAAAGCGTGATCACCCCCGGATCAACGCGCCCGGCCCCGCCTGGCATTCCCCGCTCAGGGGCGCCAGCGTTCGCTGTAGTCCGGATGGTCGGCGTGGGGAAGGGCGAGCAGCCGCAGGGTCAGGCACCAGTTCGTCCCGGCCTCGTCGGCGGGCACGTTGCACGTCTCGCACCAGTACTCGTTGCCGTACAGGGGAAATCCCGGGACCTTCTCCGAAACCGTGGTGCGGTGCGCCTGCAGGAGCCGCCGGGTCGCCTCGATCTCGTTGATCATCTGATTGACCACGTCGAGTTCGATGTCGTGCAGCGACCGGATCTTCTTTTCGATGACGACCTTGGTCTCACCACGATTGAGGGATTCGCTGATCTCGGTTTTCTTGACCGCCTGCATGATCAACGCCTGGCGCTGTCCGACACGCGCGGCGAGAAAGGCGATCAAGTCGTCCACAGGCACTCCTTCGTCTCCCCCACCGTAAACGTTCGACGGGAATTGTCGCTGGCAGGAGCCCTGCCGTTACGACTGGGCCGCACGCGTCACACAGTCTCGTATCGGTTCGCCGTGGAGCGGTAACAGGTTTCTCGATCGACACGAAAGCGCAATCACTCTGCGAGCAAAGCGAAGAAGAGACGGATGACAAGTACGAATTCGTCACCGAAACCGCACGCACCGTCACGAAATAAGAAGCCGCTTGTGGCCGGGCTCACTGTGGCGCTCACCTTTGGGCGCGGGCATCGGCGTGGTGGCGGCCACATCTCCGAGAGCGCCCGCCTCGCCGATGGCCGCCGCGACGGTCACCGTCACGGCGGAGGCCGCGCCCGCGTCGACCGTGACTGTCTCGGCGCCCCCGGACCGGCGCCCGGCGGCAACGGGCTGTGTCGCACAAGCCAGTTTCGGGACATCAGACGTCGCGAAAGTGGCTTTCGCGACACGCTCGGCCGCGCTCGACGCGTGGGTCACGGGTCCGTCGGGTGGGCCGTGAGTGAAAGGGTGCCTGGTGTCCTGACCGGCCTTCACAGCATCAGCACCCCAGGTGGCTTAGGTGTCGTCGCGCGCCTTGCTGGGCTGGACCCGCTTCGGCTCGCCCGGCATTTTCGGGTAGTCCGGCGGATAAGGCATCTCGCGGAGGCCGTGATCGCGCTCGTCCCGCGCGTACCACTCCAGCAGCGTCTCGATGCCGAACGCCTGCTCGTCCATCGGCACGTGGAGGTCGCCGCGCTCGGCGTAGAAGGCACCGGCGGTGAGGACGTCGAAGTCGTCCGGGTCGACCTCGGTCAGCAGGTCCCAGGTGAGCGGGGTCGACACGGTGGCACGCGGGGTGCCGCGGACCGACCACGCCGAGGCCACCGTGCGGTCGCGCGCGGCCTGGTTGTAGTCGATGAAGACCCGGCCGCCGCGTTCTTCCTTCCACCACGCGATGGTCGCCTTCTCGGGGATCCGGCGCTCGACCTCGCGGCCCAGCGCGATCACCGCGTGGCGGACGTCGATGAAGTCCCATTCGGGCCGGATGCGCACCAGGACGTGCACGCCGCGGCCGCCCGACGTCTTCGGGTAGCCGACGAGCCCGGCCGAGTCGAGCACCTCACGCACCACGCCGGCGACCTCGACAGCGTCGCTGAACCCGGCCTCGTCCGGCGGGTCGACGTCGATGCGGAGTTCGTCGGGGTGGTCGACGTCGGGACGCCGCACCGGCCACGGGTGGAAGTCGAACGTGCCCAGGTTCGCCGCCCAGGCGAACACGGCGGCCTCGGTCGGGCAGACCTCCTCGGCGGTCCGGCCCGACGGGAAGGTGATCTTCGCGGTCTCCACCCACTCCGGGGCGCCCTTCGGCACGCGCTTCGCGTAGAACCACTCGCCCTCGACGCCATCGACGTAACGCTTCAGCGTCGTGGGCCGCTCCCCGACCGCGCGCAGCAACGGCTCGCCGATCGCGACATAGTGCTCCACGACCTGGCGCTTCGTGATCCCGCGGGCCGGGAAGTACACCTTGTCCGGGCTGGACACCCTGACCTTGCGCTCGCCTACCTCGACTTCGATCGGCTCACCGTTCTTGGGCATGCGCCCACCGTAGCCAGTCCGGCGCGACTCAGGGCCGTGGATCGTTCTTCAGAAGTGCCATCGTGATGACGTCATGCCACTCGCCGTCCCACCACAGGGCTTCCCGCTGAAGCCCCTCGCGGACGAACCCGCACTTCTCGTAGACACGTTGGGCCCGCAGGTTGAACTCGAACACCTCCAGCGAGACGCGATGGACACCGACGATGTCGAACGCGAAGTCCAGGATCAGCTTCGTCGCCTCGGTGCCGTAGCCCTTGCCGAAGACGTCGGGCCCGGTCAGCGCGATCCGGAACGCGGCGGAGCGGTTGTCCTCGTCGAAGTCCGAAAGCACGACTTCGCCGAGGTAGACCCGATCCGCCTTGCGCAGGATCGCGTAGTCGGCCCGGTCGTCGAGGCCCGGCCGCGAGGCCAGCCACTCGCGGATCTGGTCCTCGGTGAAGACGGTGTGCGTGCCGGTCAGCCGGGTGGTCTCCGGCTCCCGCAGGGCCCGCCAGGCGGACTCGAAGTAGGACTCGTCGAGCTGCGCCAACACGACGTTCTCGCCGGTGAGTTCGGGCTGCGCTCGCAGCGCCTCGGTGTCGATCACAGCGAATACCGTACGGTTGACGCGGTGTCCGGCCGTACCAAATTGATTCTCGCGCTCACCGTGCTCGCCCTCTTCGTGACGGCCGCGGTGCTCCTGCCGATCCCGAGCCCGGCCGGGCTGCGGGCCTGGGCGGCCGGACTCGGCCCGGCCACACCGCTGGTGTTCTTCCTGATCTATTCGGTACTCACCGTGGCACCGATCCCGCGCACCGTGTTCAACCTGGCAGGCGGCCTTCTGCTCGGCGCCACGACGGGCATCGTCGTCGGCATCCTGGCGACCACGGTCGCCTCCGGCCTCTCGTTCACCCTTTCGCGGGCACTCGGCCGCGACCTCGTCACCCGGCACCTGCACCGGGCCAAGGTCCGCGCGGTCAACGACCGGCTTTCCGACGGCGGGGTACTGGCGATCACCTCCTTACGGCTGATCCCGATGGTGCCGTTCGCTCCGTTCAGTTACCTGTGCGGAGTGTCGTCGGTCCGTTTCGTTCCGTATCTGATCGGGACCGCGCTCGGCAGCCTGCCGGGGACGGTCGCGGTCGTCGTCCTCGGCGACGCGCTGACCGGGGAAACACCGCCCGCCCTCCTGGTCTGTTACGCCGTGTTCGCCGCCGCGGGGGCCATCGGGCTGGTGCAGGTCTTCCGGCGGAAGGCCGTTCCGGTGGCCGAACCGGTCGATGAGGAAGATGCGCCCGCATCCGCACCGGCGAGCTGACGGGGAACCGAAACCGTCGCCCGCTACACTCGATCGGGTGCGCGCGACCATCACGACCGCGTAACGCCACCGTCACCCCGGAATGTGCTAGTCAAAGAATGTGTCAGGAGCAGTCGCCATCGACACCGGTCAGCTGATCGCTGGGCACTATCGCCTGGTCGAGCAAATTGGTAGCGGTGCCATGGGGGTGGTCTGGCGTGCCATCGATGTCCGCCTCGAGCGCTCGGTGGCGGTCAAGCAGATCCTCCCGCAGCCAGGTGTCTCGGAGGCCGAGCGCGACAACATGCGCCAGCGCGCCATGCGCGAGGCGAAGAACGCGGCCCGTTTCCAGCATCCGAACGCGATCGTGGTGTTCGACATCGCCGAACACGGCGGCGACCCCTGCCTGGTGATGGAGTACCTGAACGGCCCGAGCCTCTCGGCGATCATCTCCGATGAGGGCACGCTGCCGCTGGGACGCGTCGCGAAGATCGGCGAGCAGGTCGCGTCGGCGCTGGTCGCCGCGCACCGCGCCGGGATCGTGCACCGCGACGTCAAACCAGGGAACATCCTGATCGACGAGTCCGGCACCGCGAAGATCACCGACTTCGGCATCTCGCGCGCGGCGGGCGACATGACGCTCACCCAGACCGGCCTGATCGGCGGCACCCCTGCCTACCTCGCGCCCGAACTGGCACGCGGCTCGGACCCGGTGCCCAGCTCCGACGTCTTCGCGCTCGGCGCGACGCTCTACCAGGCGATCGAGGGTCAGACGCCGTACGGGAACAGCTCCAACCAGCTCGCACTGCTGTACGCGGCCGCGAACGGGCAGATCAACCCGCCGCAGCAGGCGGGCGCCGCGACGGCGCTGCTGATGAGCCTTCTGCGCACCGAACCGACCGAACGCCCGACCATGGCCGAGGCCCGGGAGCGGCTCGCCGCGCTGGCGGCGAACGAGTCGGGCGCGGGCACGGCGGCCTCGCCGCGGCTCTTCGGATCGGGCGGCGGCGGCAGACAGCCCGCCGTGCCTGACACACCTGGGCACGGCATTCCCGGCGGGGACCGGCCGCCGTGGCAGCGGACCGAGAAACCGGCCCAGTCCGCCGCCACCCCTCCTCCGCCTCCTCCCGCCAAGCAGCACACGCCGACCGCCGCGTTCATGCCGATGCGCTCGCAGGCCGCCCCGCCGAACACCCCGCCGCGCCCGGTCGCCGCGATGAGCCAGCCGCCGTCCGCGGCCGCCCCGATGCGACCGTCGCCGGCGAAGCCCTCGGACGGCAAGCGCAAAGCCGTCCTGTTCGCGGGCGCCGGCGCCGCGGTCGTGGTGATCGCCGTGATCGTGTTCCTGGTGCTGAATTCCAGCAACGGCGGCGGCAACAACCAGGGCGGCAACAACGCCGGCGCCAACCCCCAGCCCGGCACCTCGACCTCCAAAACGACTCCCCCGTCGTCTTCGAAGGCGAGCCAGGCGGGGCTTGGCAAGACGGAGAGCGAGCGGGTCACCAACTACTCGAGCGTGGGCACCTTCGTCCTCGAATTCTTCGACACGGGCAAGATCGGGACGTCCGCGAGCTGGAAGAAGCTCACAGACGCCGCGAAGGGCGTCTACGGCTCGGAGCAGGCTTTCGCCGATTACTGGAGCACCCACAAGGTCACCGGTGCCGACACCGCTCGAGCGGACAAGGGCGGCGGCAACGCCGACGGCTCGATCGACATGAACATCACGCTCAACAAGGGAACGCGTCCCGCGCTGCGTGTCGTCCAGGTCGGCGGGGAGTACTTCATCGACGCCGACACACGAGTACTCGGTAACTGACGCAACGTGGCGGTGGTGAGACCCGCCTCGCCAGTGGTAGGCCAATCGCCGCTTTTGGCTTACTGTTGCTGGTATGGCCGATAGCGGACCTTTCGGACCTGGCCAGAATCCTCGGTTCGACGAGGACCTGGTAGGTCTCGACCCGTACGACCCCGAAGCTCGCGCCTTCGCCGAGCATCTGGACCGCATCGAGCGCTGCGGCCCCAACTTCACCGTGGAAGCCTGCCTCGACGGTGTCTCCGAATTCGCCGACTCCAGCAATCGCCTCGGCGGTCTGCGCTGGTGGATTTCGGCATTGGTGGTGATCCTCATCGTGCTCGGCGTGATGGTCACCGCATGGGACATCATCGGCCGGGCCATCGCGTGGCTCGCGGGGTAACGTGGAACCGGTGAAAGGCATGAAACCCGTTGTCGGAGCCACGCCACGCGTGGTCAAGTCCGAGCAGGAATGGCGGGAACAGCTCAGCCCCGACGAGTACGCCGTGCTCCGCCAGGCGGGTACCGAGCGCCCCTTCACCGGGGAGTACACCGATGCGAAGACCACCGGTGTCTACCAGTGCCGCGCCTGTGGCGCCGAGCTGTTCCGCAGCGACACGAAGTTCGAGAGCCACTGCGGCTGGCCATCGTTCTACGACCCGGCCGATACCGACGCCGTCCTCCTCCGCGAGGACACCGCCATGGGGATGCGCCGGATCGAGGTGCTGTGCAAGTCGTGCCACAGCCACCTCGGGCACGTCTTCGAAGGCGAGGGATACGCCACGCCGACGGATCAGCGGTACTGCATCAACTCGATCTCGCTGACGCTCGTTCCCGAGTCGTAACCAACCGAAGCGAACCACCGCCCTCCTCGACGCGTTCTCGATGGACAAGACAGCGTCGGGGAGGGCTTTTGGGTAGGGGGCTTTGCTGTCGTATGAACGAACCCTGGGGTATCAGCGGACCGGGCTTCGCCTGGCTGTACGGCTGTCTGGTCGCCATCCCGTTCGCGCTCGCCGGGGTAGCGACCGGGTCGCCGACACCGCCGTCGCCTGCCTGCTCGAGCGGCAGGGTCTCCGGCTCGACGGCCCCGGAACCCTGTACCCGGTCAGGCCCGCTCCAGCCGATCCCTTCGAGCACGCGGTCATTTCGTTCGTACCCGGCAGCGGCATCGGTCTCCGCCATCTTCGGTCACGGATGGCACGGCACGCGGTCATCAAGGACCTTCGCGACGACTTGCAACGAAGGGGCCTGGAGGTCGCCGGGTGGGCTGGCAGTGCGCGTTGGTCGCTTACGTGGCCGTTCTCGTCGTGGGGACCGCGCGCCTGGCGAACGCCGTTCCGGCGAAGCGGCCCGCCGACATCCTCATCGTGCTGATCCTCGCCGTGCTCGCGGCCATCGGCCTCACCGGCTGGCTCCAGCGGCCGGACCGGGCCGGCCGCGCGACCACCGCCGGCGAGCTGGCTCCACTACGGCGACTGGGATCGTGACCTGGCCAGGTAACTCTTCGCGGTTTGAACGCCTTCCCCGACCCGATTCTCGCGGCCACGCTGGTCAGGACGGGCGACGTAGGGTCGACGGGCACGGCGAGTACGTGTGGCAAAGGCGCGTCCTTCGCCGTCGGTTCCTCGTGCGGCGGTGGCTCGTCGTGCGGAGGCGGAGGCGGAAGTGGTTGCGGCCGCTGACGGTCCAACTACCGTCGCGAAAGTCCACTCCGGCTGTTCGAATCACGGAAACCATGACCGGACGGAAGAGCGTCCGACTACGGTAAGCGCATCTGCTCGTGAAAGGCCCGTGCGATGGAAGACACCTGGGGCATCCCCGGACCCACTTTCCTGGCGGTCTACGCCGCCCTGCTGGTGCTGCCGCTGGTCGTCGGTCTCTTGTGGACGATCACGGTCAAGCTGGGCCGCAAGGCACCACGTGCCACCGTGAGCGGACCGCTGCCGACGGTGTACGAACTCGCCTACCTCGCCGGCGGCCCGGACAGGGTGGTCGACACGGCCATCGCGGCGCTGGTCGACCGCGGGACGTTGCGGGTCAGCAGCTCGAAGCAGCTCCAGCTGACCGGTCCGGAGCCCGCCGACCGGATCGAGAGGGCCGTCGCCAAGGGCGCCAAACCGGGTTACAACGCCACGACTCGCGGCATGCGCGACCGGCTTCGGATGTCGGGGCCGATGCAGGCGCTCGGCCAGGGTCTGGAGGCGCGGGGACTCGTGGTCGTCAACCAGGCGCCGCGGATCCGCCGGGTCGTGTTCTTCCTGTATCTCGCGGTTCTGGTCCTCGGGGTGGTGCGCCTGTTCGCCGGGATCTCCGCCGACCACGCCGTCGGCTTCCTGATCCCGCTGCTGATCGCGGCCACGTTCGCGACGCTGGTCGCCAGGGCCGTCAAGAACAAGCGGACGGGCCCGCGCCCGACCAGCGAAGGCAACCGAATCCTCGGCAGCGCCAACCGTGCGCTGGCGCGGGAGCGCGGAATCCCCGACCAGCCTGCCGTGGGCGGCATGGCCGGTGGCGCTCTGCTGGGCGGCGCCGCGGCGGCGGTCGCGTTGGGCGGACTCGCCTTCTACCCGGACGAGGAGCTGAGCGCGGCGCTGATCCCGCCGCCCGTCTCGGGTGCCTTCGGTGGCGGCGGTTCGTCCGGCGGCAGCACCTGCGGCACCGGTGGATCCTCGTGCGGCGGCGGGAGTGGCGGTGGCAGCTCCTGCGGTGGCGGGGGCTGCGGTGGCTGACCGGCCAGGGCACCTCGGGATCGGCATCGGCTGGCGGCATGAGCTCGACCTGTCGATCGCGCGGCTGCCCGGCGTCGACTGGGTCGAGGTCGTCGCCGAGAACCTGCACGCCGGGCAGCTCCCCGAAACGCTGACCGCCTTGCGGGACAAGGGAATCCCGGTGCTGCCGCACGCGGTCTCGCTGTCGCTCGGCGGGGCCGAACCGCTGGACACCGCGCGCGTCGAGCATCTCGCGGAGATCTCCCGTGAACTCGGCGCGCCGCTGGCCAGCGACCACGTGTGCTTCGTGCGCGCGGGCGGCCTCGACTCGGGCCACCTGATGCCGCTCCCCCGCACCCGGGACGCGCTCGATGTCCTGGTGGACAACGTCAAGCTGACCCAGTCCATCGTGGACGCGCCGTTCGCGGTGGAGAACATCGCGGCGGTACTGGAATGGCCGGACGCGGAGTTCTCGGAGTCGGAATTCCTGCGGGAACTGACCGATCGGACCGGCTGTCTGCTGATCATCGACGTCGCCAACCTGTACGCCAACGCCCGCAACCTCGGCACCGATCCCGAACGGTTCCTCGACGAGATCCCGTGGGAACGGCTGGCGTACACCCATATGGCGGGCGGCGTCGAACGCGACGGCGTCTACCACGACACGCATGCCCATCCGATCGTCCCGGAAGTGCTGGACCTGCTGCGCGAACTGCGGCGGCGCACCGAGCCGCCCGGTGTACTGCTGGAACGCGACGACGACTACCCGCCCGACAGTGAACTGGCGGCCGAGCTGGCCGCGCTGCGGGAAGCGGTCTCGCCATGACTTCGCCCCGGGAGCGGCTCGCCGGGCAGCAAGCCGAGCTGCTCAAGGCGCTCCTCGCCGGAGGCGACGCCCCGGCGGGTTTCGAGGCGGACAGGCTCCGCATCGAGGCGAACGTGCTGCGGAACAAGCAGCGCAGGCTCGCCGCCTTCCTGCGGCCCGACCTCGCGGAAGCGCTCGGCGACCGGTTCGCCGCCCTGTTCCGCGAGTACTCGGCGAGCCACCCGAAGACCGACACGATCCGCGCGCGGGCCTACGCGGACGAGTTCGGCGCCTGGCTCGTCGAACGCGGCGCGATCCCGAAGCCACGGAGCCGGTTCACGAGGTGGGTGCGCAGGAGCTGAAGGGGACTTTCCCCGCATCTCACGCGGCGAAGGGCGCTTTCACCTCATGGCATGCGGGGAAAGTCCCCTTCAGCTACCACACCGGGCGGTCGCTCCCCGCCACATGCGTTCCTTCTGTCCACTGTGGATTCGCACCCGGCAGCACGCCCGCCATCTTGACCCGGGTCAGCCGCCCGAGCGGACTGTCGACGTCCTCCAGGAATTCGGTGGCGTCGAACTCGGTCGCGCCGGCTTCCTTGCGTCCCAAGGAATTCAGCCACTCCGCGGTTCCGGCCAGCGAGGTGCGGACGTGCCGGCTGCCGCCTTCGGTGGCCGCTCGGCGGACGGCGGTCATGATCGCCGCCGCGGTGAGCCAGCCGGTCGCGTGGTCGAGCGCCTGCACCGGCAGCGGTCCCGGGCCGTCGATCCCGGCGGTCCTGCCGCCTTCGTCGGCGATCCCCGACGCCATCTGCACCAGGCTGTCGAAGCCACGCCTGCGCGCCCACGGCCCTTCCCAGCCATAGGCGGACAGGTCCGCGACCACGATCCCCGGCCGGAGTTCGGCGATCGCCTCCGGCGAGAAACCCTTGGTCACCAGCGATCCCGGCCGGAAGCCCTGCAGGACGACATCGGCGCGGGCGATCAGCTTGCGCAGCCGCGAACGCCCGGCTTCGGTCTCCAGGTCGACGTACGCCGAGAGTTTGCCCATCCCGGTGTCCACGGCCAGTGGTGGCACGGTCGGCAGCCGATCCGACCCGATGTGCATGACGGTGGCACCGTGCGCGGCGAGCACCCGGCCCGCGACAGGCCCGGCGATGACGTGGGTCAGGTCCAGGATCCGCACCCCGCCCAGCGGCCGATCGGACTCGAACAGCCGCACCGGCTCCGACGGCCCGAGCGACCGGATCTCGGCGATGGGCTGTCCGCTGGCCACCTGTCCTTGCTTGTGCGCCAGCCACTCCTCGCGGGTGCGCAGCACGGCCGCGGCACCGCCGGCGCCGATCACCGCCGACTCGACCTCGAACTTCGACTTGGCCGCGACGACCTTCTCGAACGCCTCGCGGGTCGCCGGTACGCCGAGGCCCCAGCACACGGCGGAGACGTGCCGCGGATAGTTGCAGTGCAACCGCACCCAGCCGTCGTTCGCGCGGTAGTCGCCGGACAGCGGCGCGCTGAACGGCACCGGCTCCCCGTCGACGCGGATGTACTGCTCGCTGTGGAACGACGCGGCGGCGTGCCGAGTGTCGACCGAGACCCGGCCGGGCTCGATCCCCCGCAGCCGCAACAGTTCCCCTGCCGCCAGTGTCGCCGCGGCGATGCTGGTCGTCGCCGCCTCCTCGACCCGGAAAATGCCGGGCAGCACGGAATCGGGGCCGGTGACCTCGACGGCGTCTTCGGCGAGCGTGTCGCCGGTGAGCGTGGTCCAGACGCGGGAGTCCAGTGGTGCGTTCACTAGGGCAGCAGGGTGATCAGCTCGGCGGGTTCCACCTTGGTCCCGGTGTAGAACGGGATCTCCTCGCGCACGTGGAGGCGGGCCTCGGTGCCGCGCAGGTGACGCATCAGGTCGACGATGCGGTGCAGTTCGTCGGCCTCGAAGGCCAGGATCCACTCGTAGTCGCCCAGCGCGAACGACGCGACCGTGTTGGCGCGGACGTCCGGATAGTCGCGAGCCTCCTTGCCGTGATCGGCGAGCATCTTGCGGCGCTCGTCGTCCGGCAGCAGATACCACTCGTAGGAACGCACGAACGGATAGACGCAGATGAACTTGCGGGCCTCTTCACCGGCGAGGAACGCCGGGATGTGGCTCTTGTTGAACTCCGCCGGGCGGTGCAGCGCGACCTGGCTCCACACCGGCACCGAGGCGCGGCCGAGCGGCGTGTGCCGGAAACCGCTGTAGGCCGCCTGGACCTGCTCGATCTCCTCGGCGTGCCACCAGACCATGTAGTCGGCGTCGGCCCGCAGCCCTGAGAGGTCGTAGAGGCCGCGGACGATGACGCCCTTGCCCTCCAGCGCGTCGAGGTACTCGGTGGTCTCCGCGGTCGCTCGCGCGCGGTCGTCACCGAGCTTGCCCTGCTCGGCCCGGAAGACCGACCAGGCGGTGTAGCGGATGGTGTCATTGAGCTCGTTGTAGTTCAGCCGCGCCATACCGCCATCTTGGCACTGCCGGTGCTCAGGAGCCCTCGTGGGTCGGTGTGATCCCGGCGATGCGGCGGGCGGCCGCGTCGGCGGTGGCGATGCACGCCGGAAGCCCCACACCGTGCAGCGTCGCGCCTGCCACGGCGAGCCCCGGCACGTCCGCGACGGCGCGTTCGATCCGCTCGACGAGTTCGAGGTGGCCGGTGCCGTACTGCGGGAGCCCGCCGCCCCACCGGGTCACCCGGGTTTCGATCGGCGCGGCGGCGACCCCGGTCAGCCGGGCGAGGTCGTCGCGGACCACGCGCACGAGTTCGTCGTCGTCGGCGTGCAGGGCGCCCAGTTCGCCGAACCGGCCGACGGAGCCGCGCACCAGGACCGGGCCCTCGCCGTACTGCGCCCACTTGCGGGAGGAGAAGGTGAACGCCTTGGCGGCGAACGGTTTCCCGGCCGCGTCCCGCTCCCCCGCGCCGATCAGCACGCCGGACGACTCCGGCAGGTCGGTGCCCGGCGGAAACGCGAGCGCGATCACCGCCATCGACGCCAGTTCGACCTCGGCGAACGCCGACGACGCCACACCCGCGACGCCGTCGAGCAACCTCCGGGCCGAGGGCGCGGGGACGGCGAGAAGGACGAAGTCGGCTTCGAGACCGTCGACCATCCAGCCGGTCGCGGTGCGGTTCAGCGCCGTCACCGTGACCCCGGTCCGGATCTCGGCACGCGAAAGCTCCGCGAGCCGCTGGATCAAGGTGCCGAGCCCGCCAAGCAGGGTTCCGAAGACCGGCTCCGTACTCGGCGAGGCGGGCATGAGCGAGGCGGCGCCTTCGGTGAGCGAACGCGCGCCGCGATCGACCGCCGACGCGAGACCGGGCATCGTCGCGCGGAGGCCGAGGCCGTCCGCTCCCCCGGCGTAGACTCCGCCCAGCAGCGGGTCGACCAGCCGGTCGACCAGTTCGTCGCCGAACCGCTCGCGCAGCAGCGGGCCCAGCGGGGTGTCCCCGGCCGGAAGTTCCACCGGCTTCAGCGAAGACTCGGCCTCGACCAGGGCGCGGCCCTTCTCCGACAGCACTCCGGAGACCGCGTCGGCCGAGGCGGGAACGCCCATGACCGTGCCAGGAGGCAGGCCGAGCACGGATCCACCGGCGTGGATCTTGGCACGGGCCTTGGTGGGGTGGACGAGGCTTTCGCCCAGCCCGACCTCGCGGACCAGGGCGAGCGCCTCAGGACGGCGGGCGAGGAAGGCCTCCGCGCCGACGTCGTAGCGCTCACCGGCGAGTTCGATCGTGCGGAGCTTCCCGCCGAGGGACTCCGTCGCCTCGAAGACGACGATCCGCGCGTCTTCGCCGAGCAGCGTCCGCAGGCGGTAGGCCGCGGTCAGTCCCGAGATACCGCCACCGACGACGGCGGCGATCTTCACGGCCGGAGCTCGTGCACCAGCCCGACCACGCGCGTCAAGACGTCCGGGTCGACGCCGGGCAGCACGCCGTGGCCGAGGTTGAAGATGTGGCCGTCGGCCGCGCGGCCTTCGGCGTGGATGCGCCGGACCTCCGCTTCGAGCACCGGCCAGGACGCGTGCAGCAGCGCGGGGTCGAGGTTGCCCTGGACGACACCGCCGCCGAGGCGCCGGACGGCCTCGTCGAGCGGGATACGCCAGTCGACGCCGACCACGTCGGCGCCCGCGTCACGCATGGCCACCAGCAGCTCGCCGGTGCCGACGCCGAAGTGGATACGCGGGACCCCATACCCGGCGACCGCGGACAGGACCTTCGCCGAATGCGGCAGGACGAACTCGCGGTAATCCCGCTCGGAGAGCGCGCCCGCCCATGAGTCGAACAGCTGGATCGCGTCGGCTCCGGCGTCGAGTTGCGCGGACAGGAACGTGCTCGCCATATCCGCCAGGCGCCCCGCCAGCTCGTGCCACAGCTCCGGCTCGGAGTGCATGAGCGCCTTGGTGTGCTCGTGGTTGCGGCTCGGCCCGCCTTCGATGAGGTAGGAGGCCAAGGTGAACGGCGCGCCGGCGAAGCCGATCAGCGGCGTCTCGCCCAGCGACCCGACCAGCAGCCGGACACCGTCGGCGACCCGCTCCACCTGCTCCGGGGCCAGGACCGGCAGCGCGCGCACGCCCGCGGCGTCACGGATCGGCTCGGCGACGACCGGGCCGGTGCCCGCGACGATGTCGATGTCGAGGCCCGCCGCCTTGAGCGGGACGACGATGTCACTGAAGAGGATGGCCGCGTCGACGCCGTGACGGCGGATCGGCTGGAGCGTGATCTCGGCGAGCATCTCCGGGTCGAAGCACGCGTCGAACATCGAGGTGCCTTCGCGCAGCGCCCGGTACTCGGGCAGCGACCGGCCGGCCTGGCGCATGAACCACACGGGAGTGCGGTCCGGGCGTTCGCCACGCGCGGCGGCCAAGAACGGCGAACCGGGCAGGGCGCGACGGGCCGACGAGACGGTCTGCGCGGAAGAAGCAGCTGAAGGAGACATCACGGTTCATGGTGCCATGGGCGCTCCGCGGCCTTACTCTCGGCGCGTCTGCGCCCCGAACCGGACACTCGCGTCTTACAGTCGGTTGGTGACCGCGATGACGTCAGTACCCGACCTCTTCCGTGAAGCCGTCGCGGCGTTGCAATCGGTCCGGCCCCGCCCCGAAGTGCAGCTGGAGACGATGCGCCCGCCGCAGCGACTGGCGCCATGGTCCTACGCGGTGAGTTGCGAGGTGGAAGGTCCGGCCGACGTGCTGGCGTCGGGGCGGCTCGTGCTGCTGCACGACCCGGACGGCCAGGAAGGCTGGGACGGGGTCCTGCGGCTGGTCATGTACGTCCGCGCGGAACTCGACCGGGAACTGGCGACCGATCCCTTCCTTCCCGCCGTCGGCTGGTCGTGGCTGACCGATGCGCTGGAAAGCTCCGGCGCGGAGTGGACGGCGCTGGGCGGCACGGTCACCGAGACGTCGTCGGCCCGCTTCGGCGACATCTCCGGCCCCGCGCGCACCGACGATCTGGAACTGCGGGCGTCCTGGACGCCGACCGACGCCGCGCTGCGGCCGCACGGGCAGGCCTTCTGCCAGGTCATGGCGAGTGTTGTCGGACTGCCGCCGGTCGGCGTGACCCTCTTCGAGCAGCGTCAGTCCTCCTGAAGCCCGCCGGCCTCCGAAACTCCAAGTCCGCGAAGGCCTCCTTCCTACCTTGAGGTCAGGTCCCGGCAAAGTCGAGGTCTTACAGGTCAGGCGGCTCTTCGCCGCTCCGGTAGTGGAGCTTGATCAACAAGGGTTCAGGAAGACATGCCCCCGGCACACGCCGAGTGGGGAGGATTTCGGACGTTCAACGTCCGAAATCCTCCCCACTCGGCCCCTGCAGGCACCAGCTATGCCAAGCCCGGATCACCACCAGCAGCCCTGCGACTTTGCCGGCCCCTGACGCTCAAGGCAGGGAAAGAGGCCTTCACTACGTCGCCTCCCGGCGTGGGGCGAGAGCGCCACGACCTTGAACCGTGAAGGACGCCTTCCCCGCATGCCATGCGGGGAAAGTCCCCTTCACCCTCACTCGACGAAGGACCATGCCCTCCGGAGACCCGACACGCCGGAGTCCCAGTAATCGAGACATAGCATTTGGGTTATTCTGCGATTTGCGGCCATCTAGCGCCGCTAGGAAAGCTAGCGGCACTAAAGGTCCCTTGCTCCCCCGCCCGAAACGACGGCCCGAGTACGTGAAGGACCCCTTCACTGAGCCCAACGCAAGCAAGGGGCCCTTCACGTACTGTCGACAACCCGCGAGAACCCCGAAGCGCCTTCACGTACTCCGGACTCAAGCCCCCCAGAGCGACCGTAGGCCATCGAGACGACCGCCAGGGCCAGATGGGCTCCGACCAGCGGCGAGCGGGCCGTCCGGAGGTCTGGACCACCCCGTTCGTGCTACGCACAGTGTCACCGTCAGCGACAGGATCAAGCCTGCCGGAACCGAGCGCCCGGACACCTCGAGACGCTTTCGGAGCGTTACCATCGCGGTCACCGAACGAAGCGATCATGACGCTCCGCGAAGTTGATCAGGCCCCAAGCCGGAGGGGGTTTCCGACGTTCGAAGCGCTGGTCTCCCAGGGTCCCGGGCAGAGGCACCGGCAGCTGCACGGCCCATCTGCACAGTCGGTTGCACCCCGGTAACTGGAGTCCATCGTGTTCTTTGGGCGATGTGTTAGCCACCGGCTGTGTACTAGCCCGATCGTGTTACAACGAACTCCCTGAGTAACCACTGGTTTGAGATAGATACCCATTCGATCCCCCCGTGAAGGCCCCAGGGCGGCTACAGTGCCAACGACGACACCACTTTCGGTCTAAAGCTGGCGCGGCTAAACGGCCGAAAGTCCCGGTGCCGGTCGGGGGGCACGACCGACTCCAGGGAGGTAGTGACGTGGCTACCGTCGGCATTTCTCAGGCCGTCCGATCCACGCCAGCCGGTTCATTGCCGGCGAGCATGGTTCCGCATCCGCGGGAAGAGCTTTTTTCCGTGTTGGTGGTCGATGACCACCCGCTGTTGAGGGAGGCAATCTCAGCAAGACTCGCACAGATGGGTGCGGGCACCGTCCACGAGGCCGCCACGGTGGCCGAGGCGAGGGCGCGAGCACAGGCCACTGGGCCTTGTGACCTGGCGATCCTTGATCTCGGACTGCCGGATGGCAGCGGCATCGAGCTGGTTACGGAACTCCGTAGCCATGGCTGGCCTCGAGTAGTGGTGCTCGCTTCATCGGACGACCCGTACGCGGTCAGGTCGGCGTTCCAGGCCGGCGCCCAGGCATACCTGCTCAAGTCGGCATCGCCGGTCGTAGTGACCGACGGCGTCCGCAGGGTGCTCGAGGGCGGCGTCTACGCGGACCCGAGCGTCGCACCGGTCTTGGCCACCGGCACCCGAGTCGCCGGCACCGACAACACCCCACGCGAGCTTTCGGCGCGCGAGGTCGAGGTGCTGCAGCTCGTGGCCGACGGCCAGTCCAACAAGGAGATCGGCGAGGAACTCAGCCTCTCCGCTCTCACCGTGAAGTCTCACCTCTCCCGCATCGGGCGCAAGCTCGGCACGGGTGACCGGGCTCAGATGGTGGCGCTGGCCATGCGTGCCGGCGTGATCCGCTGACAAAGGCGAACTGCCCTGCGGGGCGGGCGGACCAGGCGCGGCCCGCTCGTCCCGTAGGGTCTTCACCTATGGAAGGCGACCGACCCGGAGAACCGCAGGCGGACTCTATGACCGGCACCGATGACACCAGTGCCGCCGTCTTGTTACGCGAGCCCGCCGAAGGCACTCCACCGGTGATCGCCGACGCGACGGCTCTCGCCGAAGCCTGCGCGAAGATCGCGGGCGGCAGCGGGGCCATCGCCGTGGACACCGAACGCGCGTCCGGCTACCGATACTGGCCGAAGGCCTACTTGGTACAGATTCGCCGTGAAGGTGCCGGTTCCTTCCTCATCGACCCCATTCCGCTCGAAGGGCAGCTCGAACCCCTCGCGGAAGTCCTCAACGACGCCGAATGGGTGTTGCACGCGGCCTCTCAGGACCTGCCGTGTCTCGCCGAACTCGACCTGCGCCCGAAGAGCCTGTTCGACACCGAACTCGCCGGACGGCTCGCGGGGTACGAACGGGTCGCCCTCGGCACCCTCGTCGAACTCCTCCTCGGCTACCAGCTGGAGAAGGGGCACAGCGCCGCCGACTGGTCGAAGCGCCCGCTTCCCGTCGACTGGCTGAACTACGCCGCCCTCGACGTCGAACTGCTCATCGAACTGCGCGAGAAGCTCGAAACCGACCTCGCGGCCCAGGGCAAACTCGAATGGGCCCAGCAGGAATTCGAAGCCGTCCGCAACGCGCCGCCACCCGCCCCTCGGGCCGAGCCGTGGCGTCGGACGTCCGGAGTGCACAAGATCCGCAGTGCGCGCGGGCTCGCCGCCGTGCGCGAACTGTGGCAGGCGCGGGACGAACTCGCCCGCAAACGCGACCGCGCGCCGAGCCGGATCCTGCCCGACAGCGCGATCATCAACGCCGTCACCGCGGACCCGAAGACCGTCGATCAGCTGCAGGCGCTGCCGGTGTTCAGCGGCCGGGTCCAGCGCAAGTACACCGCGAGCTGGCTGCGGCATTTGCAGGCCGCCCGCGCGCTCCCCGCCGACGAATTGCCCACCCCGGCACAACAGACCGACGGTCCGCCGCCGGTGAACCGGTGGTCGGACAAGGACCCCGACGCCGCCGCCCGGCTCTCGGCCGCCCGCGCGGCGCTCGCCGCGATCGCGGAAGATCGCAGGCTGCCGGTGGAGAATCTGCTGCTGCCGGAACTCGTGCGCCGCACCTGCTGGCGCCCGCCCGCGGACCTGAGCGAGGATTCGGTCGCCAAGGTCCTCGGTGACGGCGGCGCCCGGCCGTGGCAGATCGAGCTGACCGTGGCGGCGCTGAGCAAGGCGCTCCACGCCACCCCCGCCTGACCCGGTTTCAGTCCTCCAGCAACGTGCGCGCGGAAGCCCGCAGTTCGGCGTCCGGTTCCCCGAGGCCGGCGAGCCGCAAGACGCTGTCCGCACCTTCGACGGCGTGTGCCTCGACGTCCAGATCCGGGTGGTCCCGCCGGACGATCGCGATGCTCTCGATGAGTCCGAACACGAGGTCGGTCCGGATGCCGAGCAGGTCGTCGCGGACGCCGGACGCCGCGACGAGGGCGCCGTAGACGTTCTTGAGCTCCGTCCGTTCGGCTCGGAAGCGCCCCAGCCTCGGCGAGGAGATCTCCGGTAGCAGGTACAGGGCACCGAGGTTGTGGCGCGCGCTGCCGAGCAGGTGGATGTCCGCGTACGCCAGCGCCCACAGCCGCGCGCCGACGGGCGCCAGCTGCACTGACAGGCCGCCCGCGACGTCCAGTGACGGCCGGACGGTGTCCTCCAGCAGCGCCGCGAGAATGTCCTCTTTGGACGGAAAGTGGTAGTAGAGCGACGCCTGGCGCAGGCCGGCGCGTTCGGCGATGGCCCGTGTGGTCGTCGCCGCGTACCCGGCGCCGGTGAACAGCTCCCCCGCCGCGTCCAAAACCGCGAGCCGCGCTTCCCGCTTGCTCGCGGCGGCGCCGCTGGCTCTCGGCCTGCCCACCCCGGTCGTTTTAGTCATCTATCCGATCCTGCCATTTCTTCGCGGCGATCTTTGTTACGTCCGGCGGTCGGCTCAGGTTACCGAATCCGGTATCTGTTAACACCGCGCTTACCCGGCGGAGATCGGAAGGACCCCGCACGCGCTTAATTTCGGTCAGCCGATCGAAATTCGGCCCTTCAGACAGGAGCCCCCGTAATGCCGTCCGAAGACCTTTCCGCCTTCGGTTACCGTCAAGAACTACGCCGGACGCTGGGCGGTTTTTCCGCCTTCGCCGCCGGATTCTCCTTCGTTTCCATCCTGACCACGGTGTTTCAGCTGTTCGCGTTCGGCTATTCCTTCGGCGACACGCTGTTCTTCTGGACCTGGCCGCTGGTGATCATCGGCCAATTGCTCGTCGCGCTGAACTTCGCCGAACTCGCGGCCCGATTCCCGCTGGCCGGATCGGTTTACCAGTGGGCGAAACACCTCTCCCCCGGATTCGCGGGCTGGCTGGCGGGCTGGATGATGCTGGTGGGCTGCGTCGTCGCGCTCGCCGGTGCCGCCATCGCGTTGCAGGTCGTCCTCCCGTCGGTCTGGGGCGGCTTCCAGCTGGTCGGCGGGGACCCGGCGATCACGTCTCCGACCGGCGCCACCAACGCGGTACTGCTCGGTGCCCTGCTGGTCGTTTTCACCACCGCGATCAACGCGGGCGGCGTGCGGCTCATGGCGCGGATCAACGACGTCGGGGTCGCGGCCGAACTCGTCGGCGTCCTCATCCTGATCACCGGGCTCGCACTCTTCGCAGTCCGCGGACCGCAGGTCGTGCTCCAGCCGACGGGCGAAAGCCCGGGAGCCGGCGGGGTCCTCGCTTCGGCGCTGATGGCCGCGTACGTCCTGTACGGGTTCGACACCGCGGCTTCGGTCGCCGAAGAGACCAAGGACGCCCGCCGCACCGCGCCACGCGCCGTGCTCCGCGCGCTCCTGATCTCCGGCATCGGCGGCCTCGCCGTCGTCATCACCGCTCTGATGGCGGCGCCGAGCCTCACCGACGGTCAGCTCGCCGGGAAGGGCCTGCCGTATGTGATCACGGCCGTCTTCGGGGACACACTCGGCCGGATCTTCCTCGCCGACGTCGCGGTCGCGGTCGTCGTCTGCACCCTGACCATCCAGACCGGCACCGTCCGGCTGATCTACGCGATGGCCCGCGACGGGGCGCTTCCCGGCGCCAAACGGCTTTCCGCGGTCAACGCCCGCACCGGGACGCCGATCGCGCCAGCCGTCCTGTCCGGCGTACTCGCCATCGGGCTTCTGCTGCTGAATCTGGGGAATCCGACGATCTTCAGCACCATCACCGGCACCTCGGTGGTCGTGGTCTACCTCGCCTATCTCCTGGTGACCGGACCACTGCTGGTCCGGCGCCGCCAAGGCCGTTTCACCGCCGAACCCGGCCATTTCTCCCTGGGGCGATGGGCTATTCCGGTCAACGTCGCGGCAGTAGGGTACGGCGCGATGATGATCGTCAACATCGCTTGGCCACGAGCCGAGATCTACGACCTGGCGGGCACCGGCTCCGTCTGGGCCCTGTTGTTCCCGATCGAGTTCGTCGGCGCCGCGATCCTCACCGGCTATCTCTGCTGGCGCCGCCGCTCCGCGCTCACCACGGTTCCCGTCCCCGCGATCTGAAGGAAGGTCCCATGAGCACGACATCGACCACGTACGGCGCTCGCGACCACGCGCGCGCCCAAGCGGGCACGGTGACCGAAGCGATGCCCGCGATCCCGGCGTCCACCTGGCCGGATCCGCCGCCCGGGATCGACCCGGCGAAGCTGGTCTGGGCCGAGACCGTCGCCGGTGGCGGCTACACCCACAAGGTCCTCGCCCGCGGCACCGAACTGCGGCTGACCGACATCGAAGGCGACGCCTGCGCGCATCTGCTGCTGTTCAACGCCGACCAGCCGTGGGAGCGGCTGAACGTCGCGGACACCGTGAAGGTCCAGTGGAACGCCTACCTCGGCGAGGCGATCGCGCTGCTGTCGGATCAGGCACGGGTGCTCGCGACGGTCGTCACCGACGAGAGCGGCAAGCACGACGCGCTGTGCGGTACGTCCACTGTGGACGGTAACGCGGAACGCTACGGCGACGGCGGCCCGCAGGGTGGTTCGCCGTCCGGGAACGCGCTGTTCACGCTGGCCGCCGCGAAGCACGGCCTCACCCCGCGCGATCTGCCGCCGAGCCTGTCCTTCTTCCAGGGCATCCACGTGGAGACCGACGGCGGGCTGACGTTCACCGGTTCGGCCGGACCTGGTAAATCCGTGATCCTGCGGACCGAACTCCCGGTCGTCGTCCTGATCGCGAACGTGGCGCATCCGCTCGACCCGCGCCCGGACTACACGGTCACCCCGTTGCGCGTCCTCGCCCAGCACGGCGCTCCGTCCACTCCGGACAGTCCTGAATGGACGGCTTCGCCCGAGGGGCGGCGCGCCTTCGAGAACACCGCCGACTATCTCACCGCCAGGAGCTTGGCATGACCATCATTTCCGACAGCGAGGTCGCCGCGCGGGCCCCGTACTCCACCGTGCTCCGCAAAGGCGAGACGCTCGCGATCATCGATCTCGGCGGCAACCAGGCCGTCGACTTCCTCTGCTACGACGCCGCCGACACGGCGAAGCGGTACAGCGCGGCCGCCACGATCTCCGCGCAGGGCAACATCTTCCTCACCACCGGCAGTGTGCTGCGCACCGGTGAGGGCGCCCCGCTGCTCACCGTCGTCGAAGACACCTGCGGGCGGCACGACACGATCGGTGGCGCCTGCAGCAAGGAATCGAACAGCCTCCGCTACGGCCAGCACACGCGCTACCAGCACGCCTGCGTCGAGAACTTCCTGACCGAGGGCGCGAAATGGGGCCTGGGGAAACGGGACCTGGTCAGCAACGTCAACTGGTACATGAACGTGCCGGTCGAACAGGACGGTACGCTCGGCATCGTCGACGGTATTTCCGGGCCCGGCATGGAGGTCAAACTGCGCGCCGAGACCGACGTCCTGGTACTGGTCTCGAACTGCCCGCAGATCAACAACCCGTGCAACGGGTTCGACCCGACCCCGGTCAGAATGATCGTCACCGGCGGTGACGTGTGAAGCTGCTCGTCGCCAACCGGGGGGAAATAGCGGTCCGGATCATCCGGACCGCGAAGGAGATGGGCATCGCGACGGTGGCGGTCTACTCCGACGCGGACCGCACCGCCGCACACGTGAGGCTCGCCGACGAGGCCATCCGACTGGGCCCCGCGCCCGCCAGGGAGAGTTATCTCCTCGGCGACGCGATCATCGAAGCCGCACTGAAGACCGGGGCGGACACGATCCACCCCGGCTATGGGTTCCTTTCCGAGGACGCCGCTTTCGCCCGGACGGCGGAAGCGGCCGGGATCCGGTTCGCCGGTCCCACCGCGGACCAGCTCGAAGTCTTCGGCAGCAAGCACACCGCGCGGGCTAAGGCCGTCGACGCCGGTGTCCCGCTGCTGCCGGGCACCGGGTTGTTGGACACCCTCGCCGACGCCGAGGCCGCGGCCGCCGAGATCGGCTACCCGGTGATGCTCAAGGCCACCGGCGGTGGTGGCGGGATCGGCATGCGCGCCTGCGCTTCGGCCGAGGAGTTGCGGGAAGCCTGGGACGCGGTGCGGAGCATCGTGGCGAAGAGCTTCTCGACGTCGGGTGTGTTCCTGGAACGCCTGGTGACGCGAGCCCGGCATGTCGAGGTCCAGGTGTTCGGTGACGGCGCGGGTGAGGTGCTGGCGCTGGGCACCCGGGACTGCACGCTGCAGCGGCGCAATCAGAAGGTGCTCGAAGAATGCCCCGCCCCGGGGCTTTCCGAAGCGGTGCGCGAGAAACTGGTGTCCGCGGCCGTCGATCTCTGCGCGTCGGTGCGCTACCGGTCGGCGGGCACGGTCGAGTTCATCTACGACCCGGACCGTGAGGAGGCCGCGTTCCTCGAGGTGAACACGCGACTGCAGGTCGAGCATCCGGTCACCGAGGCGGTCTACGGAATCGACCTGGTCGCGTGGATGCTGCGCCTCGCCGACGGCGACACCGCGATGTTCGCCACGACCCCGGAGCCACATGGGCACGCCGTCGAAGCACGGGTCTACGCCGAGGACCCGGCCGCCGGGCACCGGCCGAGCGCGGGCCTGCTGACCCGTGCCGACTTCCCCGCCGAGGTCCGGGTGGATACCTGGGTCGAGGCGGGCACCAAGGTGACGACGCACTACGACCCGTTGCTCGCCAAGGTGATCACCGTCGGTTCGGATCGAGCCGAGGCGCTGGCCGCGCTGGGCGCCGCGCTCGGGGAAAGCCGGGTGGACGGCGTCCGCACGAACCTCGGCCAGCTGCGCGCGGTGACCGCCGATCAGCGGGTGCACGACGTCACGCACGACACCGCGACGCTCGACGCGATCACCGATCCCGAACCGCGGATCGAGGTCCTGCGGGGCGGGACGATGACCACCGTCCAGGAATGGCCGGGGCGGCTCGGGTTCTGGCACGTGGGCGTCCCGCCGAGCGGGCCGATGGACGATCTGTCGTCGCGGCTTGGCAACCGCGCGCTGGGCAATCCCGAAGGCACTCCCGGCCTCGAGTGCACCGTGGACGGTGTGTCACTGCGGTTCACCGACGACGCAATCGTTTGCGTCACGGGATCTCCGTCACCGGTGACCGTCGACGGGACGACCGTTCCGCAGTGGACACCGGTCGAGGTGCCCTCGGGTGGCGTGCTGGACGTCGGGACCGGCACGGCCGGGCTCCGCGCCTACGTCCTCGTTCGCGGCGGCTTCGACGTGCCGGAGTTCCTGGAAAGCGCGGCGACGTTCACGCTGGGCGGCTTCGGCGGGCACGGCGGACGCGCGCTGGCGGCCGGTGACGTCCTCTCCCCCGGCCCGCTCCCGGAGAACGACGTCCTCGGGCCGGTTCCCGAGTCCGAACGCCCGGTCTTCGGCACGCACTGGGGGATCGGCGCGTCCGAAGGGCCGCACGCCGCTCCGGAGTTCTTCACCCCGGACGACGTCGAGACGTTCTACGCCACCGACTGGGAGGTGCACTTCAACTCCGCGCGGACCGGCGTCCGGCTCGTCGGACCGCGGCCACGCTGGGCGCGGGAGGACGGCGGTGAGGCGGGATTGCACCCGTCGAACATCCACGACACGCCGTACGCGATCGGCGCCGTCGACTACACCGGCGATCTGCCGATCCTGCTGGGCCCGGACGGGCCGAGCCTCGGCGGCTTCGTCTGCCCGGCCACCGTGGTGACCGGGCAGCGCTGGAAACTCGGCCAGTTGCGTCCGGGTGACACCGTACGGTTCGTGCCGATCACCACCGAGCACGCGGTTTCACTGCGGGAGGCACCCGGCGAAGCGGTCACAGCGACCCGGAAACCGATCGACGACGGCGGCATTCTCGGCCGTCTGTCCACATCGGACGAGAACCCCGAGGTCACCTACCGGCGCAGCGGCGACGACAACCTGCTGATCGAGTACGGGCCGATGAAACTCGACCTGGCCCTGCGAATGCGGGTCCACGCCCTCGCGGACAGGCTGGCGGCGGAAGGCCTCGACGGCGTGGTCGACCTGACACCGGGCATCCGGTCGCTGCAGGTCCACGTCGAGCCGGACGCGCTGCCGGTCTCGAAACTGCTCGATCTCGTCCAGGAGATGGAGCACGATCTGCCGCGTACCGCGGATCTCGTGGTGCCGAGCCGGACCGTGCGGCTGCCGTTGTCGTGGGACGACCCGGCGACACGCGAGGCGATCGAGCGGTACATGGCTGGCGTGCGCGACGACGCGCCGTGGTGCCCGTGGAACATCGAGTTCATCCGGCGGGTCAACGGTCTGTCCAGTGTGGACGACGTCTACCGGACGGTGTTCGACGCGGAGTACCTGGTGCTGGGGCTCGGCGACGTCTATCTCGGCGCGCCGGTGGCCACTCCCCTCGATCCGCGGCATCGGCTGGTCACCACGAAGTACAACCCGGCGCGCACGTGGACCGCGGAGAACTCCGTCGGCATCGGCGGCTCGTACCTGTGCGTCTACGGGATGGAAGGCCCCGGCGGGTACCAGTTCGTCGGGCGGACCGTGCAGGTGTGGAGCGGCTGGCGGCAACGTGGCTCGTTCGAACCGGGTTCGCCGTGGCTGCTGCGGTTCTTCGACCGGATCTCGTGGTACCCCGTGTCCGCCGAGGAGTTGCTGGACCTGCGGGCGCGGAGTTCGGCGGGGGAACTGGAACTCGACATCACCGACGGCGAGTTCGCGCTGGCCGACCACGAGCGGTTCCTGGCCGACAACGCCGCCGACATCGCCGAGTTCCGGGCGAAGCAGAGCTCGGCGTTCGAGGCCGAGCGGCAGGCCTGGGCGGCGGCGGGTGAATTCGACCCTCGTCCCGAGCCCGTCGGGGCGAAGGTCCCGACCACGAGGGTCGAGGCCCCGCCCGGCGGTCACGTCGTCGAAGCACCGTTCGCCGCGACCGTGTGGCGGGTGGACGTCGAGGCGGGCAAGAAGGTCGGCACGGCGGAGACGCTGGTGATCCTCGAAGCGATGAAGACCGAGGCGCGGATCCCCGCGCCGTCCGCCGGGGAGGTCGTCGAAGTGCTCGTCTCCCCCGGCGACCAGGTCGCCCCCGGCACACCGCTGGTGGTTCTGGGAAGGAGTGCGGGATGAGCGTGCTGGAGCGGGTGCGCGCCGCGTACCACCGGATCGCGCGGGTCGACCGGCCCGAGATCTGGATCGACCTGCGTCCCGAGGACGAGGTGCTCGCCGACGCCGAGAACCTGGAAACCCGCCGCGCGGCGGCTGAAATCTTGCCGCTGTACGGGAAGCTCGCCGCGATCAAGGGCAACATCGACGTCGCCGGGCTGCCGACGACGGCGGCCTGTCCCGAGTACGGCTACCGGCCGGACGAGGACGCGCCGGTGGTGGCGCGACTGCGCGCGGCCGGTGCGCTGATCCTGGGCACGACCAACCTGGATCAGTTCGCGACCGGGCTGGTCGGCACCCGCAGTCCGCACGGCGCGGTGCGGAACGCGATCGACCCGGCGTACGTGTCGGGCGGGTCGAGTTCGGGTTCGGCGGTCGCGGTGGCGCTCGGGATCGTGGATCTCGCGCTGGGTACCGACACCGCCGGATCCGGCCGGGTTCCGGCGGCGTTCAACGGGATCGTCGGACTGAAACCGACACGGGGACTGCTGCCGACGACCGGTGTCGTGCCCGCGTGCGCGAGCATCGACTGCGTGACCGTGTTCGCGCGGACGGTCGACGAGGCTTCGACCGCGTTCGCGAGTCTCAGCGAGCCACGGGATCTTCCGGTGGTGCACCGTCCTTTCCGGATCGGTGTGCCTCAGGAGCTGGGCCCGTTGCAGGACGGCTGGGCCGAGGCGTTCTCCGTAGCGGCGGAGTCGTTCCGTGCGGCCGGGGCCGAGCTGGTTCCTGTCGACATATCGGCGTTCCTGGCCGCGGCACGATTGCTGTACGAGGGCGCGTTCGTGGCCGAGCGGTATTCGGCGGTCGGCGAGTTCATCGACACGCGTCCGGACGTGGTCGATCCGGCCGTGCGGCGGATCATCGGTGCGGCCAAGGACATCCCGGCGCACCGGCTGTTCACCGATCTGGCGACACTCGACGGCTTGGAACGGGAAGCGTCGGCCGTTCTGTCCACTGTGGACTGTGTGCTGCTGCCGACGACGACCGAGCACCCGACGATCGCCGAGGTCGAGGCCGACCCGCTGGGGGTGAACGCCCGGCTGGGCAGGTTCACGAACTCGACGAACCTGCTGGGCCTGTCTTCGCTGGCCGTGCCCGCCGGAACCGTCGGCGGGCTACCGTTCGGGGTGATGCTGGTCGGGGCCGCGTACGCCGACCGGATCCTCGCCGACGTCGCCCGCCTGGTGCCGCGACGGACCCGGATCGCCGTCGTCGGCGCCCACCTGCGCGGGCAGCCGCTGAACCACGAACTGACCTCGCGCGGAGGCCGGTTCGTCTCGGCGGGGACGACGGCGGCCGAGTACCGGCTCTACGCGCTGGACACCGTGCCGCCCAAACCCGGCCTCG
Source organism: Amycolatopsis sp. cmx-11-32 (assembly GCF_047608695.1). Lineage (NCBI taxonomy): Bacteria > Bacillati > Actinomycetota > Actinomycetes > Pseudonocardiales > Pseudonocardiaceae > Amycolatopsis > Amycolatopsis sp. cmx-11-32. The sequence goes on along the minus strand of NZ_JADNQN010000006.1, from coordinate 110,339 downwards.
TCCGGGTCGCCTCGGGCGGCGAGCCGATCAAGGCGGAGGTCTGGGACCTGCCGTTCGCCGGCTTCGGCGAGTTCGTGGCGGGTGTCCCCGCGCCGCTGGCGATCGGGAAGGTGCGGCTGGCCGACGGAACCGAGGTGTCCGGGTTCGTCTGCGAGCCCATGGCGGTCGAAGGCGCCGAGGACATCACACGGTTCGGCGGCTGGCTCGGCCACCTGGGCCGATGATGGGCGTCTCGTGAGTGGTAAAGACGATTACCACTCACGGGACCTGACCCATGCGGTCCTGTCGCGCGGTTGCCCACCGAGTCTTCTTCGGCTGAGCCGCGTGAAAGGGTCCTTCACGCGGCAACTCAGTGACTGATGGGGCCACCGGGGCGACCGGCCGAGTGTTCCGAGTCCGTGAAGGACTCCTTGAGGGACCCAGAGTCCTTCAAGGAGTCCTTCACGGACGGACCGTGGACCTGACTCATCCACCGTAGGTCCCCCACTTACGGGACCAGCGCCTTTCCGGTTCGGTTGGCCTGATCCGGCATTCTGGGAAGAAGGTCACAAACCCTGGCGGCCCACCGGGCAGAAGGTAACTTCGGAGTGGTGCCCACCACATTCACCTCCAGCCGCAGGACCGCTATCAGCGTGTTCGCGGCGCTGGGGCTCGTCGGCATCGCGATGGTGGCGCTGGGAGCCACCGGCGTGGCCGTCAAACCGGTGTCCGGGCAGGCGCTCGCGGTCCTCGAAGAGGTCCCTGGCCCTGATACCGGCCCGACGTGCGCCGTCGACAAGCGCTATGTCGACGAGGAGACCACGGGCATGCGCCCGGACGTGGTCGACGCGTGGAAAGCCCTGCGCGCCAAGGCCAAGGCCCAGAACATCGAGCTGTGCGTGAACGACGGCAAGCGCAGCCGGAGCCAGCAGCAACGCGAGTTCGACAAGGCCGTCGAGCGGTTCGGCTCGGTCGAGCAGGCCAAGAAGTGGGCACTGCAGCCGGAGACGTCCATGCACGTCAAGGGAATCGCCGTCGATATCCAGCCGCTGAATTCGGCCGCGTGGGTCGACAAGAACGGCGGCGCGCTGGGCTGGTGCCGCCGCTACGACAACGAGAAGTGGCACTTCGAGTACGACCCGGCCTACGTCACCGGCGGCTGCCCCGCCCTGCTCCCCAGCGCCACCGGCAACTAGACGTGCTTGAAGACCGAACTCGTCCAAGCACGCGAGATCGCCGCGCGAAGCGCGACTAGGCGAGCGTTTCGGCTACGTACTTAGCCGCCTCCGCGAGCAGCGCCTGGTCGTACGGCGCGTCCTTGGCCGCCTTGCTGGACATGATCGCCATGACGATCGGCGCCTTGCCCGGTGGCCACACGACGGCGATGTCGTTCAGCGTGCCGTAGTCACCGGTCCCGGTCTTGTCGGCCACGGCCCAGCCCGGCGGCAGCCCCGCCCGGATCCGCTCGGCGCCGGTGGTGGTGCGCTGGAGCAGGTCGCGGAGGAAGTCGCGTTTGTCGTTCGGTAGCGCGTCACCCAGCACGATCTTCTGGTAGTCGGTGCCGAACGCCCGCGGTGTCGTGGTGTCGCGCGGATCGCCGGGGGTGGCCTCGGTGATCGCCGGTTCGAGCCGGTCCATCTGGGTGACGGTGTCGCCGAGGCCACGCGCGAAGGCCGTCAGCTCCTGGGGACCGCCGAGGTCCCGCAGCAGCAGGTTGCCCGCGGTGCCGTCGCTGAACCGGACGGCGGCGTCGCACAGCTGGCGGATCGTCATCCCGGTGGCCACGTGCTGCCCGGTGACCGGGGCGTGTTTCATCAGGTCGTCCCGTGAATACGTGACCCTGGTTTCCAGGTGCGACAACGGGTTGCGGTGCAGGACGGCGGCCGCCGCGACACCTTTGAACGTCGAACAGAACGCGAACCGCTCGTCCGCGCGGTGTTCGACCGTGCCGCCGCCTTCGGTGTCGAGCGCGTACACGCCGAGCCTCGCGTCGAACTTCTTCTCCAGCTCCATCAGCCGGTCGTGGAACTGCCGGGTGGTGGGAGGCGGGGGCGGCGGGGGAGCCGACGGCGTCGCGGGCGGGATTCCGCGGGTGCACGCGGCCAGCGGCGCGAGGACCGCCATCCCCAGAAGCGCGCGACGGGTGACGGCCGGCCCCGGCGATGTCATCGTGATCCCCCCTTGATCACTTCGAACATAGCAACTTCCCCACCGTCCCCGGATCGGCCAAGCGGCGGAGGTAGACGACCCCACTGAACCCAGGAGTGTGCCTTCCCCCACTCGACCGGGCCACCATCCTGGTTACCGACGGGTAACCAGGGCTAGGGTGCGGTCAGGACTACCTCTACTTCAGGAGCATTCGTGGCCGCAGGAGCAACACCGCTCGCGCCGAACGCGCGGTCGGTACGCAATGTCGCCTTCGTCGAAGGGGTGCGAACGCCCTTCGGCAAGGCAGGCGAAAAAGGCATGTACGCCGGCACCCGTGCCGACGACCTCGTCGTCAACGCCATCCGTGAACTGCTGCGGCGGCATCCCGAGCTGCCGCCCGAGCGCGTCGACGAGGTGGCGATCGCCGCCACCACCCAGATCGGGGACCAGGGCCTGACCATCGGCCGCACCGCCGCATTGCTGGCGGGCCTGCCGAAGTCCGTACCCGGTTTCGCGCTGGACCGCATGTGCGCGGGCGCGATGACCGCGGTCACCACCACCGCGAGCGGGATCGGCTTCGGCGCCTACGACATAGCCATCGCCGGCGGCGTCGAGCACATGGGCCGCCACCCGATGGGCGAGGGCGTCGACCCGAACCCGCGCATCATCGCCGACAAGCTCGTCGACCCGACGGCGCTCGTGATGGGCCAGACCGCGGAGAACCTGCACGACCGGTTCCCGGCGATCACCAAGCAGCGCACCGACGCCTTCGCCGCGCGCAGCCAGGAGAAGTACGCCGAGGCCGTGAAGACCGGCAAGATCGGGCCCGAGCTGGTCCCGGTCGCCACCCGCTCGAAGGAACTCGGGTGGGGCCTCGCGACCGAGGACGAGCCGCCGCGCCCGGGCACCACGCTCGAGACGCTCGCCGGGCTGAAGACGCCGTTCCGTCCGCACGGCCGGATCACCGCGGGCAACGCGGCCGGTCTCAACGACGGCGCCACCGCGGCATTGCTCGCCGACGAGGACACCGCCCGCGAACTCGGCCTGCCGATCGGCATGCGGCTCGTCGGCTACTCCTTCGCCGGCGTCGAGCCGGAGGTCATGGGCATCGGCCCGGTACCCGCCACCGAGAAGCTGTTCCAGCGCACCGGCCTGTCGATCGACGACATCGGCCTGTTCGAGATCAACGAGGCGTTCGCCGTCCAGGTGCTCGCGTTCCTCGACCACTTCGGCATCGCCGAAGACGACCCACGCGTCAACCAGTGGGGTGGCGCGATCGCCTGCGGTCACCCGCTCGCGTCGTCCGGCGTCCGGCTGATGACGCAGCTTTCGCGTCAGTTCGCCGAGCGCCCCGACGTGCGCTACGGCCTGACCACCATGTGCATCGGCATCGGCATGGGCGGCACCGTGCTTTGGGAGAACCCGGCATTCGAGGGGGCGAAGTAATGACTTTCACCGCTGAGCAGGCGAAAGCCGCCTTTCCCGACGAGGTCGTCACGAACGCGGTCACGCGTCTGGTCAAGGTGCCCGGGCTCGACAAGCCGGTCGCGCTGATCACCCTGGACAACGGCCACGACCACACCCGGCCCAGCACCTTCGGCCCGCAGGGCCTGGTGAGCCTCAACGCCGCGATCGACGCCGCCTTCGCGGCCGAGCCCGCCGCGATCGCGGTCACCGGCAAGCCGTTCATCTTCGCCGTCGGCGCCGACCTGTCCGGTGTCGAAGCGGTCGCGGATCCGGCACTGGCGCGGGAAATCGCGCAGACCGGGCACGACGTGTTCCGGCGCCTCACCGAAACCGAGATCCCGACCTTCGGGTTCATCAACGGCGCGGTGATGGGCGGCGGGCTCGAACTCGCGCTCTCCTGCCACTACCGCACGCTGTCGGAGAACACCGCAGCGATCGCGTTCCCCGAGGTCTTTCTCGGCCTGTTCCCTGGCTGGGGCGGCACGCAGCTGCTGCCGAACCTCATCGGGCCGGACGCCGCGGTCACCGTGATCATCGAGAACGCGCTGGCGCAGAACAAGATGCTGAAGGTCGCGCAGGCGGCGGAACTCGGCATCGTCGACGAGGTCTTCGGTTCGGCCGACTACCTCGAGCAGTCCCTGCTGTGGCTGGCGAAGGTCGTCAACGGCGCGATCACCCCCGTCCGCCGCGAGATCGACCGCGGTGCCGAGTGGGACGCCGCGATCGGCCGTGCCAAGGCCATTGTGGATGGTCGCACCAAGGGCGCCTCCCCCGGCGCGACCAAGGCCGTCGAGTTGCTGGAGCTGGCCCGCGAGAACGATCTGGACCGCGGCTACGCGGCCGAGACCGACGGCCTCGCCGAACTGCTCATGGACGACACGCTGCGTGCCGGGCTCTACTCGTTCAACCTGGTCAACAAGCGCGCGAAGCGACCGGCCGGTGCGCCGGACAAGTCGTTGGCCCGCAAGGTGAACAAGGTCGGCATCGTCGGCGCCGGCCTGATGGCCAGCCAAATGGCGCTGCTGTTCGTGCGCCGCCTCAAGGTACCGGTGGTCCTCACCGACGTCGACCAGGAACGGGTCGACAAGGGCGTGTCGTATGTGCACGATGAGATCGACAAACTACTGGCCAAGAAGCGGGTTTCGCCAGACGGCGCGAACCGGTTGAAAGCGCTTGTCACCGGCTCGCTCGACAAATCCGCCTTCGCTGACGCCGACTTCGTGATCGAAGCGGTGTTCGAGGAGCTTGGCCTCAAGCAGAAGGTCTTCACCGACCTGGAGCAGTACGTCTCCCCCGAGGCGGTCCTGGCGACGAACACCTCGTCGCTGTCGATCACCGCGATGGCGTCGCAGCTGAAGCATCCGGAGCGCGTGGTCGGGTTCCACTTCTTCAACCCGGTCGCGGTGATGCCGTTGCTGGAGATCGTCCGCGCGGAGAAGACCGACGACGTCGCCCTCGCCACCGCGTTCTCCCTTGGCAAGCAGCTCAAGAAGTCGAGCGTGCTGGTCAAGGACGCGTCCGCGTTCGTGGTCAACCGGCTGCTGTTGCGGTTCCTCGGCGAGGTGCTGGTGACTGTCGACGAGGGCACGCCGTTCGAGGTCGCCGACAAGGCGCTGGAACCGCTGGGCCTGCCGATGACGCCGCTGACGCTGATGCAGCTGGTCGGCCCGGCGATCGCCCTCCACGTCGGGGAAACCCTGCACGAGGCGTTCCCGGACCGGTTCACCGTCAGCGAGAACCTCGACCGCTTTGTCAAGGCGGGTAAGAGGGGCGTCTGGCAGTGGGATGACAAGGGCAACGCGACCGTCGACCCCGAGGTGGACGCGCTCTGGCAGCGCGGCGACTCGCCGTCGACCTCCGAGCAGGTGCGTGACCGCGCACTGGCCGCGATCGCCGAGGAGGTCCGGATCATGCTCGACGAGGGCGTGGTCGCCGAGGCCCACGACATCGACCTGTGCCTGATCCTCGGCGCGGGCTGGCCGTTCTGGCTGGGCGGCATCACGCCGTACCTGGACCGGGCCGGGGTGTCCGAGAAGGTCAACGGCAAGCCGTTCCTGGCACCGGGAGTGGCGAGCGTTCCGCTCTCCTGACGTCGAACACAAGGCCACCGTCGGCGATCTCCTGATCGCCGACGGTGGCCTTGTGCGTTTTTCGTGGATTTTGTGGCAAGTGGCCGCGTTTTCGTGAAACTCTGTGCTGGTGCGGGAAAGCTCGTCTCCCCGGCCATCCCCCCGGGGAGACGAGCTGTCACCGTTCGCCGGAAGGCGGGCAGGGCGGGGGCGTGACCTTCATCCGCGCGGCGATCGGCGCGGGATCGAGCACGTCGACCTTCGTCGCCTTGGGGAAGCGCTGCCGCAAATCCGCCGCCCACGCTTCGGGGTCGGTCCCGGTGACGGGTACGAGGTGCACGACCGCCGGGAGGGCGTCCTGGCTCGTCTGCTCCAGCAGATCCGGTCGGCTCGCGAACATCTCACGGAACCGCTCGTAGGCCTGTCGCTTGGTCTCGGTCAGCACGCGACGCGCTTTCGGGTCTTCCCGGAGCTTCTCCGCCGCGGCGGTCATGTCCTGGTCGGTCTCGACGTACATGACCAGCTGGATCCCGCAGAGTTCACGTTTGCCGAGCGCGGCGGGCGTGGTGTCCCGGGGTTGCGCCACGACGGACGTCGGCGTCGCACCGACCCCGCCGAGCACCACGACGGCCGTGGTCACGGCGGCCACGACGACGAGCAAGGCGACCGCACCGAGCACCCAGAGCGATCGGCGAGACGCTCTCGGTCTGCTTCTTTCGTCTTCCACAGGGACGATCATCACACGGCGCCGTTCGTTGGCCGCTCGGACACCGCCCGTTCAGCGAAGCTCTCTAGCGTGCCGCCGGTGAACAGCGAAAAACCTGGCGTGGACCGCCGCGGCTTCCTCAAACGCGCGGGCCTCGTGTCCGCGGTGGCCGCGGGCGCGCCGCTCACCGCCACCACCCCGGCGGAAGCCCTCGATCTGGACATCGCCCTCGACATCGATGTCAGACGGCTCTTCGGCCGGGACCACTACCGGTGGCTGGTGGGCGATCACCACATCCACACGCAGTACTCCTACGACGCGATGTACACGGTGGACGGAATCGCCGACGGCGCCCGCCGCCACGGCGCCGACTGGGCGGTGATCACCGATCACGGCCACGCCACGCACGAGAAGTCGTCGGTGGAGCGGACGAACGCCGCGATCCGGGCGGCACAGCGCGAGCACCGTGATCTCCTGCTGTGGCAGGGCATGGAGTGGAACGTGCCGGGCGCCGAGCACGCGACGCTGTTCTTCCAGGCGGGCGCGAACCAGGCCGCGAAGCTGCGTGAGTTCGAGCGTGCCTTCGACTGGCGGCTGACCGGGACCGAAGCGGGTACCCCGGACAACGAGGCCTTGGCGGTCAAGGCGATCCGCTGGCTCGCCGCCGAAGAACGCGCGCGGCGGATCCACGCGCCCGTGGTGGTGATCAACCACCCGCTGCGCAACGGCCGGATCGCCCCGCACGAGATCCGCGCGCTGCGCGACGCCTCACCAGGCATCGTCATCGGCATGGAGGGCGCGCCGGGAGCGCAGGCCGACGGCTTCCCCAAACCACTCGGAAGCGGCGGTGGCGCCCGCGGCGGGTACGGCAACTCGCCTGGTTCGAACTCGTGGCCGGGCTTCCCGGAGGCGGCTTACCGCACTCACGGCGGATTCGACTGAAGCACCGCGACCGTCGGCGGGCTCTGGGATTCCCTGCTGGCCGAAGGAAAGCCGTGGTGGATCACCAGCAACTCCGACTCGCACTACAACCGCGGCGACACCCTCGTCCGGCCGGGCGTCCCGGACGGCTACTACGACGAGCACGGCGGCTACCCGGACCCGATCGACACCGGCATCCCGCAGACTCTGCCCCCGTACGCGGACTTCGCCCCCGCTGAGTTCAGCCGCACAGTCGTCGGCGTGACCCGCCGGAGCCACGAAGGTGTGCTGGAAGGCCTGCGCGCGGGACGCGTCTGGGTGGTCCACGGCGGGCTCGCGCAGGAGCTGGAGTTCGGCGCGTACAGCGGCTGGACCTCGGCGACGATGGGCGGCAGGCTGCGGGTCCGGCGCGGGTCCGACGTCACGGTCGTCGTCTCGGCGAAACTGGCGGCCCGGCCCAACGGCGGCGGCGCGATCCCCCGGCTCGCGCGGCTCGACCTCATCTCGGGACCGGTCACCGGCCCCGTCTCCGACCGCGACACCCAGTCGGCGCCGGGTACCCGCGTGGTGCGCTCCTTCGAACCGCGGTGGGCTCCGGGGCGGACGGTCGCCTTCCGGCACACCTTCCGCAACGTGCGCGAATCATTCTTCGTGCGCACGCGCGGCACGGACGGCAAAAAGCGCGTGCCCGGCGGGATCGAGCCGAGCGCGGACGTGATCGGGCAGTCGAACCCGTTCGAGGACCTCTGGCTCTACGGGAATCCAATTTTCGTGGACGTCCCTCAGGCGTAGCTCTCCCTGAGCAGGCGACTGCTCGTGCGTGCAGGAGAACTGGCAGGCGCGGGGATCGGCGAGGACATCCGCGTGCCGACCGCCTTTTCACCGGCCCCGCCGGGCCGGTGCGGAGGCGGATCTGGCGCCGGCGAACCGCAACTAGAGGACTACTTGCGGGCTCACGCGCCCAGCGTGTCCGGGTCCGGCCCCAGCCGCTTGCCCTGCTCCAGGGTGGCGATCGCGGCACCGTCGTGCGCGTCGAGCGCGAAGTCGAAGACGTCCATGTTCTCTTCGATCCGTTCGGGCGTGACGGACTTCGGGATCACCAGGTGGTTCATCTCGATGTGCCACCGCAGCACGATCTGAGCCGGCGTCTTGCCGTGTTTCCGCGCGATGGTGGTGATCTTCTCGTCGGAGAGCAGGTCCCCGCCTCGCGCCAGCGGGCCCCAGGCCTCGGTGACGATCTCGTGCTTCTCGTGGAAGTTCCGGAGCAGCGGTTGCTGCAGCCACGGGTGGCACTCGATCTGGTTCACCGCCGGGACGGTCCCGGTCTCTTCGATCAGCCGTTCCAGGTGCGGGAGCTGGAAGTTCGAGACACCGATCGCCTTCGCCCGGCCGTCGGAGGCGATCTTTTCCAGCGCCCGCCACGTTTCCACGTACTTGTCCTGCGACGGCAGTGGCCAGTGGATCAGGTACAGGTCGACGTAGGAGAGGCCGAGTTCGCTCATGCTGGTGTCGAAGGCGCGCAACGCCGAGTCGTGACCGTGCTCGGTGTTCCACAGTTTCGTGGTGACGAACAGTTCCTCGCGCGGCAGCCCGCTGGTGCGGACGGCCTCGCCGACACCGCGTTCGTTGGCGTACAGGGTCGCCGTGTCGATGGCGCGGTAGCCCGCCTCGATGGCGGTGCGGACCACGCCGGTGACCTCGTCGTCGCCGATCTTGTACACCCCGAATCCGAGCTGGGGCAGGGACGTTCCGTTGTTCAGCCGAATACTGGGGACCATCCTCGAACCGTAACCCCGGCGGCGGGTCAGGGCAGCGCGGGCAGGTGGACGGTCACCGAAAGACCGCCGCCCACAACGGGTTCCGCGGAGACCATGCCGCCGTGGGCCTGGACGGCGGCCCGCACGATGGAAAGTCCCAGCCCCGCCCCGGTGCGGGCGGTCCTGGCGACACCGGCGCGGCGGAACGGTTCGAACAGTCCGGGGACCGCGGCCGGGTCGAGCAGGCCGCCGGACGACCGCACCCGCAGCACCGACCACTGTGGACCGGCCTGGGTGACGACGTCCAGCCAGCCGCCCTCGACGTTGTGCCGCACGGCGTTCTCCAAGAGGTTGCCCGCGATACGTTCCAGCAGTGCGGGATCGCCGAACGTCGGTGCGCCGGGGGTCGCGAATTCGGTGCGGATGCCACGTTTCTCGGCGTCGGCCCGCACCGCGCGCCACGCGCTCGCGACGATCGCCGCGAGGTCGACCGGTTCCCTCGCCACCAGCCCCGCGCCGTCCGTCCGCGCGAGCAGCAACAGCGAGCCGACCAGCCGCTCCGCCCGTTCGGTCGCGTCGCGGACCACGCCCGCCATTCGCCGCAGTTCGGCTTCGTCGGCTTCCTCGTCGGCCAAGGTGACGTCGAGTTCGGTGCGGATGACCGCGAGCGGCGTCCGCAGTTCGTGGCTGGCGTTCGCGACGAAATGCCGTTGCGCGTCGAACGCGGCCTGCAGCCTGTCGAGCATGTCGTCGAAGGTCTCGGCCAGTTCGGCGAGTTCGTCCTTGGTGCGGACCTCGCCGATCCGCTCCCCCATCGATTCGATCGACAGCCGCCGTGCCGTCCCGGTGATCTCGCGCAGCGGCCGCAGGACCCGCGCGGTGAACGTCCACGCGAGGATCCCCGCCGCCAGCACGACGAAACAGAACGCGACCGCGCCGAACAGCAGCACGCGGTTCCGGGCGTACACCCGCAGATGCTCGGTGACGGCCGACGCGTCGACGTCGACGCCGTCGACCCGCACCGTGGTGCCCGGCGGCAGTTGCGGGACGGCGGAAACGGCGTCGCCGACCAGATTCCAGGTCAGCCAAAGCAACAGGAGACTGACCAGCGCCACCAGCCCGGTCGCGAGCAGTGTGACCCGCCCACGCAGGCTGCGGGCACCGGACAGGTTCACCCGCGTGCGGTCCCCTGCTCCGGCACCCGGTAGCCGGAGCCGACGACGGTTTCGATGATCCCCGGTTCGCCGAGTTTCTTCCGCAGGGTCATCACGGTGACCCGGACGGTGGTGGTGAACGGGTCGGCGTTCTCGTCCCACACGCGTTCGAGCAGTTCCTCGCTGCTGACCACCGAACCCGCGGCCGACAGCAGCACCTCCAGCACGCCGAACTCCTTGCGGGTCAGCTCGACCGGACCGCTCGCGCGACGGACGGTCCGCCTCGCCGGGTCCAGTTCGACGTCGCCCGAAGTCAGCAGCGGCGGCGCGGCCGGGGTCGCGCGGCGGCCCAGGGCCCGCACCCGCGCGACGAGTTCGGGGAAGGCGAACGGCTTGGCGAGGTAGTCGTCGGCGCCGAGCGAAAGCCCGTCCACGCGGTCCGAAACGGAACCGCTCGCGGTGAGCATGAGCACGCGCGTCAACTCGCCGGACGCGACGATCTCGCGGCACAGGTCGTCACCGGACATGCCGGGCAGGTCACGGTCGAGCAGCACGACGTCGTACCGGGTGACAGTGGCCTTTTCGTGCCCGTCGTCACCGGTGAGCGCGATGTCCACCGCCATCCCCTCGCGCCGCAGGCCGCGTGCGATCGCGTCGGCGAGGGGTTCTTCGTCTTCGACTACCAGAATTCGCACGACCCTACGTTGCCACACATTCCTGAGAGTGACCTGATTGGACTCGTGAGCGGTAAGGGCGGTTCTGTCGCGCTTGTCTGTCCGCAGGAAGTACAGGAAGGTGTGAAGGTCGAGTTTCTTCGGCTGAGCCGCGTGAAGGGGGCCTTCACGCGCCATCGTCGTCACTGGTGGGGCCACTGAGGCGACCAACCGAGTGTTCCGAGTCCGTGAAGGACTCCTTGAGGGACTCTGGGTCCCTCAAGGAGTCCTTCACGGACCGCGATCCCGACCCCACCATAGGTACCTAGGACACGGTTGGCTTTAACACTCACGAGACCCAGCGCAGGGCGAACCACAGCCGCATCCGGATCTCCGGGTCCGCCAGGTCCACCTCCAGCGCCCGTTCGATCTGCCCGATCCGGTGCCGGACGCTGTTGCGGTGCACGCCGAGTTGAGCGGCCGTCCGGTCCCAGCCGCCGTGGTGCGCGAGCCAGGTTCGCAGCGTTTCGACCAGTTCGCGGTCGCCTTTCCGGTCGAGTTCGCGCAGCGGCGCCAACGCTTGGGCGGCGAACCCCGCCGCCGCGCCCGGGGTGATCAGCGCGTCCAACCCGAGCCCCGACGCTTCCGCGACCACCGGCCGTTCCAGCGCGGCGGCCCGCCCCAGCAGCGATTCGGCTTCGGTGACGGCCTCGGGAAGGCGATCGGGCGGGACGGGCGAACTCACCACGGCGAGCCAACCGTCGGCGCGGAGCCTGTCGAGGTCTCCGATCTCCGGCGCCTCGCCGACGATCGCGTCGAACCGCGGTCCCGGCAGCAGCCGCACGAGCGGGGTGTCGAGCCGGGCGCGCAGCCAGTCGTAGCGCGCGGCGGCCTCGGTGGGGCCGCGGCGGTAGGCGATCCCGGCGACCAGACGGCGCTCGTCCGCGCCTGCCACGTCGGTCTCCCCCAGCAGCAACGCGGTGGCGGTGGCGCCGAGCCCGGCCGCGTCCGAACCCGCGCGGCTCGCCAGTCCGAGCAGCGCCGCCCCGACCGACAGGATCGCGCGGTCCGCGCCGTCGAACCGCTCGACGCGGCCGACCACGACCAGATACGACGCCGTCGCCTGTGGGTACACCGGTTGCGCGACCACGTGCGTGCCGTCGGCCAGTTCCGTCGTCGCACTGCGGATCCCGCGGCCAGCCCGCAGCGTGGCGACCAGTTCCCGGACCTCGGCCGGCCACGGTGACGGCGTGCCGTGATCGGCGGCGAGGACGTCACCGACACCGACCAGCGCCACCCATGCCCGCAACCGTGCGGCCAGCGCGCTCGTCAGCTCGCCGAGCCCGTCACCGGCCGCCCTGGTCAGCGCCTCGCGCGCGACCGCGATCCGCCGCTGTTCCCGCTGTCCCGCCTCGGCCAGCGCGACCGACACCGCCCGGCTGATCGCCAGGAACGGCGTACGCGGCTGGACGACCAGCAGGGGCAGGCCGTAACGGATGCAGGCCGCCCGCAGCGACGGCGGCAGCGTCTCGTAGGCGCCGGGGGTGAGCCCGAACCCCAGCGCGGAGATCCCGCTGCCGGCCAGCCGCCGGACGTAGCGGTCGATCTCCGGCGGCTCCACCGGCAGGTTCACCCCGGCGGTGAGCAGCAGTTCCGCACCGAGCAGGTACGGCGCGGGATCCCGCAGCTCGCTCACATGCGCCCAGCGCACCGGGGCGTCGAGCGCGCCAGGGCGCAGCGTCTCCACGACCGGGTCGAGTGCCAGTTCCGGGTTGCCGACCACGGCCCGTAACGGGACATTCACCTCTGAGTCGAGCGGATCGTGAGTTTGGGTCATTCCATCCTCATTCGCACATAACTCTGGATGGATCATCCCATGTCGTTCAAGGCGCTAACGAACCTACGGTGACCCGAACGAAGCGAACAGCCCCCAGGTAAGGAGGACACCGTGGCCGGTGACTACGCGGTGATCGCGCTCTACATAGCGGGCATGATCGGGGTCGGCTGGTTCGGTCTGCGGCTCGCCAAGACCAAGTCCGACTACCTGGTCGCCGGCCGTCGCCTCGGCTGGTTCATGTATTCGGGCACGATGTCCGCGGTCGTCCTCGGCGGCGCTTCGACGGTCGGCGGGGTGAAGCTCGGCTACACCTACGGCATCTCCGGCGCCTGGCTCGTGATCGCGATCGGCGTCGGCATCCTGGTCCTGCACACGCTGTTCGCGCGGCGGCTGGTGAAGCTGCGCGTCTACACCGTCGGCGAGATGCTCGACCTGCGTTACGGCGGCTCCACCAGCGCGTTCTCCGGCGTCGTCATGTGGGCGTACACGCTGATGCTGACCGTCACCTCGACGCTGGCGTTCGCCACCATCTTCAAGGTCCTGTTCGACGTGCCGAGCTGGGCAGGTATCGCCATCGGCGGTTCGATCGTGGTGCTCTACTCGGTACTCGGCGGCATGTGGTCGATCACGCTGACCGACATCGTCCAGTTCGTCATCAAGACCATCGGCATCCTGTTCGTCCTGCTGCCGGTCTCGATCGCCTCGGCAGGCGGCTTCGACGGGATGGCCGCGCGGCTGGACGAGAGCTACTTCGAACTCACCGCCATCGGCGGCGACACGATCTTCACCTACTTCCTCATCTACAGCTTCGGGCTGCTGATCGGGCAGGACATCTGGCAGCGCGTGTTCACCGCCCGCACCCCGGGCATCGCGACCGGCGGTGGCGTCATCTCCGGTGTCTACTGCCTGATCTACGGCCTCGCCGGCGCGCTGATCGGGACGGCGGCAAAAACCCTCTACCCGACGCTGGCCAGCGCGCAGGACGCGTTCGCCACCATCGTCGAGGAGCAACTGCCCGCCGGGATCCGCGGCCTGGTGCTCGCCGCAGCGCTGTCGGCGATGATGTCGACCGCGAGCGGCGCGCTCATCGCCTGCTCCACGGTGAGCACCTCGGACCTGCTTTCCAAGCTGGGCCTCAAGAAGGCCGTCAACGAGGTCACAAGGAACCGCGTCACCACCCTGGTCCTCGGCATCGCCGCGATCGGTATCGCCATGGTGGTGGACGACGTGGTCAACGCGCTGACCATCGCCTACGACATCCTCGTCGGCGGCCTGCTGGTCGCGATCATCGGCGGGCTGGCCTGGAAGCGCGGTACCCGCCAGGGCGCGCTCGCGTCGATGGTCGTCGGCACCGTCGTGGTCGTCACGTTCATGTTCGTCGACGGCGTCGAGGCCAACAGCCCGATCTACTGGGGACTCGGCTCCAGCCTGGCGGTGTACCTGCTGGTCAGCTTCCTCACCCCGCGGACGTCGGACGAAATCCTTACCGTCTGGACCCGCCGCCTGAACGGCAGCGCGGTCGCCGAAGAAGAAGAGGCGAAAGCGAAACTCGATGAGGCTAAGGCGACGAAGGTCCCTTGATCTTTTGAGGTCGCGCGTTTGGCCGACAGGCCCGCTATCGCGATGGCAGGGCGCCCTACCACCCAACCACCAGTTGACTGCGAAAGTCGCGTCCTGGCAGATAGCGGTCGCGCGATAAAAATCAAGGAGACACAGTGCCTGAGCAGAGCCCGATCGGCCCCGTCGACTCGTCCAAGGTGCCCCGGTTCGCCGGTTTCGCGACCTTCGCGAGGCTGCCGCGGATCGATCAGGTCGAGCACGCGGACGTCGCCGTCGTCGGGGTGCCGTTCGACGCCGGGGTGTCCTACCGCCCAGGCGCTCGGTTCGGCCCCGCCGCACTCCGTGAGGCCAGCAGGCTCCTTCGCCCGTACCACCCGGAACTCGACGTCTCCCCGTTCGCCGAAACGCAGGTGGTCGACGCCGGCGACATCGCGCTCAACCCGTTCAACATAGGCGAGGCGATCGAGACCCTGCAGGACGAGGCAGAGGCGCTGACCGCGGGCGGGACGCGGCTGGTGACCGTCGGCGGCGACCACACGATCGCACTGCCGCTGCTGCGGGCGGCGGCGAAAAGGCACGGACCGGTGGCGCTGCTGCACTTCGACGCGCACCTCGACACCTGGGACACCTACTTCGGCGAGCCGTACACCCACGGCACCCCGTTCCGGCGGGCGTCCGAGGAAGGCCTCCTCGACACCGAAGCGCTGTCCCACGTCGGCACGCGCGGCCCGCTGTACGGCAAGCGGGATCTGGAAGAGGACCGCCGCCTCGGATTCGGCATCGTCACCTCCGGCGACGTCATGCGCCGCGGGGTCGCCGAGACCGTCGACGCGCTGCGCCAGCGCATCGGCGGCCGCCCGCTCTACATCTCGGTCGACATCGACGTGCTCGACCCCGCGCACGCGCCGGGCACCGGCACCCCCGAAGCGGGCGGCATGACCAGCCGGGAACTGCTGGAAATCCTGCGCGGCCTGCGGGATTGCAACCTCATCGGAGCCGATGTGGTGGAACTGGCCCCGGCTTACGATCATGCCGAGATCACCGCCATCGCGGCCTCCCACGTCGCCTACGACCTGGTGAGCCTGCTCAGCTTGGGGAAGGGCGAATGACCAGCGCAGAACGGATAGGCGGCGACGTAGTCGTCGAAACCCTCCGCGCGCTCGGCGCCGACACCGTGTTCGGCCTGCCCGGCCAGCACGCGCTCGGCCTGTTCGAGGCGCTGCGGCGCGACTCCGGACTCCGCGTGATCGGTTCGCGGGTGGAGAACAACCTGGCGTTCGCGGCCGACGGGCACGCCCGCGCCCGGCTCGCGGCGGACCCCGACGGCCCGGTTCCGGTGACGCCGATGATCGTGTCGACCGGGCCCGGCGCGTTGCTGACCTTGGCTTCGCTGCAGGAGTCCCGGGCCGCGTCGGTGCCGGTGCTCGGCATCTCCAGCCAGATCCCGGTCGCCGGGCTCGGCGGCGGACGGCACGGTTACCTGCACGAACTGCCCGACCAGCGGGCCAGCTTCCGTGACGTGGTGAAGTCCGTGCACGTGGTGCGGACCGTCAGCCAAATCCCGACGGCGCTGCGCGAGGCCTGGGAATCCGCGTCGGCGGCGCCGTACGGCCCGGTGTGGGTCGAAATCACGCAGGACGTCCTGCTGGCGCCGACGGATCTGCCGCGGATCACCTCGGCGACCGCTAATCCGGCATCCCTCGTACCGCTGCCGGAACTGCTCACCGAAGCAGCGAATCTCCTTGGTGCGGCGAAGAAGCCAGTGATCCTCGCCGGCGGCGGCGCACTGCGCTCGGGCGCGCAGGCGGAACTGAAGGCGCTCGCGGAGGCCTTGCGTGCCCCGGTGCTGTCGACGTTCGGCGGCAAGGGCGTCTTCGGCTGGGACCACGAACTTTCCGGGCAGTCCTGGCTCGAAGACTGGCACAGCACCGAATTCCTCTCGGACGCGGATGTGCTGCTGGTGCTGGGTTCCGGACTCGGCGAGCTGTCCAGCAACTACCGCGAGTTCGCTCCGCGCGGCCGGCTGATCCAGGTCGAGGCCGATCTCGGGAAGCTGGAGTCGAACTACCCGGCGCTGGGCATCCACGCCGACGTCCGGCTCGCCCTGCAAGGACTTCTGGAGCAGGTACCGTTCCGGCAGCCGGACGGCGTTGCCGAAGCGGCTGTCTCGGACCTGCTGGCCAAGGTGCGCGAACGGCTCGACGGCCAGCCACTCGATGCCGAGCGCAGGCTGATCGACGACATCCGCGCGGCGGTCCCCGAAGGCACGCAGACGTTCTGGGACATGACGATCGCGGCCTACTGGGCCTGGTCCGCGTGGAACCCCGAAGGCGCGCCGATCCACACCGCGCAGGGCGCGGGCGGGCTCGGCTACGGCCTGCCCGGCGCGCTCGGCGGCGCGGCCGCCACCGGCGGACCGGTGCTCGCGGTGTCCGGTGACGGCGGCGCGATGTACGGCATCGCGGAACTGGCCACCGCTGTCCAGCACGAACTGGACGTCACGTGGCTCGTGATCGATGACGGCGGCTATGGCATCCTGCGCGAATACCTGACCGGTGCCTTCGGGCAGTCCACCGCAACCGAACTCACGCGACCCGATTTCGCCGCGCTGGCACGCTCTTTCGGCGTCCCGGCCACCGTGTCCTTTTTGGACACCGTGGGGAAGGATCTCGCCGACGCGCTGGGCACGCCCGGCCCGTCGGTGGTCGTCGTCCCCGCGTGTCTGAAGATGTTCGAGCCGACCCACCTGGAGAAGAAATGACTCAGGTCTTCAATTTCGTCGACGGCGCCGAGGTATCGGCGGCGGGCTCGCGAACGCTCGACCTGGTGAACCCCGCCACCGGCGAGGTCTTCGGCACCAGTGTCCTGTCCGAGGAGTCCGAGGTGGACGCCGCACTGGCGGCCGCCGAACGGGCGTTCGAGGTGTGGCGCAAGAGCACGCCCGCCCAGCGTCAACTCGCACTGCTGAAGATCGCCGACGCCGTCGAGGCCCGTGCGGAGGAGTTCGCCGAGCTCGAAATCCGCGAGACCGGTAAGATCCGGTCCGTCGTGCTGGACGAGGAGATCCCGGAGTGCGTCAGCGCTCTGCGGTTCTTCGCGGGCGCGGCGCGGCAACTCGAAGGCACCGCGTCCGGGGAATACCTGCCGGGGCACACTTCCGCGATCCGCCGCGAGCCGGTCGGCGTCTGCGCGCAGATCGCGCCGTGGAACTACCCGCTGATGATGGGTGTCTGGAAGATCGCCCCGGCGCTGGCCGCCGGGAACACGATCGTGCTGAAGCCCGCGGAGACCACGCCGTCGACGGCCGTGCTGCTGGCGAAGGTCGCGGCGGAATTCCTGCCGCGGGGCGCCTTCAACGTGCTGTGCGGTGACCGCGACACCGGCCGCGCGCTGGTGAAGCACCCGATCACCGAGATGGTGTCGATCACCGGGTCGAGCCGCGCGGGCGTCGACGTCGCCACCGTCGCGGCGGCAGACCTCAAGCGCACGCACCTGGAACTCGGCGGGAACGCGCCGCTGCTGGTGTTCGGCGACGTGAACCTCCCCGAGGCGGCGGAAGGCATCGTCGGTGCGGCGTTCTACAACGCCGGGCAGGACTGCACCGCGGGCAGCCGGGTGCTGGTGGACGCGGCGATCCACGACGAGTTCGTCGCGGAGCTGACCAAGGCCGCCGCCACACAGGCGCCCGGCCGGGACTTCGGCCCGCTCAACAGCGAGGCGCAGTTCGGCCGGGTGCGCGGCCTCGTCGAACGGCTCCCCTCCCACGCCCGCGTGGAGACCGGCGGCACCCCCGCCGGTGACCGCGGGTTCTTCTTCTCCCCCACCGTGATCTCGGGCCTGAAGCAGGACGACGAGATCGTGCGGGAGGAGATCTTCGGCCCGGTCATCACCGTCCAGTCCTTTGTGGACGAGGACGAGGCGGTGCGACTGGCCAACGGCGTCCCCTACGGGCTGGCGTCGTCGATCTGGACCAACGACCTCGGACGCGCGACCCGTGTCTCGGGCGAACTCGACTTCGGCTGCGTCTGGGTCAACACCCACGGGCCGCTGGTCGCGGAAATGCCCCACGGCGGCTTCGGTCACTCCGGCCACGGGAAAGACCTCTCGTCCTACTCCTTCGCCGAGTACACCCGCGTCAAGCACGTCATGACCCGCTTCGCCTGACCGCGTTTAGTCCTCTAGTTGCGGTAGTTGGCGGCACGAACTACCGCAACTAGAGGACTACTTGCGTATTTGGAGGTCCCCATGGGTGAGAAGATCACCGAAGTCGAGCAGCACGGCATCGCGCCGATCCCGCCGGAGGAACAGACGTCGCGGCCCCGCGACCTGTTCCGGATGGCGTTCGGCGGCGCGAACACCTTCGCCACCATCATCCTCGGGACGCTCCCGATCGCCTTCGGCCTGAGCTTCTGGGCGGCGGTGGCGGCCACCGTCGCGGGTGTGGTCGTCGGCGCGCTGGTGCTCTCGCCGATGTCGTTGTTCGGCCCGCTCACCCGGACCAACAACGCCGTCTCCTCGGGCGCGCACTTCGGCGTCGTCGGCCGTTGTGTCGGCTCCTTCCTCTCCCTGCTGACGGCGATCACGTTCTTCGCGATCTCGGTCTGGGTGAGCGGCGACGCCGTCGCCGGTGCGGCACAACGGCTTTTCGGCTTCGACGGCGGCGAGGTGCTCCGCGGCGTCGCGTATGGCGTCATCGCGATCGCCACGCTGGTGGTGTGCATCTACGGCTACCGGTTCATGCTGCTGGTGAACCGCGTCGCCGTCACCCTGGGCACCGCGATCATGCTGCTCGGGGTAGTGGCCTACGGCGGCACGTTCGACCCCGGGTTCGACGGCACCGGTACCTACGCTCTCGGGGACTTCTGGCCGACCTGGATCCTGGCCGCGCTCACCACGATGGCGAACCCGATCTCGTTCGGCGCCTTCCTCGGCGACTGGACACGCTACATCCCCGCGCGCCACAGCCGCCGTTCCCTGCTGGCCGCGCCGTTCCTGGCGCAGGTGGCGACGCTGCTGCCGTTCGGGTTCGGCATCGCCACCGCGACGCTGGTCGCGGATCCGGCCGACTACATCACCGGCCTGACCGCGATCTCCCCGCTCTGGTACGCGATCCCGCTGATCGTGGTCGCACTGATCGGCGGGCTGTCCACCGGCACGACGTCGCTCTACGGGACCGGCCTGGACTTCAGTTCGATCTTCGTGAAGCTGAGCCGGGTCCAGGCGACGTTGCTGATCGGCTCGCTCAGCGTCGTGTTCATCTTCGTCGGCAACTTCGTGCTGGACATGGTTTCGAGCATCAACGCCTTCGCCACGCTGATCGTGCTGTGCACGTCGCCGTGGATGGTGATCATGATGATCGGGTTCGTGCTGCGGCGCGGATTCTACGACCCGGACGACCTCCAGGTCTTCAACCAGGGCCGCAAGGGCGGGCGCTACTGGTTCACCCGCGGCGTGAACTGGCGCGCGATGGCCGCGTGGATCCCGGCGACGACACTGGGCTTGCTGACCGCCAACACCCCGATGATCGCCGGGCCGTTCAAGGACATCGCGGGCGGCGTGGACATCAGCATGGTGATGACGCTGTGCACGGCGGCGATCGCGTATCCGGTGCTGGTGAAACTCTTTCCCGAGCCACGGGAGGTCTACGCGTACGCGGAGCCGGCTGTCGCGGTTTAGGCAAACCGGCCCAGCCGTCGAGCGGTTCGTAAATCTCGCCGATCGACGACGACGCCCGCGACCATCGACGCGTCGTCGGTGACGTCCGTCTTGAGGATCTTGATCCCGCGTTCGGCGAGGCACCGTCTGGCGTCCTGAGCGCGTGAGTGACCGGGCACCTGTGCTGACACCAGAGTAAGGGGGTGGGCATGACCGGGACTGTCTCACCGGACTGGGTGGATTTCGGGTCATCTAACGACCCGGAATCCACCCCAGTCACCGACCGCACTCGCGAGCACGACACCGTGGCCTGGTCGACTTGGCCGTCCGCCGCCGGCATCTGGCGGGCCTAGCGCGTGTGATGAACGGGACTTTCATTGCGAAATTCGCAATGAAAGTCCCGTTCATCACACCTCAGCGGTGCGTGTCCTCCGGTGACGGCGTCCGGCTGGCCAGGTTCGCGGACCACTCGGTGACCCGCCGCGCGACGTCCTGCGCGGTGAGCCCGATGCGGGCCAGCACCTCCTCGCGCGACCCGTGGTCGTGGAACACCTGCGGCACCGCCAGATCTCGCAGCGGCACGTCGCATTCGGCGTCGCGGAACAGCGCGGCCAGCGCGGACCCGAAACCACCGTGACGGCCACTGTCTTCGACGGACACGACGAGCTTGTGCTGTTCGGCCAGCGCCACCAGCTCGGCGGGCGGCGGGACGACCCAGCGCGGGTCCACCACGGTCACGCCGATGCCCTGGTCCGCCAACCGGTCCGCGGCGGCGAGCCCGAGCATCGCGAACGCGCCCACCGCGACGAGCAGCACGTCGGCGTCACTGGACGGTTTGCGCAGTACGTCCACCACACCGACGCGTTCGACGGCGGGGACGGAGTCGATCACGCCGCCCTTGGAGAACCGCAGCGCCGTCGGCCCGTCCTCGACCGCGACGGCCTCGCGCAGCTCTTCGCGCAGCGTGCCGGCGTCGCGCGGCGCGGCGACCCGCATACCCGGCACCATGCCCAGCAGCGAGAGGTCCCACATACCGTGGTGGCTCGGCCCGTCTGGTCCGGTGATGCCGGCGCGGTCCAGCACCAGCGTCACCGGCTGGCGGTGCAGCGCGACATCCATCAGGACCTGGTCGAACGCCCGGTTCAAGAAGGTCGAGTAGACGGCGACAACGGGATGCTTGCCGCCCATCGCGAGACCGGCGGCCGAAGTGACCGCGTGCTGCTCGGCGATCCCCACGTCGTACCAGCGGTCCGGGTACGCCTCGGCGAACTTGTGGAGGCCGGTCGAGCGCAGCATGGCCGCGGTGATCGCGACGACGTCCTCGCGGTCGGCGCCGATCTTGACCAGTTCGTCGGCGAAGACGCCGGTCCAGCTCGGGCCCTTGACCGGCGGCAGGCCGGTCTCCGGGTCGATCGGATCGGTCTGGTGCATCTGGTCGGCCTGGTTGGTCACCGCGGGCTCGTAGCCGTGGCCCTTCTCGGTGACCACGTGCACGATGACCGCACCGCCGAAGTCGCGGGCGTTCTGGAACGCCTTCTCCAGTGCCGCGAGGTCGTGCCCGTCGACCGGGCCGAGGTATTTGAGGCCGAGGTCGGAGAACATCATCTGCGGGCTCAGCGCGTCCTTGATCCCCGCCTTCGCCGCGTGCAGCGCCGCGTAGATCGGCTTGCCGACGAAGGGCGTGTGCCGCAGAAGTTCCTTGCCACGGTCCAGAACGCTCTCGTAGCCCGGCTTCAACCGCAGCGACGCCAAGTGGTCCGCCACGCCGCCGATGGTCGGCGAGTACGAGCGGCCGTTGTCGTTGATGACGATGACGACCGGACGGCGCGGGTTCGCGGCGATGTTGTTGAGCGCCTCCCAGCACATGCCGCCGGTCAGCGCCCCGTCACCGACCACGGCGATCGCGTGCCTGCCACCACCGCCGAGTTCGAACGCCTTCGCCAGACCGTCCACATAGGACAACGCCGTCGACGCGTGGCTGTTCTCGACGAGATCGTGCTCGCTCTCGGCGCGCGCCGGGTAGCCGGTGAGACCGCCGAGCTGGCGCAGCTTGCCGAAGCCGTCGTGGCGACCGGTGACGATCTTGTGCACGTAGGCCTGATGACCCACGTCCCACACGATGGCATCGCTCGGCGAGTCGAAGACCCGGTGCAGGGCCATCGTCAGCTCGACGACACCCAGGTTCGGGCCGAGGTGACCACCGGCGAGCCGCACCTTCTCGACCAGGAAGTCGCGGATCTCCGCGGCCAGCTCGCCGAGCTGCTCCTGGTCCAACCGCTTCAAGTCGGCCGGTCCGTGCACGGACTCGAGCAACGTCACTCTTCCACCTCGCCTGGTTCCTCTTCCGCCGTTCCGACCAGTCTACGGAGCGCGTCTGAGAGCCTTCCGTCCACCGCGTCACGGGTCACATGTCAGAAAATCACCATTCGTCACCCGACGGTGTGAACATGGTCTCTTTTGCCAAGTAGCGGTCACGTCGGGTGGCCGCGATAATCGCTGATCGACGGTTGAGCAGGAGCCGGTTTCGGAGGGGCTTGATGGCGGATTTCTTCATCGGTGGCGAATGGGTCGACGCGGTCGGCGGTGGTCGCCGGGAAATCCGCTGCCCCGCGGACGGGTCGCTGGTCGCGGAGGTCGCCGAAGGTACCCGGGAGGACACCGAAGCGGCCATCGCCGCCGCCCGGAAGGCCTTCGACACCGGGCCATGGCCGAACACGCCGGCCCCCGAACGCGGCGACCTGCTGCTCAAGGTCGCCGACCTGCTCGACCGCGACGCCGAGGCCTTCGCTCGCGCCGAGTCGCTCGACACCGGAAAACGCCTGGTCGAGAGCAAGTACGACATGGCCGACATCGCCGCGTGCCTGCGCTACTTCGGCAAGCTCGCCGCCAACGACGCCGGCCGCGTGGTCGACACCGGCGACCCGGACGCGTTCAGCCGGATCGTGCACGAGCCGGTCGGCGTCTGCGGGCTGATCACGCCGTGGAACTACCCGCTCCTGCAGACGATCTGGAAGGTCGCCCCCGCACTCGCGGCGGGCAACACGTTCGTCCTCAAGCCCAGCGAGCTGACGCCGCACACCTGCGTCATGCTGATGAAGCTGCTGACCGAGGCCGGGCTGCCCGGCGGCGTCGCGAACCTGGTACTCGGCGCGGGCGCGCAGGCCGGGGCACCGCTGTCCGAGCATCCCGACGTCGACCTCGTGTCGTTCACCGGTGGCCTCGCGACCGGGAAGATCATCGCCGCCTCCGCCGCCGCCACCGTCAAGAAGGTCGCGCTGGAGCTGGGGGGCAAGAACCCGAACGTCGTCTTCGCCGACTCGGACTTCGACACCGCCGTCGACTACGCGCTGACCGCGGTGTTCCTGCACTCCGGACAGGTCTGCTCGGCGGGCGCGCGGCTGATCGTCCAGGAGGAGTGGCATGACAGGTTCGTCGACGAACTCGTCCGCCGTGCCGAACTGATCCGACTGGGTGGACCTTTCGACCCGAAGGCTGAAACCGGCCCACTGATCTCGGCCGCCCATTTGGAAAAGATCGAACGCTACGTCGCCGCGGCTCTGGAAGAAGGCGCTGTCCTGCGCACCGGCGGCAAACGCCCCGACGATCGCGCGCTGGCGAAGGGGCACTACTACCTGCCGACCATCCTCGACAACGTGAGGCAGGGCAGCAGCGCCGTCGTCGACGAATCGTTCGGCCCGGTGCTCACCGTCGAGACCTTCACCGACGAGGACGACGCCGTCCGCATCGCCAACGACACGCACTACGGCCTCGCGGGCGCGGTATTCACCTCCGACGCGTCGCGCGCGCAGCGGGTCGCGAACCGGCTGCGGCACGGCACGATCTGGATCAACGACTTCCACCCGTACCTGCCGCAGGCGGAATGGGGCGGATACAAGCAATCCGGTTTCGGGCGCGAGCTGGGCCCGACGGGGCTGGCCGAGTACGTGGAGACGAAGCACATCTACCAGAACCTCCGGCCCGGACCACAGCGCTGGTTCTCAGGGGAGCCGGCGGCGTCCAACTAAAAAGGGGAAAGTGCCGATGAGTACTCCTTCCGACGACGGCCTCGCCGGTTTCGGCTACAAACAGGAACTCGAAAGAACGCTCGGCAACTTCCACACCTTCGCCGCCGGGATCAGCTACATCTCGATCCTGACCGGGACCTTCCAACTGTTCTACTTCGGTTTCAGCTTCGGTGGGCCCGCCTATTGGTGGTCATGGCCGATGGTGTTCGTCGGACAGCTGATGGTCGCGTTGTCGTTCGCCGAACTGGCCGCGCACTACCCGGTGGCCGGATCGATCTACAACTGGTCGAAACGGCTCGGCAGCCCGCACGTGGCCTGGATGGCCGGGTGGATGATGCTGACCGCCTCGATCGTCAGCATCGCCGCTGTCGCGCTGGCGTATCAGATCACGCTCCCCCAGATCTCGTCGTTCTTCTCGTTCTCCGGCGACAGCGCGGTGAACGCGATCATCCTCGGCACCATCCTGATCCTGTTCACCACGCTGGTGAACGCGTGGGGCGTCAAGCTGATGGCGCGGATCAACAGCGCCGGGGTGTTCATCGAACTCATCGCCGCGGTCCTGCTGATCATCGCGCTCGCGGTGAACATCACCCGCGGCCCCGAGGTCGTCATGCAGACCAACAACACCGGCGCCGACCAGCCCTGGGGCTATTTCGGGGCCTTCCTGGTCGCTTCGCTCGCGTCGACGTATGTCATGTACGGCTTCGACACGGCCAGCTCACTCGGAGAGGAATCACACGACCCACGCAAGAACGCGCCCAAGGCGATCCTGCGCGCGCTGATCGCGTCGTTCGTCATCGGCGGGCTGATCCTGATCCTGGCGCTGATGGCCGTCGGCGACATCAACGACCCCGAGATCGCGACGGGCGGGCTGCAGTTCATCGTGCTCGACGTCCTCGGCAGCACGATCGGCACGATCTTCCTGCTGGCGGTCGTCATCGCCATCACGGTGTGCAACCTGGCCGTGCAGTCGGCGTCGATCCGGATGATGTTCGCGATGGGCCGGGACAACAACCTGCCCGCCGGGAAGCATCTGGCGCGGGTGTCGCCGAAGACGAAGACGCCAGTGATCCCCGCGATCGTCTCCGGTGTCATCGCGGTGCTGATCCTGGTGGTCAACGTCGGCCAGCCGCAGATCTTCACGGTGATCACCAGCATCGGCATCATCATGATCTACCTGGCGTACCTGCTGGTGACCATCCCGATGCTGGTCAAGCGACTTCGTGGACAGTGGCCCCCGCCGAAAGGGGAAGGCACCAAGTACTTCTCCCTCGGCAAACTGGGTCTGCCGGTCAACATCCTCGGCGTGCTGTGGGGCGGCGCGATCGTGGTGAACCTGGCGTGGCCGCGGCGCGAGGTCTACAACGCGACCGAGCCCTACCACTGGTACCTCGAATGGGGGGCCGTGCTGTTCGTCGGCGCGGTGGCGGTCATCGGTTTCGCGTACTACTGGTTCGTCCTGCGGCACAAGAGCGGTGTTCTCGCCGATCACGCCGCGGAAGCACAGCCCGAGGAGGCAGCACAGTGACCGGAGAGTTCGACTACATCGTCGTCGGCGGCGGGACGGCGGGTTCGGTGGTCGCGGCGAGACTCTCGGAGGACCCGGACGTCACCGTGGCGCTCCTGGAAGCCGGACCGTCCGATGTGGACGACCAAGCGGTACTGGAACTGACGAAGTGGATGGCGCTGCTCGAATCCGGGTACGACTGGGACTACCTGGTCGAACCGCAGGAGTCCGGAAACTCCTTCCTGCGGCACGCCCGCGCGCGAGTGCTCGGCGGCTGCTCGTCGCACAACTCGTGCATCGCGTTCTGGGCACCGGCGGAAGACCTCGACGAATGGTCGTCACTCGGCCTGCCCGGCTGGTCGGCCAAGGACATCTTCCCGCTGTACAAGCGGCTTGAGACCAACGACGGCCCCGGTGACCACCACGGCCGCTCGGGCCCGGTGACCATCCGCTCGGTGCCGCCGAACGATCCGACCGGCGTCGCCCTGCTGCGAGCGTGTGAGCAGGCGGGCATCCCGCGGACGGAATTCAACTCGGGCAAGACCGTGACGCACGGCGCGAACTGGTTCCAGATCAACGCGCGCGAAGACGGCACGAGGTCGTCGGCGTCGGTGTCCTACCTGCACCCGATCATCGGCAAGCGGCCGAATCTGGAGATCATCACCGGCGCCCGCGTCCGGCGGCTGCTGTTCGACGGCAAACGCTGCACCGGCGCGGAATACCTGGCCGACGACCTGATCCACGGCGTTCCGTTGCGCGCGCGACGCGAAGTGATCCTGTCCTCTGGCGCGATCGACACCCCGAAACTCCTGATGCTGTCGGGAATCGGCCCGGCCGCGCATCTGCGCGAGGTCGGGGTGGACGTGCTCGTGGACTCCCCCGGCGTCGGCGAAAACCTGCAGGATCACCCGGAGGGCGTCATCCAATGGGACGCGCTGCAGCCGATGACCACCGAGTCCACGCAATGGTGGGAAATCGGCATCTTCACCAGCACGGAGGAAGGCCTCGACCGGCCGGACCTGATGTTCCACTACGGTTCCGTGCCGTTCGACATGAACACCCTCCGGCAGGGTTATCCCACCACGGAGAACGGCTTCTGCCTGACCCCGAACGTCACCCGGTCGCGTTCGACCGGGACCGTGCGGCTGCGCAGCCGTGACTACCGGGACAAGCCGAAGGTGGACCCGCGCTACTTCACCGACGAGCATGACATGCGCGTGATGACCTACGGCATCAAACTGGCCCGCAAGATCGCCGAACAACCCGCGCTGGACGAATGGGCGGGCACGGAACTCGCGCCCGGCAGGGACGTCAAGACCGACGACGAGATCGCGGACTACCTGCGCAAGACGCACAACACGGTCTATCACCCCGCGTGCACCGCGAAAATGGGCGGCGGCGGGGACCCCTCTGCCGTACTGGACGCTCGGCTGCGGGTGCGCGGGGTCGAGGGCCTGCGGGTCGCCGACGGTTCGGCGATGCCGTTCCTGGTCGCGGTGAACCCGTGCATCACGACGATGGCGATCGGCGAGAAGTGCGCGGACCTGCTGAAGGAGGATGCGCGCACTTAAAGGTGCTTGAGAAGGCCCCCTGGCTTCGGCCAGGGGGCCTTCGCTTTGCCCGAAAACCAGTGGAGCGGCCCCGCCGGTGCCATTACCGTGCCGCTGAACCACGCCGCCGAGCCGAGGACCTGCCGTTGTACGCCCTGTGAGACCTCCCGAGAGCTGATTCGTTGCGCGCCGCGTCTCCGCGGTCGCGCTCCTTCTTGCTGCGGTTTTCTCACTGAAACGGGTGTATTCCTGTGCTCGAAAACTGGGTGGTCGTACCCACCTGCCTGCCACTCGTCCGCCGCCGTTGCCACGCGTGCGCGTCCGGCCGCTTCCGGGCGAGCGGCAAGTTCCGCGTCAACGCCAACCACAAGCTCATCGACGCCTGGCTCCTCGTGCTCTGCACCGCGTGCGGGGACACGGCGAAGCTCACGATCCTGGAACGAACGAAAGTGCGCTCCGTCCGGCCTGAGCTGCTGAACCGGCTGCACGACAACGATCTCGGCCTAGTCGCCGAACTGCTGCGGGATCCGGTCTTGCTACGCCGGAACCGCGTCGCCCTCGACTGGGACGGCGCTTGGCGCCTCGACACCGGTGGTTCGGTCCTCCTGGACACGCTCGACGTCTCGGTTCGCTTCGCGGCGCGGATCCCGGTCCGGCCCGTGCGGCTGATCGCCGAAGGGTGCGGCCTTACGCGGGCCGAGGTCGAGAGATTGATCGACGGGGGGAGGGTCTCTTCGGAAATTCAGTTGAACGGGAAAGTGTCGAGAGGTTTCAATTTCACGCTGAAACGCTGAGGCTGAGACCCGGGCGCCATCCTTGATGTCGCGAAAGCCACTTGCGCGACGTCTGATGTCCCGAAAGTGGCTTTCGCGACATCGGGCACTGGGCCCTGGGCCCTGGGCCCTGGGCACTGGGCACTGGGCACTGGGCACTGGGGTCGTTCGGGAAGACGGTGTTGTGAACGCCTCGTTCACAACACCTGCCCTGAGACCGACACCCGGGGCACGACACAGCTTGGGGTGCCGCAGTCGCCGCTCCCATGCCCGACCGTAAGCTTTGTGTCACCGCCGAGCTATTCGATTTCACCCTCTAGTGGTCAATGCGCAATGAGCGTTGTCGCTTAAAATTACGAACAATTGTTCGGGGATTTCGGTATCATGGAGGGGTGTCCGAGACCCTCATTCCCGAACTGCCGCAGGAGTTGTGGCGCGCCGGCAAGCTGGAGCTTGCCCACGGCGTGACGCATCTGCTGCAGGTGCTGCGGGTGGCGTCGGCCGGGCTGGGGAAATACCTGGCCGAGGTCGAAACGCGGGGCGCGGAAGACCTGTTCGGCTACGGGAGCGCGTCACGCTGGTTCGCTGACGTGGCCCGGATTTCCCACGGTGACGCGCAGGACGTGGTGAATCGGGCACTGGCGCTCAGCCCCGTCCCGGAGGCCGGTGGCACGGGAACGGTGTTCGCGCCCGCGACCGCCGCCGCGGCCGAGGACGGCGCGCTCGCCGAGCAGCACATCGACCTCATCCTCGACTTTCTCCGCAGGATCCCGTCCGACGTGCCCACGGACGAGCGCGACGGCGCGGAGAAGATCCTCGCCGACCTCGCCCGGAAAGCCGGGCCGAAAGAGATCACCGAAGCCGGCGCCGACCTGCTCGCCCATCTGGACGCGGACGGGAAGGAACCGAAGGATCCCGAACCCGACCCGCCGCGGCGTGAGGTGTTCGTCGAGCGCCGCAAAGACGGTTTCTGGAAGCTCTCCGGACTCCTCGACCCCGAGACCGGGGCCCGCACCGCGGCCGCGCTGGACGCCCACGCGGGACGACGCCCGGTCGACGAGTTCGGCCAGGCCGACCACCGGACCCTGCCCCAACGCCGCGGCGACGCCTTGGCTGACCTTCTCGACCTCGCCATCGCCTGCCCCGACCAGCCCGGCACCTCCGGCTACCGCACCCTCGTGCACGTCACCATCGGCCTCGATGAACTGAAGACCGGTATCGGGAACGCATGTTTGGACTTCGTCGGGCGGATCACCGCCCGCGAAGCCAGACTGGCCGCCTGCGACTGTCTCATGATCCCCGTGGTCCTCAGCGCCGCCGGTGAACCCCTCGACGTCGGGCGGATGAGACGATTCGTCACCCCCGGCCAACGCCGCGCCCTCAACATCCGTGACGGGGGCTGCGCGTTCCCCGCGTGTCATCGGGCGCCGAAGCACTGCCACGCCATCACATTCAGCACTGGGCAGACGGCGGCCCCACTGACCTACGCAACCTCGTGCTGCTCTGCTCGTTCCACCATCGGCTCATCCACCACGACGACTGGCAAGTCCGAATGGCACCCGATGGCATTCCGGAATTCGTGCCACCCCGATATCTGGATCCGCTACGACAACCCCGGCGCAATATCCTGCACCGCGTTACCTGACAACAGAACCGAGGAGCCCGTCGGCCACACCGGCGACGGGCTTCTCGGCATGCCCGCGGTCCTCAGGGAATCGAATCCGAAATGACAGCCGGTGTACCGCGGTCCCCGGAGATCTGGTTCAGCACCCAGACCTGCCCGAACTCGGCCAGCGCGGGCCCCGACCAGTAGGCCCCTATGCTCACGCCCTTCCATAGCGGCATCTTCGGCCCGCTCAGAGTTCCGTGGCTAACCTGAACCTGGACGGCGCCCTCGACCCAGGTGAAGACGAAATGGGCGTACATGAACATCCACGCCTGCCTGCCCAGAAGATCCCGGGTGAGCACCGGCCCGTCCGACACGTAGGGCGCCGTGTAGATGACCTGTTTCCGGCCGCTCCGGTAGCTGACCTCCTGTGTGGTGATACCGGGCGGAAGCATCGAGGGGAGCACGGGTCAGCCTTTCCCGCCGCGATCACCGAATACCAGGGCAAGAGATCTCGTTTCCCGAAATTCGAACACGAAACTCAGGATGACGAGCACCCGGCACCCGGACAAGTCGAACGAGGCCGATCCATTCCGACGGTCTACGAATTCCCCGTTATTGCAACAACGCAACGCATTCGACATGGTGTGTCATCGGGAAGGCGTCGAAAGCGCGCAGGTCCACCAGCCGGTAGCCGTGCTCCGCGAACAGCGCGATGTCCCTGGCCAGCGCCGCCGGGTCGCACGCCACGTAGACGATCCGGTCCGGCGAGCCTTCGACGATCGACTCGACGACGGCCTTGCCCGCGCCCTTGCGCGGCGGGTCGAGGACGACGACGTCGACGGGTTTGGGGGCATCGTCCAGCAGGTGCTCGACGCGGCCGGAGCGCCAGCGGACCTGGGGGAGGTCGGCCAGGTTCTCCTCACCGTCGGACACGGCGCGGCGGCCGGATTCAATGGCCAGGACCCGCCCGCCCGGGCCGACCTGCGAAGCGAGCACGGAGGCGAAAAGGCCGACGCCGGCGTAGAGGTCCCAGGCCACGCCGTCGCGCGGGGCTTCGGCCCATTCGGCGACGACGGCGGCCAGGGTGTCCGCGGCGGCCGGGTGGACCTGCCAGAAGCCGTGGGCGTCCAGGCGCCAGTCGCGGCCCGCCGCGTGCTGGACGGCGAGCCCGCCCGCCAGCTGCCGGGACTTGGTCTTCCCGTGGACCGTCGACAGGTCACGAAGGTGCACGTGACCCCCGCCGTCCTTGGTGACCTCGATTTCGCTGCCGGGCCGCCAGTTCCGCGACACGACGTCGTCGAGCGCGCCGGGGACGGTGATCGGGCAGTCGTCGATCGGGATCACGCGGTGGCTGTGGTGCGCCCGGAAACCCGCGCGGCCGTCCTTGCCCGCGACGAGCCGGACGCGGCTGCGCCAGTCCAGCGGGCCGCCGTCGAACGCTTCGACGACGACCTCGCGCTCGATCCCGGCCATCCTCTTCAGCTGTTCCATGACCACGGCGGCCTTGAGTTCACGCTGGTGACCGGGCGTGGCGTGCTGCCAATCGCAGCCGCCGCACCCCCCTGGCGCCGCGAGCGGGCACGGCGGCTCCACTCGTTCCGGTGACGCCTCCAGGATCTCGATCGCGTCGGCGCGGCAGAACGAACCACCCTTGTCCTCGGTGACCGAGGCCAGTACCCGTTCGCCGGGCAGCGCGTGCCGCACGAACACGACCCGCCCCTCCGCCCGCGCGACGCAGTGCCCGCCGTGCGCCACCGCGCCGACCTCCAGCTCGATCGTCCGTCCGAGCCACGTACCGGTCGACGCGTCCACACTCATTCTGATTTTTCCTTGTCCTTCGTCTTTTCGGTCTGCTTGCCCACGGGGGAGAATCCACGCCGGACGTCACCGGCCGCGGGGCGCGCCTTCCGGTCGCGTTTGATCGCCTTTTCCGACGATTCGAGCTGCCACGGCACGCTGGTCACCATGACGCCGGGCTGGAACAGCAGGCGTCCCTTGAGCCGCAGCGCGCTCTGATTGTGCAGCACCTGCTCCCACCAGTGCCCGACGACATACTCCGGGATGAACACGGTGACCACGTTGCGCGGATTGTCACCGCGGACACGCTTCACATAGTCCAGCACGGGTTTCGTGATCTCGCGATACGGCGATTCGATCACTTTCAGCGGTACCTTGAAGTTGTGGTCGTCCCATTCCTGGACGAGTTTGCGCGTCTCCATGTCGTCGACGTTCACGGTGACGGCTTCGAGCACATCGGGGCGCACGGCCTTGGCATAGGAAAGCGCACGCAACGTCGGCAGGTGCAGTTTCGAAATCAACACGATCGCATGGTTACGCGAAGGCAATACGACCGGTTTCCGGTCCATTTCGCGCAATTCTTCGGCGACCCGGTCGTAGTGCTTCCGGATCGCGGTCATCAGGATGTAGATCGCCACCATCGCCGCGATCGCGATCCAGGCGCCGAGCAGGAACTTCGTGATCAGCACGATGATCAGCACGGTGCCGGTCATCGTGAGGCCGACGGCGTTGACGGTCTGCGAACGCCGCATCCGCCGCCGCACCGCCGGGTCGGTTTCCCTGGCCAGCAGGCGATTCCAGTGCCGAATCATGCCAGCCTGGCTGATCGTGAACGAGACGAAAACCCCGACGATGTAGAGCTGGATGAGCTTCGTGACCTCGGCGTCGAACGCGATGATCAGCACCAGCGCGAACGCCGAGAGGAAAAGAATGCCGTTGGAGAACGCCAGCCTGTCGCCGCGGGTGTGCAGCTGGCGCGGCAGGTAACGGTCTTGGGCGAGGATCGAGCCGAGCACCGGGAAGCCGTTGAACGCGGTGTTCGCGGCCAGCAGCAGGATGATCCCGGTGACGAAGGAGATGTAGTAGAAGCCCGGCGTGAAGTCGGCGAACACCGCGTGCGCGATCTGCGCGACGATCGTCTTCTGTTCGTAGCCCGCGGGGGTGCCGGACAGCTGGGTCTCGGGATGCTCGGCGAACTTGACCTCGGTGATGATCGCCAGCGTGATGATGCCGACCAGCATCGTCACCGCCAGCACCCCCATCATCAGCAACGTGGTCGCCGCGTTCTTCGACTTCGGTTTCCGGAACGCCGGGACGCCGTTGCTGATGGCCTCGACCCCGGTCAGCGCCGCCGCGCCGGAGGAGAACGTCCGCAGCAGCAGGAAGAAGAACGCGAAACCGGTCAAAGAGGCTTCTTCGTGCAACCCGAAATCGGCGCTCTCGGCCCGCATGTCGGCGCCGGAGGCGGCCTCGATCAGGCCCCAGATCACCATGCCGATAATGCCGATGATGAAGCCGTACACCGGGATGGCGAAGGTTTTGCCCGATTCGCGCACTCCGCGCAGATTCAGCGCGGTCAGCACGACCACGATGACGACCGCGAAGATCACCTTGTGCTGCGCCACCCACGGAATGGCCGAACCGATGTTCGCCACGCCGGACGACGTCGAGACCGCCACGGTGAGCACGTAGTCGACCAGCAGCGCGCTGGCCACGGTGAGCCCGAATTTACCGCCGAGGTTGGTGTTGGCGACTTCGTAGTCACCGCCGCCGCTGGGGTAGGCGTGCACGTTCTGCCGGTAGGACGCGACCACGACCAGCATGACGAGCGCGACGGCGACCCCGATCCAGGGCGCGAACGCGTACGCGGACAGACCGGCGACACTGAGGGTCAGAAAGATTTCCTCAGGCGCGTAGGCGACGCTCGACAACGCGTCGGACGCGAAAATCGGCAGCGCGATGCGCTTCGGCAGGAGCGTATGCGAGAGGCGGTCACTCCGGAAAGGACGTCCGAGGACGAGCCGCTTCAATACGGTCGGGAACTTCGACACCAGGAAAGACTAGCCGCGGCGCGCAGCGTCTCCGTTGAGGGTGGCGGCGGGGAGGACGGTGGAGTAACGGGCGGCCCGCACGGTAGGTTCGGCGCTGGTGTGTCTGGGTACCGGCGGACGGGTGAAACGTCCGCGAACTAAGGAGGCAGGGCGTGCACGTGGTGATCATGGGATGCGGCCGGGTCGGCGCATCCCTGGCCGCGGCGCTGGAGCGGCTCGGGCACGAAGTCGCCGTCATCGACAAGAACCGGCAGGCGTTCCGGCGGCTCGGCAGTGACTTCCACGGTCAGCAGGTGGTCGGCGTCGGCTTCGACCGGCAGGTGCTGATCCAGGCCGGGATCGAACGCGCGGGGGCTTTCGCGGCGGTGTCCAGCGGTGACAACTCCAACATCATCTCGGCGCGGGTGGCCAGGGAGAACTTCGGCGTCGACAAGGTCGTCGCCAGGATCTACGACCACAAACGCGCGGCGGTCTACGAACGGCTCGGCATCCCGACCGTGGCGACCGTCCCGTGGACGACCGACCGGTTCCTGCGCACCCTGCTTCCCGACGGCGTCGCCTCGGAATGGCGCGATCCCTCCGGCAGCGTGGCGCTCCTGCAACTCCCGCTGCACGAGGGGTGGATCGGGCACAGCGTGCGCGACCTGCAGGACACCACCGGCGCGCGAGTCGCGTTCATCATGCGGTTCGGCACCGCGGTGCTGCCCGACACCAAGGCCGTGATCCAGGCCGACGACGTCGTCTACGTCGCCGCGAAATCGGGCACCGTCAGCGACGTGACCACCGTCGCCGCTCGCGAACCGGAAGAGGAGAACTGATGCGGGTCGCGATTGCCGGGGCCGGCGCGGTGGGCCGGTCGATCGCCGCGGAGCTGATCGACGGGCGCCACCAGGTGATGCTCATCGAGCGCGAGGCCGACCAGTTCGAGCCGCACACCGTCGAGCAGGCGGACTGGGTGCTGGGCGACGCTTGTGAGGTGTCGATCCTCGAGGAGTCCGGGATCGAGGAGTGCGACGTCGTGATCGCCGCGACCGGCGACGACAAGGCGAACCTGGTGGTGTCGTTGCTGGCGAAGACCGAGTTCGCGGTGCGCCGGGTGGTGGCGCGGGTGAACAACCCGGCCAACGAATGGCTGTTCAACGACGCCTGGGGCGTCGATGTCGCCGTGTCGACCCCGCGGATGCTCGCGGCGATGGTCGAAGAGGCGGTGAGCGTCGGCGATCTGGTGCGGCTGATGACGTTCCGGCAGAGTCAGGCGAACCTGGTCGAACTCACCCTCCCGGAGGAGACCCCGCTGGCGGGCAAAGCGGTCAGCGAGATCAACCTGCCGCGTGACGCGGCGCTGGTGACGATCCTGCGTGGGGACCGGGTGATCGTGCCGCAGCCGGAGGATCCACTGGAGCCGGGCGACGAGCTGCTGTTCGTGGCGACCTCGGACGTGGAACCGGAGATCCGGACCGCGCTGGGGTACTGAAAGGTCCTGTCACGCCTCCAGCCCGTGTTGTGAACGGGACTTTCCTTGCAAATTTCGCAAGGAAAGTCCCGTTCATACCATCCAGGGCTTGACGGAAGCGGCTAGTTCTCGACGGCGGGCGCCTGCGCGTATTTCTCGCGCAAGCGCGCTTCGGCCTCGGAGTCCGTCTCTTCGCGCGGTGCCTCTTCGGCCAGCGCCTTGAGGTGCTTCTCCGACCGCCGCACCGCCCAGACGACGGTGAGCAGGCCGAGCGCGTACAGCGGGTAGCCCATCGCGATCTTCGCGAAGGCCAGCCAGCCGGTGTAGTCCTCGTCGTAGAGCCAGCGCTGCACGACGAACCGGGCACCGAAGATCAGCGCCATCGCGCCGGTCGCGATCGAATAGGCGATCAGCGACTTCTTGTCTTTGCGCCAGGCGTGGCCGTTTCCGTTCAGCGCGTTCCACACCACGCCGGCGAGCGGCCAGCGCACGACGATGGAAAGCACGAAGACACCGAAGTAGACCAGGCTCGTCCAGATACCGAACAGGAAGAAGCCCTTGGCCGAACCGGTCCGGTAGGCGATGAACGCCGCGATCGCCACGCCGAAGAACCCGGAGATGGCGGGCTGCAGCGGCTCCTTGCGCACGACGCGCAGCACCGTGATGGCCACCGCGCTGCCGACGGCGGCCCAGATGCCCACCGTGAGACCGAAGATGGCGTTCGCGATCACGAACACGATGACCGGCAGCGAGGAGTAGAACAGCCCCGACAGCCCACCCATCTGTTCCAGGAGGGTGGGCTGAGGCTTCTTGTCGTCGTCCGGTTCCCCGGTCTTCTTCTGCTCGCCGCCGGCGGGTTCAGTCACGATACGGGATCAACTCACAGGGCTCTGAAGTTCGTAATAGGGGTTGTACAGCACCTTCTGACCATTACGTTCGGCCATCCGGCCGCGCACCTTGATGGTTCGCCCGGGTTCGATTCCGGGGATCCGGCGGCGTCCGAGCCAGATTAGCGTCACACCCTGTGTGCCGTCGAACAGCTCGGCCTGCAGTGTCGCCGCCTCGTTGGTCGGGCAGAGCTCCACGCTGCGGATCCTGCCGAGCACCGTCACCTCTTGACCCGACCGGCAGTCACACGCGCGCTGCGCACCGCCGGCCTCGGACTTTTCGGACAGGTCGTCGGCGTCGAGATCTTCGACGTCGCTGGTCAGCTTGCGAACCAACCGGCTGAAGTAGCCGCCGTCTTTGGCGGACATAACGGTGCTCCTGTGCTCCGGGGCCCCCGGCTCGAACGGCCCGTGCGTGAACCAGCGTAACTGTGTCCAAGCCAGGGAAACCGCTTTGGGAGAAGATCGCAACGTGACCTCCGCTATTCCGCCTACGACGGCAGTCGTACTCCCCGGCACCGGGTCCGACGAAGTGTTCGTGCGCAGCGTGTTCTCCGGCCCGCTGCGGGCGCTCGGCATCCGGTTGCTCGCCCCGCCGCCGCCTCCGGGAGACCGGCTCGTGAAGGGCTACCTGGACGAGCTGGACCGGCTGTCCGGCGAGCACGGTCCGCTGCTCGTCGGCGGCATCTCGTTCGGCGCGCACCTCTCCGCGGAGTGGGCGGCGCGTAGTCCGGGCCGCTGCACCGGCCTGCTGGCCGCGCTCCCGGCCTGGAACGGCCCTGCCGGGGACCGGGCTCCCGCGTCACTTGCCGCACGGCTGTCAGCGGATCTGGTGGCCGAAAGCGGCGTCGACGGCGCGCTGGCGAAATCGTCCGACGACGTCCCGGAGTGGCTTTCGGCGGAGCTCGGCCGCGCGTGGCGACGGCACGGTGACGGACTGGCGGCGAGTCTGCGGACGGCGGCGTCCCATCCCGCGCCGGGACTCGAAGAGCTGAAGGGCCTCGAGGTGCCCGCGGGGATCGGCGCGTGCGTGGACGACCCGATCCATCCGGTGGAGGTCGCCCGGGCGTGGGCGGACGCCCTGCCACGCGCCGAGGTCGGCGAGTCGACGCTCACCGCCCTCGGCGCGGACCGGGAGTCACTGGGCCGGGCGACCGTGCTGGCCTGGCTCAAAGCCTCGCGGAACTAGCCCTGCTGTTCCGCGATGTGCTGCGCGACGGCGTCGGGCAGCGTGATGGTCAGCGGGGTGCGGACCGGCATCGGCGCGTCACCGCGGTCGACGATGGTGTGCCGCACGATCTCGCGCAGCACCGCGGGCGCCTGCGACGCTTCCGACTGCGGCCCGGCGATGACACCGCGGAGCATCCAGCGCGGGCCGTCGACCCCGACGAACCGCAGCGCGACGTCGCCGACGATCGCGGACAGCTCCAGCCCCCACTCCCCCATGCCGACCGAGACCTTGGCGCCGTCGGCCCGCAGCTGCTCGGTGAGCTCGGTGCTGACGTCCTTCCACAGGCCGCCGGACCGCGGCGCCGCGTAGCCGCTGACGGTGATCTGGCCCTGTTCGGTGACGACGTGCACCGCGCGGACGCCGCCGCTGTCCGGGTCCATCTCGACCTGGACCTGGGACCCGTCGGGCACCGGCACCTTCACCGAGCCGAGGTCGATCCTCGGGATGCCGTCCTCGGGCGCGTCTTCGACGTCGAAGGGACCGTCGGAGGTTTCCGACAGCTGCGCCTCGAGCTCCTCGTCGTCACCGACGCGGTCCTCGACCTCGGGCGCGGCGTGCCGTCCGCTGGGCTTGGCCTCGCGCTTGCGTCCGAAAATCCCCACTAGTTCTCCGTTCCTTCCCTGGCTCCGGCTCCCAGTGTGGCGTGTCCGCCCGTGGAGCCATACCCGCCCTCGCCGCGCTCGGACGACTCGAGTTCGGCGACCTCGACGAACTCGGCCTGTTCGACCCGTTGCACGACCAGCTGCGCGATCCGGTCGCCGCGGGTGAGCACGACCTTCTCGAAGAGATCATGGTTGATCAGGCAGACGCGGAGCTCACCGCGGTACCCGGAGTCGATCGTGCCGGGTGTGTTGACGACCGAGAGGCCGACACGGGCCGCGAGGCCCGAGCGAGGGTGGACGAAGCCCGCATACCCGGGCGGAAGGGCGATCGCGACGCCCGTTCCGACCACGCCGCGTTCACCGGGCGCGAGTACGAGATCCGAGGTGGTGACGAGGTCGGCGCCGGCGTCGCCGGGGCGCGCGTAGGCGGGAAGAGGGACCGACGGATCGATCCGGGAAAGCAGTACCTGAACGGTGGACACGGGCGGCGAGACTACCCTGAACACGTGGGTGAGAGCGCGAACACCGCCGAAGGCGACGCCATCAAGCATTCAGAGCGGCTCTACGTCCCGTGGTGGGGCTGGCCGTTGCCGCTGCTGGGCGGCGGGCTGCTGGCGGCGGAGATCGACATGGGCTATCCCGGGCTCCGCGGCTGGCTGCCGTACGTGGTGCTGATCCCCGCGGTGATCGCGCTGATGATCTCCCTCGGCCGGTCCCGCGTCCGGGTGACCGGTGGCTCCGAGCCCGAACTGTGGCTCCGCGACGCGCATCTCCCGCTGAAGTTCGCGGGCGACGTCGAGGTCATCGGCAAGGAGGACAAGCGGAAGGCCCTCGGCCGTGACGCCGATCCGGCGGCCTTCGTGCTGCACCGGGGCTGGGTCGGCCCGGTCGTGCGGGTCTGGCTCACCGATCCCGAAGACCCGACGCCGTACTGGCTGTTCAGCACCCGGTACCCGGAAAAGGTGGCCGCGCTGCTCCGCCAGCCCGCCTCGAAGTCCTGAGCAAGTCCCAGCAAAGGAAAGGGGGTCGGCCTCGTGGCCGACCCCCTTATTCCTGTTTTGAACCCCGAAACCCCTGTCGCGCCGTCCCCTGTGCCCGTAGGCTCAGGCGCAGTCGCGGCAGATGAGCCGTCCGCCACTCTCCTCCGCCAGCCTGCTGCGGTGATGCACCAGGAAGCAGACGGAGCAGGTGAACTCGTCAGCCTGCTTGGGCACGACCTTCACGGTCAGGTCCTCGCCGGAAAGTCCGGAGAGGTCCGCGCCCGGCAGTTCGAAGTTCTCGGCGGTCGCGTCTTCGTCGACGTCCACGACGCCGGACTGGTTTTCGTTGCGCCGTGCCTTGAGTTCTTCCAACGAGTCTTCGGCCAGCTCGTCGGCTTCGCTGCGGCGCGGAGCGTCGTAGTCGGTCGCCATGTGTCCCTCACCCCTGCGATGCTTCGATGTCAGATGGCCCGGACTCGCGAGCGCGCGGCTCGTGAGTCCT
Organism: Amycolatopsis sp. cmx-11-32; assembly: GCF_047608695.1. Lineage (NCBI taxonomy): Bacteria > Bacillati > Actinomycetota > Actinomycetes > Pseudonocardiales > Pseudonocardiaceae > Amycolatopsis > Amycolatopsis sp. cmx-11-32. The sequence continues at coordinate 71,466 of NZ_JADNQN010000006.1, read as the reverse complement.
TCGTGCCGCTGGTTAACGTCCCAGCGCCCCTGTTTGTGCCCGACTGGGCAGTGAGCGAGGTCTCTCTTTTGCGCCTCTTACTGCCGCCTGAGCCCGCGAAGGGTAGCTCACGCCGATACCGGCTCTGCAACGAGTCAGACCTTGCTGCGATTACGTCACCCAACAGGGGGAACCTGGTTCCAAGACGCCTGTCGTCCGAATGGGTTGCCCCCACGTCGGGAACCTCACCCCATGGGCTCGGTCGCTTGCCCGGGGTGGCCGTCGCGTGGTGCTATCCGGAGGCCAGCACCGATCACCTCCGCCGTAACGCATAGGCTGATCGAACACGATGGTGGGATGAAACACCGTCCGGGGATCCGGGCTTTGGGGAAGGGACTGGCAGGTGGCGTCGGGGAACGGCATCGGGGACCGCGGGACGAGGACGTACCGCAAGCACAGGCCGCTGCCCGCGCTCATCGTGATCGGGGTGCTGGCGCTCGGCGCGGTGATCGTTTGGGTGAACATCGTGGCGAGCGGCTCGGACATCGACGCCAAGGTCCGCTGCGATCCGCCGCCCGTTCCGCAGCCGGGCATCACGTACACCCAGCTGGCGCACAACGGGCTGGACGACCGCGCGCCGGTCCCGCCGGACAAGGTCGCCTTGCAGGTGCTCAACGGCTCCAAGGTTCGCGGCCAGGGCGGCATCGCCACCAGCACGCTCAAGGAAATGGGCTTCTCCCAGGCGCTCGAGCCGGCCGCCGACCCGGCATACGAAAAGGTCGAAGCCAAGTGCCGCGGCCAGATCCGTTTCGGCGAGAACGGCGCGGCCGCGGCCCGCACGCTCAGCCTGGTCATCCCCTGCGCCGAACTGCTGCAGGACAACCGCAAGGACGCCTCGGTCACGCTCACCACCGGCACCCTGTTCGGCGAGATCCGCCCGAAGGCGGAGGCGCGCCGGGTCCTCGACCAGCTCACGCAGTGGTCGAAGGCACAGCAGGGCAGCGGCGGCGGTGAGCAGTCGGCCGGTGGCGGCGCCCCGGTGATCGACCAGGCGCTGCTGAAGGCCGCTCGCGAAACGCCCTGCTGAGTCTCCCTCGCGTGAGATGAACGGGACGGACCCACCTCAGATCGCGCCCGCGCCCGAATCGAGCAGTGCCTGACGCAACGGCGTCGCGATCGACGGCGCCACCGCGAACGTCGCGTCCGGTCCCAGCTCGGCGTCTTCGCCGGGGAGTGACACCAGGGCTCCAGCTTCGGCGGCGATGAGCGCCCCCGCGGCCCAATCCCATTGCCCGAGGCCGTGTTCGACGTAGGCGTCCAGCCAGCCCGCCGCGACCGCGCACAGGTCCAGCGAGGCGGCGCCGTTGCGCCGGACGTCACGTACCCGCGTCGCCAGCCCGGCGACGAAACGGGCCTGCTTGGTGCGGCGTTCCACCTTGTAGGCGAACCCGGTGCCGACGAGGGTCAGGTCGAGCCGGTCCGGGGTGTTGACCGAAAGCGGCCGCCCGTCGAGGAACGCGCCCTGCCCGCGCGCGGCGGTCCAGCGGCGGCCGCTGACCGGCTCGACGACGGCGCCGGCCACCGACACCCCGCCGACCCGCGCGGCCACCGACACGGCGAACCACGGCAAGCCGTAGAGGAAGTTCACTGTTCCGTCGATCGGGTCCACCACCCAGGTCACCCCGTCGCCGGCGACCCCACCGCCCTCCTCGCCGAGCACGGCGTCGTCCGGGCGCAGTTCGGCCAGCCGCGCGCGCACGAGCCGTTCCGACTCGTGGTCCACCGCGGTCACCACGTCGGTGTCGGCGGACTTGGTGTCCACCCGCACCTCGCGGCCCGCGTTCATCCCGGTCCAGGCCTCGTGGACCAGTTCGGCGGCCTCGCCCGCGACACGCTCGGCGACATTCTTCAGCAACGTCTCGTCAACTCCCACGTCCGCCATGTCACCACATCCGGTTAAAGTCTCCGAGGCAGGTTTCTGAATCGTGCGAGAAGGGACCACGTCCGTGGTGGAGGCGACCCGAGGTTTCGGTATCGACATCGGCGGCAGCGGGATCAAGGGCGCGCTGGTCGACTTGGCGGAGGGACGGCTGATCGGCGACCGGATCCGCATCGACACGCCGAAGCCGTCGACCCCCGAGGCGGTGGCGGACGTCGTCGCGGAGATCACCGGCCAGGCGAGCTGGGACGGGCCCGTCGGGGTCACCCTGCCCGCGGTGGTCAAGAAGGGCGTCGCGCGCACCGCGGCCAATATCGACCGCGAATGGATCGGCACCGACGCCGACGCGCTGTTCGCCAAGCGGCTCGGCCGCGGGGTGGACGACATCGCGATGCTCAACGACGCCGACGCCGCGGGTATGGCCGAGATCCGCTGGGGCGACCCCGTCGCGCGGCGCGGCGTGACCGCGCTGCTGACCTTCGGCACCGGCATCGGCAGCGCCGTCTTCCAGGACGGGAAACTCGTGCCCAACACGGAGTTCGGCCACATCGAGGTCGACGGCTTCGACGCGGAGAAGAAGGCCGCGGCGTCGGTGAAGGACAACGAGGAACTCTCCTATCCCGAATGGGCGGAACGGGTGAACAGGTATCTCTCCGTGCTCGAAAACCTGATCTGGCCGGACCTGTTCATCGTCGGCGGCGGGGTCAGCAAGAAGTCGCACAAATGGGTCCCGCTGCTGGACATCCGCACGCCGGTGGTCGTCGCGTCCTTGCAGAACAACGCGGGCATCGTCGGCGCGGCGGCCGCCGCCGCGGAGGGCATCGAGCACTGACGCGCCCGTGCTGACATCCGCGCCGCGGATGTCACTTCGGCGGGTCGTACGGCGTGTCGCGCCCGCCGGGTGGTGGTCCGCGCCGCGACGCTGTCACGTATCGTCGTTACAATGGAACACGGCTCACGGCGGCGGCACCCACGAGAACGAGGGAAACCGCAGGCCGAGGGATGTTCCCCGAAGTTTGAGGCAGCCGAGACCATCACGCCTCGGCTCGTCATGTTCGACCGCTGCGAAAGGGCGTAAGTGGCAGCCGCAAGAACCGCAACCCGAAGCGGGACGAAGACAGCGACCGCAGCCGGCGAGCCGGCCGACGAGGCAGCCACCGACGCGGCGAAGCCCGCGGCGCGCAAGACCGCCGCCAAGGCGGCCGGCGCGAAGAAGGCCCCGGCGAAGAAGGCTCCGGCCAAGAAACCCACCACCAAGGGTGCCAAGACCGAGGACGGCGAACCGGAAGACGGTCCGGTCGAGCTCGACGAAGCCGACCTCGAAACCCCGGATCTGTCCGACCTCGAAGAGGTCGAGGTGGACGTCGTCGACGCGACGGTCACCGAGGAGACGGAAGAGGACGCCGAGTCCGAGGAGGACGTCGAAGAGACACCCCCTCGCGCGCGCCGTACGGCGGCCGACAAGAACGCCGGAAAGACCTCCGACAACCCGGACTTCGTCTGGGACGAGGAGGAGTCCGAGGCGCTGCGCCAGGCCCGCAAGGACGCCGAGCTCACCGCTTCGGCCGACTCGGTCCGCGCGTACCTCAAGCAGATCGGCAAGGTCGCCCTGCTGAACGCCGAGGAGGAGGTGGAGCTCGCCAAGCGCATCGAGGCCGGGCTCTACGCCGCCGAACGCGTCCGCAACGCCGAGGAGGAGGGCGAGAAACTCGTCACCCAGATGCGGCGCGACCTCAAGTGGATCGTGCGTGACGGTGAGCGGGCGAAGAACCACCTCCTGGAGGCGAACCTCCGGCTCGTGGTCTCGCTGGCGAAGCGCTACACCGGCCGCGGCATGGCGTTCCTGGACCTGATCCAGGAGGGCAACCTCGGCCTGATCCGCGCCGTCGAGAAGTTCGACTACACCAAGGGCTACAAGTTCTCCACGTACGCCACCTGGTGGATCCGTCAGGCGATCACCCGCGCGATGGCCGACCAGGCCCGCACCATCCGTATCCCGGTGCACATGGTCGAGGTCATCAACAAGCTCGGCCGTATACAGCGTGAACTGTTGCAGGACCTCGGTCGTGAGCCCACTCCCGAAGAGCTCGCGAAGGAAATGGACATCTCCCCGGAGAAGGTCCTCGAGATCCAGCAGTACGCCCGCGAGCCGATCTCGCTCGACCAGACCATCGGCGACGAGGGCGACTCGCAGCTCGGTGACTTCATCGAGGACTCCGAGGCCGTCGTCGCGGTCGACGCGGTGTCGTTCACGCTGCTGCAGGACCAGCTCCAGTCGGTGCTGCAGACGCTGTCCGAACGTGAGGCGGGGGTGGTGCGGCTGCGGTTCGGCCTCACCGACGGTCAGCCGCGCACGCTCGACGAGATCGGCCAGGTGTACGGGGTGACCCGTGAGCGCATCCGGCAGATCGAGTCGAAGACGATGTCGAAGCTGCGTCACCCGTCGCGTTCGCAGGTGCTGCGCGACTACCTGGACTAGATCCCAGGCTCACGAAAGACCCCGCCACCCACGCTTCGGGTGCCGGGGTCTTTCGCGTTTCGTCCTCTAGTTGCGGTAGTGCGCGCTACCAACTACCGCAACTAGAGGACGAAACGCGGCGGGGGGTCAGGGGCGGCCGGTCAGGGTGGTCCAGGGGACGTGCACGGTCACGCGTTCCCGGAGTTGTTCGTTCATCAGCCAGAGCTCTCCTGTCGCCGGCCAGTACGACAGGTTCTGCGAGTTCACCGGCGCCCTGCCGCTCAGTCGCGACGTCGACGTGCCGCCGACCCCGCCGTGCAGGCACGACGGATGGTCGCCCGCCACCCCGGCGTATTCCGGGCAGGCCCCGGTGATCACGAAGTATCCGTTGCGCGCCACCGCTCCCTGCATGCCCCACACCGGCGACACGAACCCTTCCTTCGCGTGCACGGTCCCGTCGGCCGACAGCTTGGGCAGGCCGGTCGCGCGGTCGAACGGCCAGCGCAGCACCCTGCCACCGGACGCCTTGGGCACGTGTTCCGAGGTCACGATCGAACCGTCACTGTGGTCGAACGACATCGTCGCGAGACACGGGCGCAGCCCGGGAGCGCCGGTACAGGTTCCGCCGCCGGGGTACCAGAACGCGCCGATCTGCGGCATCGCGTAGTCGTAGAACGCCGCGTGGTACTTGCCGTCCGCGCCCTTCCCGACGACGCCGGAGCTGTCGTCGACCTTCCAGAAGTGCGTCGTGTCGAAGACCCGCACCACTCCCCCGGTCGTCGCGACGAACAGCCGGTTCCCGATCCACGTCATTCCGTGGCCATGTCCTTGCACGACGGCGAAGTTGTCGTTGGACGTCGGCTCGACGAGCAGCACGTGCCGGTAACCGAGGCCGGTCGCGTCCACAAAGGACAGCCGGACCATGGTGTCGCCGGGGGTGTGCCATGACGTCGCCACGACCCGCTTGCCGCCGACCTTCCCGGTCGCCGCGTCGGCGTCGCCGGAACCGGTCAGTCCTTGCGGGATCCAGTCGTTGGTCTTGTCGTCTCCCGCGTCTTCCCAGCAGAACCCCGCCGGTTTCAGTGCCGCCGCCAGATACGTGCCGTGGCACAGCGGACGGCCCTTGCGGTTGGCCGACGACAGGATCTCCGCCAGGCCGCGTGGCGGGAGCTTTTTCTCCAGCGCGGCGATCCGGGCGCCATAGGCGTCGAAGGTCGAACCCGGCGTCCAGCGGTAGCCGTCGACCGTGGCCGCGTCCATCCGTGGGAAGGCGGCCGCGGCGGAGGCGACCCCGGGGATGAGCGCGAACACCAGCAACAGTGAAGCGAAAAGTCCCAGCCTCTTCATACCCACGAGCCTCCCGGCCCCGCGCATACTTTCGATACAAACCGCGTCAGGACACGGAAAACCCGCGCTCGGCCAGGGATTTCTCGACACGCAGCCGTTCGACGCCGCGGTCGAAACCCTCCGGCAACTCGTCCAGCCGATGGTCGACCTCGACCTCCCGGCAGGCCTGGACGAGCAACGCGTCGTAGGCCTGCCGGGTGCCGTAACGGCGGACCGCCGAGGCGCCGTCCGGGAGTTCGGCGAGCAGCCGGCGCACCCGGCGGACATCGGCGGCGAGTCGCTCGACGGGCGGCCCGGCCGGGATCTCCGGCTCGCCACGCCGACGCCACCGGCGTACCAGTGCCGGCACCTTCAGCGCGCACCAGAAAAGAACCGACGGCGCCACGGCGACGACGGTGTACAGCACCACAGGCCCGGTGACCACGACTCAGGGTAATCCCGCGTGGAGCGCCGGAGAAACCGGCGAATCCGGCTATATTCGCGACTGTGCTGACCGAGAGCTACCGCTACCCGGACACCGGCGACCACGTCACCGGCATGTTCATCCGACGGCACGAGCCCTACGACGGCTACTGGACGGCCAGTGAGGACCGCGCGCTCGGGAAGGTCGCCGAACGGCTCACCGCCGTCCTCGGCCCGCGCGACAGGGTCAAGGCACTCGACGCCGGCTGTGGTGAAGGGCGCCTCCTCCCCTGGCTCGCCCGGTTCTCGGCCGACGTCACCGCCGCCGACCCCGACTCCGACAGGCTGGCCAAGGCACGCGAGACCGTCGTAAAGAACACCGAGTTCTCGTTCACCGTCTCGCCGATCACCGAACTCGACGGCGGCCCGTACGACCTCGTCCTGTGCAGTCACGTCGTCCAGCACGTGCCGACACCGGACGTCGCGCCGATCCTGCGGCGGCTGGCCGGGATCACCGCGCCCGGCGGCGCACTGGTGCTGGCCTACAGCCGGTCACCGATCGGGCAGGGCGCGTTCAGTCTCGACAGCGTCGAAGAGGGCACCGAGGTCCGCTCCCGGCGCATATCGCGCGAAGAATTCGACAAAGCGCTGCGTGACGGCGACGGCCCGGCGCTCCCGGTCCGCTACCTCGACCCGGCGGAGGTCGCCGCCGACGCCGTCGAAGCGGGCTGGCGCACCGAGTGGGAGTGGACCTACCACGTCCTCGACGATCTCGGCCCCGCCGACGAGCACATCGACCGCGACGAACTGGTCAACGCCTCCGGCCCGCTGCGCCGCCACCTCGGCCGGGATCTGGTCACCCTGCTGCGCCGCGCCCCCGCATGACCGCGGTGCTCCTCACCTTCGCCTGGGCGGTCCCCTTGACCGAGCGGGAGGCGGAGAAGGTGCTGGACGGCGGACGGGATCGCGGCCTGCTGACCCACCTCGACGGAAAACTCGGCGAGGAGTGGGCGGCGGCGGAGAACTTCCTCACCAGCTACACGACTCCCCCGCGACGCCGCGTGCTGCGCAAACGCACCGGTGGTTCCCGGCTGTCGATCCGCGCCGGCACGATCAGCCTGCCTTGCGAACTCATCGTCACCTGGCATCCGGCCTATCACGCGATGACGCTGGTCCTCGCCACCACGATCACCGGACCGGAGGCGGACCGGCCCGCGGCCGAGTTCGATCTCGCCATCGCCGTCCTGCAGAGCCTTCAGGGCCGTGAGACGGCGAACGGGGAGAACGGGCTGCACGGTGGCTACGGCGAGAAGTCCTTCCCCTCGCTCCTCAAGGCCGTCACCCACGTCTTCGAGGATCTGACCAAGGGCTGCGGGCTGTCCGAAGGGCTCAGCCGCAAGGGCTGGTGCGTCGAACTGCGGTCCCACGACGGGCATCCGCCCGCCCAGCGGGTCGCCGCCGATCCTCGCCCGTTCTACGGGATGGCGACCGGCGACGAGGGCTGGCGGTTCGTGCCCCGCGAGGTCGCCAGGGACGCGCTCGGCCCGTCTTGGGGCACGCGGTCCTTCGTCGCCGCCTACACGATGGCGGGCGGGATCGTGTGCCTCAACAGCAAGGATTCCGGCTACATCGAGCAGCAGGACGAGCTGATGCGCGGCCCGTTCGGCGCGGCCGAACCGTACTTCGGCATCGACAGCGACGTCGGCGGGCTCGACCACGGGATGTTCTTCATCCTCGAACGGGTCCTGATCCGGATGGCGCTGGCCGACCAGTGGCTGCGCAACGCCCAGCGGGAGACCCGGGCGCTGGCGGAGCGGAAGAAGTCGACGAGCCGCACGCGGCTGCTCCGGGGCTCGCTCGACGACCTCCTGGAAATGCTGCATTCGGTGCTCCCACCCGAAATCGATTCGCTGGAGCGCCGTCTGGTCACCAGCATGGGCGTGGAGCGGATCATCGCCCAGCTCGACCGGCAGGCCGAAGCGATGGACGAGGAGACCCGGTACTCCTACGAGAACACGGTGAGCGCGCGGGTCACGCGGCTCACCGTGGTGACCGTCGTGCTGACGGTCGTCACCATCGTCCTCGGGGTCCTGCAGGTGGTCGTGTCACTCTGACCGGCGGCGTTGCTTGCGGGCGCGTTCGGAGAACAGCACCGCCACGCCCGCGGCCACCATCAGCACGCTCGCCACGATGTGCGCCCCCGGCGGGAGCAGGTGGAGCTGGACGAACCAGCTCGGGTTGCTGCTCCCCAGCAGCCGGTTGATCAGCCCGCCCCCGCCCTGCACCAGCAACAGGATTCCCAGTAGTTCGATCATCGTCGGGCACTCTCCTTGATCCGGTCGTCCTTGGGGGACAGCTCCTGCCAGAGCGGTCCGGTGGCGAACCAGATGGCTGTCACGACCCCCAGCCGCGGCAACCAGCCCCACAACGGGTCGACCTGTTCGGTGTCACCGACCATGGCGATCAGCAGGAGCAGCACCCCCGCGGCGAGCCCACAGGCCAGCACGCACTTGAACCAGTCACGCCATTCGACACGCGCCTTCGCCCGGCCCGTCGGTTCGGGCTCCGGTGGCGGCCCGCCCGCGAACCGGTGGGCGAAGCGCACGTCGGCCCACTTGATCATCGAGTGCCCGAACACCACGCTGAAACCCAAGTACACCGCGGCGAGGCCGTGCACGAAGTTCGCCTTCGCGCCGTTTTGCAGGTCGACGACCGTCGCGGCCAGCACGACGAGGTCGATCACCGGGGTCAGGAGCAGGAGCACGGCGCTCGTCCGCTTCAGCTTGAACACATAGCGGGCCACCAGCCCGGCGACGATGGCGACCCAGAAGCCGATCTCCCCACCGGCGATCACGGCCGCCATGGGGTTTTCCACGATGAAGTCCAGGATCTTGTTCACGCTTCGACTTTCGCCCCTGCCGAAGGTCCACCGCATCGGCGAACGGCACGAGACCACCGTCATCAGTTCGTAGGACCCCGTCGCCTCCGCCGGTGTGCTGAGATGGAGGCGTGCCCACGTTGGTCCCGCGACTGAGTCACCTTCCGCTGTGGAAACAGGACCTCGTCATCGCGCTGGGCACCTGGGTCCTTGGCCTGCTGGTCTATCTGAGCGGGATGCAGGTGCTCCTGAACGGCCTGGACACGACGCCACTGTGGATCCGGCTGACCGAGCTGACCGTGCTCTGCTCGCTGGAGATGTTTCGCCGCGAGGTCCCGTGGGCGCTGCTCTGCGCGTTGGTCGTGGTCGGCGTGGACGTGGCGGTCAATCCCTCGCTGCCGATCCTCGTCGTCTTCACCGACTTCCTCTACGCGACGACGCTCTACGGTTCGCGTCGCACCAGCCGGGTGATGATCGGCGTCGCCGCGATCGGGACGCTCGCGGTGGTCTGCTTGGCGCTCGTCTTCTCCACGCAATGGCGGGCGGCGGTCCTGCTCGCGTTCGCGGTGCTGCCCTTCCTGGTCACGCCGGTGTGGTGGGCGGCCAACGTGCGCCAGCAGCGGGACATCGCCGACACCGAACGGGCGAACGCGGTCCAGCTGGCCAAGATCGGCGAGCTGGACCGGAAGGCCGCCGTGGCGGGGGAACGTTCGAAGATGGCGCGGGATCTGCACGACGTCATCGCCGGGCATCTGTCGGCGATCGCGATCCAGTCCGAGGCCGCGTTGACGATGTCCTCCGCCGACCCGAAACTGTCCAGGAAGGTCCTGGAATCGGTGCGGGAGAACAGTGTGAGCGCGCTGGAGGAGATGCGCGCGATGATCGGGCTGCTGCGCGCAGATCCCTCCACCGGGAACACCGAGATCGAGCCGACCGCGCCCGCCCGGCTCGCCGAACTGTCCAAACTGGTCGAATCGGCGCGGGCGAGCGGGCTGACGGTCGAGGTCGGGTCCACTGTGGACTCGTCGCGCCCCCTGCCCGCCGCGGTCGATCTGACCGCGTACCGGATCGCGCAGGAGGCGCTCACCAACGCGGTCAAACACGGCGCGGGAGGACGGGCTTCGCTCGACATCAACGCAGACGGGAGCATACTCACCGTCGAAGTACGCAATGATCTTCGACCGGGTCTCCCCGACGGTTCCGGGACCGGGCTCGGCCTGCTGAACATGCGGGAAAGGGCGTCCGCCGTGGGCGGCAAGCTCGCGGCGGGCCCGTCGGGCGCGGGCTGGCTGGTCCGCGCGGAACTGCCTCTGGAGGGGTTTTGACCGTCAAAGTGCTGGTCGCCGACGACCACGGCGCGATCCGTGCCGGGTTGATGATGATCCTCGGCAACGCCGAGGGCATCGAGGTGGTCGGCGAAGCCGCCGACGGCGCGACAGCCGTCCGCCAGGCGAAGGCGCTGAAGCCGGACGTCGTGCTGATGGACGTCCGGATGCCCGGCGTCGACGGCATCGCGGCCACGCGGGAACTGACCGCGGAGGGGCTGTGCGAGGTCCTCGTGCTGACCACCTTCGATCTCGACGAGTACGTCCACGCCGCGTTGCGGGCGGGTGCGGCCGGGTTCCTGCTGAAGTCGGTGGAAGCGTCACGGCTGATCGAGGCGGTGAAACTGGTCGCGGCGGGCGAAGGGGTGCTCGCCCCGCAGGTCACGCGGAAGCTGATCGCCGCCTTCGCCGCGGGGACCCGCGAACCTTCCCTCGTCCCCGCCGGACTCGACGAGCTGACCGAACGCGAGCGCGAAGTGCTGGCGTGCCTCGGCGGCGGCCTGTCGAACGCGCAGATCGGCACGCGGCTGCACATCGGCGAGACCACGGTGAAGACGCACGTGTCACGGGTGCTGACGAAGCTGGCACTGCGGTCGCGGGTGCAGGCGGCGATCATCGCGCAGGAGAACGGCGTCGTCCTGGACGACTGACGTGACAGGAACCGATCTGCGAGGTGGACGGCGATCTTCTAGCGTGGCCCTCCATGCGGCGAATTCTGGACGTGGACGAGGTCCTGAAGCGACAGGACTCCGGTGAGCTGAAACGCCGCCTGCACGGGCGCGATCTGGTCGGCTTCGGGGTCGGCATCATCATCGGCACCGGGATCTTCACCCTCGCCGGCGTCGAGGCGAAATCCCACGCCGGTCCCTCGGTCACCCTCTCGTTCGTGCTCGGCGCCGTCGTGGCCGGGATGGCCGCCCTCTGCTACGCCGAACTCGCCTCCAGCGTGCCGACGGCCGGAAGCGCCTACACCTACGCCTTCGCCACCCTCGGCGAGACGTTCGCCTGGATCATCGGCTGGGACCTGTTGCTCGAGTTCGCCCTCGGCGCGGCCGTCGTGTCGCGCGGCTGGTCCGGCTACCTCGCGAATCTGATGGGGCTCTCCCCCGATTGGTTCGGCGAAGACGCGAAAGTGAACGTCGGCGCGGTCGCGATCATCGCCGTGCTGACCGTGATCGCTGTCATCGGCATCAAGGAGTCGGCGCGGGTGACGAATCTGCTCGTGCTGGTCAAGGTCGCGGTGTGCGTGCTGATCCTCGCGGTCGGCGTGTTCTACATCCGCGGCGAGAACCTCACTCCCTTCATCCCGCCGTCCCAGCCACCGACGGAGACGGCGGGGGCGCTGCACCAGCCGATCGTGCAAGCCGCGCTCGGGCTCGAACAGTCCGTCTACGGCATCGCCGGAATGGTGACGGCCGCCGCGGTCGTCTTCTTCGCCTACACCGGTTTCGAAGCACTCGCCAACCTCGGCGAAGAGACCTTGAACCCCAAACGCGATCTGCGGGTCGGCATCCTCGGCGCGCTCGGCGTCTGCGCCCTGCTCTACATCGGTGTCTCGCTGGTGCTGACCGGGATGGTGCCGTTCGCCGAGATCGACACGGGCGCCCCGCTCGCCGACGCCTTCGACCGGGTCGGGCAGCACTGGGTGGGCGCGCTGATCTCACTCGGCGCGGTCACCGGGCTGACGTCGGTGATGATGGTGGAACTGGTGACGATCGGCCGGATCGGGTTCGCGATGGGCCGCGACGGCCTGCTGCCGAAGAAGTTCGGCGCGGCGCATCCGCGCTGGGGCACCCCGCACCGGATGACCGTCGCCGGTGCCGTGCTGATCGCGGTGCTGGCCGCGTTCGTCCCGATCTCCGAACTCGCCGACATGGTCAGCATCGGCGCGCTGTCGGCGATGATCATCGTCGCGGTGGCCGTCCCGGTGCTGCGGAAACGCCGCCCGGACCTGGAACGCCCGTTCACCGTGCCGTTCTCGCCGTACCTGCCCATCGTGGCGGCCCTGGCGTGTTTCTACCTGATGCTCAACCTCGACGTGATGACCTGGCTGCGGTTCGCCGCGTGGCTGTCGCTTGGAATGCTGATCTACGTCTTCTACGGGCGTAAGCACTCCCGTTTCGCACAGAACGACCTCAACTGCTCCACAGACCGGCCGTCGTGATCGCGGCGACGGCGGCCTCGGCGTCGCCGTCGTCGACCACGACCAGCATCCGGTGCAGCGCCGCGACCACCCATTCCACCGGCTGGTCGTGCAACCCGTTGTCCCCCAAGGACGGGTAGCCGTCCATAATGGACACCAGGGTCCCTTCGGTGCCGATCCGCATCCCGGTCACCAGTACGGAATGCCCGGTCGCCGGACGCCGGCGGGACGACCACAGCGGCGGGACACCCGTGTCGAGGTAGTCGAGCAGCGCTCGTGCCGGGGTGTCGTGCGCGCCGAATTCGGCCGGGTCGACCTCCGCGATCAACGCCACCCGCGGCAGGTGCCACAACGCGGCCAAGAGCATGAACAACGACTGCGGCGCCCAGTTCCCGGTGGCGGGCACCGCGGCGAGCCGTCCGCCCGACAACGCCTCGATCGCCCGCGACAGACCCTCCGGCGTGGTACCCGCCGATGCCGCAGCCTCGTCCTGATCGGCGACGCCGAACCCCGCGGCGCGCAGGGCGGCCAGCGCCGTGAAAGACCCGGCGAGCCCGTCCTTCTGCGGGAGTTCGGCCCGCGCGACGGCGACGAGATGCTCGCCGCCGGGCAGCCAGCGGCGACCGGACAGGCCGGTCCGGTCGCCGTCGATTCCGGAGGACATCAGTCTTCGAAGACCCACGACTGCATGATGAAGGGCCCTTCGTTCGCCGCCCCTGCCGAAGCGTAGGTCGCCAGCGCGGCCTCGTTGTCCGTTTCGACTCCGACCCACATCCCGCGGCAGCCACGCTCACGCGCGATCCCGGCCAGTGCGTCGACCAGGTCCCGGCCGATCCCGCGCCGCTGATAGTCCGGGCTGACGTCGAGTTCGTTGAGGAACATCTCGGTGCCCTTGTCCGGATGCGTCACCTCGGTGCCGGTGATCATCCCCGCCGGGCGGCCGTCCTCGTAGGCGATCAGCAGGTGGTTCTCCTCCCCCGAGAGGAATTTTTCGGAGGCTTTCCGCTGTGCGGGGCCGTCGAACAGGTGCTCGGCGGCGACGACCTCCTCGACGGAGCTGGCCCGCCGGATGTCGGCCACGTGTCCTCCCGGTGCTGGTAGCGCCACAGGCTGGTCAGTATCCCGGTCAGAGGGGCGCCGAGCCATCGCGTTTCCCCGGTGAACGCAGCGCCACCCCGGCGACGACGGCCAGCGTGCCGAGCGCCTCGGGCGGGGCCGGGACCTGCTTGAGCCAGAGGAGCCCGATCACGCCCGCCGTGACCGGCAGCAACGCGAGCAGCAGGGCGAACCGCGCCTGCCCGGCCTTGCGGAGGACGACCTGGTCGAGCGCGTATGGCACGACGGTCGAGAGCACGGCCACCCCGATGCTCAGCAGCAGCAGCCGTGGTGAACCCCACACCGCGCCGGTGTCGAACGCCAGCGGCGACAACATCACGGTGCCGACGGCGAACCCGACGGCCAGCCCGTCGATCCCGTTCCCGCCGACCGCGACCCGCTTCCCGAGCAGGATGTACCCGGCCCAGGCGACCGCCGCCCCCAGCGCGAAGAGCACGCCGAGCAGGCTGCCTTCGAGGCGGACGTCCGCGATGGCCACGACGCCCGCCACCACCAGCAGCAACGCGAAGACGTCGCGGCGGGTGCGTGAACCGAACGCCGCGACCAGTACGGGCCCGGTGAACTCGAGAGCGACGGCCGTGCCCAGCGGCAGCCGCGCGATCGCCTCGTAGAAGAGCACGTTCATCCCGGCGGTGACGATCCCGAAGACCCCGGCGAGCAGGAACGTGCGCCCGGTCCACGCCGATCGAGGAGGCCTGCGCCACGCCAGGAGGACCACGGCGGCGCCGAGACAGCGGAGCCAGGCCACCCCCGCGGGTGAGGCGACCGAAAAGAGACCTACGGCCACAGCCGCACCGGCGTACATGGAAATTCCGCTGAGAACGAACAAGACCGGCGCCGGAACGTCGGAAAGGCGGTTCCGGACGACTGCGATACCCACCCTCGCATGGTGCCTGACGTGGGAAAAGGCGGGCCAGCGGGGAGTCGTCTCCTACGTTGCGTGATTACGCTACGGCATACGAGGTAATTACCAGTGACAAATGAGACACCCGCACGGGAACACTTGCGGGCCGCCAAACGTCTGGAAGAGTGGAAGCACGAACACGGCGGGGCCGGGAACGAACGTTGCCGGCATCAGTGCCGAAGTGGTCGTAGCTGGATCGATGGCACCGGGTCACCGGTGCCGGGACGGAGGGAGACTCCAATGACTTCACCGACGCTCACCCGCCCCGAACTGACCGCTGCCGACCGATGCGACCGGTGTGGTGCTGCAGCCCAGGTTCGAGCCATTCTCAGCACCGGTGGCGAGTTGCTCTTCTGTGGTCACCACGCCCGCGCACACGAAACGAAGCTCAAAGAACTGTCCGCGGACATTCAGCGGTAGCCACCAGTCCACGACCACCCGGCGGCCGGCTGCTCCCCATGGAGCACGCCGGTCGCCCTGTTTTTCGCCTGACACTTACATACAGACAGCATGTATGTTGTTGGTATGACAACCAGTGAACTCCTCGGCGAGGTGCACGAGGTGGACCTCGCCGGCGCCCGTATCCGCTACCGGGACCGCGGCGAAGGCCCTCCCGTGGTCTTCGTGCACGGGCTGCTGACCAACGGGCTGCTATGGCGCAAGGTGGTCCCTTCCGTCGCCGAAGCGGGCTTCCGCTGCCTGACCCCGGACTGGCCGCTGGGCTCGCACGAGATCCCGGTCCCCGGGGCCGACCTGAGCCCGCCCGGGGTCGCCGCGCTGATCGCGCGATTCCTCGACGAACTCGACCTGACCGACGTCACCGTGGTCGCGAACGACACCGGCGGCGCGCTGACCCAGCTGCTCATGACCACCTCCCCCGAGCGGGTCGGCCGGGTCGTGCTGACGCCGTCGGACTGCTTCGAGCGGTTCCTGCCGCCGATGTTCGCGGCGCTGAGCCCGCTGGCGCGGATCCCCGGCGGCACCTGGACGGCGATCCAGGCCCTGCGCTGGCGCTGGCCGCTGAAGGCGACGGACTTCCTCTGGCTGGCCAAACGTCCGGTGCCGGACCACATCCTGGACGCCTACCTGCTGCCCAGCAGGCGGAGCACGGAAATCCGCGACGACCTGCGCCGGTTCATGGCGGGGATCAGCAACCGGTACACGCTGACGGCGGCCGGGCGGCTGCCCGCGTTCGGGAAACCGGTGCTGCTGGTGTGGGCGCCCGAGGACCGGCATTTCCCGCTGTGGCTGGGCCGCAAGCTCGCCGGGATCCTGCCGAACGCCGAGCTGAAGACGATCGAGGACTCCTTCACCTTCGTGCCGGAGGACCAGCCGGAGCGGCTGAGCGGCCTGGTGGTGGAATTCCTGCGTGCCCACGCCACGACGTAGCCAGACCGAGCGATCGCGGTCGACGCGGACCGCCCTGATCACGGCGGCCCGGACACTGTTCGCCGACCAGGGTTACGCCGCCGTGCCCGCCGACGAGATCGTCCGGGCGGCAGGCGTCACCCGCGGCGCGCTGTATCACCACTTCGGGGACAAACAGGGATTGTTCCGCGCCGTGGTCGAGCAGATCGAAACGGAGATCACCGACGAGCTCAAGGCCGTCCTCCGGGCCGAGGAAGACCCCTGGACGGCCGCGTTCGCCGCGCTGGCCCGCTTCCTGGACGTCTGTGTGCGGCCCGAGGTGGTGCGGATCTCGTTCACCGACGCGGTCGGCGTCCTCGGCTGGCAGGAGTGGCGCGAACTCGAGTACCGCTACGGGCTCGGGATGATCACCGAGATCCTGGAGGCCACCGCCGCGGACGGGCGGCTGGTCGAGGCGCCGGTCCCGGAACTGGCGCAACTGGTGCTGAGCGCCTGCACCGAAGCCGCGCTGATGATCGCGCACGCGGAAGACCCCGAGGCGGCCAAGGCGAAGGCGATGCAGGCCCTGGCGGCGCTCCTGTCCGGTCTCGTTCGCGCTTAGGTACCTACGGGATCGCGGTCCGTGAAGGACTCCTTGAGGGACCCAGAGTCCCTCAAGGAGTCCTTCACGGACTCAGAACACTCGGCAGGTCGCCCCAGTGGCCCCACAGTCACCACGGGTGGGCCCGCCCCGGCGTACCTGAAGAACCGTCCCTGCCACTCACGAGTCCTAGACCGTATCCAAGATCATCTCGAACGCCGCTTCGGCCGCGCCCAGCAGCTTCACGTCGGCACCCAGCGCGGAGCTCACGATCTGCGTCCCGCCGACCGCCCGGCTCACCAGGCTCCGCCGCCGGACCTCGGCCGCCACCGACCGCACGACCGAATCGGGCAGCACGGTGAGCAGATCGCCCAGCACGACCAGCTGCGGGCCGAGCAGGTTGACCACGTTCACCAGGCCCAGCGTCAGCCATTCCGCGAACTCCGAGAGCCGTTCCTCGGCCGCGTGCGGATCGCGGCCCAGTTCGCGTAGTTCGAACAGGATCGCCCCACGCGGGGTGTCCTCGGGCAGGTCGAGCGCGCGGCACAGGGCCGCCTCGCCGACCTCGGTCTCCCAGCAGCCGCTGGACCCGCAGTAGCAGGGACGGCCGCCGGGCCGGATCGCCATGTGCCCGATCTCGCCGACGTAGCCGGCGCCGCCGCGCAGCGACGAGCCGTCCGCGATGATCCCTCCCCCGACACCGACGTCGGCGGAGACGTATACGGCGTCGGACGAGCCCCGCGCGGCGCCGCGCAGGTGTTCGGCGATGGCGCCGAGTTCGGCGTCGTTGCCGACGAGGATGGGGATGCGCAGCACACCGCCGAGCCGTTCCCCGAGCGCCACGTCGGTCCAGCGCAGGTTGGGCGCTTCGTGGACGTGCCCGTCCATCCGGCGGACGACGCCGGGCACGGACACCCCCGCGGCGATCGGCTGCACGCCGAGGTCGCCCGCCAGCATGGTGGTCGACTCGATCACGTGCGTGATCACCTCGTCGGCCTCCCGCGTCCGGCCGTGGAGGTTCCAGCTGTTGCGCCCGAGGATCTGGCCGCCGAACCCGACCAGCGCGATCGCGACGTGTTCGACCTGGAGGTCGACCGCGAGCACCACCGCCGCGTGCGGCTGCGGCAGGACCAGGAGCGAGGGGCGGCCCGCCCCTCGTCCCGGCCTGGGGACCCTCTCCTCGACGACGCCCGCTTCCGCGAGCCCGTCGACGAGGGTCTTGATGGTGCTGCGGTTGAGCCCCAGCTCGGTGGCCAAGGTCGCCCTGGTGCTCGGGCCGCTGACGTGCAGCAACCGGAGCAAGGTCGTGCGGTTGTGCCTGCGCACCTCGTCTGGTCGTGCAACGGGTGTGCTGGTCACGGGCTTCATCATTCCATGCGGACTCAGCGCGGCGACGCAGCCGCGCGGCGCCGGGACAGCGCGTCCACCGTCGCCGCGAGCAGCAGCACGAGACCGGTGACGATGTTGACCACCGCCGCCGACTGCTTGAGCAGGCCGAGCGCGTTTTCGACGACCGCGAGCACGAGACCACCGATGACCGCGTCGACGACCCGGCCCTTGCCGCCGAACAGCGACGTGCCACCGATGACCGCGGCACCGACCGCGAACAGCAGCGTGTTGAGGCCACCGGCCTGCGGGTCGACCGAACCGACTTTCGACGAGTAGACGATCGCGCCGATCGCCGCCACCGCCGAGCAGATGACGAACACCGACGCCCGGATCTTCTCGACGTTGATACCGGCACGGCGGGCCGCTTCACGGTTGCCGCCGACGGCGTAGATGTGGCGCCCGTACTGCGTGCGGTTGAGCACGTAGGTACCGAGCACCAGCAGCGCGAGCACGATCGGCACGACGTACGGGACACCGGAGATCACGATGTTCGGGTTGGGCGCGCGGTTGATCGTGAGCAGGTAGGTCGCGATGGCCGCGACGACCGCGATCGCGCCGACCTTGAACAGCACCATCGGCGTCGGCTGGGTGACCAGGCCCCGTTTGAGCCGGGAGAAGTGCTGTCCCAAGGACACCGCGGCGAACCCACCGGCGGCGACCACGAACAGGATCCAACTGCCCACTGTGGACAGATTGCCGTTGGCGACCTTGAACAGCACGTCCGAGGTGCTGATGCCGAGCGTGCCGCCTTCACCGATGAACTGGAGGATGACACCTTGCCAGGCAAGGAAAAGCGCCAGCGTCACGACGAACGAGGGCATCCCGATCTTCGAGACCAGGAACCCGGTGAGGACACCGATCGCGCCGCCGACACTGATCGCGAGCACGATCTCGATCCACGGGTTGGCGGCCGCTCCGGACAGCACCAGCGCGATGGCGAGCACGGCGAAACCGACACCGGCCCAGATCCGCAGAATCACCCCGAGCAGACCGGCGATCGCGAGCACGACGAGGAACGTGATGAACACGCCGTTCCCCATACCGCCCAACAGGTTTCCGTTACGCACGTAGTGCATCGCCAGCACGGCGGCGGTGACGCCGGACGCGGTACCCGCGGACAGGTCGATCTCGCCGAGCAGCAGCACGAACACGATGCCCATCGCGATGATCGCCTTGCCGGCGCCTTGGGCCATCAGGTTCGCGATGTTGTTCATCGTCAGGAAGGTGTCCGACAGCAAGGCGAACACGATCACCAGCACGAGCAGGCCGAGCAGCGCCGGGAGCGAACCCAGCTGCCCCGCCTTGAGCCGGGAGAAGTAGTCGCCGAGCGCCTCGCCCGTTGACATCGATGTCGTGTCGATGCCGAAGTCCGTGATGGCCGCCGACGGGTTGAGCGCGGCGGCCACCGGCTTGCCCCCCTCCGGCGAGGCGGGCTTTGCAGTCTCAGTCATTTCCGGTTCTTTCTCGCCATTGTGTCTTTGGAGGGCCCGCTATCGCTCGGCCGCTCAGAGGATGGCGGCTTCGGGGCGGGCAAGGCCGAGATCGCCGGAACGGCCGGCGGTGATCAGTTCCACGACCTGGCCGTGGGTCACGTCCTTGGTGTGCACCTCGGCGACGAGACGGCCAAGGTAGAGCACCGCGATGCGGTCGGCGACCTCGAAGACGTCGGCCATGTTGTGGCTGATCAGCACCACTCCGAGGCCCTGTTCCGCGAGGCGGCGGACGAGGTCGAGCACCTGGCGGGTCTGCGCGACACCGAGCGCGGCGGTCGGCTCGTCGAGCAGCACCACCTTCGAGTCCCACAGCACGGACTTGGCGATCGCGACGGTCTGCCGCTGCCCACCCGAGAGGGCCGAAACCGGCGTGCGGACGGACTTCACGGTGCGGACCGAGAGCGACGCGAGTGTCTCGCGGGCCGCCTTCTCCATGCTGGCCTCGTCGAGCAGCCATCTACTGCCGCGTTCCCGGCCGAGGAACATGTTCTGCACGATGTCGAGGTTCTCCGCCAGCGCGAGGTCCTGGTAGACGACCTCGATGCCCAGATCCGCGGCGTCGCGCGGGCCCTGGATGTGCACCGGCTCGCCCTGGAACTTCACCGTGCCCGAGTCGTAGCCGTGGATCCCGGCGATCGACTTGACCAGCGTGGACTTGCCGGCACCGTTGTCGCCGACCAGCGCGGTGACCTCACCGGCGCGCACGTTGAAGTCCACGTCGTGGAGGACGTGGACCGGTCCGAAGCTCTTGTTCAGCTGCTTCAGTTCGAGGATGGGTTCACTCATGGGGGTTCTCGAATTCTCCCGGCTGGGAACCGGGCCGGGGCGCTGTCTGGCGAGCACGCCCCGGCCCGGTCGTCTGGATTAACGGGTCAGGAGATACCGAGCTGCGTACAGGCCGAGGCCAGGTCGCCGCCGCAGATCTCGGCCGCCTTGACGTAGCCCTGCGTCACGACCTCCTTGACACCGTCCTTGGTGGTCAGCTTCGGCTCGAGGAGCACGGACTTGACCTCGCGGTTGCCCTTCGGGTCCTTCGCCTTGCTGGTGGCCAGCGCGTCGGCGCCCGCCTTGTCGCCCTTGGCCAGCAGGACGGCGAGCTTCGCCGCGGCCTCGGCCTCTTCCTTGATCGGCTTGAAGACGGTCATGTACTGGTCGCCGCGCAGGATGGCCATGAGGCCGTCCGCGGTGGCGTCCTGGCCGGTGACCGGGACCTTGCCGTTGAGACCGTTCTTCTTCAGCACGGTGATGACCGCGCCCGCGAGACCGTCGTTCGCGGCGACGACGCCGTCGACCTTGCCCTTGTTGTCGGTCAGGATCTGCTCGAAGGTCTGGCCACCCTTCTGGTTGTCCCAGTTGTCGATGGCCTGTTCACGGACGAGCTTCAGCTCGTTGCTGGCGAATTTCGGCTGCAGCACGGACTTCTGCCCGTTGGCGAACAGCGTCGCGTTGTTGTCGGTCGGGGCGCCCTCGATCATGACGACCTCGGCGCCCTTCTTGTCCTTCAGCGCGTCGGCGAGGCCCTGGCCCTGCAGCTGGCCGACCTTCTCGTTGTCGAACGAGACGTAGTAATCGGAGCTGCCGCCGAGGTTCAGGCGGTCGTAGTCGATCGTCGGGATGCCCGCGGCCTGCGCCTTCTTGGCGACCGCCGAGCCGACCTCGCCGTTGATGGCGGCGATGATCAGGACCTTGACGTTCTGCGCGATCATGCCGTCGGCCAGCGTGGTGAACTTCTGGACGTCGCCCTGCGCGTTCTGGACGTCGGCGTCGAAGCCCGCGTCCTTGAGCGCCTTGGTCAGGAACGGCTTGTCGAAGGACTCCCAGCGCGCGGAGGTCGCGGTCTCCGGGAGGATGACGCCGACCTTGCCGCCGGCGGCGGCACCACCCGGGGCGGGGGCGGACTGCGAGGAGTTGCCGCTGCCCGAGTCGGCGGAGTTGGCGCCACAGGCGGAGAGCACCAGGCCGGCGCCCACCGTCGCGGCGAGGAGGGTAAGGGTTCTGCTGCGCATCCTCGAACCTTTCCGAATCTTGCTCGCGGGCGGCGATCCTGGCGGACCGGTCGCACCATCGCGCATATGTTGTGGCCGACAACATATGCCGCCGAACGGGTTCGCGGAAGACGGCTGGATCGATTAAGCCTCGTCGAATGGACACGGTTTGGCAACGTGCCCGTAGCAAGACGTACGCAGTCTAGGTCCGCTTACAGTGTGACCGCCACCACTTACACAGCGTGCTCTCCGCCGCTCCGCGCCTCCACTCCCGAACGCTATGAACGGTCCGTTCCTTGCAAAATTTGCAAGGAACGGACCGTTCATAGCGTTCGGTACGGGGCGCTACCAAGTGCGCAGGGTGACGATCCGCTCTTCGAGCTGTTCGACCGTCGCCATCGCGGTCGGCGGTCCGCCGCAGATCCGGCGGAGTTCGTTGTGGATCGCGCCGTGCGGCTTCCTCGTCCGGTGGTGGTGCACGCCGACCAGGGCGTTCAGCTCCTTGCGCAGGGCGCCGAGCCGCTCGCTGACCGACTGCGGCCGCGCCACCGGGGCCTGCTGCTCGGCCTTGGGCTTGCGCCGCTTCTCGTCCGAAAGCTGCTCTTCCTGCCGCTTCCGCAGCAGGGCGCGGACCTGGTCCGGTTCCAGCAAACCCGGCAGGCCGAGGTACTCCTGCTCCTCGTCGGAACCGGAGAACACCGCGGTGCCGAAGGAGTTGCCGTCGTAGATGACCTGGTCGAGCTCGGCGGAGGCGCCCAGCGAAGTGAACGCCTTCTCCTCTTCGCCCGGCTCGTCCTCGGTGCGGTTGGCCTGGGCGAGGAGTTCGTCCTCCCAGCCTTCCTTCTCGCGGTGCGGCTTGCCGAGGACGTGGTCGCGCTGGGCCTCCAGCTCACTGGCCAGTTCCAGCAGCACCGGCACGCTCGGCAGGAACACCGACGCCGTCTCACCGGGTTTGCGCGAACGCACATACCGGCCGATGGCCTGCGCGAAGAACAGCGGGGTCGACGCGCTCGTGGCGTAGACGCCGACCGCGAGACGCGGCACGTCGACGCCCTCGGACACCATCCGGACCGCGACCAGCCACCGGTCGGTCGAATCGGAGAACTCCTTGATCCGCCCGGACGCCTTGGGGTCGTCGGAAAGGACGACCGTCGGGGTCTGACCGGAGAGACGTGCCAGGATCTTTGCGTAGGCACGTGCGGAGTCCTGGTCGGTGGCGATCACCAGGCCGCCGGCGTCCGGGATGCCGTTGGCGCGCAGCTGCGCGAGACGCGTGTCCGCGGCCTGCAGTACCGCCGGGACCCACTCGCCCGCCGGGTCGAGCGCGGTGCGCCAGGCCCGTGCGTTCTGCTCGGCGGTCAGCGGCTCGCCTAGCCGCGCGGTGAACTCCTCCCCCGCGCTCGTGCGCCAGGAAGCCTCACCGGAGTAGGCGAGGAAGACGACAGGCCGGACGACGCCGTCGGCGAGCGCGTCGGCGTAGCCGTAGGAGTGATCGGATTTGCTGCGTTGGAAGCCCGAGCCGTCGGGCTCGTAGGTGACGAACGGGATCTGCGAGTCGTCACTGCGGAACGGGGTCCCGGTCAGCGCGAGACGGCGGACGGCGGGTGTGAACGCCTCACGGATCGCGTCGCCCCAGGACTTCGCGTCACCGCCGTGGTGGATCTCGTCGAGGATGACCAGCGTCTTGCGGTTCTCGGTGCGCACGCGGTGCAGCGTCGGATGCGCCGCGACCTGCGCGTAGGTCAGCGCGACACCTTGGTAGTCGCGCGACGTGGCACCGGCGCCGTTACGGAAGTTCGAGTCGATCGCGATCCCCGCCGCCGCCGCCGAGGCGGCCCACTGGTGCTTCAGGTGCTCGGTCGGCGCGACGATGGTGATCGCCTCGATGGTCCGGTCACTCAGCAGCTCGGCGGCGATCCGGAGACCGAACACCGTCTTCCCCGCGCCAGGCGTCGCGACCGCGAGGAAGTCCTTCGGCCCGGTCGTCAGGTACTTCGTCAGCGCGCGGCGCTGCCAGGCACGCAGCGGGCGGGCGGTGCTGTCCTTCGCCGCCGGAGGCGCGCCCAGCCCGCCCCGATTTCGCTCAACCGTTTCCGACATGCCGGTCACCTCCTCTTTACCGCTCACGTGACGAGCCACTCATCTGCAAAGCGCCTGTTCACCGCTGTCTGACAAGCGAAAACCCCCACTTTGGTATCCGGCCGCGACGCCGGCGCCTGAGGTGAGGGCACTCCAGTGAGCCTACCTGCCGGGCCCGTGGAACGCCGGAAGCGCCACCCCCGTTGTCGGGTTACTCACCCGAAAACCCAGGGGTGGCGAGCCGAACACCCGGACATGGACCATGCTGGACCCCGTCAAGGGCGCTCGGCGCTGGCGGAGGAGCTGCATGAGCGAGGAGAACGGCCGGAACGAGACGGCCGCCGAGGTCGCGAAGGTCCGTAGGGGCCCGTTGCGTCTGCTCAGCCGCACGCTCAACAAGGCGTGGGAAGGCAACATCTTCTCCGAGGCCGCCGAAGCCGCGTTCTGGCAGACGCTGTCGCTGCCGCCGCTCCTGCTCGGCCTCCTCGGTTGCCTCGGGTTCGTCGGCGACTGGTTCGGCCAGGAGGTCGTGACCGCGGTCCACGACCGGATCATCACCTTCAGCAAGACGATCTTCAGCGACAACGCCGTCCACGACATCATCGAACCGACGGTCAACAGCATCCTGTTCGTCGGCAAGGGTGAGATCGTCTCGATCGGCTTCCTGATCTCCCTGTGGGCGGGTTCGTCGGCGATGTCGTCGTTCGTCGACGCGATCACCGTGGCGCACGACCAGTACGGCGTCCGCAACGACGTCTGGCAGCGGATCTTCGCGCTGCTGCTCTACCTGGCCGGGCTGGTCATCCTGGTGGTCGGGCTGCCGCTGCTGGCGATCGGGCCGGACCTGCTCCCGCAGTTCTTCCCGAACGAGTGGCGCGACACGGTGTCGTACTGGGTCGGCACGCTGTACTACCCGGTGCTGGCCGTGATGATCGTGCTGGCGCTGACGACGCTGTACAAGCTGTCCCTGCCGCGCAGGCTGCCGTGGCACCGCGGGCTGCCGGGCGCGATGCTCGCCATGGTCTTCTTCCTGCTCTCCAGCATCGGCCTGCGGATCTACCTGAACTGGATCACCAAGACCGGCTACACCTACGGCGCGCTCGCCGCGCCGATCGCGTTCCTGCTGCTGATGTTCTTCATCGGGCTCGCGGTCGTCTTCGGCGCGTACTTCAACAGCGCGATCCAGGAACTGTGGCCCGCCAAGGCGACCAAACGCCAGCGCCGGAAATGGCGGCGGCTGGAGATGGAACGCGCCAGCGAACGGCTCCGCGCCGAGGAGGGCCGCAAACTGTGGGAACGGACGACCGTTCCGCTGCGGCGTCCCCGCCCGGACGGCGAGGAACCCGACAGTGAGCCCGAACACGATGCGGAACAACTAGTGAACGAAGAGTCGCCCAGCGAAGCCGATCAGGTGACAGAACGGCGAACTTGACGCCGGGTGGCGGATAACCTCCTCCCGAAGTCGTAGCCCAATTCCACCCGTGGTGTGAATCCACTCCACCCCCCGCCATGAAAAGCTCGCGGTAATCCACACGTTCCCGAGCACTACCTGGGGGATCCCGCCATGTCCACGCTGGCCAGACTGAGCCTGCGCAACCGAAGTCTCATCGGGCTGCTCGCCTTGGTGGTCGTCGGCTTCGGTGCCTTCGCACTGCCGCAGCTCAAGCAGCAGCTGTTCCCCTCACTGCAGTTCCCGCAGGCGCAGATCATCACGCCGTACACGGGCGCGTCGCCGGACGCGGTCGACCGCCAGGTCACCGAGCCACTCGAAGGTGGCTTGCAGGGCCTGAAAGGGCTCGAAGAACTGAACTCGACGTCGTCGGAGGGCTTGTCGCAGATCACCGCGCAGTTCGAATTCGGCACGGACATCGACGCCGCCGTCGGGCAGATCCAGCGCGTCATCGACGGGGTCAAGGCGCGACTGCCGCAGAACACCGAACCGACGGTGTCCGCGGGATCCACCGACGACCTCCCGGTCGTGCTGCTCGCCGCCGGGACCACCGGTGACCCACAGGCGCTCGCACCCGCGCTGACCGGGGAGGTCGCGCCGGAACTGCGCAAGATCGACGGTGTGCGCGAGGTCGAGGTGACCGGCGCGCGGCAGCCGCGGGTCACGATCGCGCTGGACTACGCGAAGCTGGCCGCGGCGGGCGTCGACCCGTCGTCGATCGCCACCACCCTGCAGACCGCCGGTGCCGCCGTCCCGGCCGGGACGCTGACCGAAGGCGACAAAACGCTCACCGTCCAGGTCGGCGGCGGACCGACCACAGTGGACACGATCAAGGACCTCTACCTGACACCGTCGGCCACGCCGTCGTCGCGTCCCGGTGCACAGGCGCCGAAGCCGGTACCGGTCAAACTCGGTGACGTCGCGGACGTCCAGGCCGGGTTCGCCCCGGCGACGTCGATCACGCGCACCAACGGCAAGCCGAGCCTCGGGCTCTCGGTCACCATGGTGGAGAACGGGAACGCGGTCGCGATCTCGGAATCGGTGCGGGACAAGCTGCCCGGGCTGTCGAAGAAGATCGGCGCCGAGATGAGCGTCGTGTTCGACCAGGGCACCCCGGTCAAGGACGCGATCAGCGGCCTGACCACCGAGGGCCTGCTGGGACTGGCGTTCGCGGTCATCGTGATCCTGTTGTTCCTGATGTCACTGCGGTCCACGCTCGTGACGGCGGTGTCGATCCCGCTCTCGGTCGTCGTGGCGCTACTGGCGTTGTGGACCGGTGAGCTGTCGCTGAACCTGCTCACCCTCGGCGCGCTCACCATCGCGATCGGCCGGGTGGTCGACGACTCGATCGTGGTGCTGGAGAACATCAAACGACATCTGGCGTACGGCGAGGCGAAGGATCGCGCGGTCCTCGACGGCGTGCGCGAGGTGGCGGGTGCCGTGACCTCGTCCACCCTCACCACCGTCGCGGTGTTCCTGCCGATCGCCTTCGTCGGCGGGTTCGTCGGCGAGCTGTTCTCGCCGTTCGCGATCACGGTCACCGTGGCGCTGCTGGCTTCGCTGCTGGTGTCGCTGACGATCGTGCCGGTGCTCGCGTACTGGTTCCTCAAGCCGGCCGAGACTCCCGCGAACGAGCACGAGGCCGAGCTCACGCGGCAGGCCGCGGAAGACAAGGAACGCCGCGGGCTGCTGCAGCGCGGGTACGTGCCGGTGATCCGGTTCGCCACCCAGCGCCGCGTCATCGTTGTCCTGCTGGCGCTGATCATCTTCGGCGGCACGGTCGGGCTCGCGTCGCAGCTGAACACGAACTTCCTCGACCAGTCCGGCTCGACGACGCTGAGCCTTTCGCAGAAACTGCCGCCCGGCACCAGTCCCGAAGCCAAGGAGAAGGCCGCCGGCGCGGTGGAGCGGGCACTCGCCGCCGAACCGGCTGTCGAGACCTACCAGGTGAGCATCGGCGGAGGCGGTTTCTTCGGCGGTGGCGGGACGGCGACCAACATCCAGGTCACCGTCGCCAAGGACACCGACGTCAACGCGCTCTCGGATCGCTTGCGGGGCAAGCTGAGCGGGCCGGAACTCGGTGAGGTCAAGATCGGCGCCGAAGCCGGCGGCTTCAACTCCGATGAGGTCTCGATCACCGTCACCGCACCCGACGAAGCCTCG
Organism: Amycolatopsis sp. cmx-11-32; assembly: GCF_047608695.1. NCBI lineage: Bacteria > Bacillati > Actinomycetota > Actinomycetes > Pseudonocardiales > Pseudonocardiaceae > Amycolatopsis > Amycolatopsis sp. cmx-11-32. The sequence continues at coordinate 44,468 of NZ_JADNQN010000006.1, read as the reverse complement.
CTGAAGCCCGCCGCCGAGCAGGTCCGCCAGGCCCTGTCCGGAGTGCCGGAGCTGACCGAGGTGACCAGTGACCTCGCGCAGGGCTCGCCGCGCGTGCAGGTCGAGGTCGACGCCGCCAAGGCCGCCGCGAGCGGGCTTTCGGCGACGACGATCGGCCAGATCGCGAACCAGGCCATCGCCGGCCGCACGGTGACCCAGTTGCCGGTGGACGGGCAACGCACCGACATCGTGCTGCGCGCGGGCACGGCCCCGGTGTCGGTGGACGCGATCAAGGCGCTGCCGATCCCGGGCGCCACCGGCGTCGTCCGGCTGGACACCGTCGCGACGGTGTCCACTGTGGACGGACCGGCCGCGGTGCACCGCACCTCGGGTGAGCTGAGCACCACGGTCACCGCCAAGAACACCGGCGCGGACCTCGCCGCCACCACCAAGGCCATCCAGGCCAAACTGGACGGTCTGACGTTCGGCGGTGGCGCGGCGTACAAGCTCGGCGGGGTCAGCGAGGACCAGCAGGAGGCGTTCGGGAACCTGTTCCTCGCGCTGCTGGCCGCGATCGCGATCGTGTACCTGATCATGGTGGCGACGTTCCGCAGCCTGCTCCAGCCGCTGATCCTGCTGGTGTCGATCCCGTTCGCCGCGACCGGCGCGATCGGGCTGCTGCTGGCCACCGGGACCGCGCTGGGCCTGCCCGCGCTGATCGGCATGCTGATGCTCGTCGGCATCGTGGTGACCAACGCGATCGTGCTGATCGACCTGATCAACCAGTACCGGGCTTCGGGGATGAGCGTCGCCGAAGCGGTGGTCGAAGGCGGCAGGCGACGGCTGCGGCCGATTCTGATGACCGCGGCGGCGACCATCTTCGCGCTGGTCCCGATGGCGCTCGGCCTGACCGGCCAGGGCGGGTTCATCGGGCAGCCGCTGGCGATCGTGGTGATCGGCGGACTCGTCAGCTCGACGCTGCTGACGCTGATCCTGGTGCCGACGCTGTACACGATGGTCGAGACACGGAAAGAGAAGCGCCGCGCGAAGAAGGACACTCGACGGTCTTCGACGACTCCGGCCACCGAGACACTGACACCCGAGCCGACTTCGTAACGGCGAACTCGCGTGATTGAACGGCGATCTCGCGTGATCGGCGGGGCAACTCGTGTGTTGCCCGTCTAGTCACGCGAGTTCGCCGTCTGGTCACGCGAGTTCGCCGTCTGGTCAGGACTTTCGGAACCGCCAGGTCTTGCTGTCGAAGGCCACGCACCACGAAGGTGACAGCACGACGACCCGCAGGGTCCCATCGGCGGCGACGTCGATGCCTTCGGTTTCGAAATTCCCGCTACAGGTGCTCTTCAGCGGCAGCTGCCCCAGCGAAGTCACCCGGCCGGTGACGTCCGAACCGGAAAGCGCACCGGAGAGATCCACCTGCAGCAGCGGCTTCGTGGTCCCGAACAGTGAGCCTTCGGGGTCGTCGGAGGAGCACAGCAGCCGTGTCGCGGTGACGAAGTCGCAGCCCTGGATGTCCCGCACCGGCCGGTCGAGCCGGATCGCGGCCGAGTACGGCAGGTTCGCTGACGGGTTCGTATGCGCGACGCCGGGCATCGGGTGCACGAGCAGCCGGTCCATCGTGCCCCACTCGCCCGCCACCATCCAGCGCGCGTCGGGTGTCACGGCGGCGAACGAGTTGTTGTTCGCTTCCCAGGATTCCAGCGTGTGCGTGTAGTTCGCCCAGGTCCCGTCGGGCGACTCGACGCGGAAGAGCTTCGCGCCCCGGTCGTCGCGCTGGTACGGCTCGACGTACCAGCCTCGCGCCGAACCCGGGTCGCCGACGTGGTTCCAGCCCTGCGACGACAGGTTCACCGGAACGGTCGTGATCCCGGTGTAGCGGTAGACGGTCCCGGACGGCCGTTCGATGGTGGCCAGGCCCTGCCCCTCGTCGAGCGGGCGGGCGTTGTCCGAACCGACCGTGGTCCAGCCGGTCACGGCCTGGGCGGCGGCGGCGGGTGAGAACACCGCGACCAACGCGGCGATGGCGAGCACGATCCCGGTTCTACGCATGAAGACTCCGTCCCGGTGGGGTTTCGCTGGCGGGTACTGATTACCAGCGATCACCGGGACGGACAGCCGCCATGTGAAGGATTTTCAGATCTTGTCCGGTTTCGGACACCGGACGGCCAGGTGTCAGTCGCCCGGCTTGAGACCGTCGTAGATCTTCTTGCAGTCCGGGCAAACCGGCGAACCGGGCTTCGCCGACTTCGTCACCGGGAAGACCTCGCCGCACAGCGCCACCACGTGCGTGCCCATGACCGCGCTTTCGGCGATCTTGTTCTTGCGCACGTAGTGGAACATCTTCGGCGCGTCGTCATCGGTGCCGTCGGTGCCCTCGGGGCGGGTATCCGGCTTCGGAAGGGTCTGTGTACTCACCCCTCCATAATGCCCCAAAACCTCCTGCGCACACCGGGGACCTGGCAGGATCTCGCCCATGTTCCAGAAGGTGCTCGCGACATTCGGTTCGGGCGGGGCGAAGATCGACGCCCGGCTGCTCGACCGTTCGGTCTCCCCCGGCCGCCCCCTGCGGGGCGAGGTCCTGCTGCTCGGCGGCGAAGTCGATCAAGAGATCAACGGTCTCTCGGTGAAGCTGCTCGCTCGTGTCCAGACCCCGGACGAGCAGAGCCCCAAGGTCGAGGACCTCGAATTCGGCACCCAGCAGCTGGCAGGCCGCGAGCGCGTCACGCCCGGCCAGCAGGTCCGGATCCCGTTCGAGGTCGCCCTGCCATGGGAGACGCCGATCTCCAGCGTCTTCGGCAAACCACTGCCCGGTATGGCCATCGGCCTGCAGACCAGCCTCGACATCGCGAACTCCGTCACCGACCCGGCCGACGTCGACGGCGTCGCGATCGAGCCGCTGCCCGCGCAGAAACGGATACTGGACGCCTTCAGCCGGATCGGCTTCGTCTTCCGCGAAGCCGTGCTGGAACGCGGCCGGGTCAACGGCGCGACCCAGCAGCTCCCGTTCTTTCAGGAGATCCGCTTCACCCCCTCGCCGCGGTTCGCGAACGTCTTCACCTCGGTGGCGGTGACGTTCCTGTCCTCGGCGGCGGAGACGCAGGTCGTGCTGGAGGTGACCAAGCGGGTCCGGGTGTCCAAGAGCGGCGGGTTCGGTGGTCGCGGGCAGGAGTTCCTCGGCTTGTTCAAGGTCGACCACGCCGCGCTGGAGCGGGTCAAGTGGGAGCCGCAGCTCGAGGGCTGGCTGCACGAAGTGGCCAAGTCACGCGGAATCTTCGACTGATGGACTGGCTGCCCGCGGTCACCCGGCTCGGCGGCGATCACCAGGTCGCCGCGGTCGCGTGGAACGACCTCGAGACCCGCTACGCCGAGCCTCACCGCCACTATCACGATCTCCGGCACGTCACCGCCGTCGCCCACGACAGCGGTGACCTGGCCGTCGCGTTCGGCCTGGGTGCCCGGCACCGGGCGATCGTCGCCGTGGCCGCCTGGACTCACGACGTCGTCTACGACGCCCGTCCCGGCGACGACGAACGGGCCAGCGCGGCCTGGACCCGCGACGAACTCACCAACGCCGGGGTCCCCGCGGCCGACATCACCCGCGCGGAGGAACTGGTCCTCGCCACGATCGAGCACTCGGCGCCCCCGGAAGACCTCCTCGCCACGGCACTGCTCGATGCCGACCTCGCGATTCTCGGCGCCACGCCCGAGGTGTACGAGGGATACGCGAGCGGTGTCCGGGCCGAGTACTCGATCTACCCCGACGAAGACTGGCGGGCGGGACGCGCGGCCGTGCTGGAGAACCTGCTGGCCCGGCCGCGGCTGTACCGCAGCGAGATCGCGCGGGCACGCTGGGAGAGCAAGGCTCGGGAGAACCTCACGAACGAACTGACCCGATGGCGTGACGCGGACCCACATCACCGATGATGTTCGTTCGTGACTCCGCAACTGTCCCTTCACGAAGAGGTCGCCTCCGCCCTCGCCGCCGGTGATCCCGTCGTCGCACTGGAGAGCACCATCCTTTCCCACGGTCTCCCGCCCGGCCGCAACCTCGACGTCGCCCGGCGGCTGGAGAAGGTCGTCCGGGACGGCGGCGCCGTCCCCGCGACGATCGCCGTGCTCGACGGCGTCCCCCTGGTCGGGCTCACCGGCGAGCAACTGGAGCGCGTCTGCGCGCCCGGCGCGGACCTGGACAAACTCTCCCTGCGCGACCTCGGCCCGGCCGTCGGGCTCGGCCGCTCCGGGGCGACGACGGTCGCGAGCACCGCGGCACTCGCCGCCGCGGCCGGGATCGGCGTGTTCGCCACCGGCGGGCTCGGCGGAGTGCACCAGGGCTCGGCACAGAGCTGGGACGTCTCGGCGGATCTGGGCGTGCTCGCGAAGGTGCCGACCACGGTCGTCTGCTCCGGCGTGAAGTCGGTACTCGACATCGCGGCGACCCTCGAAGTGCTGGAGACCAATTCGGTGCCCGTGCTGGGTTACCGCACCAGCGAGTTCCCCGCTTTTTACCTCCGCTCGTCCGGTTTCGAGGTGCCGTGGCGGGTCGACGACGCCGCGCGGGCCGCCGCGGTCATCGCCGCGCATCGCGCGCACGCCGAATCCGGTGTGCTGCTGGCGAACCCGATTCCGGAATCGTCCGAAATGGACAAAGAGCTGCACGACCGCTTGCTCGCCGAGGGGCTGGAACTCCTGCGCTCGCGAGGAGTGCACGGCAAGGACGTGACGCCCGTGCTGCTGGAGCACTTCCACACCGCCAGCGGCGGCGTGAGCCTCGACGCGAACGAGGCACTGGTGCTGTCCAACGCGGAACTGGCCACCGAGGTCGCCGTCGAGCTCGCCGGGAACGCGGCATGAGCGGGATCGTGGTCGTCGGCGATGTCGGCCTCGACGTGGTCGCGCGGCACGAGGGCCCCATCCCGCACGGCGGTGACATCCGCGCGAAGGTCCACTTCACCAGTGGCGGCGCGGGCGCGAACACCGCGCTCTGGCTGCGCGCCGAGGACGCGGAGACCACGCTGATCGCGCGGATCGGCGACGATTCCGGCGGCCGCATGGTGAAGAGCGAACTGGAAGCGGCGGGCGTCCGCTGCGAGTTCGCGGTGGACCCCGAAGAGCCGACGTTCTGTGTAGTGGTGCTCGTCGACGGCACCGGTGAGCGGAGCATGCTCGCCGACCGCGGCGCGAACTCCCAGTTCAGTCCCGAGGACATCACCCAGGAGGCGCTGACCGGGGCGAGCCACCTGCACCTGTCGGGCTACGTCCTGTTGCAGCCGTCGTCACGGCCCGCGGCGCTCGCCTCGCTGGCGGCGGCGAAGAAGGCCGGGCTGACGACGTCGGTCGATCCGCAGGCGGCGACGCTGATCACCGATCCGGCGGCCTTCCTCGACGACGTGCGCGGCGTCGACCTGCTGATGCCGAATACGAGCGAACTGGTCGCGCTGACCGGGTCGAGCGACCCGGAGGCGGCGAAGGAACTGCTGGACTACGTGGGTGAGGTCGTGGTCACCGCCGGTCTCGACGGCGCCAGCTGGATCGACGCGGGCGGCACCATCACTTCGGTGCCCTCGCAGCCGGTCGACTGCATCGACTCCACCGGGGCCGGGGACGCCTTCGACGCCGGTGTGCTGGCGGCGTGGCTGCGCGGCGAGTCCACCGTTGAGGTCCTTCGCGCCGGTACGCGCCTTGGTGCTCGTGCGGTCGCGAAGGTCGGGCCGCAGCCCTAGCGTCACGTGATCAGACGGCGATTACACGTGATCAGACGGACAACACGCGTGATCAGACGGACAACACGCCGCGGGATCCGGCTACGGGCACGTCTCCTACGTGCAATCACGTGATTGCACGTAGGAGACGTGTCAGCCGCCGTCGATGACCTGGTGGCCGCCGCCCTCGATGCGGGTCGGTTCGGCCTGGAAACGGTTGACCGACTCGCTCTTGCGCGGCGGCCGGTCGTTGGCCACCAGGACGGCGATCCAGGGCAGCGGGATCGAGATCGCGATCAGCGCCAGCGCGAGCCACCAGGTCTCGTAGAAGATCCCGGCGAGGATGAGGCACGGGATGCGGAACGACATCATGATGATGTACTTCCGCTTCCGTTTGGCGAGTTGCTCTTCGTAGGACGGGGCGGCTTCGGTGATCAGCACCGGAGCGGGTTCCCTCGGTTCGGGACCGTGGGCAGGCGCGTTCACAGCACCACCTCCGGCTTCCATGCTCCCACTCGCCGGGCTCATCCGACACCCGGGTGGGTGAGCCGGTGCAAGGCCGCCACCACGAGCGTCTCGACGCCGGTCGAAAGCGTGGGATGCGGGATCGGCGCGAAGAGCGGCGAATGGTTCGACGGGATGTCCTGTTCGAACCGGCCCGCGGTCATCGCGGAGATCACCTGGTCCGCGTCCAGCCCGCCGACCAGCCAGAACACCGACGGCACCCCGGCGGCGCGGCCGAACTCGCTGAAGTCCTCGCTGCCGGTGACCAGCGGCGCGGGCATGACGCGGCCCTCGCCGAAGTGGTCGAGGAAGGCGGCGGCGAGGCCTTCGGTGGCTTTCTCGTCGTTCTCGGTGACCGGGAAAGCACCGATGCGCTCGATTTCCGGTGGCTTCGGCGCGCCCGCGGTGGCCGCCTCGCCGTTGACGATCCGCTCGACCGCGGCGACGACCTTCTCCCGCACAGCCTGGTCGAACGAGCGGATGTCGACCTCGAGGACGGCGTGATCGGCGATGATGTTGTGCGTGGTGCCGACGTGCAGCGACCCGACGGTCACCACGGCCGACTCGGTCGCCGGGATCTCCCGCGAAACGATGGTCTGCAGCTTGAGCACCACGGACGCGGCGAGCACCGCGGGATCCACCGTGGTCTCGGGGCGCGAGCCGTGCCCGCCCCGGCCGTGCAGCGTGACACGGAGCACGTCGGTGGCGGCCATGAGCACGCCGGGCCTGGTCAGCACCCAGCCCGCCGGACCGGGCACGACGTGCTGGCCGAGTACGACGTCGGGTTTGCCGGCGGGCTCGAAGACCCCGTCGCGGACCATGCCGACGGCGCCGTCCCCTGCCTCCTCCCCCGGCTGGAAGACGACCATCAGCGTGCCGGACCAGTGCTCGCGCCCGGACGCCAGCAGTGAGGCGGCGCCGGAGAGCCAGGTGGCGTGCATGTCGTGGCCGCAGGCGTGCATCACCGGCACGTCGCGGCCTTCGGCGTCCACGCCACGCGCGGTGCTCGCGTAAGGCAGGCCGGTCTTCTCCTCGACCGGCAGCGCGTCGATGTCGGCGCGCAGCATCACCTTCGGGCCGGGCCCGTTGCGCAAGACGCCGAGGACGCCGGTGCGGCCGATCCCGGTGTGCACCTCGTAGCCGTCGGCCTCCAGGCGCCTCGCCAGTTCGGCGGCGGTGCGGGTTTCGGCGAACGACAGCTCCGGATGACGGTGGAGGTCGATGTACAGGTCTTCCAATCCGGGCAACGCCGCCTGCAGCGGTGCCAGGACACTTTCAAGGCTCACGACCTCATCCTGGCAGTATTACCCACCGTGAGCAGAAGCCCCGACACACCTTTCCCATCGCAATCACCCACCGTGAGCAGAAACCCCGACACACGAGCGGCCCTCCCCGACCTGTCCGACGACGTCTGCGCGAGGCTGCGGGACGCCTTCCTCCGGACGGGGTACGACGCCGACGGCGTGGTCGACGTCCTCGGCTCCGCGCACGCCGCCCTCGGCCGCGGCGAACCCGAACTCGCCTATCGCGCGACCCGCGACTCCGGCGAACTCGGCACACTGATCCGGCTGTTCCTGCTGGGCTCGACCGAACCGGAGAAGGACGTCGAGGCCGCTTTCGCGCCGCTCCCCCTCGATGCCGCAATCGCCGCCACGCTGCTCGTACCCGCCGCTGACGGCTACCGAGCCGGTCTCGACGTCCGTCCGCACGGCGACGACGAAGGCTCGTGGTGGGTGGTCTCGGACCTCGACGCGGACATCCTCGGCGAGACCGTGCCCGAGGACCATGTCCTCGGCGTCGGGCAGGCGTCGCTCAGCCTGGTCCGCGCCACCGGCCGCCGCGAGGTCGGCAGCCTGCTCGACCTCGGCACCGGCAACGGCGTCCAGGCGCTGTACGCCACCCGCCACGCGAAGAAGGTCACCGCCACCGATCTCTCGGCCCGCGCGCTGGCGCTCGCCTCGGCCACCTTCCGGCTCAACGAACTGGACGTCGAACTCCTGCGGGGTGAGTGGTTCGCGCCGGTCGCGCGGCGCCGGTTCGACCAGATCGTCTGCAATCCGCCGTTCGTGGTCGGCCCGCCCCGGGTGGATTACACCTACCGCGACTCCGGCCTGGCCGGCGACGACGCCAACGCGCTCGTGGTGCGGCAGCTGCCCGGGTTCCTCAACGACGGTGGCACCGGCCACCTCCTCGCGTCCTGGCTGCACGTCGAAGGCGAGGACTGGGGCGATCGGGTGACCCGCTGGCTGCCCGCCGAGACCGACGCGTGGTTCGTGCAGCGGGACATCGCGGATCCGGGCCTGTACGTCGGCACGTGGCTGCGCGACGCGGGTATCGACCCCCGCTCCCCCGAAGGACGGGCGAAATCCGGTGCCTGGCTCGATTGGTTCGCCGAGAACGACGTCCAGGGCATCGGTTTCGGCTTCGTCACCGTCCGGAGGACTTCCCACCAGACGCCGACGATCGTGTGCGAGGACCTGCGCCAGGCCTACGACGACCCGCTGGGCGCCGAGGCGGCCAACTGGCTGGACCGGGTGGAATGGCTGCGCGCCAACGGGGATTCGTTACCGGATGTCCGTTTCCGCGTCCCGGAGAGCGTCCTTCTGGAGAGCGTCGCCGAGCCGGGCGAGGAGGGCTGGGCCACGACCGTCCAGCGACTGCACCGCACCGACGGCCCGGGGTGGTCGCATGAGGTCGATGAACTGGCGACCCGGCTGCTCGCCGGCTGCCAGGGCGCTCTGCCGCTGGAAGACCTGATCGTGCTCCTGGCGGCCGCGCGGGGTCTCGAACCGGAGGAACTGGCCGCCGCCGCGCTGCCCGTCGTCCGCGAACTGGTCCGGCACGGCATGCTCCTCCCGGCCGACTGATGCGGGCGGTGGTGACGAGGGTCACGGAAGCGAGTGTGACCGTCGGCGACGAGGTGACGGGCGCCATCGACGAACCGGGTTTGCTGGTACTGCTGGGAATCCACGTCGACGATGAGGTGACGAAGGCGGCCACGATGGCACGCAAACTGCACGAAGCTCGCATACTTCGCGACGAGGAGTCGTGCGCCGGCACCGGCGCTCCCCTGCTTGTCGTAAGCCAGTTCACCCTTTATGGCGATACGCGCAAAGGCCGCCGTCCGTCGTGGACGGCGGCTGCCCGACCCGAAATCGCCGAACCGCTCGTGACGGCCGTCGTCGACGCCTTGCGCGAACGCGGCGCGCGGGTCGAAACCGGCCGGTTCGGGGCCATGATGGCGGTCCGGAGCGTGAACGACGGTCCCTTCACGCTCCTCGTAGAGGTCTAGACCACACCGTTTCTCCCCGGTACGGGCATTCTCAGGAAAAGTTCAGGGTTGGTCGAGCAACGCCCCAGGTCAGCCGCCCGTCTCCTCTGTAGCGGCCGGGAACGTTTTCAGACCTCCCGGCGTTGAGGAAAGTGTCCAGCCAAGCTGGGCCGACGAGGAGTAGCGGGTTTTCCACAGGGCTTGCTACGCCGAGGCGGATCCGGCGGACACATCGCAGCACGTTCAGCCCGTGACCGGGGAGGCAGAATGTCAGTCCAGACTCTCGAACGCGAAGCGCGCGGGATTCGCGAGCGCCGTATCCCGGCGCAATCCACCCAGGAGCCGTTCAGCGCGGGGGCGCTCACCGACGCCGATCTCGACGCCCAGAGCCCGGCCGCGGACCTCGTTCGCGTGTACCTCAACGGAATCGGCAAGACGGCGCTGCTGTCCGCCGCCGACGAGGTCGAGCTGGCGAAGCGTATCGAAGCCGGAGTGTTCGCCCAGCACATGCTGGACACGGCCGAGAGCATCACGCCGAAGCGGCGCTCCGAGATGTCCGCACTCGTGCGTGACGGCCACGTCGCGAAGAACCACCTGCTGGAGGCCAACCTCCGTCTCGTGGTCTCGCTCGCGAAGCGGTACACCGGCCGGGGGATGCCACTGCTCGATCTGATCCAGGAGGGGAACCTGGGCCTGATCCGCGCGGTGGAGAAGTTCGACTACTCCAAGGGGTTCAAGTTCTCGACGTACGCCACTTGGTGGATCCGCCAGGCCATCACCAGGGGGATGGCCGACCAGGGACGCACCATCCGGCTGCCGGTCCACCTGGTGGAACAGGTGAACAAGCTGGCCCGCATCAAACGCGACCTGCACCAGCAGCTCGGGCGCGACGCGACGCACGAGGAACTGGCCACGGAATCGGGCATTCCGGCGCACAAGATCTCCGACCTGCTCGACCACTCGCGTGACCCGGTGAGCCTCGACATGCCGGTCGGCACCGAGGAAGACGCCCCGCTCGGTGACTTCATCGAGGACTCCGAGGCGACCGACGCCGAGAGCGCCGTGATCTCCGGTCTGCTCCAGGACGACCTGCGCCGCGTGCTCGCGACGCTGGACGACCGGGAGTCCCAGGTGATCCGCTTGCGCTACGGCCTCGACGACGGTCAGCCGCGGACGCTCGACCAGATCGGCAAGTTCTTCGGGCTCTCCCGTGAGCGCGTTCGCCAGATCGAGCGAGAGGTCATGTCGAAGCTGCGTCAGGGTGAGCGGGCCGATCGCCTGCGCGCCTACGCTTCGTAGTCCTCATTGGGCCTTTCGGCGCGGAAAAATCAACACCCGTTCGGCAGCGTTGACTTATGACCTGCGTCACGAGACCGTCGAGCAGGTAATAAGTCTTCGCGGTCGGGTGTTCATGCCCGGATCGCTTTCCCCGGGAGGTCGGGTCCGTCGGGGTGGGCCCGGCCTCCCGAACTAATTTGTGGTGTTTGACCACAAATTGCGGCGTGCGAATTGCATTCCCGCTTCCGCACGCGGAGGTGGCGCGGGTCACCCCGGGTCGGCCTTGTACCGTGGACAGGTTCCCGATGCCGGCAAAGGAGCCCGCGCAGTGGCGCCCACCACGTTCCAGCACACTGAAGTCCTTCCGCTCGCCAAGGACACCCGCACCGAGTACCGGCTCATCGGCACCGAAGGTGTCGAGGTCGTCGAAGCCGCGGGCCGTAAGTTCCTGAAGGTCGAGCCCGAGGCACTGACCAAGCTCGCCAAGACCGCGATCACCGACATTCAGCACCTGTTGCGCTCGTCACACCTGGCACAGCTGCGCGCGATCGTCGACGATCCCGAGGCGAGCGGCAACGACCGGTTCGTCGCGATGGACCTGCTGCGCAACGCGGCGATCTCCGCCGGCGGCGTCCTCCCGATGTGCCAGGACACCGGCACCGCGATCGTGATCGGCAAACGCGGCGAAGGCGTGCTCACCGGCGCCGACGACGAACGCGCGTTGTCGCGGGGCATTTTCGACGCCTATCAGGAGTTGAATCTGCGCTATTCACAGATGGCGCCGGTGAATTTCTGGGATGAGCGCAATACGGGCACCAACTTGCCCGCGCAGATCGAGCTCTATCATAAAGACGGTCAAGACGACCCGAGCTATGAATTCCTGTTCATGGCCAAAGGCGGCGGCAGTGCGAACAAGACGTTCCTCTATCAGGAGACCAAAGCGGTCCTGAACCCGAAGCGCCTCGCGAAGTTCCTCGACGAGAAACTCCGCAGCCTCGGCACCGCGGCCTGCCCGCCGTACCACCTCGCGATCGTCGTCGGCGGCACATCGGCGGAGTTCAACCTGAAGGTCGCGAAGCTGGCCTCCGCCCGCTACCTCGACGACCTCCCCACCGAGGGTTCCGAGCTGGGACACGGTTTCCGCGACGTCGACCTCGAGCAGCAGGTGCTGGAGATGACGCGTCAGTTCGGCATCGGCGCGCAGTTCGGCGGCAAGTACTTCTGCCACGACGTCCGCGTGATCCGGCTGCCGCGCCACGGCGCGTCCTGCCCGGTCGGTGTCGCCGTCTCGTGCTCCGCCGACCGTCAGGCCAAGGCGAAGATCACCGCGGACGGTGTCTTCCTGGAGCAGCTGGAGCGCGACCCGGCGCGGTTCCTGCCGGACGTCACCGAGGACGACCTGTCCGACGAGGTGGTGACCGTCGACCTGAATCGCCCGATGGCCGAGATCCGCGCCCAGCTCTCGCAGCTGCCGGTGAAGACACGCCTGTCGCTGACCGGTCCGCTCGTCGTCGCCCGCGACATCGCGCACGCGAAGATCGCTGAGCGGCTCGACGCGGGCGAAGAGATGCCTCAGTACCTTCGCGACCACCCCGTGTACTACGCGGGCCCCGCGAAGACGCCGGAGGGCTACGCGTCGGGCTCCTTCGGGCCGACCACGGCGGGCCGCATGGACTCCTACGTCGAGCAGTTCCAGGCCGCGGGCGGCTCGCTGGTGATGCTGGCGAAGGGCAACCGGTCCAAGAAGGTGACCGCGGCGTGCGCCGAGTACGGCGGGTTCTACCTCGGCTCGATCGGCGGCCCGGCCGCGCGGCTCGCGCAGGACTGCATCAAGAAGGTAGACGTCCTCGAGTACGCGGAGCTGGGGATGGAGGCGGTCTGGAAGATCGAGGTCGAGGACTTCCCCGCGTTCATCGTCATCGACGACAAGGGGAACGACTTCTTCGAGGCCACCTCGGAACCGGTGCTGCAGATCAGTTTCCGCTGACCACTGATGCTGTGATGGACGGGACTTTCATCGCAAAATTCTCGATGAAAGTCCCGTCCATCACACGCTCGCGCGTTACCGCATCTGCTTCAGCACGACGGTCCGCTCTCCCAGCGGCGCCGAAAGCGACACCGAGATCACCGGGTGCCGGATGTCCATCGTGCACATCTGGCCGGTCTGGCCCTTCAGTTCGGTCAGGTTGATGGTGACCCGGTTCCCGTCCTGCTGCGCGGCCTCCGCCGTCGCGTGCCCGCAGCCGCCTTCCTGGCCGCGGATGTTCAGGATCGTCCCGCCGTTGCTCGTGTACACCTCACGCGGGTAGTCCGCGGGGAGGGCCGCCGCGTCGAGCTGTTTGTCCGGCAGCTTGGTGCTGCCTTCCGGGACCTCCTGACGCGGCGCGCCAGGAATCCCCGGCTGGCTCCCCGGCGCAGGCGACGAGGAAGGCGGAGCGGTCGATGACGGCGGCACGGTACTCAGGGTGCCGCTCCCGGGTCCGGCCGCGGGTTCCGCCGCCTGGTTCTGCGCCCCGCAGGCGGATACCGCAACGACGATCAGGCCGAGGCCGATGACATTCGTTAAGTACCTCATGCGGCTAGGACGGAACGAGACCGCTGTGGGGTTGCACCTGGTCTCAACCCGCTTCCAGAACCACGGCGCGCGGCCCGATCGGCTCCGCGAGCTTCACCGGCAGGACGGCGTAGCGGATGACCTGCGGGCACATCCGCCCCGGCTCGCCGTGGTCGATCCTCACCTTGATCACGACCCGCTGGGGGTTTTGCTCGGCCAGGTTCGCCGTCGCCTCGGCACAGCCGCTCAGCTCGATGTGCACCTTCACGAGCGCGCCCTCTTCGGCGCTGACCTGCGCGGGCACCTTGGCGTCGAGCTGCGATGGCGGCAGCATCTTGTCCGAGGGCGGCGGGCCGACGGTCGGTCGCGACATCGGCGGTTTCGCGACCGGCGGGCTCGCCGGGAGCGAGGTGGGCAGATCCGACGGTGTGGTGACGACCGGAGAGGTGCTCGTGCTCGCCGAACCGCCCGCGCCACAGGCGGCCGTCGCGGCGAGCACGAGCCCCACGCCCAGCGTCTTCGCTGCGTTCTTCATGACGGCTGGACGGTACGGAGCAGACAACCGGTTGCATCACCGTTGCGCGGCGCGGCCGCGGGCAAATCCGAGGATCACCACCCCGGCGAGCGTGACGGCCAGCAGCAGCACGGTGCTCGCCGACGCCAGGAACACCTGTCCCCGGTCGGTGAGCGCGAAAATGCTCGCGGGCAGCGTGCGCCAGTCCGGCGGGTACAGCATCATCGTCGCGCCCAGTTCACCCATCGACATCGCCAGCGCGAGACTCGCCGACGCCGAGATCGACGGGAGCAGCACCGGCAGGCGCACCCGCAGCAGCACGCGGACCGGCCCCGCGCCGAGGCTCGCCGCCGCCTGCGCCAGCAACGGGTCCATCCGCGTGATCGCGGCGGAGACCGTGCTGTAGGAGAACGGCAGCAGGATCATCACGTGCCCCAGCAGCACGATCCAGCGCGTGCCGTTGAAGGCCAGCGGCGGACGGCTGAACGCGACCAGCAGCGCCAGCCCCAGCACCACCGACGGCACCGCGATCGGCAGGTGGAACAGGGTGTCGACGGCCTTCCGGACCTTCGACGGGGCGGATTGCGCCGCGAGCGCGGCCCATGTGCCCAGCAGTACCGAGGCCACCGAGGCGATGACGCCGGTCTGGACGCTCACCGAGAGACTCGAGAACGTCTCCCCGGACAACGCCTGCGCGAAATGCGAACCGGTGAGCGCGCCCGGCAGCACTCCGGTCCAGTTCCCGGCGACCGAGGCCAGCACGATCATCAGCAGCGGTGCCAGCACGATCGCGACGAACAGCACCGCGAACACCGCCCACAGCAGGATCCGGCTACGCCTTGTCCACAGCAGCACGACGGCCTCCCTTCGTCAGTCGCCGGTAGGTTCCGTACAGGGCAAGGGAGAACACGACGTTGACCACCGCGATGACACACGCCTGCGGGAAGTCGAAGGTGACGATCCCCTTGCCGTACACCAGCATCGGCAGGGTCGTGACGTCCTTGGCACCGAGGAACAGCACGATGCCGAACTCGTTCATCGCCAGCAGCATGGTCAGGCACGCGCCGGAGGCCAGTGACGCCCACGCTTCCGGCAAGATGACCTGGCGCAGCACGCGTCCGGGTTTCGCGCCGAGGCTCGCCGCCACCTCCATCTGCGCCGACGACACCTGGCCGAACGCGGCGAGCGCGGGCCGCATCACGAACGGCGTGTAGAAGGTGATCTCCGCCAAGAGGATCCCGAACGGCGAGTACAGGAACCCGCCAACGCCGAGGATTCCGGCGCTGCCGTAGATGAAGGTGAACGCGAGCGCGATCAGGAACGACGGGAACGCGAGGACGGTGTCCACCAGCCGCGAGAGCGTCCGCGCGCCAGGGAACGGCACGAACGCGATCACCAGTGCGAGGAACGTCCCGAGCACGACGCAGCCCGCGGTCGCGCCCAGTGCGAGCGCGACCGTCTTCCAGGCGGCGTCCCGGAATTCCGCCGAACCCAGGACGTCCAGCCACACCGAAAGGCCGAACTCGCCGGTCTTCGATTCCAGGGACTGGAGGACGACCAGCACGAGCGGGTAGCCGAAGAAGCCGAGCAAGATGAGCACCGGCGGCAGCAGGAGCCAGCCGCGTCCCGGCCGCTTCTCCTGTCGCCGCGCCGGTGCCGCCGTAGCGGTCAGCGCGATGCCGGTCATCCGACGCCCACCAGCGGGCAACCGTCCGGAATGGACACTCCGACCTTCTCCCCCACGTTCGGCAGCCCTTCGACGTCCGGGACCTCGGCCCGGACTTCGTCGCCGTCGTGCGCGAGTTCGAGGTCGAGCCGGAAGCCCGTGCCACGCCACTGGACGCCGCGCAGGACCGCGGGCAGCGCGCCAGGGGCGTCCGCCGCCGTGATCCCGACCCGGTGGGGCCGGACACCGAGCGCGACGGGCTGCCCCGCCCGGAGCACGCCGGACGGGTCGGCGGTCAGTTCGCGACCGCCGAGCCGGACCCGGGTGCCGTCGGGCTGGATCAGTTCCACCGGGATGAGGTTGGACGCGCCGAGGAAACTCGCGGTGAACTCGGTCGACGGACGCTGGTAGAGCTCGCGGCTGGGGCCGAGTTCGACCAGCTTCGAGTCGCGCATGACGGCGATCCGGTCGGCCAGCGCCAGCGCCTCACCCTGGTCGTGGGTGACGTAGATCAGCGTGGTGTCGGGCAGTTCGGCGCGCAGCCGCAGCAGTTCCGCGACCATGTCCTCGCGCAGGGCGGCGTCCAAAGCGGACAGTGGCTCGTCCAGCAGCAGCACGCGGGGACGGATGGCCAAAGCCCTGGCGAGCGCGACCCGCTGCTGCTGCCCGCCCGAGAGCTCACGCGGGTAGCGGCGGGCGTACTTGCTCATGCCGACCAGTTCGAGCGCCTCGGTGACCCGGCTCGCCGTCTCGGCGCGAGGTGTTTTCCGTGCCCTGAGCCCGAAGGCGACGTTGGCCTCGACGCGCATGTGCGGGAACAGCGCGTAGCTCTGGACGACGACGCCGAGCCCACGCCGGTGCGGCGACAGGTCGGTGACGTCCTCGCCGTCGAGCAGGACCCGGCCGGTGCTCGGCACCACGAAACCCGCGAGTGCCTTCAAGGCCGTCGACTTGCCGGAGCCGGACGGCCCGAGCATCGCCAGGGTCTCCCCCCTCGCCACGGTGAGGTCCAGTGGCGAGAGGGCGGTCGTCTGTCCGAAGCGGACGGACACCCCGCGGAACTCGACCGCCGGGGTCATCGGCCCACGGCCTTCTTGTACGCGGCGAGGTCGGCGTCGAGCTTCGCGAGGACGGCGTTCCAGTCCGGCTGCCAGATGTCGACGCCGTCGAGCGCCGCCTTCACCTTGTCCGCTCGCGGGCCCGACGGAGTGACGTCGGCCCGCGACGGTGCGCCGAAGGCGTCCACGGCCTTGCTCTGCACCTCGGGTGAGAGCAAGAAGTCCAGGAACTTCTTGGCGTTCTCCGCGTGCGGCGCGTTGTTCACGAGACCGGCGTAGTACGGGAGCGCGAACGTGGATCGCTTGCCGTGGGAGTCGGCGGGGAAGAAGATCTCGAAGCCGCCGCTCTTTTCGATCGAGGCGAGGTTCATCTGGACGTCGCCGTTGGCCACCAGGATCTCGGCCTTGGCCACCTTGGGCTGCAACTTGCCGGTGGAGGACGACGGGCCGATGTTGTTGGCTTCGAGCTTCGCGAGGTATTCGAGCGCGCCCTGTTCACCCAGGACGTGCTGGAGCTGCAGCAGGACCGCCGTGCCGTCGCCCGCCTCGCCGGGAGTCGAGTACTGGAGTTTGCCCTTGAGCGCGGGGGCGAGCAGGTCGTCCCAGGTCTTGGGTGAGGCCTGCGGGTTTCGGATGAAGCTGAGGTAGTTGTTCATGATGGCGAAGTAGCGGCCCTGGCCGTCCTTCTGCCCGGCGGGGACCTGGTCGAGCCCGGACGGCGCCGTGGCGACGAGCAGACCCTGCGACGCGGCCCGCTGGATGAACGGCGGGAGGGTGACCAGGATGTCGGCCTGGTTATTAGCCTTCTCCTTCTCCACCCGCGAGGCGACCTCGCCCGAGCCGGCGGTCACCGCCTGGACGGTGATGCCGGTCTTGGCCTTGAACTCCTCGACACGCTGGGCGTACCAGTCTTCGAGACCGTCCATCGTGACGGTCTGGTCGCCGGACGCGCCGCCGGCGGTGCCACCACAGGCGGCCAAGGTGATCGTGAGCAGCCCGGCGAGGGCGGTGGCCGCGAGTTTCTTCATTTCGTCAAAGCTCCTTTTAGGACAGCAGGGCGGGGAGGTCGCGGACGGATTCGAGGACGTGGGTGGCACCGGCGGCTTCCAGTTCCGGCTTCTTCGCCGATCCGGTGAGCACACCGGCGACGAGTGAGGCGCCGGAGGAAAGGCCGGTCTGGACGTCCGACGGGGTGTCGCCCGCGACGGCGATCCGGCGGACGTCACTGATTTCGAGCCGCAGCGCGGCGGCGAGGACGAGGTCGGGGAACGGGCGGCCGCGGACGCCCACGCCCGGCGCCAGGACGGCGTCGGCGAGGCCGTGCCAGCCCAGCGCGTCCAGGATCGCGTTCTGGGTGGCGGAGGCGAACCCGGTGGTGAGGGCGACCTTGACGCCCTGAGCGCGCAGCTCCTGGATCGTTTCCTCGGCACCGGGGATCGGCTCGCAGTGGCCGTCGGTGACGAGTTTCCCGTAGGCCGCCTGGAATTCGGTGTTCGCGCGCTGGGCGAGGCCCTCGTTCCCGTCGAGCAGGGCGCGGAAGACGACGATCTTGAACTGGCCCATGGTCTCGACGACGTAGTCGAGCATGCCAGGATAGCGACTGTCCTCTTCGGACACCCCGGCGGCGGCGATCGCGGCGGTGAAGGCGCGGATCACCAAGCCGTCGTCGGCGACGGTGGTCCCGGCCATGTCCAGGACGACGAGTTCGGTGTTCACCACGACAGCTCCTCGGCGGTGTCTTCGGCGATGGCGGGCGAGCAGGTCATACCCCGGCCACCCGGTCCGGTGACGAGCCAGGCGTTGTCCGCGACGCGGGCGCGGTGGACGATCCGGGAGGTGTCGGTGGTCTGGGCGTAGACCCCGGCCCAGCGTCGGGCGATGCGCGGGAGCGGCCGTCCGAGCAGCGCTCCGGCGACCTCGGCCAAGTGGTCGTACGGGTCTTCGGTGGTGTCGAAGGAGAACGGCTCGTCGTACTCGTGGGTGTCACCGATGGTCAGCGAGCCGTCGAAACGCTGGACCATGAGCAACTGCATGGCGTTGGCCGCGGCGATCTCGCCCTGCGGCTGCCCGGCGTTGAGACCGTCGAGCGCTTCGCCGCGGTACGCCGGGTAGTAGCGGAAGCTGTCGGCGTCGGCGACGGTGGTGGTGAGGCTCTCACCCAACGGGTCGGTCTGGGCCATCTGCAACCGCACCCGGCGGACCGGGGTCTGCCTGGCGAGTTCTTTGACCAGGCCGCCGGTCCAGGCACCGGTGCAGAGCACGACGACGTCACCCTCGTGCGCCTCGCCGGTGTCGTCGACGACGCCACGGGTGGTCAGGTCGCGGATCTCACGACCGGGCACCCAGGCGTAACGGCCGGACTTCGCCAATTCGGCCCGCAGGGCGGGCTGGGCGACGCGCGGTTCGACGGCGGCGTCGCGATCGCACCAGAGCGCGCCGAGGAAGTCGCCGCGCAGGGCCGGGTTCAGCTCGCGGGTCTCGGCGGGGTCGAGCAGCTTGAAGCCACGATCCTCCGTGCTGGTCGCGGCGGCTCGGGCGACGGCGAGTTCGGCCTCCGTGCGGACGACGGTGAGGGAACCGTTCGGCCGGAAGCCGATTCCGGGCACTCGTTCGCCGATGCGCTCCCACAGCACCCGCGCCCTGGCCGCCGTCTCCAGTTCGGGACCGGTGGCGCGGCCGCCGACCCAGACCAGCCCGAAGTTGCGCACGGAGGCGCCCCGGGCCTCGGGTTCGCGTTCGATCTGGACGACGTCGTGGCCGCGTTCGACGGCCTGCCAGGCGTGCTGAGTGCCGAGCACTCCGCCGCCGATGATGAGGATTCGCACACCGCAGACGCTCGCTGGCGTGCACCAACGCTCCGTGACGGCGGCCATAACCCCAGGTGAAGTACCGCCGAAGTTTGGACCAGACCTGTTATCTACGCGTTATGTTTCACCGCGAGTAGTCCTCTGCTTGCGGTCGTTGAAAGTGCAAGTACCGCAACTAGAGGACTAAACGCGTGGGCGGGCTACTCCACGCGGCCGAGCCTGGTCTCGAAGGAGAGCCTGTCACCCCGGAACAGTGACCGGACGCGTTCGAACGGGACGCCGTCGGTACCCCACGAGGTCCGGTGCATCAGCAGCATCGGCAGCGCCGGGTTCGTCCCGATCAGCAGAGCCTCCCGGGGCGTGGCGAGTACGGTCTCGACTCGCTCCTCGGCGCCGTCGAAGACCACGCCGAGCCTTTCCCGCAAACACGCGTAGAGCGACTGTGTGGGATCGAACACATCCATCAGCGTCGGGAATCGCTCGGCGGTGAGATAGGTCGATTCCAGCCCGACCCGCTCGTCGTCGGCGAGCAGCACCCGTTCGATGTGGATGACGTCGTCGTCGGGATCGATTTCCAGTTCCGAAGCCAGCGACGGACCTGCCTCCCGGCGTTCCAGCGAGATCAGATTCCGGCCAGGCCGAATGCCCTGCCTCCTGAGTCCTTCGGTGTAACTCACCAACGCGAGCGGCTGGACGAGCTTGGGGCCCGCGACGTACGTGCCGCTCCCCTGCCGCCTGCTGAGACGTCCTTCGAGCACGAGTTCACCGACGGCCTGGCGGACCGTCGCGCGAGAAACCTCGAATCTTTCGGAGAGTTCCCTTTCCGTGGGAAGTACCGATCCTTGCCCTAATTCGGAGATCACGTCGAGCAGATCGACTTTGACCGCGTAATAGCGTGGAATGCGGCCGTGTTCGGGAATTCCGTCCCGGACCGGGCCGTCGGCGGGTGGATGACGTCTGGGCGAACGCGTTTTCACAATCGGAGATCTTAGGCCGAATTCACCTGCCCTGTACTGACCCGAACGAAGTGTTCATGCCACGCTCACACTCGTGGACGAAACGGGCACACTCATTCGGCGCATCGGCACCCGCGACGCCGTCTTCATCGGACTCGGCTCGATGATCGGGGCGGGGGTCTTCGTCGCTTTCGCCCCGGCCGCACGCGCCGCCGGAGCGTGGCTCCCCGCCGGGCTCGCCATCGCCGCCGTGATCGCCTACTGCAACGCGACGTCGTCGGCCCGGCTGGCGGCGCTGTATCCGGCGTCCGGCGGAACCTACGTCTACGGACGCGAGCGGCTGGGCGAATTCTGGGGCTATCTGGCGGGCTGGGGCTTCGTGGTCGGCAAGACGGCCAGCTGCGCGGCGATGACGCTGACCGTCGTCACCTACGCCGCGCCGGGACTCGGGCAGCCGTGGCGGAGCCTGTTCGCGGTGGCCGTCGTGGCGGCGCTGACCGGGCTGAACTACCGCGGTGTCCAGCGCTCGGCGTTCGCGACCAGGCTGATCGTGGCCATCACGCTGACGATCCTGGCGCTGGCCGTCACGGCGATGATCTTCGGCGGCACCCTGCGCGCCGGCACCCCGGGGCCGGTGGTGACACCCGGTGTCGGAGGTGTTCTCGAAGCCGCCGGGCTGCTGTTCTTCGCGTTCGCCGGCTACGCGCGGATAGCGACGCTCGGCGAGGAGGTCCGCGATCCGGCGCGCACCATCCCGCGCGCGGTGCCGATCGCGCTCGGGCTGGCGCTAGTCGTCTACACCGTGCTCGCCTTCGTCCTGCTGTATCAGCTCGGGCCGGAGCTGCTGGGCCGGAGCGCGGACCCGATCGCGGAGGGTGTCGAGGTCTCGTCGTGGTCCTGGGTCACGCCTCTGGTGCGGGTGGGTGCCGTCCTCGCCGCGCTGGGTTCGCTGCTCGCGCTCGTCCTCGGTGTGTCGAGGACCACGCTGGCCATGGCGCGCGACGGCCACTTCCCCCGCTATCTGACCGCCGTCCACCCTCGCTTCGGAGTCCCGCACCGGGCCGAAGTGACCGTCGGTGTCGTCGTCGCCCTGCTCGCGAGCACCCTCGATCTCCGCGGCGCGATCGGTTTCTCGTCGTTCGCGGTGCTCGCCTACTACGCCGTGACGAACGCCGCCGCGCTGACCTTGCGGCCCGCGCCGCGCGTGGTCGCCGTTCTCGGACTGCTCGGTTGTGCCGTGCTCGCTGTCAGCCTTCCGGCGGTTTCGGTGCTCACCGGTTCCGGAGTACTGGCGTTAGGCGCTCTGGGCTACGCCATTCGTCGGCGGTTCGGCGCGAACGTCCGTTAATCACCGTCATCCGCCCAAAGATCCGAAGAAAGTCGGTTGTCCCGAAGTCCGTCCACCTGCTGTAGTCAGTTGGCCGCAGTCAGTCTCCCTGCCTCCACTGTGGACAGCCGGAAGGAATGAACCCTTGGACATCAAGCGTCGGTTCAGCCTGCTCAAAAAGACCCTGATCGCCGTCGCGGCGGCCGGAACCCTGGCGGGTCTCGCCACGGCTCCGCCTGCCGCGGCAGCTCAGCCGCCGTCCACCGATGTGGTCGGTGGAACCCGAGCCGCCCAGGGTGAATTCCCTTGGATGGTAAGGCTTTCGATGGGCTGCGGCGGTGCGCTTTACACCTCGCAGATCGTGCTGACCGCCGCGCACTGCGTGTCGCGGACCGGCGCCAACACGAGCATCACCGCCACCCTCGGTGTCGTGGACCTGCAGAGCGGCTCGGCCAAGAAGGTCAGGTCGACCTACGTGCACCGGTCGCCGACTTACCCCACCTCCACCGGTGGTGACTGGGCCCTGATCAAGCTCGCGAGCCCGGTCACCGGGATCCCGACGCTGCCGATCGCCACCACCACGGCCTACAACAGCGGCACGTTCACCGTCGCAGGCTGGGGTGCGGCGTCCGAAGGCGGGGCGCAGCAGCGTTACCTGCTCAAGGCCACCGTTCCGTTCGTCTCCGACGCGACCTGCAGGGCTCAGGGCGGCAGCTACGCCGGCCTGATCGCCAGCGCCGAGATCTGTGCGGGCAACATCAACTCCGGCGGCGTCGACACCTGCCAGGGTGACTCGGGCGGCCCGATGTTCCGTCGCGACAGCGCCGGCGCCTGGATCCAGGTCGGCATCGTCAGCTGGGGCGAAGGCTGCGCGCGGGCGCACGCTCCCGGCGTCTACGCCGAGGTGAGCACCTTCGCGACCGCGATCAAGAACGCGGCCGCCGGTCTCTAGTTTCATCGCACGGCACGGCATGCTATGAACGGTCCGTTACTTGCAAATTTTGCAAGTAACGGACCGTTCATAGCGTTCGGGGGAACTTCAGCGGGTCTTGTCCAAACGCGACAGTGCTTCGCCGTAACCCGAGACCAGCTCCGCGATCACTTCCGCGACCGGGCGCACCCGGTCCATCCGCCCGACGATCTGCCCGACCGGCATCGAGACGACACTCGGATCCGACGCGTGGTGAATCCTGTCGTGCGCGTGGGAAACCAGCAGGTTCTGCAACGGCATCGGCAGCGGTTCGGGCGCGTCCGGCGAAGCCCACGCCTCGGTCCACCGCGTCTTGAGCAGCCGCGCCGGCTTCCCGGTGTAGATCCGCGTCCGGACGGTGTCGGACGAACCCGCCGCGACCAGCGCGCGTTGCATCGCCTCGGAATCCCCCATGGTCTGGAGGTATTCCTCGGTGGCGAGCCAGAAAGAGCCCATCCACACGCCGGAAGCGCCCAGTGCGAGCGCCGCCGCGACCTGCCGTCCCGAGCCGATCCCGCCCGCGGCGAGCACCGGAACGCGATCGCCGACGGCGTCGGCCACTTCGGGCAGCAGGACCATCGACGCGATCTCGCCGGTGTGCCCGCCCGCCTCGTAACCTTGCGCCACAACGATGTCGACGCCGTTGTCGACATGACGGACGGCGTGCTCGGCCTTACCCGCCAGCGCCGCGACCGGCACACCCTTCGCGTGACACTGTTCGATGACGTCCACCGGCGGTGATCCCAAGGCGTTGGCGATCAACCGGATGGGGTGTTTCAGCGCGACCTCGACATGCGCCCGGGCGACCGAATGCAGCCAGCCCAGCACCCCGGCGCGTTCGGCGGTGTCGTCCGGCAGGGGCGGCACCGCGAGGTCACGCAGCGTCCGCTCCACGAAGTCGCGATGCTCCCTCGGGATGAGTTTCGCGAGATCGACCGACGTCCCTTCGGCCGGGATCTTGGCAGGCATCACGATGTCCACGCCGTACGGTTTGCCATCGGTGTTCTCGTCCATCCAGGAGAGAACGGAGTCGAGTTCGGCGGTGTCGTTGAACCGTACGCAGCCCAGCACGCCCAGCCCGCCCGCCCGGCTGATCGCCGCGGCGACGTGTTCGGACGGGGTGAACCCGACGATCGGCAGGCCGATCCCGAGCCGGTCGCACAGTGGTGTCCAAATCCGCGACGTCCGCATGAAACTCCTTCACGCCGGTTGGATGATGGGCTCGTGTTCGGAGGCGTAGCGCTGCGCCCACGGGTAGTCCGGTTTCCCGCTGGGCGACCGACCGATCTCCTCGGCGAGCCAGAGGGTGCGTGGCACCTTGTACCCGGCGATCTCGGTCCGCACATGCGCTTCGAGCGCGGCGAAGTCCAGTTCCCTGCCCGTCCTCGGCTGGATCACCGCGGCCACCCGCTGGCCGAGCCGGTCGTCGGGGATGCCGATGACGAGCGCGTCGAAGACGTCCGGATGCGACTTCAGCGCACCCTCGACTTCTTCCGGGTAGACCTTCTCACCGCCGGTGTTCACGCACTGCGATCCCCGGCCGAGCAGGGTCACCGTGAGGTCTTCTTCGTAGCGCGCGTAATCACCCGGGACGACGTAGCGCGTGCCGTCGACCTCGACGAAAATCTTCTCCGTCTTCGCGGGATCCTTGTAGTACCCGAGAGGGACGTGCCCGCGTCGCGCGATCAGCCCGATCGCTCCCGGTTCCGGCTCGACGAGCGCGCCGTCGTCGTCCACCAGGATGGCGTCCTTGCCGAAGTTGACCCGCGGGCCGGCGGAATGGTCGCTGTCCTTGCTGACCATGCCGATGCCGGTGAACCCGCTTTCGGACGATCCGATCGCGTCGGTGATCACCACGTGCGGGGCCATCGCGACGAATTCCTGCTTCACCGACTGGGAGAACAGAGCCGCGTGGCTCGACACCGCGACGAGCGACGACGCGTCGTAGTCGCCCTCGCAGAAAGCGTCGATCAAAGGCCGCGCCATCGCGTCGCCGACAATCGTGAGCACCTGGACCTTGTTGTCCTGTACGGCTTTCCAGACCTCGTGCGGGTCGAACCGCGACACGAACACGACCGGGCTGCCGGTGAACAGCGCGCCGAACGCGGCCCACTGCGCGGCGCCGTGGATCAGCGGCGCGGCCGGGAGCCGGACCAGGCTGCCCGACTTGCCCTGTTCGGCGAGCGTCCATTCGTCCGGGACGTACTCCCCGGTGACGAAGTTGATGCCGCCACCGAGAGCGCGCCAGATGTCTTCGTGACGCCACAGGACGCCCTTGGGATACCCGGTGGTCCCGCCGGTGTAGAGGATGTAGAGGTCGTCGGCGCTGCGCTCGGCGAAGTCGCGCTCGGGTGAGCCTTCGGCGAGCGCGGCTTCATAGTCCACGCCGCCGTAGGACGAGTAGTCGACGTCGCTTCCGTCGTCGACAACGACAACGTGTTTCAGTTTCGGCGTCTCCGGCAGGACGGCGGTGACCTTGTCCGAGTAGCCGCGCTCGTGGACCAGCGCCACGAGGTCGGCGTTGTCGAACAGGTACCGCAGTTCGCCGTGGACGTAGCGGTAGTTGACGTTGACCGCGATCGCACGCAGCTTGTACGCGGCGATCATCGATTCCAGTGCCTCGATCGAGTTCCGGGAATAGACACCGATGTGGGATCCAGGTCCCACGCCGTGTGCCGCGAGGTGATGCGCCAGCCGGTTGGCGCGCTCTTCCAGTTCGGCGAAGGTGACCCGCCGATCGCCGCAGACGACCGCGATGCGCTCCGGCACGGCGTCGACGGCGTGCTCGAGTAGATCCGCGATGTTGAGTGCCACCAGCCCAAAGTAGAACATGTTATTGTTCCGGGCAATGGCCGCTATTTCGGTGGAGGACCGGTGAGCGAACCGCACGCGCTGGTGGAAAAGATCGAACACACCCTCGTGGTCACGATGAACCGGCCCGAGGCCCGCAACGCGCTCAGCGGCGAGATGCTCGGGATCATGGTCGAGGCGTGGAACCGGGTCGACGCGGACGACGACGTCCGGTGCTGCGTGCTCACCGGCGCGGGTGGCGCGTTCTGCGCGGGCGCGGATCTGAAGTCGCTGTCGAAGAACTCGCCGAGCGACTCGTTCGCGAAGGGCACGTTCGATCCCAGCCGCATCGAGGGCCTGCTCAAGGGGCGACGGCTGACGAAGCCGTTGATCGCGGCCGTCGAGGGCCCGGCGATCGCGGGCGGGACGGAGATCCTGCAGGGCACGGACCTCCGCGTCGCGGGCGAGAGCGCGAGATTCGGCGTATCCGAGGCACGGTGGAGCCTGTTCCCGATGGGCGGTTCGGCCGTGCGGCTCCCCCGCCAGATCCCGTACACCGTCGCGGCCGACCTGCTGCTGACCGGACGGCATATCAAGGCGAGTGAGGCGCGAGAGATCGGCCTCGTCGGGCACGTCGTCCCGGACGGCAAGGCCCTGGACAAGGCGTTGGAACTCGCCGGCCTGATCGCCGCGAACGGGCCACTCGCGGTCCGCGCGATCCTCAAGACGATGCGCGACACCGAGGGCATGCACGAGGAGGCGGCCTTCAAACTCGACGCCCGATACGGCATCGAGGTCTTCGCCAGCGAAGACGCGAAGGAAGGACCCCGCGCCTTCGCCGAGAAGCGCAAGCCCGTCTTCCGCGGCCACTGACGCAATTAGTCCTCTAGTTGCGGTAGTTCACCGGTGAACTACCGCAACTAGAGGACTAATTGCGGGGTGTCAGGGAGCGCGGTGGCCCTCCCAGTAGGGGTCGCGGAGCTTGCGCTTGTAGAGCTTTCCGTTGGGGTCGCGCGGGAGTTCGGGCAAGTAGTCGACTGAACGCGGGAGTTTGAACTTCGCCAGTCGGGCCGCGGCGTACTCGAGGATCTCCGTGGTGAGGTCTTCGGAGGGCTCCACGCCGTCGGCGGGCTGCACGACGGCCTTGATCGCCTCGCCCCAGTCCTCGTGCGGGACGCCGAAGACCGCGACGTCGGCGATCTTCGGGTGCATCACCAGTTCGCCCTCGATCTCCGCCGGGTAGATGTTGACCCCGCCCGAGATGATCAGATCAGCCTTGCGGTCGTGCAGGAAGAGATAGCCGTCCTCGTCGAGATGACCGACGTCGCCGAGGGTGAACAGGTCCCCGACCCGCGCTTCGTCCGTCTTGGCCCGGTCCTTGTGGTACTCGAACTTCGAGTCGCCCATCTTCATGTAGACCGTGCCGGTCTCGCCGGCGGGCAGTTCCGCGCCCTCGTCGTCGAGGATCTTGATCGTCGAACCCGGCCACGCCAGCCCCACCGAACCCGGCTTCTTCAACCACTCCGCCCCCGAGATCGCCGTCCCGCCGCCCTCGGTGGCCGCGTAGTACTCGGTGACGACCGGGCCCCACCAGTCGAGCATCCGCCGTTTGACTTCCAGGGGGCACGGCGCGGCGCCGTGGATCATCACCCGCAGGGAACTCAGGTCGTAAGCCGAGCGGACGTCGTCCGGCAGCCCGAGCAGGCGGCGGAACTGCGTCGGGACCATATGGCTGTGCGTGACGCGATGCCGGTCGATCAGCCGCAGCATGTCCTCGGCGTCCCACCGGTCCATCAGCACCGCGGTATGCCCCAGTTGCAGGGAAATCGCGACGAAGTTGAGCACCGCCGTGTGATAGAGCGGCGACCCGCACAGGTGTACGTGCTCGTCGTGTGGCGCCAGCCCGAAGATCCCGAAGAACCACGTCGAGGCGCCGGGGACGTCGTCGGGATCCGCGCCGCTCAGCGGTCGCCGGACGCCCTTGGGACGCCCAGTGGTCCCGGATGTGTAGAGCATCGGCGAGCCGGCCGTACGGCTCTCCGGGCGTCTGTCGCCCTCGCCCGAGCCGAGTTCCCCGATCCGGCGGAAGCCAGGGACGTCGCCGACGGCGAACCGCCCGCGTTCCGGGATTCCGGCCTCGTCGGCGGCGGCGATCGCGACGTCGGCGAACCGCTCGTGCGCGAGGAACGCCTTGGCGCCACTGTCGGCGAGGATGTAGGCGACCTCGGGGCCGACCAGGTGCCAGTTGACCACCACGATGTACAGACCGGACTGGATGGCGGCGAAGTAGGCCGCCACGAGTTCGTCCCCGTTGGGTTGCAGGACGACGACCACGTCCCCGGCCTCGAGCCCGAGGGCCTGCAAGCCCCGGGCGTACGCGTTCGCTTTCGCGGCCAGGTCGCCGTAGCCGATCGAACGGCCGTCCGGATCGACCAGTGCGATCCGCTCCGGCTGGCTGGCGGCGATGTTCCAGACCCCAAGGGTCCCCGTAGCAGTCGACATACGCGCAAATCTAGAACGCGTTTCACCCAAGGGCAACCGCCAGCAAGGCCGAGACGGCCAATCTTGCCGGAATTTCGAGAACGTGTTTCACTCAGGACGTGAGCGCATCCGAACTTCCGCTGTCGGCCCCGCTCGACGTGGGCTTCGACTACACCCGTTCGGTCGGCCCCGTGCTCGGCCGGTTCGTCAACGCCCTGCGCGAACGCCGCGTCGAAGGCGTCCGCGGCAGCGACGGCCGTGTCCACGTGCCGCCACTGGAATACGACCCCGTGACCGCCGAGGCGCTGTCCGAGTTCGTGCCGGTCGCCGCCGAGGGCGAGATCGTGTCCTGGTCCTGGATCGCCGAACCGCTCGACGGCCAGCCGCTGTCCCGGCCGTTCGCCTGGGCGCTGATCCGGCTCGACGGCGCCGACACCTCGCTCCTGCACGCCGTCGACGCGGGCACGCCGTCGAATGTCCACACCGGACAGCGCGTGCGGATCCGCTGGGCGGACGAGACGGTCGGCCACATCCGGGACATCGCCTACTTCGTCCCCGCCGACGGACCCGACACCGAACCCACCGAGGCACCTCCCCCGATCGCGAAACGCGAGGAAGGCTCGCCTGTCAGCGTGGTGATCACGCCGATCCACCTGCGCTACGAGCATTCCGCGTCACCGGAGGAGAGCCGGTACCTGCGCGGGCTCGCCGAGGGGAAGCTGATCGGCCAGCGCTGCCCGTCCTGCGACAAGGTCTACATCCCGCCGCGCGGCGCCTGCCCGACCGACGGCGTCCCGACCACCGACGAGGTCGAACTGCCCGACACCGGCATCGTCACCACGTTCTGCATCGTGAACGTGCCGTTCCTCGGGCAGAAGATCGAACCGCCTTATGTCGCGGCGTACATCCTGCTCGACAGCGCGGACATCGCGTTCCTGCACCTGGTGCTCGGCTGCGACGCCGCCGACGTCCGGATGGGCATGCGGGTGCGCGCCGCCTGGAAACCCCGGGAGGAATGGTGGACGTCACTGGAGAACATCGGCCATTTCGAACCGACCGGCGAGCCCGACGCGCCATACGAATCCTTCGCCCACCATCTGTGAGGACACCGTGCCAGATGTAGCAGTAGTGGGCTTCGCGCAGGCCCCCAACGTCCGCAGCACCACGGGTACCACCAATGGCGTGGAAATGCTGGTGCCGATCTTCTCCGAGGTCCTCGCGAAGACCGGTCTGTCCAAAAAGGACATCGAGTTCTGGTGCTCGGGCTCGTCGGACTACCTCGCCGGCCGCGCCTTCTCGTTCATCGCGGCCGTCGACGCCATCGGAGCGTTCCCGCCGATCCACGAGTCGCACGTCGAGATGGACGCCGCCTGGGCGTTGTACGAGGCGTGGCTCAAGATCCGGATGGGCGAGGCCGAAACGGCGCTCGTCTACGGCTTCGGCAAATCGTCGGCCGGGCAGTTGCGGCGTGTGCTGGCACTGCAGATGGACCCGTACGTCGTCGCGCCGCTGTGGCCGGACTCGGTGAGTGTCGCCGGGATCCAGGCGAGGCTGGGGCTCGAAGCGGGACTGTGGTCCGAGAAGGACCTGGCCGAAGTCGCCGCGCGCAGCCGCGCCGACGCCGCGTCGAATCCCGCCGCGCAGGTCTCCGGAACGGTCGAGGTCGCCGACCTCCTAAACGCCCCGTACTTCGCGGATCCCCTGCGGGCCCACGACATCGCCCCGATCACCGACGGCGCCGCCGTGCTGGTGCTCGCCTCCGCCGAGCGGGCGGCCGACCTCGTCGACAGCCCCGCGGTGATCTCCGGGATCCAGCACCGGGTCGACTCCCCCGCGCTCGGCGTGCGGGACCTCACCCGGTCACCGTCCACAATGGCCGCCGGGCGGGCACTCGACCTCGACGGCGTCGAACTCGCCGAACTGCACGCGCCGTTCACCCACCAGGAATTGATCCTGCGTGACGCACTGGGCCTCGGTGACCAAGTGCGGATCAACCCCTCGGGCGGCGTGCTGACCGGCAATCCGATGTTCTCCGCGGGACTGGCGCGGATCGGCGAGGCCGCGAACCGCGTCCTCGACGGCAGCGCGCGCAAGACCCTCGCCCACGCGACCAGCGGCCCCGTCCTGCAGCAGAACCTGGTCGCAACCTTGGAGGTCCTCTCGTGAAGCACCTCGCGGCCGTACTGGGAACCGGCCAGACCCACCACAAGGCCAAGCGCACCGACGTGTCCATGCCCGGATTGCTCCGCGAGGCCATCGACCGGGCGATGCTCGACGCTCAGACCGGCTGGGACGACGTCGACGCCGTCGTCCTCGGCAAG
Source organism: Amycolatopsis sp. cmx-11-32 (assembly GCF_047608695.1). Classification (NCBI taxonomy): domain Bacteria; kingdom Bacillati; phylum Actinomycetota; class Actinomycetes; order Pseudonocardiales; family Pseudonocardiaceae; genus Amycolatopsis; species Amycolatopsis sp. cmx-11-32. Next base: position 14,275 of record NZ_JADNQN010000006.1, on the reverse strand, counting down.
GCGCCGGACCTGTTCGAGGGCGTCATGATGCCCGAACTGTTCCTCGCCGACTCGCTCGGCGCGACCGGGAAACCCTTGCTGCGCGTGCACACCGCGGGTTCTGTCGGCGGGTCGACCGCGCTCGTGGCGGCGTCGCTGGTGCAGGCGGGCGTGCACAGACGAGTGCTCACCGTGGCTTTCGAGAAGCAGTCCGAGTCGAACGCGATGTGGGGCCTGTCGATCCTGCCGCCGTTCCAGATGCCGGTGGGCGCCGGCGCGGGCGGCTATTTCGCGCCACACGTGCGCTCGTACATCCGGCGGTCCGGCGCGCCCGACCACATCGGTGCGATCGTGGCGGCCAAGGACCGGCGCAACGGTGCCCTGAATCCCTTTGCGCATTTGCGACAGGCGGACATCACCGTGGAGTCGGTGCAGGCTTCGCAGATGCTGTGGGACCCGATCCGCTATGACGAGACCTGCCCCTCCTCGGACGGCGCGTGTGCGATGGTGATCGGTGACGAGGCCGCGGGCGACGCCGTTCCCGGTGGCGCGGCGTGGATCCACGCGACCGCGATGCGCACCGAACCGACGACGTTCGCCGGCCGCGACCAGGTCAACCCGCGGGCGGGCCGCGACGCCGCCGCCGCGTTGTGGCGGGACGCCGGCATCACCGACCCGCTGTCCGAAGTGGACGCCGCCGAGATCTACGTGCCGTTCTCGTGGTTCGAGCCGATGTGGCTGGAGAACCTGGGGTTCACTGACGAAGGCCAGGGCTGGAAGCTCACCGAGGCGGGCGAGACCGCGCTCGGCGGGCGACTGCCGGTCAACCCGTCGGGCGGCGTGCTTTCGTCGAACCCGATCGGCGCTTCCGGGATGCTCCGGTTCTCCGAAGCGGCCAAGCAGGTGATGGGCCGGGCCGGGGACTACCAGGTCGACGGCGCGCGGGTCGCGCTCGGGCACGCGTACGGCGGCGGTTCGCAGTTCTTCTCGATGTGGGTGGTGGGCTCGGCCAAGCCGAGCTAAGAGCGGCGGCGCGGTGGAGCCCTTTCATTCTCGCTGAGGGCCGAAGGACGCTTTCCCCGCATGCGATGCGGGGAAAGCGTCCTTCAGGTGTGCTCCGCTCCCACGCCTGGTCGGCGACGTGTCAGGAGCGGCGGCGCGGCCGGAGACGTTGCGCGGCGAGGGTCGCGACCACTCCGGTCACCGCCCCCACCAGCATCGGTTTGAGACCGTGCCGATCGGGTTGCGCCACCACGGGCCGGACCACCACGGGAGGCGGCGGCCGGACCGGGTCCGGCGGCGCGTCCCGCGCGGTCGCCGTCCAGGCGGTGACGAACACCAGCATCCTGGCCACCAGTGAGATGAAGAAGATCAGGCCGATGATGGAGCCGAACGCGACGCCGGTCGGCGAGTCGCCGATCAACCGCAAATAGATCCCACCGGCCTGCTTCAGCAGTTCGAAGCCCAGTGCCAGCGCGACCGCGCCGCGCATCGCGCTGCGGACGCCGACCGGTTTCCGCGGCAGCCGGGTGAGCACCCAGAGGAACACGAGCCAGTTCGCCAGCAGTGCCAAGGGAATCGAGATCACCGACAGCACGTTGTGCCCCCCGGCGGTGTCGTCCACCCCGGCCAGTCCCAGCAGGTACCGGCCGAGCGCGGACCCGGAAATGGTGATGGCGAAGGAGACCAGCAGCGCGCTCGCGAGGCCGAGCAACGCCAGCAGGTCGGCGGCGATCGTGCGCAGCAGCGGGAGATCCGACCGGTTCTGGCCCCACAGCGCGGTGAGCGCGTCCCGGAGCGCATTCATCCAGTTCCAGCCGGAGTACAACCCGATCACCAGACCGATGAGCCCCACGCTGGTGCGCTGCGCCACGAACCCGGTGAGCAGGTCCCCCGCCTTGTCACCGAGACCGCCGGGCAGCGTGCCGGTGATCGCGTTCAGCATCGATTCGATCAACTGCGGTTGGCTCGCCAGCACGAAGCCCGCCACCGACACCGCGACCATGAGAATGGGCACCAGCGAAAACAGGCTGAAGTAGGTGATCGACGCGACGTAGTGGTAACCGCCGTCCTCGACATAGCGGTTCACCGCCCGCGCCAAATGGTCCAGCCAACGGTAGCGGGCACGCAGCCGCTTCCATTTCGTCGGTGCTTGTTTCTCCCTCACACGCCAATGTCTACACGGCTCGTGGGCAACACGCGATCAGGCGAGTGCGATCAGGTCCGAACCGTCGTCCTCCGGCAGCGACGGGCCCACGGTCGCCAGCACGGTGTTGCCGAGAAAGTCCAGCTCACAGCCGAGGGTGGAGAGGAAAGCGGTGTCGGTGGCGTCGCGTCCGGTCGCGATCCGGCTCAAGCTCTGCCTCGGCGCGAGGCCGGTGGCGTCGAACACGTACCAGCGGCCGTCGATCGCGGCCTCGAACACGGCGTGGAAGTCCATGGGGGACAGCCCTGGCGCGTAGACCGCGGCGAACCGGGCGGGGATGTCGATCACGCGGCACAGTGAGATGCAGACGTGCGCGTAGTCGCGGCACACGCCTTCCCCGGCGAGATAGGTGTCGACGGCGTCGTCGGTCGGCGAACCGGAACCGACCACATAGGACAGGTGTTCCCCCACGTGCCGGACGATCGCCTCGACCTGGGTCCGTGCGTCGGGCAGGTGGCCGAACCGGGACAGCGCGAGCCCGCCCATCCGGTCCGAGGGGCAGTACCGGCTCGGGCGGGTGTACCGGACGAGATCGTCCATGGTGACGGGCTCGGCCTCGGCCTCACCCAGGGCGCGCCCGGCCCGGTATCGCACGACGTGCTCGCCGCGCGGCAGGTCGAGGACCTGCGCCCGGGTCCCGTGTTCGAACGCGACCTGGCGCGGTGGCGCGGGGTAGGCGAACTCCTCCTGGCCCGCCCCGCCGGCGAGCGCGACCACGAACGCGGCGGGGCCGGGTTTCGTGACCCGGAAGGACATTTCGACGTCGACCTGCACGTGGGGACCCATGGCCTCATGGTGCCCTACGACGCTCGCGATGAATCAGCCGTAGCGCACCTGGTAGTGCTTGACGCCGTTGAGCCAGCTCGACCGCAAGCGGTCCGGCCCGGAGACCTCGCTGATGTCCGGCATGACGTCGGCGATGGCGTTGAAGATCAGGTCGATCTCCAGCCGCGCGAGGTTGGCGCCGATGCAGTAGTGCGAACCGGTGCCGCCGAAGCCGACGTGCGGGTTCTCCTCGCGGAGGATGTCGAACTTCTCCGGCTCGTCGAAGTGGTCCGGGTCGAAGTTCGCGGAGCTGTAGAACATCCCGACCCGGTCGCCCTTGCGGATCAGCTGCCCGCCGAGTTCGGTGTCACGGGTCGCGGTGCGCTGGAAGGCGACCACCGGGGTGGCCCAGCGGACGATCTCGTCCGGCGCGGTCTTCGGCCGTTCCCTCTTGTAGAGCTCCCACTGGTCCGGGTGGTCGAGGAACGCCTTCATACCGTGGGTGATCGCGTTGCGCGTCGTCTCGTTGCCCGCTACGGCGAGCAGGATGACGAAGAAACCGAATTCGTCCGAGGCCAGTGATTCGCCGTCGACGTCGGCCTGGACCAGCTTCGTGACGATGTCGTCCATCGGGCACTTACGCCGTTCTTCGGCCATGTTCCAGGCGTAGCCGACGATCTCCGCGGACGCGGCGAGCGGCTCGACCTCGTACTCGGGGTCGTCGTAGGAGACCATCTGGTTGGACCAGTCGAAGAGCTTCAGGCGGTCTTTCTGCGGGATGCCGATCAGTTCGGCGATGGCCTGCAACGGAAGTTCGCACGCGACGTCGACGACGAAGTCACCGGAGCCCTTTTTCTTGGCCTCGCTGACGATCTTCTCCGCCCGGTCGCGCAGGGTGTCTTCGAGTTTCGCGATCGACCTCGGTGTGAAGCCCTTCGACACGATCCGGCGCAGCTTGGTGTGCTGCGGGGCGTCCATGTTGAGCAGGACCAGGCGGTTGGCTTCGAGGCTGTCGTCGGTCATGTTCTCGTCGAAGCGGATGATCGCGGTCTTCTCCCGCGAGGAGAACAGCTCGCTGTCCCTCGACACCACCTTGACGTCCTCGAGCCGGCTGACGACCCAGTAGCCGTCATCGCGGAAGCCCGCGGTGTTGTGCGGCTGCGGGTTCCACCAGACCGGTGCCGTGCGGCGGAGTTCCGCGAACTCCGCCAGAGGCAGTCTGGTGGCGTACAGATCCGGATCGGTGAAATCGAAACCGGCGGGGATCAGCGGAGCGGCCACGGGCTACCTCCTACGCGGTTCGCTAATGAAACACGTTCTAGAGACGATTGAAGCATACGGCTTTTATCCAGTGAAGAGTTTTTAGTGAAACCCGTTAACTCAACCCGGAAGATCATGAGAGCCCGGCGAGGAGCGAGAGCGGCGACCCGTGATCAAAATCGAGTCGACCCTGGGGCGGCTTGCTCAAATCAAGAACGTGTTCTACTTTCCGGTAGTGAACAGTGTTTCCCCAGGAGGCGAACGTGGGTAGTCCGGTGATCGTCGAGGCGGTCCGCACCCCTGTCGGCAAGCGCAGAGGTCACCTGGCGGGGCTGCATGCCGCCGAGATCCTCGGCGCGGCGCAACGCGCCCTGCTCGAACGCGCGGGGCTGGATCCCGCACTGGTCGAGCAGGCGATCGGCGGCGCCGTGACCCAGGCGGGCGAGCAGGCGGGCAACGTCACGCGGACGGCGTGGCTGCACGCCGGACTCCCCGAGACCACCGGCGCGACCACCATCGACGCCCAATGCGGCTCGGCGCAGCAGGCGACCCACTTGATCGCCGGGCTCATCGCGGCCGGGGCGATCGACGCCGGCGTCTCGTGCGGCGTCGAGGCGATGAGCCGGGTACCGCTGGGCGCGAACCGCGGCGAAGGCATCGGCACACCGCGGCCGGAGTCCTGGTCGATCGACATGCCGAACCAGTACGGCGCGGCCGAGCGGATCGCGGAACGCCGCGGGATCACCCGCCAGGACGTCGACCGGTTCGGAACGGCCTCGCAGGCCAAGGCCGCCGCCGCGTGGGCGGCCGGGTACTTCGACCGTGAGACCGTCGCGGTGAAGGCACCCGTGCTCGGCGAGGACGGCACGCCGACCGGCGAGACGCGGCTGGTGACCCGCGACCAGGGCCTGCGCGAGACGACCGTCGATGGTCTCGCCAAGCTCAAGCCCGTTCTCGAAGGCGGCGTGCACACGGCAGGGACGTCGTCGCAGATCTCCGACGGTGCGGCCGCACTGCTCCTGATGGACTCGGACCGGGCCAAGGCACTGGGCCTCAAGCCGCGGGCACGGATCGTCTCGCAGGCACTGGTCGGCGCGGAGCCGTACTACCACCTCGACGGTCCCGTGCGGGCGACCGAACGGGTACTGGCCAAAGCGGGGATGACGATCGGCGACCTCGACCTCTTCGAGGTCAACGAGGCGTTCGCTTCGGTTGTGTTGTCGTGGCAACGGGTGCATCGGGCGGACGAGGACAAGGTCAACGTGAACGGTGGCGCGATCGCGCTCGGGCATCCCGTCGGCAGCACCGGCGCGCGGCTGCTGACCACGGCACTGCACGAACTGGAACGCCGCGACGGCGGTACCGCTCTCGTGACGATGTGCGCCGGCGGCGCGCTTTCCACCGGCACCATCATCGAACGGGTTTAACGCCGTGTTCTAGTCCAGCGCGACCTCGACCACCGGACCGTTGTCCGGCCTCGCGAGCCGTTTGCTCCCCTGGCCCTCCTTCCAGACCTCGACCATCAGGGAATTGCCTTCGACCCAGGTCAGCGCCACCTCGGACAGGTCGAGGCGGAACACATGGGCCGGTTCGTCGTCGCCCTGCAGGCGGGCGACCTCGGCCGGATCGGTGATCTCGACGGCCCTGCCCGCCACCTTCGCGTCCGCGCCCCCCTCGTCGATCGCCGAGGCGGCGTGGATCGCGAACCTGCCGTCACATCGCAGGTCTTTCGCCTTCACCGCGTTGATCAGCGATCCGATCAGCAGATCCTCTTCACGGAAATCGACCTCACTGCCACTGACCCTTGGCGAGCCGTCCCGCCGGAGCGTCGCCAGCACATGCGACTTCTTCGCGGTGAACCGCTCTTTGATCTTCTCCGCCAGCGCGGGTGCCTCTTCACTGAATTGCTGCCACGTCGCCATGAGGAACAGCCTCCCACCGGGGTACGACAGTTTCGAGCGGTCAGGGCCGCGGTGCCCCCATCGGGTTCGGCAGCGGGATCGCGCCGACGTCGAAGATCCGGCGGCTCAACGGGACGGCGATCCGCACGACCTCGGCGGCGCCGTCGGCACCGAGCGCTTCGAGAGGACCGGTGGCGAGGCGGTCCGTCTCGTCCTCGATCCGTTGGCGCAGAACGATTCCCGCTTCGGTGAGCTTCAGCTCGCCATCGAGGACGCCCCTTTCGGACAACCGCGCGACACTCTCCTCCCAGTCGTCATCGGACCAGCCTCGGTTGATCTGGATGACTTCACGATCGACCGCGCCGGTGCCGATGTGGGTCAGCGTGGTGTCGAGCCCGCGCAGCCCGGCGGCGACGGCGGAGAGCACGTGACCGTCCCCGCGATGCTCGCGCAACACTGTCGCCGCGAGCCAGACCCGGCCTGCCGCACTCGCGGGACGGGCGACCGAAGACCACGCGGCGGCGAGTGGCCTGGCCGCGAAATCGCAGCCGGTGACGGCTTGTTCGAGCAGACCGGCCAGCTCTTCGAACGGCGCGTCAGCGGGCAGGACCCGGCCCAGCGCCGCCTCGACGGCGTCCATCCGGCTCTGGAGCACGACCGCCGGTTCGGCGTATCTCCAGGCATCGGGCAGGGATCGCGCGACCATCCTCGGGGCGAACCCGAAGAGCATCGCGGTCACCGGCGGTTCCGTCACCGGCCCGAGCGGCGAGACCCGCCCGGCGAAATAGCCCATCCACCAGCCCGGCAAGCCCACCGCCTTGGCCGCGGCCGCCGTTTCCGGAGCGAAGTAGACGACGGCGTGCAGCGGCTCGACCGCTTCCCAGAGACAACGCTGAAGTGACGTCACACCCCCATCTTGGCCGCACCGAAAACCGGATGCGAACGTCTTCCGTGGTGGTGTGTGATCACGGGTATGGCGATCACCGTGGAGAAGCCGGAAATCGACGGGCTCGGCGAGGCCGTGGACGCGGTGCGGGAGTGGCAGCACGAGGGCTCGCCGTGGCAGCTGCATCCCGGTGACCTGGGCTGGTTCTGGCGGTTCGGTGCGGAAGCGACGGCCGCGGCGGTCCGGACCTGGCGCCGGGACGGCCGGATCCTCGCCGTCGGGCTGCTGGACGGCGCCGACCTGCTGCGCCTGACGACCGCTCCGGACTCGCGGCGGGACGAAGAGCTGGCGCGGCGGTTGGTCGAGGACGTCATCGAGCCGGAGCGCGGGGTACTGCCGCCGGGGAAGGTGTTCATCGAGGCACCGCAGGACGCGCTGATCCAAGACCTGCTGCCCGAACGAGGCTGGCGCACCGGCGAACCGTGGACACCGCTGCACCGCGACCTCACCGAACCGGTGAAGGCCCCGGACCCGCGGATCGAAGTGATCGGGCCGGAGCGGGCGCAGGTGTGGGCCGGCGTGACACGGGCGGCGTTCGACGGATCGAAGTTCTCGGAAGAGCGCTGGCAGGCGATGGCGTCGGGCGTGCCGTACGCCGACGCCCGATGTCTGGTCGCTTATGACGGCCATGGCAACGCCGTGGCGATGGTGACGGTGTGGTCGGCCGGTCCGGGGAAGCCCGGGGTACTCGAACCGATGGGCGTGCACCGGGACCATCGCGGACACGGCCACGGCCGGGCGATCACCGCCGCGGCGGCGGCCGCCCTCCAGGAGCTCGGCTCGTCGAGCGCGGCCGTGAGCACGCCGAGCTCCAACGTCGCCGCCGTCGCGACCTACGAATCGGGCGGGTTCCAGCGGCTTCCCGAGGTCCGTGACCTGACCCGGGACGCTTGAGCGGTGGGGGCTGAAGGGGACTTTCCCCGCGTCTCATGCGGTGAAGGACGCTTTCCCCCCATGGGATGCGGGGAAAGCGTCCTTCAGCCCCTCGGCCCAACGTTTAAGTGCCGTACACAGGTTCGGGAAGGGGAGCATCGGCCAGCAGTTCGGCCACGACAGGGCCGAGTTCGGCCGGTGCCCATCGGGAGCCCTTGTCCCGCACCGTGCCGTGCCGCCAGCCCTGCGCGATCGAGACGCGTCCGCCGTCGACCTCGAACACCCGCCCGGTCACCCCGGACGACTCCTCGCTGCCGAGCCACACCACCAGCGGTGACACGTTTTCCGGTGCCATGGCGTCGAAACCGCGCTCCGGCGCGGCCATGTCGGCGGCGAACGCCTCTACGGTCATCCGGGTGCGGGCGGCCGGGGCGATCGCGTTCACGGTGACGCCGTAGCGCGCGAACTCGGTGGCCGCGACCAGCGTGAGTCCCAGGATCCCGGACTTCGCGGCGGCGTAGTTCCCCTGTCCGACGCTGCCGAGCAAGCCGGCCCCGGAACTGGTGTTGATCACCCGCGCTGCCCGCGTCCGGCCGGCTTTCGCCTCCGTGCGCCAGTACCCGGCGGCCTGCCGCGCCGGCGCGAAATGCCCCTTGAGGTGGACCCGGATGACGGCGTCCCATTCGTCCTCGCCGAGGTTGACCAGCATCCGGTCGCGCAGGAACCCCGCGTTGTTGACCAGGACGTCCAGCCCGCCGAAGGTTTCGACGGCGGTCCGCACCAGTGCGGCGGCACCGTCCCAGGACGCGATGTCGTCGGTGTTCGCGACCGCCTCGCCACCGAGCGCCTCGATCTCGTCGACGACGTCCTGCGCGGGCCCGGCCGATCCGCCGCTGCCGTCGATCCCGGCGCCGAGGTCGTTCACCACCACCCGCGCGCCCTCGGCGGCGAACGCGAGCGCGTGCGCCCGTCCGATGCCACGACCGGCTCCGGTCACCACCACGATCCGGCCGTCGGCGATCCCGCTCACACCGGCTCCTCTCGTTCTTTTGCCACGGAATTGGCGGCGGCGAGGAAGGCGGGCACCTCTCCCCCGCCGTGCACGGTCAAGCAGGCTCCGCTGACATAGGAGGCCAGCGGAGAAGCCAGGAATACCGCGCAGGAACCGATTTCGTCGGGTTCGGCCAACCGTCCTAACGGGACTGTCGCGCCCACCGCGGCGATCCCGGCCTCGTCGCCGTAATGCAGATGCGTGTGCTCTGTCTTGACCATGCCGACGTCGAGCGCGTTGACCCGCACTTTCGGCGCCCACTCCACGGCCAGCGTCGCGGTCAGATTGTCCAAACCCGCTTTCGCCGCACCATAGGACGCCGTACCCGGCGATGGTCTCGTCGCGCTGACGCTGCTGATGTTCACGATGGCGCCACCGTGCGGCTGGCGCTGCATGATCCCGTTCGCCGCGCGGGCGACGGTCAGCGGCGCCAGCAGGTTCAGCCCGATCACCTTCTCGTGGAACCGCGGCGAACTGTTCGCCACCTCGGCGAACGGCGCGCCGCCCGCGTTGTTGACCACGACGTCGAGCCTGCCGTGCCGCCGGAGGATCTCCCCGAAGAGCGCGTCGACCTCTCCTGCGTCGCGGACGTCGCAGGAGGTGAACGTGGATGCCCTGTCTTCGACGTAGACCGGCCGCTCGGGTTCGGTGCGGGCACAGGTCACGACCTCGGCACCGGCACGCAGAAAAGTCCTGGTGACACCGGCGCCGACACCGCGTACCCCGCCGGTCACCAGCACCACGGCGCCGTCGAGCCGGAGTTCGAGTGCCATACCTGGCCTCCTTCAAGCTCGCTGTACCTGGACCGGACGCACTGCTAACGTACCAAGCAAGTGCTAGGTTTGGTAGCGAGAAGGGGGCACGATGAGCGTTTCCACCCACTCACCGGAGCCGGGCATCGCCGTGGTCACGGTCGACGCGCCCCCGGTGAACGCGCTGAGCGTGAAGGGATGGTTCGTTCTCGCCTCCGCCGTCACCGACGCCGGGCGCGATCCCGCGACCCACGTCGTGGTGCTGCGCGCGGAGGGCCGCGGGTTCAACGCGGGTGTCGATATCAAGGAGATCCAGCGCGATCCGGGGTACGGGGCGCTGATCGGCGCGAACGAGGGCTGCGCGGCGGCGTTTTCCGCCGTGTACGACTGCGCGGTCCCGGTGATCACCGCGGTACAGGGTTTCTGTCTCGGCGGCGGGGTCGGCCTGGTCGGCAACGCGGACGTCGTGGTCGCCAGCGAGGACGCGACCTTCGGGCTCCCCGAGGTCGATCGCGGCGCGCTGGGCGCGGCGACCCATCTCGCCCGGCTGGTCCCCCAGCACCTGATGCGCGCGTTGTACTACACGGCTTCGACGATCACCGCTGACCAGTTGCACCACCACGGTTCGGTCTATGCCGTGGTCTCGCGGGAAGAACTCGACGAGACCGCCCTCGGCTTGGCTCGGCAGATCGCGGCGAAGGACACCCGCGTGATCCGCGCGGCGAAACAGGCCATCAACGGAATCGACGTCCAGCCCGTGCATCGCAGCTATCGCTTCGAGCAAGGATTCACCTTCGAACTCAACCTGGCGGGTGTCTCCGACGGCGCGCGCCAGGAGTTCTTGGAAGGTAAGGGGAAGTGATGGCCGACAAGCGGATGACGCCGGACGAGATCGTCGGCGAACTCGAGGACGGCATGACGATCGGGATCGGCGGCTGGGGGTCCCGGCGCAAGCCCATGGCGCTGGTGCGCGCGATCTTGCGGTCGCCGGTCAAAGACCTCACCGTGGTCTCCTACGGTGGCCCGGACGTCGGGCTGCTGGCCTCGGCGGGCAAGCTCGAGCACCTCGTCTTCGGCTTCGTCACGCTGGACACGGTCCCCTACGACCCGTGGTTCTCCCGTGCCAGGGAATCCGGGACGATCACCGTCACCGAGTACGACGAGGGCGTTTTCGGTACCGGTCTTTCCGCCGCGGCGCGACGACTTCCGTTCCTGCCGACGCGGGCGGGCCTCGGCTCGGGCGTCATGGACCTGAACCCGTCGTTGCGCACCGTCCGCTCCCCCTACGACGACGCCGAGGAACTGCTGGCCGTGCCCGCGCTCAAGCTCGACGTCGCCTTCGTCCACCTCAACCGCGCCGACGCCTGGGGAAACGCGCAGTACCTCGGACCGGATCCGTACTTCGACGAACTGTTCGCACTCGCCGCCGACAGGTGTTACGTGTCCACGGAAAGGATCGTGGAGACGGCCGAACTCACCGAAGCGGGACCGGTACAGAGCCTGCTGCTGAGCCGGATGCTCGTCACCGGGGTCGCCGAAACACCCAACGGCGCGCACTTCACCACCGCCGCCCCGGACTACGGACGCGACGAACGCTTTCAGCGCCACTACGCCGAGGCCGCCAAGGATCTCGACGCGTGGCCCGGGTTCGTGGACCGGTTCCTGTCCGGGGACGAAACGCGGTACCAGAAAGCCGTCGCCGAATTCGGGGAGTCCGCATGAGCGACGTAACGCGTGCCGAAATCGTCGTCGTGGCCTGCGCCGAACTGTTCCGCGGCGACGGGGAGATCGTGGTGAGCCCCATGGGTTTCATCCCGTCGCTGGGTGCCCGGCTCGCCAGGCTCACCTTCGAGCCGGACATCCTGCTGTCCGACGGCGAGGCGTACCTGATGACCCCCGAAGCCGTCGTCGAAGGCTGGCAACCGTTCCGCAAGGTCCTCGACACCGTGGTACCGCGCGGAAAGCGCCATGTCGTGATGGGCGCCAACCAGATCGACGGCGAGGGCAACCAGAACATCTCGGCGATCGGCGAGCATTCCCAGCCGAAGAAGCAACTCCTCGGGGTGCGCGGCGGCCCGGGCAACACGGCCAACCACCGAACGAGCTACTGGGTTCCGAGGCACAGCAAGCGGGTCTTCGTCGACCAGGTCGACGTCGTGTCCGGCGTCGGCTATGCCAGGGCACGCGAAGCCGGCTTGCGATACCACGATGTCCACCGCGTCGTCACGAATCTCGGCGTCCTCGATTTCGGCGGCGAGGACCACGCGCCGAGGCTGGTTTCGGTGCATCCGGGGGTTTCCGTGGCCGAGGTCGTCGAGGCGACATCGTTCCCGCTGATCACCGGCGACGTCGCGGAGTCCCGGCTGCCGACCGAGTCCGAACTGCTGCTGATCCGGACCAGTCTCGACCCGAAAGCCAAACGGGACAAGGAAGTCCCGTCGTGAAGACCGCGCTGACCGAACTGGCCGGGATCCGGCACCCGGTGGTGCAGACCGGCATGGGCTGGGTCGCCGGGCCGCGACTGGTGTCCGCGACGGCGGAAGCGGGCGGTCTCGGCATCCTCGCTTCCGCGACGATGAGCTACGACGAACTGGCGGCGGCGATCAAGGAGGTCAAGAGCCGCACGTCGCGGCCGTTCGGCGTCAACCTCCGCGCGGACGCCGAAGACGCCACGCGCCGGGTCGAGCTGCTCGTCGGCGAGGAGGTCAGGGTCGCTTCCTTCGCGCTCGCGCCGAAGAAGGACATGATCGCGCGACTGAAGGACAGCGGCGTCCTCGTCGTCCCGTCGGTCGGCGCCGCGAGGCACGCGGAGAAGGTCGCGAGCTGGGGCGCGGACGCCGTCATCGTGCAGGGCGGCGAGGGCGGCGGGCACACCGGTGGGGTCGCGACGACCTTGCTGCTGCCCTCGGTGCTGGACGCCGTCGACATCCCGGTGGTCGCGGCAGGCGGATTCTTCGACGGCCGAGGGCTGGCCGCGGCCCTCTCCTACGGTGCCGCCGGGGTCGCCATGGGCACCCGGTTCCTGCTCACGCGGGAGAGCACCGTCCCCGGCGAGATCAAGCAGGCGTACCTCGCCCGTGACCTCAACGGCACTGTCGTCACCCGCAAGGTGGACGGGATGCCGCACCGCGTCCTCCGGACGGAACTGGTCGACGCGCTCGAATCCGCCGGTCCGGTGAGCGGGTTCGCCCGGGCCGCCCGCAACGCCGCGAAGTTCCGGAAGCTGACCGGGTTGTCGTGGCGCTCGCTGGCCACCGAAGGACTGCGGATGAAACGCGGGGGTCACCGAACGTGGTCACAGGTCCTGATGGCCGCCAACACGCCGATGTTGCTGCGCGCCGGGCTGGTCGAGGGCGACCGGAGCGCCGGGGTGCTGGCGTCCGGGCAGGTCGTCGGCCTGCTGGACGACCTGCCGGGAGTCGGTGAGCTGATCGAGACGATCGTGGCCGACGCCACCGGCATTCTGCGGCGGCTGGCCTCCGGATGAGGAGGCGGACACGCTGTGCTTGACTTCGGCCATGATCTCGGAGAGTCGTTGTCCGGTCGAGGACGGTGAGCTGTACGTCCGCAGCACCGGCGAAGGGCCGCTTCTGCTCCTGATCGCCGGCGGGCTGGGTTCGGCCGACAGCTTCCGGACGATGACGAAGCTGCTCGCCGACGACCACACCGTCGTCACCTACGACCGGCGCGGCCACTTCCGCAGCACCGACACCAGCACCGGCCCGGTCAGCGTGCCGAAGCAGGCCGACGACGCCTACGCCGTCCTCCGACACGTCGACGGCGGGCCCGCGAGCGTGTTCGGAACCAGCGCGGGCGCGCTGATCGGCCTCGACCTCGTCGCCCGCTACCCGGACGCGGCGAACGTCCTGGTCGCCCACGAACCGCCCGCCGTCCAGCTGCTCCCGGACGCGCTCGGCTGGCTCGACGAGGCCAACGCACAGGTCCGGCTCGCGCAGGCGGGCGACCTCATGGGGGCGTTCAAACGGTTCACCGACGGGATCGCCGGTGCCGCGCTGCCCGAACTGCGCGCGATCCGGCTGCCGAACGAGGAGGACTGGAAGCGGCTGTTCGGCCGCGAGCTGGCCGAAATCCTCGACTACCTTCCCGATCTGCGGGCGCTGCGGAAAGCGAGGACCGAGATCCTCCCGGTCGCGGGCGTCGGCAGCCGGGGGCACTACCACTACCAGCCCGCGAAGATCCTCGCGCTCGAACTGGGCCTGCCGTTCACCGAGATGCCCGGGGCACATCTGGCGCCGCAACGGAATCCGGCCCAGTTCACCGAAGCACTGCGGGACCTCCTCGAGCCGTGAGGACCGGTCCCGTGGGTCTCGTGAATTAGGGCCGAGGGTGTCTTAGGTACCTACTGCGATGCGCGGGTGGCGGTTTCGTGTTCTCTGCGGGACGACTCGCTGCGTAGCCTGTCGTCCATTCTGGCACGCGTGTCGTCCGAATCCCGGGTGTCGCGAAAGCCACTTTCGCGACGTCTGACGTCCCGAAAGTGGCTTTCGCGACACGGCACCCGGAACCCGGCAGGGTCTTAGG